>NZ_CP107052.1:360000-1023750 GCF_025736875.1 Candidatus Kirkpatrickella diaphorinae
AGTAGATTATTCAAGGGAAGCAGAACAGTCTGGAAAGTCTGGCGAGAGAGGGTGATAGCCCCGTATGCGTAGTTCCTGGATAATTTCTTGAGTAGGGCGGGGCACGTGAAACCCTGTCTGAACATGGGGGGACCACCCTCCAAGCCTAAATACTCCCTGATGACCGATAGTGAACAAGTACCGTGAGGGAAAGGTGAAAAGCACCCCGATGAGGGGAGTGAAAGAGACCTGAAACCAAATGCCTACAAGCAGTCGGAGCCTCTTATGGGGTGACGGCGTACCTTTTGTATAATGGGTCAGCGAGTTTCTGTTTGCAGCGAGCCTAAGCCGATAGGTGTAAGCGAAGCGAAAGCGAGTCTGAATAGGGCGCATGAGTTGCTGGCAGAAGACCCGAAACCGAGTGATCTAGCCATGGCCAGGCTGAAGGTGCGGTAACACGCACTGGAGGGCCGAACCCACGCCTGTTGAAAAAGTCGGGGATGAGCTGTGGCTAGGGGTGAAAGGCCAATCAAACTCGGAGATAGCTGGTTCTCCGCGAAATCTATTGAGGTAGATCGTCGTGTATTACCCTCGGGGGTAGAGCACTGGATGGGCTAGGGGGGCCCAAAGCCTTACCAAACCTAACCAAACTCCGAATACCGAGGAGTATGAGCACGGCAGACAGACGATGGGTGCTAAGGTCCATTGTCGAGAGGGAAACAGCCCAGACCACCAGCTAAGGCCCCTAAATCGTGGCTAAGTGGGAAAGGATGTGGGGATTCCAAAACAACCAGGAGGTTGGCTTAGAAGCAGCCATCCTTTAAAGAAAGCGTAATAGCTCACTGGTCTAATAGAAACCCTGCGCCGAAAATGTAACGGGGCTCAAGCCACGTGCCGAAGCTGTGGGTGCATACATTGTATGCGCGGTAGCGGAGCGTTCCGTAAGTCTGCGAAGGAGACGGGGTGACCCTCTCTGGAGATATCGGAAGTGCGAATGCTGACATGAGTAGCGACAAACAGTGCGAGAAACACTGTCGCCGAAAGTCCAAGGGTTCCTGCGCAAGGTTAATCCACGCAGGGTAAGCCGGCCCCTAAGGCGAGGGCGAAAGCCGTAGTCGATGGGAACCAGTTGAATATTACTGGGCCTGCCAGAAGTGACGAATGCGAGATGTTGTCTGTTCTTAATGGATTGGACAGGCTTTTGGAGCATTCCGGGAAAGAGCTCTGGCATATAGACCGTACCCGAAACCGACACAGGTGGACTGGTAGAGTATACCAAGGCGCTTGAGAGAACGATGCTGAAGGAACTAGGCAAATTGCTCGTGTAACTTCGGGATAAGCGAGACCCGTATGTGGGCAACCATGTGCGGGTGGCACAGACCAGGGGGTAGCGACTGTTTAGTAAAAACACAGGGCTGTGCGAAGTCGAGAGACGACGTATACGGCCTGACGCCTGCCCGGTGCCGGAAGGTTAAGAGGAGATGTGAGAGCATTGAATTGAAGCCCCGGTAAACGGCGGCCGTAACTATAACGGTCCTAAGGTAGCGAAATTCCTTGTCGGGTAAGTTCCGACCTGCACGAATGGCGTAACGACTTCCCCACTGTCTCCAGCATCGGCTCAGCGAAATTGAATTCCCCGTGAAGATGCGGGGTACCCGCGGTCAGACGGAAAGACCCTATGAACCTTTACTGCAGCTTTGCAGTGGCATCAGAGACATTCTGTGTAGGATAGGTGGGAGGCTATGAAGCATGGGCGCCAGTCTGTGTGGAGCCATCCTTGAAATACCACCCTGACTGTCTTTGATGTCTAACCGCGACCCGTAAGCCGGGTCCGGGACCCTGCATGGTGGGCAGTTTGACTGGGGCGGTCGCCTCCCAAAGTGTAACGGAGGCGCGCGATGGTGGGCTCAGGTCGGTCGGAAACCGACTGTCGAGTGCAATGGCATAAGCCCGCCTGACTGTGAGAGTGACAGCTCGAACAGAGACGAAAGTCGGCCATAGTGATCCGGTGGTCCCACGTGGACGGGCCATCGCTCAACGGATAAAAGGTACTCTAGGGATAACAGGCTGATCTCCCCCAAGAGTCCACATCGACGGGGAGGTTTGGCACCTCGATGTCGGCTCATCACATCCTGGGGCTGGAGCAGGTCCCAAGGGTTCGGCTGTTCGCCGATTAAAGTGGTACGTGAGCTGGGTTTAGAACGTCGTGAGACAGTTCGGTCCCTATCTGCCGTGGGTGTAAGAGACTTGAGAGGATTTGTCCCTAGTACGAGAGGACCGGGATGAACATACCTCTGGTGCACCGGTTGTCGCGCCAGCGGCACCGCCGGGTAGCTAAGTATGGACAGGATAACCGCTGAAAGCATCTAAGCGGGAAACCTACCTCAAAACAAGGTCTCACAGGGCCGTGAAAGACCATCACGTCGATAGGCTGGGTGTGAAAGCGTGGTAACACGTGCAGCTGACCAGTCCTAATCGCCCTTATTACTCACATCAACGCCGCTCTCCCTCACAGGAAAGCAGCATGCACATACATAGCAGTCATCCACGCATCCATTGCGTGTCTCTCATCTCATCCTACCCCTTCTCCTCATCCCGTCTCACTCATTAAGCGAGACAGGGCATGCACCAGCCTCTCCACCCTGAAAAGGGTGGGCCAGATGACCTGGTGGCCATGGCGGGAGACTTCCACCCGATCCCTTCCCGAACTCGGCCGTGAAACGCCCCAGCGCCTATGATACTGCAGCTTAAGCTGCGGAAAAGTCGGTCGCCGCCAGGTCTCCTGACCCACCCACATCAAACATACAACAACAGGGGATTACATCACGCATCCCCCATCATCGCGGGGTGGAGCAGCCCGGTAGCTCGTCAGGCTCATAACCTGAAGGCCGCAGGTTCAAATCCTGCCCCCGCAACCATCTTAAACTACTCCCACACACCACGCTCATCACCCGCCTTAATCAGGCCGCCAACCCGCGTCCATAACTCCTGATCATCACACCCTCACAACAGGACCTGCGCTACGAAGCACGTCCACCCTCATCGTTACAAACCTCTGACAACCCGCAGCTAACTCAAAGCGTCCAGAAAACGCCGGGAGGAAGCGCACATCGCCGTCGTATCGTCTTGAGGCATTCGTAACTATCTGCTTAAATCTCTCGATAATGAGGGGTGTGACCGGTGACTGAAGGGCGATCGGTCACATTTCCGGTAAGTGAGAGGTCCGGAAATTGTCGCAGATCCAGGTGCGAAAACGACGCAGTCATGAAAACCGGCATGAGATCCTGACGGCAGCCGTCACGCTGTTTGAGCAATCAGGTTTTCATCAGGTCGGTGTTGAGGACGTCGTGCGGGCGGCGAACGTGACCAAAACAACGCTTTACCGCCATTTCGGCAGTAAAGACGGGCTGGTTGTGGAGGTTCTGGGTGACCGCATCGATAAGGTGGAGGAAGGTCTCATCACCGCCATCACGGCGCACAGGGCGCCGCGCGCACGTTTGAAAGCGATTTTTGATTACCACACAAAATGGTTTCACAAGCCCAGTTTCGCCGGGTGTCTGTTTTATCGCGCGACGGGAGAATATGCCGGCAAGAGGCGGGAAATCGCCAAACTCAGCAAAGCGCAGAAGCTCAGCCTTCGTGCCGCGATACAGTCTTTTGTTGAAGAATTGGGCGTGCATAAAAACCGTAGTGAAAACCTGGCGCGGTCTATCCTTTGTCTCCTTGACGGGGCAATCATCGCCGCTCATTCGCTGGGGGAGAAAGACGCAGCTGAAAATGCGTGGCAAATGGTTGAACTCGCCCTCAGGAGCGAACTGGATCGAGCCGTTTCGACGCGCGCCCGTTAAAGACTGCATGAAAATCCGCTATCGGAGTTTGGCCTTAACGGGACGCCATTTTATCGAGCAGGTTCGCAGTATGCCGACGCGTATTCCCTCTCAATCGGGTCGGCGCACGGCCTGAGTCGTCAAAAGCTGAAACATCCGACGCGTCACGTTCAGCAGTGCGGTAAGGGCGTTTCTCCTCAATCTTCCGCACACGTCCCCGCCGACTGGCGGAAAGATTCGGCGCGACCGTCGGATATTCAGGCGGGAGCCCCCATCTGCGTCGATAATCCTCTACCGACATGCCGAACGTCGCGCTCAGATGTTTTTTCAGTGTTTTCAGTCGCTTCCCATCTTCCAGACAGATGATGTAATCGGGATGGACCGATTGGTGAATAGGCACGGCAGGTATCAGCGCGGGGCTTGTCGTGTCTGGACGCGCATCGAACGTCTCCATCGGCTTCGCCCGGAGGGGGGCCGACGGGTAAATATCCGCCTTAGTGTCATCAAATGACGGGCACGATTCAGATGTTTCCAACAGCCAAAGCGGGTCCATTCGGGAAATCGTGCCGTAAATTTCCCGGACAAGCTGCGGTAATTGGGCAGTCTCCACCCTTGTCGTCGCCAGATGGGCGGCGACGATGTCGGTCATGGCTCTCAGGCGCGCGAGATAAATATCTTCCGAGCAATCCGGGTCATGAATATCATCGGTTATTTTCGACATTGTGACAGAATTTCACCCCGAATTTTGGCAGGGACGACTTGCCACGTCCCCTTAAATGAGGTCATCGCTCCAACGAGCTTAACCACAGTGGAAGTGCGTGGCAAGCCGATCCCCCTTGAAAGATGTCCACCGGCTTTTCATCAAGCCCGACCCCGACACACAGCCCTCAGAGCCACGTCGCTTGAAAAACGACCGTTGATTCCATGTGTCTCGAAGATGACTGAACGCTGCGTGACAGGCACGCCAATGCCACCACCCTTATCGAAATGATAAAGATGAAAATGCCTTGCTGGAGGAGGATGGAACGTCCGGTTTTATACTTCCAAGTCAGCGAAAAAAGAACAACCAGTATGTCATATCAAAACGGAAACCTGTCAGCGTCTTGATAAAAAGTCATAGCGCGCCCGGCCTTCATGGACATGACGCCCCGCAACACGGGAAATCAATGACTTATGAAAACCGTGTTTAATGAAAACGATTATCACTTGCATCACCGGATAATCCGTGTTTTCCAGAATGAGAGGCAGGTCCAGGACCCGCCTCGTTTTCATTCAATCTGAGTCATTTCGTCAAAACCGGCGGCCCATGATGATGAACCACGACCAATTATCACCCGGGCATATGATGCATGAGGCACCCTCATCGCCTGAATGCACCCCAGCTCTATCGCGATCTGCTCATGCGCAGAATGCCGCGCCGACATTTTTCCTGTCCTCTTTCCGTGCGGTGAAAGCATCCCGCCTTCAGAAACGCCTCGATTTGAATCAAGCGTGCCAGCAACTTGCGGAGTGGCGGGAAAATGCCGCTTTCCATGCGGGTCACGTTGCACCGACGATCATGGGGGCGCTCCCCTTCGGCCTGTCGGCACAGGCGGAATTATTTATCCCGACGGATATCGCGCTCACGACGCGGGAGATGTTTCAGGCGGATTACGGCGCTGAAACAATTGAGGAACCTACCCTCCAATCTTATCATTCCGATTTGTCGGAAGCCCGATATTGCGATCTTGTCATCGACGTCAAAAAGAGAATGGCGCATTCGGATCTCCGGAAACTCGTCCTGGGTCGATGTGCGCGTCTGCGTTTTTCAGGGCCTGTTCATGTGCCTTCCGTCGTGCGGCGGTTGATCACGCAAAACCAGCGAGACATGGTGTTTCAGATTCCGTTGCGGGACGGCAGCATCCTCATTGGCGCAAGCCCGGAGCTGCTCGTCAGAAAAACCGGTGCGCAATTCTGTTGTCATCCGCTGGCCGGGTCCATCCCCCGTTCCCCGGATCAGGCGGAGGATGCGCGCCGTGGTCAGATGCTGCTTTCATCTGCCAAGGACAGGGACGAGCACGCGATCGTCATCGCGCAATTAAGGTCTCAACTCAGCGACCTGAGTCGCGACCTGGATATCCCCGACATACCCAGCCTGACCCGGACGGCCACAATGTGGCACCTCTCAACCAAATTGCGCGGGAGCATCCGGGACCCGAAGATGAGTGCGCTGGATCTGGCACGTCTCATCCACCCCACCGCCGCTTTGTGCGGCGCGCCGAAAGACCTTGCCTTCCGCACCATTTCGGCGCTTGAGCCTTCGGGGCGGGGCCTGTTTGCCGGACTTGTCGGGTGGAGTGATGCGCGCGGGGATGGGGAATGGGTGGTGACCATCCGTTCCGGCATCATCAAGGGAGCGGAGGCGCAGCTCTTCTCCGGCGCGGGCATCTTGCCGGGTTCCAACCCTGAAGCGGAATGGCGGGAAATCGAGGCCAAATTGGGCACGATGCGGCGCGCTCTCGGCCTTGAGCCCGACAAAATGTGACGACGTTTGACGCGAGAGGCGTGCTCAAAAAATAAAATAGCGAGAGATCAGGACATCTTATGGCGATCCCGAAAATAACATCCTACCCTCTGCCGCGATGGGAGCAGACCCGCCGAGAAGAAGGCGTCAAACCGCGCGTCAATTGGGTGATTGATCCTCCACGCGCGGCGCTGCTGATCCATGACATGCAGGATTATTTTCTGTCATTTTACGACAGTGACGCGCCGCTTGTGCGCGGTATGATCGCCCACATCGAGGCGCTCCGCGCGCAATGCCGCGCCCTTCGCCTGCCAATTTTCTACACCGCCCAGCCAACGCGTCAGAGCCCGGCGGCGCGCGCGCTCCTGACCGACATGTGGGGGCCGGGCCTGACAGATAAGGCCCCTGAGGCCGCGCGCATCGTGTCAGATCTCACACCGGCCCCGGAAGAAATCGTGCTGACGAAATGGCGATATAGCGCCTTTGCAAAAACCGACCTGAAAAAGCATCTGGAGGCAACGGGGCGCGATCAGCTTATCCTTTGCGGTGTCTATGCGTCGATTGGCTGCCTGGCCACAACTCTGGACGCCTTTATGATGGATGTGAAATCTTTCCTGATCGCGGATGCGACGGCGGATTTCAGCCTGGCGGATCATGAAATGGCGCTTCGCTACGTTGAGTCACGCTGTGGGCGGGTGCTGAACACCGCCGAAGCGTGTGAGTTTCTCGGACAATGACGGTTGCGCATAAGATATTGGCCGGGAAGTCAAAAATTGCCTGGGTGACCGGCGCGGCGCAAGGTATCGGCAAGGCGATCTGCACCCGTCTTCTCTCTGAAGGTGTCTATGTGATTGGCATGGATCAGAACCCGATAGAAGCTGATACGGTGTCGGAGGGCATAATCTTCGATATTTCTGATGCCGAAGCTACACGCAGAGCGGCGGATGCCCTTCTCTCACGCAACGCGGCCCCGGACTACCTCGTCCATGCAGCCGGTATATTCATGGAGGGCAGTGGCGAGACCTTGTCGCTGGAAGCATGGGACCGGCTTTTCGCCGTCAATGTGACGGGGCCATTCAACCTCATCAAAGCCGCATTGCCTGCCCTGCGCGCCGCGCAACGTGGTGCGATTGTGCTGATCGGCTCAAATGCAGCGCACATTCCTCGCCTGGGTATGTTGGGCTACGCCGCATCGAAAGCGGCCCTTGCGGCAATGGGGCGAGGGCTGGCGCTTGAAATGGCGCCCCATCATGTCCGGTGTAACATTGTTTCGCCCGGTTCAACGGATACGGAGATGCAGAGGCGTCTCTGGAAGCCGGGCTTCGGCGCGGCGGACGTGGTGCGGGGCGCGCCGAATGCGTTCAGGCTCGGTGTTCCGCTGGGCAAAATCGCCACGGTGGAGGATATTGCCGACATCACGATGTTCCTCCTCTCCGATCGTGCCGGGCACATCACCATGCAGGATATCGTCGTGGATGGCGGGGCGAGTTTAGGGGCTTAAATCTGGGGGCTTGAATATGCGCAATGACACACTGAAATCGCTGCGCAAACCGGTCCGAACGCTGATAAGGGGCGGCATCTGGCTTGGCGCACTGGGCGGGGTCTCGGCACTTGTGCCGCTATTCGGGTTGGCGGCGCTGGCCGATGCGCTGCAGACCGCCCCGCCCGACCTCCATCGCATTGCGATCCTGGCGGCCCTCATCGTCATTTGTGCAGTCTCGGGCTGGCTGGCCACGACTTTGGCAATGGGGCTGACCCATCTCGCGGATGAGCGCCTTCAGGCGCGCCTGCGGGGCCGGATTATCACGCATCTTGGCGTCCTCCCGCTCGGATGGTTTACCGGGACGCATTCAGGCATCGTCCGCAAGGCGGTCGAGGATGACCTGACCGAACTTCATTATCTGACGGCGCACCATGAGGTGGAGCGCGTGCGTGCCGTGTCCCAACCTCTCATCGGTTTATTCTGCCTGTCGCTGCTCAACTGGCGCCTCGCGCTTCTCGCAGTGGCCACCTGGCCGCTTTACGGCGTGGCATATCTCTGGATGATGCGCGGATATCGTGAAAATCTGCAACATATGGACCGTGACCTCGCGGCAATCAGCGCCGCGATCGTTGAGTTGATCCGCAATATCGTCGTCATCAAATCCTATCGACAGGCGCGGCGGATCCATAATGATTATGGCCAGGCCACATCGCGTTTTGCCGCATTTTACGGGGGATGGGCCGGTCGCACCGCGCGGATTGAGGCGATCTCCGCCCTTCTCCTTTCTGTCCCGGTCATTATGCTGACCAGTCTCGCCGGGGGGTATCACCTTGTGACAGCCGGGCAGGTGACCCCGGTCATGCTCCTTGCTGAAATCATGGTCGCCATCACGCTGCCCCAGAGTTTCCAAACCCTGCATACGGGCAATGCCGCCTTCAAGAAGGCGCAGGCGGCGGCCGAGCGTCTCGAGCACCTTCTCTCACTCCCAATCCTGCCAGCGCCAACGCACCCGCTCAGCCCGCGCAGCGCTGAAGTCACATTTGATCATGTCAGCTTTGCCTATGACGATGGACGTCCGGTGCTCGGTCACATTTCCTTCACTTGTGCGCCTGGGACGGTGACAGCTTTGATCGGGCCTTCCGGTGCAGGCAAATCCACTTTGGCGCGGCTTGTCCCGCGATTTTATGACGTCACGGAGGGGGCCATACGCCTTGGCGGCGTCGATGTGCGTCAGCTTGACCGCGCAACCCTCTATAAACAGGTGGGCTTCGTCCTGCAGGAAGTGGAGTTGCTGCATGGCACTGTGCGCGACAATATCCGCCTGGGTAAAGTGGATGCGGGGGAAAGCGACATCATCGCGGCCGCACAGGCGGCACAGATTGATTCCGTCATCCAGGCCCTGCCGCAAGGCTATGACACGATCATCGGTGACAAACATCGTTTCTCAGGCGGTGAGGCGCAGCGCATCGCCCTGGCGCGGATGATCCTTGCCAACCGGCCCATCCTGATTTTGGATGAAGCCACGTCAAGCGCCGACCCGGATCATGAAGTGCAGATACAAGCGGCGCTCTCCCATCTTGCACGCGGGCGGACGGTGATTGTCATTGCGCATCGACTAGCTTCCATCGTCCATGCTGACCAGATTCTGGTCCTTGCAGAGGGTCAGATTATCCAGAAAGGCCGTCACGAGGCGCTGATCGCGCAAGATGGCTGTTACAAAGATCTGTGGGAGGTCGAAAACCGGGCGCAGCCTCACGCGCATCCGGCCGAAACGGAAGGTGCCCTGCCATGCTGAATTCCCTGCGCAGCCTGCTGATGCCGGATCAGATCCGGCTTATCCGTAGCTATCTCATCCTCCTCGCTGTCAGCGGGCTCAGTGAAGCGGGCACGACCCTGCTTCTGATACCGGTGACGCAATCCCTCATGACACACGCTTATGGCCGTCTTGAAAGCTGGATGATTGTCCTGACCATCGCGGTCGTGATGACCTGCCTTCTGCGTTATTGGCAGACAATGCGGGGGCTGGGGCTTTCCGTGACGGTTCTGCGCACGGTGCAATCCCGTTTGGGTCAGCATATGGTGCGCCTGCCATTGGGCTGGTTCACAAGGGAGGTCAGTGGTCAGGTCTCGCGCTGTGCGACATACGGCGCGATGGGGCTGGCCAGCGCCCTGTCACATTTGCTGCCGGCCCTTCTCTCGGATATTGCAGTGCCGCTTCTGACAAGTGGCGCGATGATGTTGCTGGACTGGCGTCTCGGCATCGTGGCCCTTGGCGGCGCAATCGGCGTCCTCGCCGCCAATTCCCGGATCAGCAAATCGATCATAAGGGGGGAGGCGCCATCGCATGAAGCGACCGTCACCCTCAATAATCGCGTCATTGAATTCGCACGCTGTCAGGCCACCTTGCGCGCCTTCTGTCACGAGAGTGCCGCTTACAAGCCGTTGACCCAGGCGTTGGAAGCCAAAAACAAGGCGGGGCAATCTCTATTGGCAACCACATTCCCGAAAGTATTGATCAGCGGGTTGAGCGTGCAGCTCGTTTTCGCGTTGCTGGTGGGGGTCGGGCTTTATCTCACCCTGTCCGGGGGGCTCGGCGTGCCGCGACTTATGGCTTTCCTCGTTCTTGCGACCCGGTTTTCCGGCGGGCTGGCGATGCTCGGCGCGCGCATGGGTGTGCTGGGCATGATCAGGCGGGAAATCGAACGCATCGCCGCCATCATGAATGAACCGACCCTGCCGGAAGCCTCTCATCGCAAAAATCTCACCGCGCCGGGTGCCATCTCATTCCGATCCGTCGATTTCGGCTTTCATTATGGCGATGCCATTCTGCATGATGTGACGTTCGACGTGCCACAAGGGAGCGTAACCGGGCTGATCGGACCCTCCGGCGCGGGTAAGAGCACCCTTCTCAAATTAATGATGCGGTTTTATGACCCGGCAAAGGGGCAGATCTTGATTAACGGTGTCGACCTGCGTGAACTCCCGGCAGATCAGCTCATGGACCAGATCGCCCTTGTCTCACAGGACGTCTTTCTGTTTGCAGGGTCGATCGAGGAGAATATCCGCATCGGTAATCCGGACGCGTCGGAAGAAACATGGCGCCATGCCGCCCGTCTCGCGCGGGTCGATGCGCTCGTTGCGCAGCGGCGTCATGGCTGGGCCACGCAGGTCGGGGAAGGGGGGTGTCAGCTCTCCGGCGGTGAGCGTCAAAGAGTTGCCCTTGCCCGCGCGCTTTTAAAAGACGCGCCGATCCTTCTGCTTGATGAAGCGAGTTCAGCGCTTGACGCTTTGAATGTGGCCGCGTTTCAGGATGTGGTGCGGCAATTGCGGGGAAAAACGACGATCGTGATGATCACCCACCAGCTTGAGACCGTCATGCACGCAGATTATCTTCTGACAATTGAGGCTGGTCGCATTGTCGAGCGTGGCACGCCCGCAGATTGCCTGACATCGCGAGGTTATTTTGACCGGTTCTGTCATGAGCGGCGCCAGGCACTGGGGTGGCGCCTGACGGGCTGAGAGGCCCGCCCGTTGCGTCGTGCGGCATCCCTCGGGTCAGAAACGACACCAGGTCAAGACATGGTCTTCAAAAAAACAATATCGCACCGTGATGCGAGTACCGCGCCTCCAGCGGGAACTCCAGTCTTGCGTGAGGATAAAAACCAGCGAGGCGGGCGTGATTGAGGTGAGGGCGGCAGCGTTAAAATCTTCAAATTGAAGCGTGGCGGGGAAGAGGGCTTTAAAAAGCGCTTCCTTCGCAGAAAACATCAATGTAACGCCTGAGGAGAACTCACCGATCTCCCGCATTGATCGCCATTCAAGGGGCGACGCCACCAGACTCGCTATATTCTTCGCTGTTTCCATCCCGATGATTTGCTCAACATCGACCCCGATCTGGCCGCCCTTATTTTCAGGCGCAACAAGACTGATCGCCCATTTCCGACTGTGACTGATGCTCCCGATCCGGCAAGCGGGCCAATCGACCAGGCCATTATGCAAACGGTGCAGTGACGCCGCGCCGTCAAACCCGCTATCCCGCAACGCCCTCAGGGCGCAGTAACGTCCCGCCAGAAAGGCGCGCCGCCGCGACGGATGCGCCTGCTTGAGGGAAAGCGGCAGCAAATCGATTATGCCTGACGTCTCACGGACTTCATGTAACGCAATCATGCGCGCGGCCACGCGATTTTCCGAGATGAGTCGGGACAGGTTCCGGCATTGAGCAGGACGCGGCACGATATACTGCCACGCCGCATTATTCAGCGGCCCGGCCGCCGCCTCCGCCCCGCCGCGCGCTTCAAGGGGCGTGACCGCGTGACCCGTCGACTGTAAGGTCAGCATGGATCGCTTCAGATCATCCATCCCGCTTCTGCGCAAGCGCGACAAGTTTCTTGCGGTCAAGCTTCCCGACGGCCGTTTGCGGCCAATGGGTGATCCACGCATATTGGTCCGGAATTTTATAGGCTTCCATGCCGTTTTTCCGCAGGAATTCCCGAATGGCGAGGTCGGGCAATGTACGGGACGGGCCTTTGAGGAAAGCGCAGGTGCGTTCCCCGAGATGCGGGTCAGGCGCCGCCACCACCACGGCCTCTTCAATATCGGGGTGGCGCGTCAAAGCGGCTTCCACCTCCGCCGCCGCGATTTTCTCTCCCGCGCGGTTGATCTGCTCCTTTATCCGGCCCATGACGGTGATGTTACCGTCTGCATCCTGACATACGAGGTCACCCGTGCGGTAATAGCCCTCTGCCGTGAAGGATGCGGCATTTTGCGCGGCTGCTTTATAATAGTTGCTGATTGTGTATGGTCCGCGCGTCAGGAGTTCACCCGTCTCGCCCGGCGCCACCTCATGGCCATCCATATCGACAATCATGATGTCATCTTCCTGCGACATCGGGCGTCCTTGTGTATTGAGAATGACATGTTGCGCGTCATTGAGCCGCGTGTAGCAAATCAGCCCTTCCGCCATGCCGTAAACCTGCTGGATGGTGGTGCCAAAGACCTCTTGCGCCTGCTTCACAAGCGCTGCATCAACCCGCGCCCCGCCAATCTGAAGAAGCCTGAGGCTGGAGAGATCGCTGCTTTCCCATGTCCGCGCCTCAATCCACAGGCGGAGTAAAGGCGGCACCAGCGCGATGTGGGTGACGGACTCCCTTGCGATCAGCGGCATGATTTCATCGCATGAAGCCGCGTTTGCCAGCACCACCCGACCCCCGTGGGAAAGCACGCCCAGAATGCCGGGGCTGGAGAGGATGAAATTATGCGCACCCGGCAGGATGGCAAGATAGATGGTGATTTCATCCACTCCCGCCATCTCGGCGGAACGTAGAAAAGTGAAAGCATAATCCGCATGGGTGCGCGGGATGAGCTTGGGCGTGCCTGTCGTCCCGCCTGAAAGGAGAAGGAGGGCGAGATCGGTGAGGGCGGGTGGTTGGACCGGATGGAACGGCGCATCCAGTGCAGAAAGCTGCAAATAATCTTCAGGGACGTCCGTGCCATCCAACACAATCAGGCGCAGGCAGGGATGTGCCTGCTGTAGCGACCGGGCAAGAACCTCATACTGAAATCCATGAAGTTCCCGCGCGGCAAAATAGGCAACGGGCTGCGCGTTGGCGACCAGCGCGCTGAGATCATGCAATCTCTGGGCCGGCATGGCCATGATGGGCGTGACGCCGAGGCGCAGCGCGGCCAGCAGGGTCGTGACAAGGCCGATGCTGTTCGGCATCTGGATCAGGATGCGATCGCCTTCTTTCAACCCCGAATTTTGAAGGGCGCCAGCCAGGCGATCAACGCGGCGGTCCAGCGCGGCGAAAGTCATGCTGTCATCGCCATGCACCAGCGCGATGCGGCTCCCCCATTTACGCGCCCACTCTGACAGCATCCCGCCGATCGGCGCTGTAAGGGTGATGCCGTCAATTGTTAACGGCTTTGTGGAAGGGGCGAGATCGAGGTCAAGCATGGTCGGCACCCTCCATCTTGGCGACATGATCCGCATGGGCCGCGACGATATGACTCAAAAAACCTTCCGGGTCGCGCATGGGATAAAAGTGATCTCCGGGAAATGTAACGGATCGGACAAGGCTGTGAAGCCACGGCGTCCAGGCCAGAACTTCCGTCACAAGGGCCTCCTGGTCATCCTCACCGGACATCAGCATTGTCGGCGTCTGGATAAGGCGCTTCATGTCATCGCGCCCATAGGATTCGGTTGCTGAAAAATCCGCGCGCAGCATCGGCATGAAAATTTCCAGGACCAGGGGATTATTTTTGACCATATCGTTGCATCCACCAATCGCAACCAGCAATTCGAGAAATTTCGCATCATCATGACCGCTCAGCTTTGTACGCGGTGCGAGATGCGGGGCATGACATCCGGACAGAACCAGCAGATCCGGTGACCTCCCTGCGGCTTCCAGCCTGAGGCATGTTTCAAAGGCGATCTGCGCGCCCATACTATGTCCGGCGAGGATGATGCGCCGGTTTTTGAAACCGGCATGAAGGAGCGCGCCCGCGACCTCATCTGCCAGAGCGGTGACGTCATAAGTCAGGGGGTCATCCATCCTGTGATCACGACCGGGATAAGTAACCATGGCGATATCAAGCGCCGGTGACGTGACATGCCGCCACTGCCGGAAAGCGCCGATCCCGACGCCCGCATGGGGGCACATGATGACGGTGAGATCCGCATGCGTCTCATTGAGCGGTGTCAGACAACTGGGGTGCAAGATGTTATTCATCATATTCTCTCCCATGCAGAGGACGTGGCGCATGTATTGATGTGCAGTGTTTCAGGCGGCGTGACATTGCGCTCATGCGCCGGGCCGGTGCAGTGCAGGATGGATTGCCACGCGGCGGCGACCTGATGTTGGTGTGATGCGTGCGCGTCTAAAGACGCGTCCGCGCCATCCAGAGCCGTGCAGATCGCTTCAAGCAGGCGTCGCACGCAGGTCGGGGCGTCATGCTCAAAAATCTGTTGCCATGTCTCCGGCCCCGCATGCAGGATCTGCCGCGCGGGCAGTTTGAGGCGCAGACGTGTTTCGGGCGGGCCGTCATAAAGGGTTGTGCTGGCCGCCAGATGGGCGGGGTCAAACCAGTTACCCACCCATATGACCGGGCCGTAACTTGAAGTGAGGCTGAGGTAACCCTCCGGCCAACCCAGCAATATCTGGTGCATGACCAGACTGTGCATGTCCGGGTCTTCCGGATCAATGTAGTTCTGCAGGGACAGCGAGATGTCAGTCCGGCCGCAGGTCAGACGCAATGAGTCGGCATGGAGCCCGTTCAGGATCCTTGAAGTTGTCTCCGGCAGGGTGATCGGATGAGCCATCGCCTGAAGCAGCAGGTCAAGGCCGGAATAGAGTAATTGTCGGCTCGTGGTGAGGGTGGCGATCTGCGGAGGGCCGACGCGGCTTTGAATCTGACGCGCCGTATCGATCCAGATTTTCCCGGCTGTCGCGCTGCTGTAAAAGCTGCTGACCCAGTAAATCCGCCGCAATTCGTGTGCCAGTTTCTGCAGGCGGGCGACTTCCTCCGGGTGGACGGGATGTTCCTGCACGACATGGAGGCCCCGGCGCAGCAGGCTTTCCGCGAGGCGGGTGCCCGCACCCCCGACGATGGTGGAGCGCACAACGACGCAGGCCATGTCGATATCCCGAGGCACGTCTTCAAGGCGCGTGTAAAGCGGCACCCCGAAAGCATGGGCGAGTTTGCGCGACCGCTCACTGCCATTGGCCAGTATCCCCGCCAAAGTGACACCGGGTATATCGTCGAGGAAGGCATTGGCGTAAATCTCACCAAATTTTGCGCCGACGATCAGAACGCGGCGCGGGCGTCTTTCCGTCATGATACAGCGACTCCCAGCCACTCATCAACGCGTTTCGCCACCTCAAGCGCCCATTTTTCATGAAGCAGGAGCGACCAGTGATCTGTCGGCATAGTCTGATATTCCGCCTGCTGAAAATAAGCGGACCAGTCTTCCGCCGCATCTCCCCAATGTTGAGGCCGGGAGGCGGCGCGGATGCATAGGCAGCGTCGCGGTGGCTCGAAATCAATCTCATGCCCCCGCAATAATTTCAGCAGACTCAATGTCTGTTGCAGCATCGCGTCGCTGATCGGAAATTTTCCAGCCAGTGTGTCGGGTCGTGCAGCCATCATGGCGTCGAGATCCTCGCGCTGGGTCGCGCAGAAATCCGCCGCGAGAACCGGCTCAATCAGGATAAGGTCAACGCTCTTCCCCCGTCGTGAGAGGACCCGCGCACATGATTGCGCGAGGAAAGCGCCATATGACCAGCCAAGCAAGGTAAGTGTGCCGTCAATGCCAGCGGCCAATATGGACTCGGCATAACGTATGGCGAGCCCGTCGAGGGTTTCGATCTTCTCTAACGAGGCGAGTTCCAGCCCGTAAGTCGTTGCTTCAAGATGTTGGGCGAGCGGCAGATAGGCCGCAACGCCGCCATCAGAAGCATGGAAAACGAAGATATGCATTTTCGCTTCCTTCCGCATGAGGGTAATGGGCGCGTGGCCGCGATGGGTTGCGGGCGGGACGAGGGATGCACAGAATGCGCGCAATTGCGGGCTGGCGAAAAGCCTTTGCAGGCTGACACCCTCAAACCCGGCACGGGCAAGACGGGCCACCACGCGTGTCGCGATCAGACTGTCCCCGCCCGCATCGAAAAAGTCGCTCTCAACGGAAATCGGCCGCCCCAGAAATTCCCGCCATATTTTGATCACGGTTTCCTCAACCTCACTCGGGAGGGTATCGGAGGGCAGTCTCGTCAGTTCGTTACGGTCACCATGTTCTGTCTCGGAAGGTTTACGGCGAGGGAAATGCAGCGTTTCTCGCTGACGCAGGGTCAAAGCGGGCAGGTCTGCGCCATGGCGCGCGCGCAAACCCTGTTCAATCGCGGCAAAATCCGGTCGGTGGATGCGCGTCGCTGTCGCGAGGATCAGATGTTGGCGTAAAGGTGACGTGGCCTCTTCTGGATAAGTAAGGGGGACGTTGAAACCATTCTGCGTCAGAAGCTCCCGCCAGCGCGGCATGGGGAGGAAGGCCTCATGGGTTTGATGACGGAAATCATGATAGCCATTGAGACCCTCCAGAAAGCCGATTGTTGCCAGTTGGAGGGCGGAATGAGGTTCCGTCGCTTCAATCATCACGAGTGCGCCGCCAGGTTTGAGCAGCCTGCCCATGCGCCGCAATGTCCGCCCGATATGCGTGGCGTCATGCAGGACATTACCCGCAATGATCACATCGTAGCCCCCCTCGATCGCGAGCCTTTCATCAAGCGGGGCATTGATGTCGAGGCGCTCAAACGCCATGAAATCATGCGCCCCGAAAGCCCGTCGCGCTTCACTCAGGAAGAGCGCCGATATGTCAGTGAAGACATAGCGGGCAATGCGGTGTGCCATGGCGGGGAGGAGGGTGCGCGTTGCGGCCCCCGTGCCACCGCCGATTTCGAGGATGGAGACGGGGCCGTCAGATGTTTCAGCGAGATCGGTTGTGACGGTTCTGGCAATATCATGAAGATGCTGCGAAACAGGATTTGTCGCGTAGAACACGTCCATGATCCGGTGTTGCTCATCATAAAGCAGATCCAGCGCATTCGCTTCACCGGTGAAGAGCCGACCATGATGCGCTGTGCAGCGCGCCAGATAATCGAGGAGTTTCGCCACCCATGCGGGGGCGCTCTCCGACGTCGCGCCTGTTTCGGCGTCGGCCCGCTTCTGAGTCGCAGTAAAGGACGTCCCATCCGGCGTCAGGAAGTGCGTCGCGACGAGTTTCTGTAGCCACTGCGCCAATAGCCGGTGATGCTTCGGAATGACGTTCAGCGCTTTTCTGATGTCAGTGACAATGTGCGTCTGACTAGCCTGAGTGAAGAGACCAGCGTGACGCAAGGTGTGCATCAAAGCGGCCAGCGCATGTTTTTCGATAAGCGCCCAGGCCTGACTGACCTCATCGCACAAATCTTTTGGAAGAGCGGGAAGAAGCGTTGCAGGCGGCGTGCTGGCAGGGTGAAAAGGTGCTTCGGGAACAGCGTCGATATCGTCTGTGACGACGTCAATCACATAGTGATCCGGGTTGAAGAGATCGGCCTGTGCCCGCGCAATGCCCGGCAGGCTGCGCAGGTCGCTTTCCAGCGCCCGGCAGAGGCGGGTCGCGGTGTCTTCTCGGCTTCGCCAGCGCGCTACAGGGTCATATTTATGCCCATCAGGGTGTCGGGCGGTGAGGATTGTTTCTTCCATCAATTCCGGCTTTTCAGCCAGGCCACGCAGAAGATGGGTGTAGGTCTCGAAAGCATCGGCACAAAAATTCTCTGCAAGGACATCATCCATGCAATACCAATTGAAAATCAGCGCGCCCTCGATTTCCATCACCTGATGATCAAGCCAGACTTGCGGTGTCTGGGTAAAAACATGGGTCGGGTCACCAAGAAAACTCTGCATGGCCTGGTCGATACGCAGCCCGTCCAGCGTCATTCCCAGCATGCTGGTAAAGACGATGGGCATTTGCGGCGCATGGGAATGGCCCTGAATTCTGGCCAGCTCGCGCAGAAGCTCCACGCCATTGACCTCTTTATGTTGCAAAGCGGCCTGAAGCGTTTCCTGCGCGCGCAGCATATCGCCGCGAAGGTCACGTTTTTCCCTGAGGTCGAAAGCAATGAGTAGGACTGACGTGAAATCCCCGATCACCTGATCAATCTCCTCATGCACGGCCTGACGGTCAAACATAGTGAGGTTGAGGGTGAATTCCGGTTGTCGCGCCCAGATTTCCAGCGTGCGCGCAAATAAAGTCAGGAGACCGACGGAGGGCGTCACCCCCCAACTTCTCCAGCGCGCCTTGAGTCTCTGCCAGTCTTGCGCCTCAATGCGTCCTGTCCGCGTCTCAAGTCGGGGCCGGGCGGGCGGGCTTAGCGTATTGAGTGGCAAAGCGGGGGATGGGGGCAGGTCGTAAAGGCGGTCGCACCAATAAAGCCAGTCTGTCTGCCATGCGGCACTTTCCCGCCGCGCAGCCTCCGCCATGACATAATCGCGGAAAGTAATGGAGAGCGCCGGGAGGGTCTCGCCCCGATAGGCGGCTGCGAGGTCATCCATCATGATTTTCAGGCTGCGCACATCAAATAATAGCAGATCAAGATGCAGATGCAGCCGGTAACAATGCGCATCACATGTTGAAATTGCGATGTCGAAGAGAGGCCAGCGATCCGTCGGCAGCACGCGTGATGAAAGCGTCTCCCGGAATTTCAGAAGATCCTCCTCACGCTGTGCGGGCGTCAGTCCGGTCAGGTCACGCCGGGCAGGATTGTAATGCGGGACTGATGCAAGGATATGTTGCTGGCCGTCAGGTGCGATGATCATGCGCAGCATGTCGTGACGTTTGATCAGGGCGTTCCATGCCGCCGTGAAGCGATCCGGGTCGATCTGGCGGCGGTCGAGATCCCACTCGAAAAGAATGTGACAGGCGATCCCGCCATAGGCGATAAGCTCCGTTCGGCCGACCCAGTAAGCATGTTGGATCGGCGTCAGCGGAAAGGGGGAGAAGCGGTTTTCACGATCATGTTGCAGATGGATGGCGGCAGGCGTCGATAATGCCGCGTGGCTCGATGCGAAGAGAGTTTGCGCGATGGCGTTGATTGTTTTTCCCGTATCGATCATGCGCGCGTCGAGCCGTCTTGTGCTGCGCTTCTCAATAAGGCTCCGCAGCTCAAGCAGGAGGAGGGAATCCACACCTAACGCGATCAGGGTTTTATTCCGATCGATCGCTTCGATATCAGGCAGACGCAGGAGCGTCGCGATCATCTGTGCCAGCCAGTTTCCCGCCTCATCCTCCGTCTCAAAATGGCTGCGTGCATCATCCTGCTTGTCGGGCTCGGATGTCGGGAGGCCCGGAGCGGCGGCGTTTACGAGGTCACGGTGAATCGCGTTCAGGGCGTCAGGGATCAGGCGCATCGCCAGGCGGTTCCGTCGGCACCGCATCACACTCTGTTCCAGATGCCAGAGCCCTTCGCCCGGTGTGATCAGCCCCATACCCTGCGCGGCCAGACTGCTTTGGAGCCCGTCATCATCGGCCCTGCCGTGACCGCGCCAGGCACCCCATGCGATGGACATCACTTTCAGCGCCGTGTCGTTTCGGTGCGCCGCCGCCAAACCGTCGAGGAAGCCGCAGGCCGACGCATGGGCCGCCTGTCCGGCCGTGCCCATCACCGCCGCAGCGGAGGAATAAAGGAGGAGGTAACGACCGCCATGGGTGGCGAGCCAGCTTTGCAACGCGTCAGAAGCTTCCGCTTTAACCGCCCAGACACGCTTGAAGGCCGCTTTATCTACCAATTGGAAGAGACTGTCCTCGATCAGCCCGGCCGCGTGGATGACGCCGGCAACACCACCCGCCGCCGCGAGTTCTTCAAGCGCATCTGTGAGTTGGCGGTGATCCGCCACATCGCAGGGCAGCCAACGCAATGTCACGCCATGGGCCATGCGCATCTTCTCCGCAAAATCCCGCCAATCTTCGGGAGCACGCGGCGCCAGGATCGCAATTTGCGCAGCATGATGCGCGGCCAGCCAGGCGATCGTCAGCCGGCCCAGACCGCCAAAGCCACCGGTGACAACATGCCATCCCGGCATGTCAAAAGCGGATAAAGGCAGGGGTTGGGCGTTGGCGGTAAGCGGCACGATGCATTGCCGCCTCGCGATGCCATCTCTCACCATCACAAAGCGTGCTCCCGCTTCAACGCCGCGCAAACCAGAGAGGAGATCCGCCGCTTCTGACGCGTGATCAAGGTCGATGATCGCAATTTTCTGCTGAGGATATTCCTGCACCGCGACTTTAATCAGCCCCCACACGGCGCGGTGCGTCGGTTGCAAGGGGGCGTCCTGTCCATGCGGCCAGCCATTTCGGGTGATGATCACGAGCGGGGTGGCGGCCTTCTCTGTGAGATGGTGCCTCACCGTCTGCAACAATGCGAGAGGATCCGTTTTTCCGACGCGCAGAAGATGGAGTGTCATGCGCGACTGAAAATCCACTGTGCCTTCGCCCTGCGCCATTAATGCCGTCAATGATGGGATGTCGGCGTCGGCATTGGGGAATATCTCAGCACGGGGCGTCATATCTTCCCAACCCACTTCATATTGCGTTGACAAGGATGGCGTCGGTGCGGGCAGATCGGCGGCCTCATGGCCGGGGTGGATCACATGCCAGGCACCGTAAGGATCTTCCGCTTCTAATGAAAGCCGTCCCCGTCCGAAGGGCGTCGCGCACCAGGCCAGCCTGACACGGCCGACAGGGTGGGAGGGGGTCGGGTAACGGATGATTTCCGGTTCATTTTCCTCACCGCCATGAAGTCGCTTCAAGGTGCGGGCCGCTTCAATGAGATATTGATTCCAGAGCGATGGATCGGCATTACATTTTGACCAATCCGCCAGGTAAAAACCGTCTGACGTCAAGGGAGTACCAAGCACAGGATGTTGGTTCTCCGCTGGTGCAGGCAAGTCCGGCAATGCCGCAATCGGGCATGTGGCGAGGATGATATGCTCGCCCATTTCCGCCGTTTGCGTGCCATCATCGGGCAGCCAGTCAATCCGGGCAAATCCGGCTGCGCGGCAATGTTTCCGCCATAGCGCTTTCGTCAGGAAAAGTTGGCCCGCGCGCTCCTCCAGGTCAAGAAGGGGAGAGACCAGCGGCCCGAACACGAAATCGAACAATCGCATGGGCTGAGTGATTTCCCGCAGGAGGAGGTGGCCGCCCGGTTTCAGGAGGGACCGAAGTCGCGTCAGCGTGTGCCCGACATGATCCGTCGCATGCACGACATTGGCGGCGATGATCAGGTCATAAGTCCCGCATGTGAAGCCCTGCTTCTCGGGTTCTTTCTGCAAATCGAGCAGGTCATAACGCATAAAAGGATAAGCGGCGAATTTCTCCGCCGCGCGCCGGGTGAAAACCGGCGATATGTCCGTAAAATGGTAAAGGACCTGATCCGCCGCGCTGATCGCCGTAACCATGGCGCTGGTTGTGCCGCCCGTCCCGCCGCCGACTTCCAATATGCGGAAAGGCTTGTGACGCGCACTTTCCTCCCGCAACATGCCTGCCAGAATCCCGGCGGCAATTTCATTGAAATAACGCCCGAAGCTGAACTCCTGATAAAGAACTTCCACGCCGCGTGACTCCCCCTCGGGGAAGATGATCTCGACCGGCGCGACCTGCCCGCGCAGCATGTCGAATAACTGCGCGCCCGCGCGTTCGACGGTCGCGGGGATGGCGTGCAGGCCCTCACAGCATGAGGCCAGTTTGTCAAGCAGCTCAGGGCAGGAGGCATGCGGAATGATGTCGGGTCGGGCGGGCCGATAACGCTCACCTATCCGCACATAATAACCATCCTCAACGCACGCCTCGACCATGCGGCCCAGTAATTGCCGGTATCTTGGCAAAAGCCGCCCGCCACGCAGGATTTCGGAAAGTGTGACGCCGTCCTCCCGCCATGCACCGATGCAGCAAAGAATGAGTCGATCCAGATAAATGGCGTGAAGGGTGCGCGCGCAATCGTAAAGCTTTTCGAGGCGGGGGAGGTTAAGCATGGCGGCTTGCGTCAGCGCCGTATGACGCCCGTGATCAAGCCCGACGCGCAGGCGCGGATGCTCAGCCTGCATGTCCTGCGCCATATCCCTTTCATCCCGCCAGTGACGTGACCGGTCGAAAGCATAAAGCGGGGCATGAATGCGACGTCCTGAAATGGCGAAAATCTGCCGCCAATCCAGATCAATCGCAGCGGTAAAGAGGGCGCATTGCGCCTCTTCAAGCTTCTCCGCGGCGGGGATGTGGCGCTGCGCGGAGGCGATCCAACGATGGGAGGTGGGATGGTCACTCTGCGCGATACGGGTCAGGATCGCATCGGGACCGATTTCGAGAAATATATCTGCGCCCGCCTGAATGGCTTTATCGATCCCATCTTTGAAACGGACGGGCGTCCGCAGATGCTGTCCCCAGAAGCCGGGCCTGTTAAGGTCGTCACCTGATGCAAAATCACCATGACAGGTTGAAATCAGCCTGACTTCGCCATCCCGCGCCTTCAATTTCCCGGCTTCCACATCGAACCGGTCCGAAATCGTGTCCATAAGCCGGGAATGCGCGGCCCCGGCAACGGGCAGATGGTTGAAGGGGGTGCCGTCCTGCTCAAGGGCGGAGGCCAGTTTCTCGATCGCGTCGACTGACCCTGAAAGCACAATCTGCGCCGCACCATTAATGGCGGCAATGTCGAGCCCGAACCGCTCTGCCCAGTCGCGTGCCGCGTCTTCCCCCATATGCAGGCTGATCATCCCGCCTTTTTGCGCTGCGTCCATCAGGGCGCCGCGAAGGCAGAGAAGCGGCATGACGGCTTCCAGATCCAACATGCCTGCAATGACGGCGGACGCATATTCCCCGACCGAATGGCCGATGACGATGTCCGGGCGTAAACCGCGCGCGCGCCAAAGGGCGGCCATGGCGATTTCAAACGCAATAATGGCTGGCTGCGCGTAACGCATCTCGGAAAGAAGTGCGCCCGCATCCCCTAAAAGCACCTCACGTAAAGAAACGGGCAGGACCGCGTCGCAGGCGGCGATGCAGCGCGCCAGCATGGCCGCGAAATCGGGTGATACTTCGATATAGCTGCGCGCCATCGCCGGCCAATGCGCGCCCTGACCGGTGCAGAGAAAAGCGATTTTACCGCGCGCTGTGCCATCATAATGCAGCCCGACGGGATGGACCCCTTCCGAGAAGGCTCTCAGTAAAGTGCGGCTTCCGTCATCCAGGCGCAGGGCCAGGCGATGACGCAAATCAAGCTGCCGCGCCATCAGCGCTGTGTGCGCGAGATCTTGCGGGTTTTCACGTTCAAGCGCCTCGGCATATCGGCCAGCGAGGCGTCGCAATGCGGGTTCGGATGCCGCGCTCAGCAGCAGAACGGGTTGTCGCGCAGGGGAGACGCCTGGCGGTGCCCCTTTTTGATGCTGCGGCGTGACATGCCTCAATTTATCGGGCAGGGAGCCGATAATGACGTGGCAATTCGTCCCCCCGATCCCGAAAGATGAGACCCCGGCATGACGCGGCGTGGACGACCAGGGCAAACCCGCCGTCGGGATGTGGAAGGGAGATTCATCAAGCCGCAAAGCCGGGTTGGGATGCTTGAAATGGGCGCATCGCGGGATCACACCACGCGCGACGCACATGACGGCTTTCAGGAAGCTGACAATCCCGGCAGCCGTGTCGAGATGTCCGAGATCACCTTTGACGGAGCCCAACGCGCATCGCGACCCGTCCTGACGGGCATCGAAAACCTCCCGAAGCGCCTGAACCTCAATCGGATCACCCAGAGGGGTGGCGGTGCCATGTGCTTCGATCAAGCCGATCTCATTCGGTGAAAGCCCGGCGACCGCCATGGCCTCCCTGATGACACGTTTCTGACCGGAGACGGAGGGTGCGGTGAATCCGGCTTTGCTGGCACCATCATTATTGACGGCATTTCCGCGAATAACAGCAATGACCGGGTCTCCGTCCCGCAGGGCGTCGCTGAGGCGGCGTAATGTGACGCTGGCCACGCCATGCCCCGGGAAGGTGCCATTCGCATCCATGTCAAAGGGGCGGCACTTCCCGTCCGGCGAGAAGATCATCCCGGGCTGATGCAGGTAGCCCCCAGGCTGGGGGAAGGAAATCGCGACACCGCCCGCCACCGCCATGTCGCATTCGCCAGCACGTAAGCTTTCACAAGCTAGATGCACCGCGACGAGGGAGCTGGAACAGGCCGTCTGCACCGTCAGGACGGGGCCGGAGAGATTGAGCTTATAGGCGACGCGCGTGGCCAGATAGTCTTTATCATTCCCCATGAGTGATTGCAGGCTCTTCACCTGCCCGGCCTCTGCCGGGTCAATGCGTCGCTGACCGGGATAGGTACTGACGCGCGTCGCCCCATAAATGCCGGTCCGGAAAGAGACTTCGCGCGGCGCGTAACCGCCATGCTCAATGGCGTGCCAGACGGTTTCAAGAAACAGCCTTTGCTGCGGGTCGATAAGTTCAGCCTCCTGCGGCGAATAGCCGAAAAACGCCGCATCGAACGCATCGACATCCTTGATACAGCCATGCAGCTCCACGTAATTCGGGGCCTGCATGGCAGCACGCCGCTCACCTGAAATGGCCTCTTCAGGCTTGCATGGCGGCGTGGTCTTCTTTTCGCCCGCAAACATTAAATCCCAGAAGGCTTCACTATCAGGCGCATCAGCCAGGCGGCACGCATAGCCGATGACCGCGATCGGGTCACAATCGCCGTAATGTTCCTGAATCATGTCCTCAAGGGTTTGGGGGGCGGATTGATTGATGGAGGGCTTATTCATGGTGGTCATCCCGATCCGCTGACGTCAAGCTGCCTGTGCGGCGCTGCATGTTTATTTTTCGACGGTTGCGCATAAGGCGACCTGCATCGGCGGGAGGGGGCGCGGCGGCCTGCATCTTTTTGAGGTGAAGGGCGAGTTCCTGAGGTGACGCGTGGCTGAAGAGATCCGTCACTGTCAGGTCCGAATACCCGGCATCCCGCAATAATTTATGGAATTGCACGAGATGAAGCGACGTGCCGCCACGATCGAAAAAATTCTGACGCGGCGCCATGGCGTAACCAGTCACCTCCTCAAATGCCTGACAGAGCCATGCGAGAAAGGCGGGGTCCGGGCGCTCATGACGTTCCTCACTTTGCCGAGTGGACGTGGCCGGACGCTTGGGTGCGCTTTCAGGCCGTGTCGCGTCCTGAGATGGGGCGCCGATCAGCAGGGACATGGGCGCTTCCCAGATCGCGTCCTCATGCACGAGTTGCGTCAGGAGGTGGCAGTACGCGCCAAACTGGGCTTTGAGCATAGCCGGGTCAAAAAGCGCTTCAGCGACGTCCCAGTTGAAGTGCAGTCTGCCATCCGCCTCATAAACCTGATGATCAAGCCAGACTTGCGGCGTCTGGGAAATACCGTCGCGCGGTTTCAGGAAAGCGCTTTCAGACAGGAAGCGTCCGTCGGAGACGCCGATGGCGCTTGTAAAGATAACGGGCATGGATGCGGATGCCTGGCCCAGAGACGCGGCAAGCTGGCGCATCACCCAGATCGCCGACACATCGCGATGGGCAAGATCCTGTCCCAGCCGTTGCTGTAAGGCGATCAATGTCGTGCGCCAATCCGCCTCCGGCGACCATTCAAGAAGCAGGAGGGACGTGAAATCCCCTAAAATGCGGTCAATCTGCGGGTGGATCGGCGTCCGATCAAATAATGTCAGGTTCAGCGTGTGCTTCCGCGTTTGACTCCATCGTGAGAGGGACGTGCAGAAAGCGGCAAGCAGCACAGTTGAGGGCGTAACACCGCTCCCGGCGGCGCGGCTTTTCAGTTGGGACCAGACCTGAGGGGTGAGGCTGGATGATAGCCGCTTGAAGACCGGGCGATATAACTGCGCCGGGTCGCTTTTGAGCGGCAAAGGCGGGGCCGGGGGGAGCAGAGGCAGGCGCGCCCGCCAATAATCGCGTGACTGTGGGGCGGGTTTCTGCAATGCCTGATGGACCTGATAGTCCCGGAAGGTGATGCCAGGATCTTCAGCGTGGGTCGCGCGACCTGTATAGAGATCATCCAGTTCAGCCAGAAAAATCTGCATACTCATGCCATCCAGCATGAGATTATCAAGTGTCATGAAAATGCGGGTGATATTGCCCCCGTCTGAAGCTGCCTGAATGTCGAAAACCGGCCAGCTTTCAGGATTCAGAAGCTGATGGGAAAGGGCATCCCGCCAGATTTCTAAATCATGTGAGTCGAGGCTGGGGAAAATCCGGCGATTGAGCCTGTAAACCGGGACATGTTCAAGAACCTGCTGCTGCGTGCCCCGCACCACGCAGCGCAGCATGTCGTGCCGTCTGATCAGGTGGTTCAACGCATGCTCAAATTTCTTAACATCCAGGTCGGTGACGTCGAAGGTGATGAAAAATTGCGACCCGACACCGCCGAGCGCGAAATCGGGTTGTCGCCCGACGAGATAAGCCTGCTGCA
This sequence comes from Candidatus Kirkpatrickella diaphorinae, assembly GCF_025736875.1. Taxonomy (GTDB): domain Bacteria; phylum Pseudomonadota; class Alphaproteobacteria; order Acetobacterales; family Acetobacteraceae; genus Sorlinia; species Sorlinia diaphorinae. The sequence continues at coordinate 386,810 of NZ_CP107052.1, forward strand.
CATCGGAGAGGGGGAAGGGCGCGTAACGATTGGCGATATCATGCGTCAGCGTCACGCCATCTGTCGCGGCACGCGTCAAAGTCGCGGCAAATTCGGACAGGACAGGGCGCGCAAACAGCATATTGAGCTGCGCTTCATAGCCCTCACTGGCCAGGGCGCCGATCAGGCGCGTTGCAAGTAGACTATCGCCCCCGATGGCAAAAAAGTGACTGTCCCGCGTGACGTCCGTCAATTTGAGGAGGCGCTTCCAGATCGCGGCGACGCAGGCTTCCGCCGCGTTGCGCGTCTGTGGGGCAGGCGTTAACGGACTGGCGGGCGCGTCATCCGCATGGGTCTTCTTCAGTAATGCGGCGTGATCGATTTTCCCATTCGGGGTGAGTGGCCATGCGTCAAGGAAACGGATCTGGCGCGGGATCATATATTCCGGCAGTTTCCGGGCAGCGAGGGCACGCAGCGTCTCGATATCCGGCCTTTGATCGGCGGCAGCACGGTGGAGGATCAGGCAATTCTGATCACCCATTCGCACTGCATCCTCGCAGATCAAGCCGCGCGCTGCCAGCCGGTCCCGCCATCCCTCGGCACTGATGATCCGATCGGCCAGGCTGTGGCCGCCATTCAGCAAATCCGCACTCACGCAGGCGAGAGGCGGCAGAACGGCAAGCTCCATCACGAAAATCAGGGCACCGGGCCGCGCCACATGCATTACCGCGTCCAGACCGGCTGCATCCAGGCGATGAAGGGCGTTATTGGCGAGGACAATATCCGCCTGGCCAGCAAGCGCCGCGCGGGTCTCGCCATGCCAGTGCGTAAATGTCAGGCCCGGGTCCCGCGCATCTCGCGCCTCCGCCCGGCAGATCATCTCCGCTGATTCATCGGTCGCAATATATTGCGCGCTTCCCGACGGCAGGGCGCGCATGAGGTAACGGGCCGTCAGGCCGCTGCGTGCCCCGATTTCGACGATGAGCGGACGGTGATGGATGCAGCGGGTGATCGCTGGCACGGCGTCCGCAAGCCAGTGCAGGGCTTCTTTTGTTCCCGGCAGCGTCAGCATTTGCGTTTCCGGCGCCCAGTTTTCATCGTCGAGGAGGGTGTTCGGCGGGGCCGCGCCGGTTAATATCGCGTGCACCGGATGATGCAATGTTTCAAAATCCTGCAAAGGCGCTGCAACAGGTGAAGTCACTTCAGCGCAAATGGCGGCCCATTGCTCAAAGACCGGTAGAAAATGCGGGGTGGCACCGTACTTCGCGCAAGCTTCTGTCGGATCCGATAGATCCTCCAGAGATAAACCTTTCATATCGAGATGCGCCGCGATGAAATCCCGGACGGCTGCACATGATTGTGCCCTGTCCGTGGCGGGTAAGGATGTTTCAATTGTCCTGAAGCAGCTTTTATAAATCTCGTTCGCAGGTGCGGCTTCGTCAGATACTGGAGACATCTCATCCGAGGCTGGAATGAGGAACGTGATCAACGACCTGTCTCGCCCCTCCGTCGCCAAAGTCAGGCTTTGCCTGATGCCGGGCAGGGATGAGAAGGCGACATCAATCTCGGCCAGTTCGATCCGATAGCCGCCGATCTTGACCTGCCTGTCCCGCCTCCCGAGAAATTCCAGCGTCCCATCGGGCCAGTAGCGGCCCATATCGCCGGTTTCATACCATCTCTCGCCCTGATACCGGACAAATTGCGCCGCCGTCCGGGTGGGGTCGTTGAGATAGCCCATCGCCACACCCGCCCCGCCAATCCAGAGTTCTCCCGATATCCAGTCAGGGCAATCGCGCCCGTTATGATCGACGACACGGAATTTCTGATTTGTCAGCGGGTGGCCATACGGGATGGAGCGCCATGATGGATCAATGTCGCCAACTTCAAAGTGGTTGGACCAGATCGCCGCTTCCGTTGCCCCGCCCAGCGCAAGGAGACGCCCCTGCGTGTTGAAGGCATGGAAACGCCCCGCGAGATCAAGCCCGATCCAGTCGCCGGACAGCAGGGCGACGCGCAATATCGCCGGGGCGCGCGTTTCAAATCCCTCGGCATATGTGATCAGCATATCGAAAAGTGATGGGACTGAATTCCACACCGTGATATTGTGGCGGGCGATCAATGTGCACCAAGTGCCGGGGTCTCGGCGCTCGGCCTCATCAAGCATGACGATGGCAGCGCCTGCGGAAAGCGCGCCGAAAATATCGTAAACGGAAAGATCAAAATAAAGCGCGGCGAGGGCCAAAATCCTGTCCGAAGGGGTCAGGGCGATCCGGCGATTAATATCCGCGCAACTATTGAGCGCCGCGCGGTGGGAGATCATCACCCCTTTCGGCACACCTGTTGAGCCGGAGGTGTAAATCACATAGGCCAGCGCATCATTGGAGATATGGACGATCTCATCAAGCGGTGCGCAATCCTGCATCGTCTCCCAAGGCACAATCCGGCATCCCAGGTTGCCCCACGCATCGTGCGCGGAGGATGTCAGCAGGATGTTGATTCCGGCCTGATTCAGAATGATGTTCAGACGATCTTCCGGTTGATCATAAGCGAGGGGGACGTAGGCCGCCCCGACCGACAGGATGGCCAGAACCGACACGACGTGACCCACGCCGCGCGCCATGCAGATGGCGACCCTGTCTCCCGGTTTGACGCCTGCTTCCAGCAAAGAGCGCGCGCAGCGGCGGGCCATAAGGTCAAGCTCGCCATATCGCGTCTCCCGTCCGCGATGAATAATGGCGATGGCTTCCGGCTGCGTGACCGCCTTGTGGAAGAAACCGTCATGAAGCGTGTTCTGCGGCAGGGGGCCGCGAACGTCATTCACCTCAGCCCGTATGCGGCGCTGCCCCTCCGGGAGCAGGTCGGGCAGGGGGTGTTCCCATAAGGCAGTGTCAGCGGCCAGGGCATCGATAAGCGCCACATAGGCCCCGAACATGGCGTCAACCATTCCCGCGGGAAAAATCGGGTCCGCACTGTCCCATTGCAGGCAGACGGAGTCAGAGAGTCGGTAGGCAAGGTGGTCGATTGAAACCTGGGGGGTTTGCGACACGCCCCAGCCCGGGCTTCCGATCGTGCTGGCAGGATCCGCGCCGAAGAGGGGGTCGCCCAGCGCGCCGGTAAACACAATCGGGGCACCTTGCGGATGTTGCCCGCGCTTGCGCAGATCCCGCAGGATCTCGATGCCGGAATAATCCCTATACTCCCAGCATGTCGTGAAACCATCGATATTCTGCCGGACCAGATCCGAAAAACTTTCACCTTCGGCCGCCATATCGACCAGAATGATTTTCGTGAAATCGCCGATCATGGATGTGACATCCGGATGAAAAGGCTGCCGATCAAAAATCGGGACGTTGAGAAGCAGGCGGGGCTGATTGCTCCATCGTGCCATGACCATGGCAAACGCGGTCGCGAGCGCCATTGTCGGCGTATGTCCCCGGCGCGTGGCTTCCTCGGAAAATCGGGCCCAGACCTGTGCGTCCAGCACATGACGCCGCCGATGACGCGTCACGGCTTCGGAACTGACGGCTGTTTCCATCATCGGCAATGCCGGGGCGGGAGGCAGATTTTCAAGCCGGGCCTGCCAGTAAGTGCGGGCGCGCGTCCTTAATGCTGCATCATGGGAGGCGGCTTCGGCCAGATAGGCGCGGAAGTCATATTTCCGGTCAAGGGGTGGGAGGGTGTGGCCCGCGAGCAGAGCGGCCAACTCGCTGAAGAGGATACTGAAACTCGCCGCGTCAAGAATGAGAAGGTCGAGATTAACGTGCAAGCGATGGCGGTCCCCTGGCAGAAGCGTCAATCGGAAGTCAAAGCAGGCGCCATTTTGAACGTCGAGCAGGCGATGGCCATAAGTGGCGCGCATCGTCTCGGCATGGGTGGTAAGCTGCTGGGGCGATGCATCACGAAGGTCGTAAATGTGCGCGCCGGTCCAGCGAGGCGGTCCGATCCATCTTTGCGCACCATCCGCGCGGATCGCGACATTCAGCATCGGGTGGCGATAAATCAGCGTTAATATGGCGTGATTGAGCGTTTCAAGTGTGAGGCCGTTACCGTCAAATTCCTGATAAAGATGACACCCGACGCCGCCAAGCGGCTGGGCCGGTCCCCGCCCGACGAGATAAGCGTGCTGAATATCCGTCAGGGGGAAGGCCGCACCATCCAGCATGGTCGGCCATGGCTTTGGCGTGCTATCCGGCGCGCGCGGTTGGGCGTCGTCAAGCTCCCTGATCAGGCAGGACCAGTCTTTGAGGGATGGTTTTGCGAGAAGCTGTTTCAGCGTCACACCATGCCCCGCCACGCGAAGCCGATTGACGCATGCCATGGTGCGGAGGGAATCAAGCCCGAGCATGAGCAGATTATCCGCGGCAATGATGTCAGCGGACGGGATACGCAATTCAGTCGCAAGCCAGTTGGCGAGGTCATCGAGGGCGGGCGGGCAGGGTACATCGCCTTCCGGCAGTAACGCAATATTCGACATATTCCGCAAATCCCCTTCTTTTTATAATAATGATAATTATTCGCAATTTAAAAGCAGCATCGTGCAGCTTGAGGCGGTATCGCCGCACGATCGGGATTTTCTTTGGAAGGGGGTCAGCCCCCTTCGAAAGGTTTTTGAAGCAATTTCAGTATGGGTATGGAGGCAAGGGCGATGCAGGTGGCACAGGCAAAACTGGCTTCATAACCGGCCTTCCCTGCGAGACTCGTCCCCGCAAACCCTGCCATCGCCGCGACGACGGCGCTGACGCTCTGGAACACCGCGTAATCGAGCCCCGGCTGGCGCGGCGATGTCAGCCCCATCACCCGTGAGAAAAGCACCACAAAACCCGCCGCCATCACGAGCGACTCAAGGAAGAGAAGCGCGATGAATAAGGGCAGGCCGCGATGGCCGAGCAATATCGTGAAACTTGCGAGGCTCAAAATGACCGAAGTCACGATGGCGATGGCGGTCAATGAAGTGGAAGACCCTGATTTCCGCACGCAGAAATTGCCGAGAACCGTGCCCATTAAACCGGCGCCGATGCCGACAATGCCATTAAAGGCACCGATGAAAGTGAGGGAGACGCCGCCATCCAACAGATAAAGGGCGCCCAATCCTTGCGTCATACGCCTTGCTGCATCGAAAATGATGATCATGGCGATGCCAGCTTGAATTTCCCGACGTTTCAGCGCCCAGAGGAGGTTGGGCCGCCATCCGTGCGCAAGTCGGGTGCTGGCGTGCATCAGGCTGGATGGGACGGTGTGCGGGAGTGTCAGAAGAGGGGCACTGAGCAGGATGGTCACGCCACCCGCCACAAGGCAGCTGACGGGCCAGCCGGCGCTTTCATAAAGTGCGGGCAGAAAACTGCCGCCCAATGCGAAACCAAGATAACCGCCGCCCACCTGCGCCGTTGCGCCGAGACGGCGGAGGTTGGGGGGGAAATGCGCGATCAGATAGCCGTCCGTGGCAATGTCAATGATGCTGGCCAGAAACGCCGCGCCGGAGAAAATCGCGAGAAATGGCAGGACGCTGTTGAAGGAGATGAGGGCGGACCCGACGATCAATCCGGCAATCATGAGTTCCGCCAGAAAAATCGCACGTCCAAGGCCGAAACTGCCCATCATTTGCTGGCGCAGTCGCTCAACCCTGGCGGCCCATAAGAATTTGAGAGCCCAGACGAGGATGATGGCAGAGAAGACGGCAATCTGCTCCATCTGGACATGTTTCGACCGCAAGATGGCGGGAAGGGCGACGAAGGTCAGCCCGCCCAACTGCCCCTGGATTGTGTAGACACCCCAGATTGCGATGAGAGCGCTGCGTTCACTTCTCTGCGGGCTGACGAAACGCGCAAATCCTGCCGTGAGGGTAATCATCTTTCCGCCGATGCGATGCGAAGGTTGAACCCGACCGTGCGACCAAAACTGATTTGCGCGCTGCCCCCGCTGCCGCTCATAAACCCGTAAGTGCGATAGAGCTTATCGGTGACATTATTGGCGTAAACCGTAAATTCGTAGCGGGAGCCGAACAGCCACGTGGCCCGTAAATCAAGCTGCGCGAAAGTCGGCTGCTGAAGCTTGTTTTCAATGTCAAAATATTGAGGCCCGGTGACGCGCAGATCAATCGCCGGTTTGATGATGCCGTGGCCCGTATCCAGGCTTGTCGTCAAATGGGCCGCGGCCGCGAAAGCCGGGACGAAGGGCAGGAGATTACCGTTATTATTCGTCCCGTCACTATTCTGAAAATCATCGAATTTCGAGACGGTGCGATTGCCATCGAAACCGATGGTCCATTTCCGCCAGAAATTCCAGCTCATTTCACCTTCCACGCCGCTGGCATGGGCATGGCCTGCGCTTGAGATGATCTGGCTTCCGATGGGCCCCACATAAATCTGCGCATCCTGCAGACGATTGTAAAAATAGCCGACCCGCGCGAGAAATCCCTGCTTGTGATAAAGAGTGCCCATCTCATAACTCAGCTCACGCTCCGGATTATAGGGCATCGCATCCTGAAGCGTGTGGGGCGCGTAATTGAAGCCAGCGGGCTTGTAACCCTGACTGACACGTCCATGCAGATGCCAGCCCGGAAGAGCCTCGTAATCGAGAGAGACATTGCCCAGACTCATATTCTGATTTTTGTGGTTCTGTCTGGAAAACTGGGTCACGCCGCGGGACGTGGAGGAAAACGCGATATCCGACATGTCGCGCGACAGGCGTCCACCCAGCCCGAGGCTGAGTTTCTCCAGCAAATGCCAGTAAATATTGCCATAAAGCGCGACGGTTTCGGCTCGGTTGGAGGAGCGTTTGAAGGGGTAGGCATTTGTCGAAGACAGGGTTGTCGTCTGCCGATGCTGATAAGTCGTCTGATGGAAAAAGCCGGTGACGAGATCATAGCGTTTATGCTGCCCTTCCGTCCCGAGGCGTAGTTCCTGCGTATTGGCGGCCCATTGTTCAGGCTGAAGTGACGTGTAGCGCCCATAGGGAAACACGCGGGAGAAGGACCGGTCCTGCAGGGAAGTAATGGCGCTGATTTTCCAGCCGGGGAGATGGTAAATGCCGCGCAGGGATTCGTCATGGCCGCAACGTTTCAGCCGTGGGTCCGGCGTGCCCGGTGCCGTGCTGGTGACGCGGCGGGAGGCGATATGATCAAAATCGATGTAGACATCCTGGCTGCCATAACTGCATGACCCATCGACGGAGAAGCCGATTTCCCAGGGTTGATCATCCGGTGCCAGCCGCAGAACGGCACGGCCCCCCCGCGTTTCATAGCCGCCAAGATGGGTGGAGCCGGTATTTGGATTGGTGATATTGCCGGGATAATCCTGACTTGTCAGAAACATCGCGCCATAGAGCCAGTGCTGCACAATTGCACCGCTGGCATTGGCATTGACATGATAGCCATAACGGCTTTCAGCACCGTCATCGAACGCTGCTTTTGTCCTCGGACCGGGTTGGCGCGTGGCGATATCGATCACGCCGCCTTCAGCACTCTGGCCGTAAAGGGCGACTTGCGGCCCGCGGAGGAAATTGACGCTTTCAACATCCATCAGTGCCTGCATCGCATTGATGGGCAGGACGGGGACATCGTCAACATAGAATGTCGTCGCCGGGTGATAGAAATCCTGCGCGGAGGTGATGCCGCGCACTGTGATGGATGGATAGAGGAAATTGCCGCTATTCGAGATTTGTAACCCGGGCAGAACCCGGCCCAGATCATTCGTGTCACGCACCTGCGCCTGCCGGAGCTGCGTGGCGGATACGAAGGACCCGCTCGTCCCCATTTCATCAAGGCGGCGCGGCTGGCGCACCCCGACGACGAGGATCTTCTCCCCCTGAGGCTGCGTGACCGTGTGGGAAGATCGTGGTGCGTCTTTTGTCAGTGGGGCGGCTCTCGCGCCCGGTGTCAGAAAAATCAGGCCAAGCGGCCCGACACGTTTTACGAAAAACCGCAGGGACCGCGCCTTAATGGCCTGGTCGGGAACGGAAATAGTGACCGCGCGCGGCGCTGACTTGGTGCTTCTGACGAACCTGCCGGACTGGGCGAGGGAGAGAGTTCGTCTTTTTTGTTCATCTTCCCGCATTGGTAAGTTCCCCATAAGCGAAATGTTGTTGACGTGTGGGTGTCAAGGGTTGATGACAGTGAGAATCATTCTCATGAAGATTTGTCGGGAAGATCAGATGGATGTCAAGATGGTCGGGCCCGTTGCAGCCTGCAGTCGCGTCTCAACCAACCCGCTTATCGAACTCGGAGCGGGGTGCAGGCCGAGAGCGACGCGCCAGTTATTCTCGCGCCGGGCGAACGTCCATCTTCTGACGGCGATGGGAGAAACTGGCGGAATTCTAACGAAACTCAGTCCTGTTTCTGACAAAGTTTCATCGCATGGGACGCTTTTGGAAGCACCTCGATGACCTGATGAGAGAGCTTCTCACTTCCCGATCGTGCCGGGGACAAAAATATCTTTTAGGAAAAGTCAAAGCTCAAAGGTCGCTGACGCACGTGACCTTTATTCCGTCTGTGAGACGGTAAGAACATCCTGGCGAAGGCCGGTGACGGGGAGGCGAAGCGGGCTTTGCCACGCCAAATCCTTTATTTAATGAGATCCTGCAAGCTGTACCGATCAAGAACCGACATGAAGTCACTCAGCGCTTCCGCCAGAACACCGCGTAAACGACAATTTCTACCGAGAATGCAGACCGGGCCATCGTCCGATATCCGGGCTTCCTGCGTGCAGGGGACCAGGGCCATGTTTTCTTCCGTAAAGCGGACGACATCTCCGATACGAATTTCCGAAGCGGGTCGCGCCAAGCGAAGGCCGCCATTTCGCCCCCGAAGCGTCTCGATAAATCCGCCAATGCCCAAGCGGTGAATAATTTTCACGAGATGATTTTCGGAGACATCATAGGTCTCAACAACCTCCCGGATGGAAACCAGTCGATCCGTGTGGGTGCCGAGATAAATCAATGTCCGGAGGGCGCAATCAGTGTGAAGGGTGAGACGCATCGGTTAACATATATATAATTTACACCTTTTTTTCAAAGGCGATAAAAGATGTGCATTAAATACATCTTATGAGGCCTTATCATGAACGCTTCCCTCGACGAAAAGACCCGCGCAATCCTCACAGCGTGCCTGCCCGTATTGGAGGCAGATGGGATGCGTATCATCAAGGAAATGTATGCGCGTCTTCTCGTTAAACAGGAAATACGAGACCTCTTCAATATGTCTCATCAGGAGGATGGTCGGCAGATCGAAGCGTTAGCCTACGCTTTGAAGGCATTCACGCGCCATATTGACGATCTTTCGGAACTGAAAAATATGGTGGAGCGGATCGCTGAGAAACATGTCGGTTTAAATATCCGCCCGCGCCATTATCCTTTCGTTGCGGATGCTTTGCTTGGTGCGCTAGCCGATATACTGGGTGACAGGGCGACATCCGAGATCATGGAGGCGTGGGGCAAGGCTTATTGGTTTCTCGCGCATATTCTCATGGATCGCGAAGCACAGATATATCACGCAAAGGAGGTGGCTCCGGGCAGTTGGACGGGATGGCGGTCCTTCACGGTGCGTGCGTGCGTCAAAGAGAGTGATCTCGTCATGTCCCTGATTCTGGCGCCAAGCGATGGGCGTCCGATTATGCGACATCAGCCCGGCCAATATTTGAGCATCCATCTCGATATACCCAGCCACGGTGTCGCGCTGCGTCATTACAGCATTTCCTCAGACCCCGGTCATGAGACTTACCGGATCAGCGTGCGGCGTGCCTATAAGGGCCTGGCTTCATCATGGCTGCATGAAAAAGCGCGTCCGGGCATGCTGTTACAAGTGTCGGCGCCGTCGGGCGATTTCACTTTAGTCGAACCCATGCCGAAATCCATCATCCTGCTGAGTGCCGGGATCGGGCTGACCCCGATGATGTCAATGCTGGGCGCACTTTCTGACGCGCAGACGCGGCGTCCCGTCCATTATATCCACGTCACCCGGTCTCCCGAAACTGAAGTGTTCGCTGAGGATATTCCGAGACATGCGCAAAGCGGGAAAATACGTGCCGATATATTTTACAGCCGGTCGAAGCCCAACCGCATTGATGGTGCTGTCAGACGTCATGCCGGGCGTCTTTCACCAGACTGGCTGAAGGACCAGATTGACCCCGAGGCCACCTGTTATATTTGTGGCCCTGATAAGTTCGTGCACGACATGGTCTGTATCCTGCGTGCGTGCGGCCTGCCGAAAAGTCGGATCCGGTATGAATTTTTCGGGTTAGCGAGCGTCGAGGATCTCGTTGCCTGAAATTTGGTCATAAAGCGAGCCGGGCGGCCAACTGAGCGTTTCGCCGCAAGCCTCATGCGCGCTGCGAGAAAAAGCGGGCCGCATGGGCACGGCGTTTCACTTAACAGATCTCAAGAGGTTGCGGCGCCAGGTCTTCACGAGCAGGTCGTGGCGAACAGGGCTTGATCATCCGATATTCCCACAATCCTGTGAGGAGAAATACGCAGGAAAGTCACCTTTGTGCTGGCATAAAATCGGACGTTCCTAAGGATCATGATGCAATGTGACGGATATGTGGAAGTAAATGAGCTAACAAAACACAAATATATTTGCATAATGAAAATAAAGTTTAATTATAAATAATAAGAAGTATTTATCTTGCTGAAAATCTTTTTATAAATTGTTCATTTACTATTAACAATTCCTTACCCCATTTTCGCCGGGATTTCGTGCCGCGTCTACGTACCGGTCACATTTATTTTATGACGAATGGGAGCATCAGGAATTCATGCGGGTCAGGGTCAATTTAAGCGCGGGGCTGCTATCAACGATGATCGTCAGTGCAGCAACGGCTGCACCGCAATTTGATCGCGTTGTCGCGTTTGGCGATAGTTACGCCGATAGTGGCAATGCGCGCACCTTCTTCATTGACCGGGGGCTCGGCAGATTATTCAGCTCCACCATCTATCCGACAGGACGTTTCTCAGGCGGCACAAACTTCGTCGATACGATGGCCAGGGATTATAATGCGACGGAAGTCAATTACGCCGTCGGTGGTGCCCGGGCCGATGCAGGCAATGTCGCCGCGAATGGCGTGCTGTCAGGCTTCAAGCAGCAATGGCAGGGTTTCACACGCGGGGGTGCAATGTATGCGGCCGGTCAGGCTGTCGTGATCCCGTCCGGTGGGGCGCAATTCTCACCCGATGACCTCGTACTTCTCTCCGTCGGGGGAAATGACGCACGTGGTTACCGCATTTCAGCGGGTGCCAGTAATATCGGCGCCATCGCCGCGGCCCGCCAATCGGCAATGGCCGCAAATGCCGGGCTTGATGCGCTTGTTTCACGCGGACTCAAGCATCTCGTCTGGGTATCCGGGGATGTCGGGCAACTGCCTGAAGTCATGGGCAATAAGCAGGGTGCTTCCATCGGCACGGCTTTCAGCACCACTTATAACGCGCAGATGCAGGGCGCCCTTGCGGGCGTTGCACGCAATGGTGTGCAGGTCGCCTATGTCGACATTACCTCGGTCGCGATGACCATCCGCAACCGCCCTGGATTGTTCGGCATCACGAACACGACGGCGCCCTGCCCGATCAGTTGTATCGGGAACAGCGCCGAGCAGGCGAAATATCTGTTTTACGTTGACGGCCTCCACATGACCTCTGCCGGTTTTGCGGCCGTCGCGCGTTATGCTGAAAACCAGCTCGCGGCCCCTTACGCCATGCGCGCCATCGGGGACGCGCCCCGTCTCGCGGCTGAGCAATTCGGCCAATCCCTCAATAACCGCGCCGATCTGCAACGTAACGGAAACCGCAAGCATGGCGTGTCCGTATTCGGCAACTTCACGGCGGGGCATCAGTCTTTTCATGAGACGGGCGATTCCAATGGCTATGCCGATAATCAGCATGGCGGGATTGGCGGCGTGGAATATGGCGCCAAATTTGGTACGTTGGGCGCGGCCTTTGCTTACACGGATAGCCGCGTCACCGGCGACAATGCTGATCGCACACTGGCAAGAAGTTACCAGTTCGGCGGTTATGGCACGTATGAGCGCAGCGCCTTTTTCGCGCAGGGTTATGCCGGTTATGGATGGCATCACCTTGATATGCGGCGCACCGGTGTCGCCGCGCCGTTGACCGCCACCCCGAATGCGCAGAGTGTTATTGCCGGTGGGCGCGTCGGCTATCTGTCGTCGCTGGCTCTGGTCAAACTCGGCCCGGTTGCCGGGCTTGACTATGCTTTTTCAAGCCTGAGCAGTTATCGAGAAACGGGCGATACAGCCGCGGCCCTGAATATTCGCAATCAGAATTCAGAGACACTGGTCGGTTCGGCAGGGCTTGAAATGCGCGGCCAGATTTTCAACCGCTTTGTGCCGTGGCTCCGGGCAACGGCGCGGAAAGACTTTATGAGTGGCGGCCGCACCCTTTCCTACGCGCCCGCCGTTGCGCCGGGCATCGTCAATGACTTTGCGCTGGCGGGGCAGTCACACCGCGTTTACGGCGCCGTTGAAGGCGGATTATCGACGGAATTGGTGCATGGATTTGCCGTGCAATTCTCGGGGCGGACGACATTCGGACGGGAAAACGGTAATAACACCACGGGCCTCGTCGGCGTGCAGCTCGTTTTCTAAGCCGCCTAACTTTTACATTTGGCAGCGCGTGGTCATCCCGATGGCTCGCGCTGTTTTTATTTTCAGGATCACAAATTAAGCCAGTCGGGTGGATCGGCACCCTATCCCAGCAATGCCCGGGAAAATTGACATCCGTCGGTTTCCGACTTCAACCGCCATCTCCGACGCGAACATGACCCGTGACCCCGGAACGTCCTGTCACGCGTCACAAAACTTCCCCCGAAAGCGGGGCGCCGGGTTCTACCCAGCGATGTGGCAGAGCATCGTTTGTCGGCCAAAAAATACCGTCTCTTAAAGTCTCGAAATGACGTGATGTCACCGCGACGGACGTTCCTCCGCTGCGCCTGATTGCCGCATGAAGAGATTCGTAAATATTACGAAATATATTGTAATAAAAAGCCATATAATAAACTATGTTTCACAATGACTTGTAAAAAAAATGAAATTAAAAAAAGAAATATTTGACAGACCCCATTGCGCCCATTCTAGAAGCCTCGCTATAGCGGAAGAGGTCATCACCTATTTTTAAGCTATAGATTTAATTTCTGGAGTGGTTATATGGATCATGACTTGGATTATATTTTAAGAAGATTTCGAGGAGATGGATCTTATCTTTACATAGATGGAAAAAAGTTTATAGATGCTGCATCCGGGACGTTTAATCTCCCTCTCGGATACACAAATGAGGCGATCGGGACGCGCCTCAAAGCGCAGATTGATCGGGGATGTCATCTCAGTTCGACCTACACGCTTGAGATGTCGAAAGTCATTCTCCAACGTTTACGCAAATATCTTCCGGAATACCTGTCCCGGATCTGGCTGCGCGATGTTTCCGGCTCAAGCGCGGTGGAATGTGCGATCCGGATGGCACAGAAGTGCACCGGTCGGTCCGGGGTGATATCGCTTTATCTGGCGCATCATGGCCAGTCTCTCGCGACCGCGCAGATCTCCGGCAATGCGTTTCGCATCAGGGATTTCAAGGTTGACGTCCCCGGCTCTGTCAAAATCCCGATACCGCCCAGTGTGCTCGCCGGTGATACGTCATCATGCAGCGCGCGTGACTTCACCGACCTTGATCAGTTGCTTGAAATGGGGACGAGTAACAATGTCGCCTGCATGATCGTCGAGCCGATACTCGGAAATGGCGGAAATATCGTCTTGTCGCAGGCTTTTTACGAACATATTCGCGCCTTCTGCCGTCGCCACGATGTTATTCTGATTGCCGATGAAGTGCAGACCTGTTTCGGGCGGACCGGGTCTTTCTTCGCCTCATCAGGATACGCGCGTGCGCTGGACCCGGACATACTTGTTTTCGCAAAAGGGGCGACCGGGATCGGGATACCGATTGGTGGTGTCTGCATGCGGCCCGAGCTGGATGTGCTGGCTTTTTATGAGCATTCCAGCACGTGCGGCGCCAACCCCCTCTCCCTCATCGCGATGGATGAGACAATCAGTGTTATCGAGGATCAGAAAATACTGGAAAATGTAAGGGAAAATGAGCCCTTCATCCGCAATGCGCTCCTGGACCTTCAATCCCGATATCATTGCGTCTCCGACGTGCGCGGGCTGGGCTACATGTATGGTTTCGACACGCCCTCCATCGAATTCGCTGCGGAACTCATCAAAATTGCGGACCGGAATGGACTGATCATTCGCGGCGCGCGTTACGGCCGCAGCACGGCCATCAAGATAAGACCACCTTTGATCTGTAAAAAGGAAGAATTAGAAGAGATCATCGATAAGCTTGAAAAATCTCTTCATGAAATTTGTTGCGTTCAATAACAAAAGAAAAATCGGAAAATAATATTATGCAGGCTCTCAAATATCATGGCCCGTGGACGGCCTCTATCGATACCACCCCGGACCTTCACTGCATGGAAGCGGATGACATCATCGTCAGCATCAAATTCTGCGGCATATGCGGGACGGATATCGGCATACTCACCGGTGAGTACGCCGTTGCGCGGCGGGGCGTCACATTGGGGCATGAAGCCTCCGGCATCATTGAAAGCATCGGGCCGTCAGTGCGAAATTTTTCGGTGGGTGACCGTGTTGTCATCAACCCCACATATGCATGCCGACAATGCCGCCCCTGCTATACGGGCAACGAAAATCATTGCTCGCAAAAGGAGGGCACGGAGGCCGGCGTTTCCTATGATGGCGCTTTTGCCACAAAATATCGCGCGAAAGGGCAGTTTCTACGGAAGTTGGATGCGCATGTTTCGTTTGAGGAAGCGGCACTGACGGAGCCTCTGAGTTGCACCATTACAGGCGTGGATAAGCTCAATATTCGCAATAACGCCATTCGGGCCGTCGTCATCGGGGCAGGGCCGATGGGCATTCTTTATAGCTGGTCACTCTACAATATCGGGGTGAGTGTGGTGATGATCGAGAATAATGCCCACCGTCATCAATATGCCAGGAAGATCCTCCCCGGCTCTGCACACTTATTTTTCGATTTTCGTGAGGCGATGAAAAATCTCTACGGAAAAGACGATCAGAAAGTGGATGTCGTCGTCGACACGTCAGGGGCTCTGACTGAAATTGTCCTGCCTTACCTCAGTGCAGGGGGTAAAATCCTGACGGTCGCACTTAAAAATTACCACGCCAACATCCCGACGATGGAAATCGCTGATAAAAGCCTTTCCATCATCGGCTCGATCGACTCTCTCAATAATAGTTTTGAACGCGCTCATTGCGCAATTCGTGACCGGCGCATCCCGGCGGACAAGATGATCAGTCATATTTTTCCGCTGAAGGATTTCAAGTCCGCTTTTGCCGTGCTCGGCTGTGATCTCGAACAAGGTGAGCTCACCCCGCCTTCTGAACCGAACTGTAAGATCCTGCTGAAGATTGCCTGATCGCGCGGGCCAAGATGGGTGATGAGACATGCGACAGCGTGTTTGGCATTCGGCCACGGGCTTTGTCGCGTGTCTCTCGGGACGGGATGCATCAGGATCCCGCCCCGGAATCGTGTCGCGGCGCAATGCGCAAATTTATGGACGATATGGGCTAACCCTGATGAAATTAGGATGACGTGAGATTAATGCTCAGGGAAATCTGCCATAATCGCCTTTGAGACATTTGACTTTCTGACCCGTGATATTCTGAATTCTATATTTAACATCTCCGAAAAATCCTAATTCAAGTCGCTTTGCTTTATGGAAAAGCCACTGCCTTTTATTGGACAGGTGATTATCGACGCTTATGACTCCCCATTTTTTCGCCGGGCTCTCCAGGACGTATACTGTGATAGTAACATTTTCCGGGCTGAATTTTTAGCAGACGAAGTCGAAGCCCCAGTGTGGATTCCAAGATGTGTCGACGATCTGAACTTCGTCTTTTTCAAACTCTTATTTCCCCTCGTGGATGTAGGCGTAAGAGGGGCTCGCGGAGAGGAGGGAGATAACTGTCGCCGCAACGACATTATTGATTTTGAGCATCTTAAATCCTTACGATTATTTATTTTTCTTCGATTTTTGTATTTGAAATAAACGAATATGTGAGCTTGCTTCAGGGTTCTCTAACGTCTCGCGCTCTCGAACGTCCAATTCGTCCGATCTGACGCGTCGCCAGGACAAGTCGTCTCGGGATGAGCCGGATTTCAGGACAAATTGGCAGGTGAGGCGTTTTGATTCGGGAAGATTTTTCTCAATGCGTTTGGGATGGTTCGAGAAGAAGGTCAATTTTGCAATAATCTGCTTGAACCCACCTTTTCATGCTTAAGAATACAGGGATTCTACCCGTGGATACGGGGTAATTCAATATTATATTTATTTTTACAGCATGTACAGTTCTTGAAATTTACTTTTGATCACCTTTTTCTTTGCGTCGGTCCAATAGTGTAAGGCGCTGAAATGCTGAGCATCGGATGAGCAAGCGTCGAAGCTGGCGCGGATTGATTTGCCCGTGGTAGGCTTCCGTCCTCAATATGGGCGTGATGTGGACGGCCGTGGTTTCCCTGCCGATTTGCCCGTGGTAGGCTTTCCCCCCCGCGTGGGACACCTGCGCGGTTGCCGTGGTTTCCCTGCCGATTTGCCCGTGGTAGGCTCGAAAAGCCCTGTACTGTGCGTTCAATTCTGCCGTGGTTTCCCTGCCGATTTGCCCGTGGTAGGCTTAATGTGACCTCATTATCTGAGAAAGTCAGGCCGTGGTTTCCCTGCCGATTTGCCCGTGGTAGGCTAGTGCCACAAGACCGCTTGTGAACAGCTTAGCCGTGGTTTCCCTGCCGATTTGCCCGTGGTAGGCTGTCCACCGCACCAGATCAGTGGACTCCCAAGCCGTGGTTTCCCTGCCGATTTGCCCGTGGTAGGCTTGATTACCTGACATTCACGGATGATAATAAGCCGTGGTTTCCCTGCCGATTTGCCCGTGGTAGGCTTGAGGTCCTTGGGGTCCAGTGTCACCCTTGGCCGTGGTTTCCCTGCCGATTTGCCCGTGGTAGGCTTTATCACCACGGGTAATCGTAATGCCTCCAGCCGTGGTTTCCCTGCCGATTTGCCCGTGGTAGGCTTGCAGGTGGGTGCAGGCGGTGCGCCGGATCGCCGTGGTTTCCCTGCCGATTTGCCCGTGGTAGGCTTGGCACGCGTTTGAAATGACATGACGGAGTGCCGTGGTTTCCCTGCCGATTTGCCCGTGGTAGGCTTCGACATGATGTTTACTTACACGGAATAGGGCCGTGGTTTCCCTGCCGATTTGCCCGTGGTAGGCTTCAACCTCACTGCGAATAATGCGACTTGAAGCCGTGGTTTCCCTGCCGATTTGCCCGTGGTAGGCTTCGCCCACCCAACTATTCAGATCTGGAATGGCCGTGGTTTCCCTGCCGATTTGCCCGTGGTAGGCTGAGACGGTGATCCCGTTCCAGATAAAGTGGGCCGTGGTTTCCCTGCCGATTTGCCCGTGGTAGGCTACGCAGTATGGTGCGTTCATTGACGGAAAAGCCGTGGTTTCCCTGCCGATTTGCCCGTGGTAGGCTCAGACGCATAGGTAATGTCGTCATGATGCCGCCGTGGTTTCCCTGCCGATTTGCCCGTGGTAGGCTGTGAGGTCAGTTGAGGATTTCTATATCGGAGCCGTGGTTTCCCTGCCGATTTGCCCGTGGTAGGCTAGTCACTCATCTCTGTCATATCCAGAATGGGCCGTGGTTTCCCTGCCGATTTGCCCGTGGTAGGCTTGCTTTTCTGAGTTAGCTCGGACAGCCCCCGCCGTGGTTTCCCTGCCGATTTGCCCGTGGTAGGCTGTCCATTCATCCTCATCAGCGTCTTTACATGCCGTGGTTTCCCTGCCGATTTGCCCGTGGTAGGCTGAAACAGTTATTCCGTTCCAGACAAAATGAGCCGTGGTTTCCCTGCCGATTTGCCCGTGGTAGGCTACGGCTTGAAGAACACCCGGATCACCCTTAGCCGTGGTTTCCCTGCCGATTTGCCCGTGGTAGGCTGTCAGGACGTGGAAATACGTCCCGAAGATGGCCGTGGTTTCCCTGCCGATTTGCCCGTGGTAGGCTTTTCTCCATCAATGACATTCATCATGAGGAGCCGTGGTTTCCCTGCCGATTTGCCCGTGGTAGGCTTCTGCACTGTTAATTTTACTGATAACAATCGCCGTGGTTTCCCTGCCGATTTGCCCGTGGTAGGCTACCTTGGCTATAAGTCTTTGAAATTGCTGTGATTTCCGCGCTTTTAACCGCGCGGAAATCACAGCAAAACCATCTGAGAGGCGCCGACTCGTTCAGTTTTTGGCGCAAGGCCAAGCATGAGTTCCATGCGTCCATATTGCTTGTCCGTTATCTGAAGCGTCCGCACGCTCCCTTCCTTGGGCAATTGAAGGCGGACTCGCTTCGTGTGTTTCTCAACAGCATCCTGCCCGCGACAGATGCGCGCATAAACGGAATATTGCAGCATCATAAAACCGTCATCTCTGAGGAAATTCCGGAAACGCGTTGCGCCTCTTCGTTGCTCCTTGGATTTGACGGGCAAGTCGAAAAACACCATCAGCCACATAAAGCGGATATCCTCGGCCTTCATCGCGCGTCAGCGGGCCTTCATGGCCCATTGCGGCACTTGCAGGAGGGCCGCGCTGTTGAATTCCATGGCGCGGACCATCGCCATGGCGACATGTTCCGTCGCGGCGAGGATCGTCATTTTCTCCTTGCCGATCACGGCCGTTTTGGTAAGGACGCCACTCATGAAGCGTCGGTCTTCGACAGTCATCTCATCACGGTCTCCCTCCGGCACACGCTCACGCGCCATTTTGTCCACGAAGGGGCGGAAAGGTTCGATCAAATCATCAATGAGGTTAAAGGCATTTGTTCGGGACGCGTGATGCACGCCAAATGCGGGCAGAAGCCCGGAGGCGACGCAGGCACGCGCGATGGCCGCGCGCACAACGGCATAACCGTAATTTAAAAGCGCATTGCGTCGGTCCGTCTCATTCCCCCGTGTAAAATCCGTAAACAGGTCAGACCAGTAAATGCGCGCCGCCTGCGCTTCCAGATTATCAGGATCACCGGAATGAACACGTTCCGCCATGGAAAATAGAGCTTCCGCATAGCGTCCTTCAAGCTGTGAGAGGAGGCCCGCCTGATTGCGGATTTTCGCGACGACGAGATTTTGCCAGAGACGCTTTTTGAGAGGCTGGCTGATGTTGATCTGCGTCTGGGCAATATGGGCCTGGGCATGGTGCTGATGGAAGGAGAGGAGGACGCCAGCCGGGTGGTGCCGCCCATCCGGCACAATCATCGCGACGCCAGCCTCTGCAAGGGCGGAAAGGAGGGTGCCTGTCACGCTGACTTGCGGGGTATCGAGGATGAGCCAGGCAACATCCTCGATGGCCAGAGACACCTCACCATCATCCTGTGCGACGATGAGTTGATTGTCCCGAAAATTCAGTCGAGCGGGTTGCGAGATGTGCACGCCTCTCCATGCCATGTACGGACCTCTTTTTTAACTTCTGCGCAAGTTCCGTAACGGTCTACACTATATTTAGTAAAGTTAGCGAGGGTCTTCACGCCAATTCCTCTATTTATTTCTGTAGGATCCCGGTTTGAAATGAGAGCTATAGCGCCTACGGCTCTATCGAGTCCCGCGAAATAACCTTCGATCACCGTTCCATTTGCTTTAACGGCTTTAACATAGCTTCGAGGGTATAGACTGAAGCGAAAACAATGCTCTGATCCCATCTCCGTCCATTCCGACTCATCCTTAGCTTGGATAACAGCCCGCATGGGCGGCTGGGGCCAGGCTTTCTTATTCATCACCTGATGGGGGTAGATGGGCACCAGGAACCATTCGACTTTGCCTTTTTTATTGGGTTTGCTGAAGACGTCCACGCGCACCATCTCGCCGCGATCCGCCGAGCCACCCCGAACCGGCACGGCAGGTTTGTTCCGCGAGGCAAGACGCACCTTATTGACGACATACCCATTCGGCATACGCGGCATGCGATCAGGTTCCGTCGGTTTGCCGGCGGCGATCCATTCTCTCAGCACTTCAATGAGGCGTGCGTTTTTCTCGGGGTCCTTGATCATAGCCAGATCGGCTTCTTTGAGAGCGGTGACCGCTTTCCGTTCATAGACGATTTGTTTTTCGTCACGTGTTTTGACTTGTCGGATTGTCGCGGCATGACCTTCACCACGCGCGCGGCGACGCTCAGGACGTGCGACGAAGAGTTCGTCATAGGCCTCTAAAACGTGCCTGCGAAAATTCCCCCAAGGTAATTCAACGTTGCGAAGAGGGCGGCCCCAGCCTTGTTGTTCCCATTCCTGGTAAGATTGTGTCAGACTTTGCACTTGCGCTTCATTGACGGCCGCAACGACCAACGCGTCAAGCGCGTGGTGGCGGTCGTCGCTCACCCGTTTTCCATCGATCTTTTTGAGCGCCTCAAGTCCCCAGGCATGTCGAAGCGCGGATGTCAGCGCGCCGGGGCGTGTATAGACGCGCCGGATGCCACCTTTTTCCTTCCGCTGACCTTGGGGGTAAAAATATTCAACGGCGCCCGCCAAAGCGCGCGCTGCGTAACGCGTATCATTGAGATTTCTCTCTCTAAACTTTTTCTGGGCCTCTTCAGCGTTTTTCAACAGGTAGTTACGCTTTTTGAAGCCTCGAAGCTCTTTATTCGTCTCGATCCTCTGCTGAAACGTTTTCCACCTCTCCGACTCATTCTCCCCTCCCAGCCACTCATAGGGCGTTTTATTTTTTTTCTCCTGATTAGCGCTGGCGTAGCACAGGGTCTTATTTTTATAGCTGTCATCACCAAAGCGCGACCAGGGAAGGATGTGGTCTACCTGCACGGTTTTATTGTCGGGCCTGACGAGGATGATGGGTATCTCCTTGCCCGAATAAAGGCATCTCCCACCCTGTTCCTTCCAAAGCCGATATCTAAGAAGGGTGTCGCCATTGACGTCGGATAAACCGAGTGAGGTGCGCGCCTCATTGCGTTCCCTCTCACGCTGGGCCGTGGTGTCTTTGACCCCTTTTTCCAATTCTCGCCTTTTTTCGAGACTATTCCCCACATCCCGGGCCAGTTCGATATTGATCGAACCGGGAAGGCCCCAGCGATTGCGCATGGCCCATAATTGCTTCATCCCCTCCGTCAGCGCTTTGCGCGCGATCGGGTTGGCGATGCTACCCCCGACTTCCGCAACCAGCTCATTGAACTGGGCTTTAGACGCGACAGCGTCACGGTCAGAAAAAAGGCGCGAAGCCGCGTGGTCATATCCGGCCATTTTGCAGGCCGCGTCATAACGAAGGCCCTTCGCAAGATGCGGTATTAAATGACGACACGCTTTGGCGGATATATGCCCGACCCCTCTAAATTTGGCGAAGAGACCTTCATCCAGAGCCGTCTGGAGCTTGTCGAAGACGGGTTGGCTCAAATTGAGTTTCTCAAGCTCCGCGATAATATTCTTGCGTGTCTCGTAAAAGGTTAAAATTTGAGCGATGGCATCAAGCTGCTCAGGGTGCGCCTGCATCACGCCCCATAGTTCCGCGCCCAATGCCTTGCGCAGGGTGGCTGTGCCCGGCAGTGCATCGCCCGTGCGCACAGCAATATCCTGCCCTTCATCTTCAGCTTTGATGTTCGCAAAAAACTCGTCGGGTGAGAGGCCGATAAGGCTCCGTACCTTTTTAACCGACAATTTTGCGGTTTTGCCGAGATCGGCCGTTACACGCTGTAATTCCTCAACCGTGAAAGGGCGCTCTTCTTTCAACCGCACGATGCGAAGATTGACCAGCCGTGTCAGCAGGCGAAATTTTTCGAAAGAGGGGGCGAGCTTGGAGGTGCGTTTTTTAGATGGCTCGAAATGGCACATCCCCACTAATCTTTCGCTGTCCTGCAGCGGAAGTTGAAAGAAGGCGATGTCCGTGAAGGCTTTTTGCAATTCCGGTGTCGCGTGTTTCTGTCCTAAGCGTCGTTGAGCTTTAAATAATGCGTCAACTTCAAACTCCAGATCATCGCGTCCCACGGTGCGATCATAAACGCCGTCCCGATTTCGGCGGCGCTCCTTATATTCAGGGTCGACAAAGAACATTTTGCCGACCGTCTGGTATTTCGCCAGTTTTCCTCTGGTTGTCTCCAGCTCCTTGAGCATCTTCTGGTCGTCACCAACAGCGTTTGCCGATTTATTTTTGGCGGCGGATTTAAAGCCTCGTCGTTTAGCGATGTGGGAGAGCGCTGCGGCAAATTCGAAAGGGCTGAGAAGCTGATCCAAACCATTTGCCCTGGCCGCCCACGGGTCAAATTTAGGGCGTCTCAGCGCATCGCTGTCAGAGGAGGGGAGGAGGCCCTTCGCATGGAATAAGCGACGGATTTCCGCCATGCGGTTGCGTCGACGTCGGATCACTCTCCTCAAAAGGCGATTGGCACGACGAATCTGGTTGGTCGGCCTGCGCTCCTTATCCGTTTCCGGCACGTCAAAGCACCAGCTGCCCCAACCTTCAATGACGCCATCGTCAAGCTTGCCCTTCGGACGCCGAAGTACTGCCCAGCCGCAAGACCCTATCCCGAGATCGATCCCAAAGGACAATTCTTCATCAATCGCATTTTTTTCTGACATATTGCTTGACCTTTATTCGTCGTTGTGGCCTAATACACTTGGCAAATCGGCAGGGAATCCACGGTAACAGAGTTACCTAAATTTCTCTGTGAAGGATTATCCCTCGTTGGGCAACCAACGGGGGAGATTCCTTTTTTAAGCATCCAAAAAAACCAATAATCATGATGTCTTTATGCCTTGAGTGTATCTTCACTTCTATTTTTCTTACCTCAGTTTTGCCCCGCGTCAAAGGGCCTCAGCCTGAACGAATATTGTTGAAATCCGCGTTCGATTTGTCGTCGCCAAATCTCATCAGACTTCTGCGCAGCGTTCATGTCAGAGGGATTGATGCGAGCGCGTGTTGCCAAAACGCAAAATGCCCCGGTCAAATGTCAGGCAGCGACGTGACGCCGCTGCCGTTGAACTGCCTTATCCGTCGCAATTTTTACTTGAGACATGTCTCCAGGGCGGCGAGCACCCGGCGCACATTGGATAAATGGGCGTTATGACCCATGGCCCCGATGCGCCAGATTTTACCGGCCAGCGGGCCGAAAGCCGTGCCAATTTCAATGCCATGCTCATCACGCATGCGTGTGCGCACCGTCTCATCATCAAGGTGCGCCGGCACGTAAATCCCCGTCACGTTCGTCATGCGCGTCGCCGAATGTCCGTATAATTTAAGGCCGAGCGCTTCGACACCGCGCACCATTTCGGCCTTGCATTCACGATGTCGGGCAAAACGTGCTTCCAGCCCTTCCTTTAGCGCCACGCGTGCGCACTCCCGTGAGGCATAAAGCATCGAAGTGGCTTCCGTATGGTGGTTGAGCCGCCGGTCTGACCAATATTGCATGATCATCGCAAGGTCGAAATAATTTGACCGGATAAAGGGACGGGCGCCCGCAGCTGAGTCCTTGGTTTTGAGGCCCAATTCCACCTTCCTGCGTGAAAAGATGAACTCCGCCGCACGGTCGGAAATCGTGATCGGGGCGCTGCCGGGCGGGCCGCCCATACATTTCTGCAGTCCGGATGAAACGACGTCGATTTCCCATCCATCTGTTTCAACGGCCATACCGCCCAACGTGGCGGTCGCGTCGACATAGGAAATCACCCCATATTTTTTGCAGAGGGCGCCCACCCCTTCAAGAGGTTGTGCGGTTGTCGTGGAAGTATCGCCATGGATACAGGCGAAAACGGCGGGTTTGACGGCTTTGATGGCCTCTTCAATTTGGGCGAGCGTCGCGACCTCACCCCATGGCAGGTCGATCAAATGGATCTCAGCATCAATCCGCTCACAAATCTCCGAAAGCAGCAGCCCGAAACGCCCGGCCTGCAGGATGAGAACGCGCGCGCCCGGCTCAAGGAGGGAGGTAAGGGCGGCCTCAATCCCGGCGCGGGCGGAGCCATTCACGAGAAACGTCCATTTATTTTTAGTTCTGAAGACCTCGCGATAGAGCGCCATCGTCTCATTCATATATTGCGTCATTTCCGGGTCGAACTGGCCCAGCACATCGGCGCTCATGGCGCGAAGAACACGCGGGTGAACATTCGCCGGGCCCGGCCCCATTAAAAGCCGCGTCG
The DNA here is from genome assembly GCF_025736875.1 of Candidatus Kirkpatrickella diaphorinae. GTDB lineage: Bacteria > Pseudomonadota > Alphaproteobacteria > Acetobacterales > Acetobacteraceae > Sorlinia > Sorlinia diaphorinae. The sequence continues at coordinate 410,984 of NZ_CP107052.1, forward strand.
GGGGGTCAATATCACTGAAATAAGGCTGATTTGAACGCGAATTAACCATTGTTAAAAAGCTCCAGTCTCTCAATAAAGCGTCGCATCGTCTCAAGCGCGAGGGCGACGTCCCCTGCCCGAACGGCTTCCGCCGGGTTATGGCTAATTCCTTTTTCGCAACGGATGAAAACCATGGAAATGGGGGCGATGGCGGCCACATTCATGCCGTCATGCCCTGCCTGGCTTACAAGGAAGGGTAGGGGGGCACCCGTGACGTCCTGCCCTGATTCAGCAAGGATATTGGATAATGTCGGGTCACATGTGGCGCCGGGCAGATTGTGACGTTCTTCAAATTTCATGGTGATGTGGCGACGTTCAGCAATGGCTTGCAGCGTCTCCAGCAGCGTTGCCGCGACGCTGTCGCGGGTTTCACGGTGGGCCGCGCGCAGATCAATACTGAACGTAACTTCCCCCGCGACGATATTGGTGGCCGGGCCTGTATCCGTCGTGAAAGCGCCACATGTCGCGACGAGGTCATCCGGGCCGCCCTGCGCAATCTTTTCAATGGCCAGCATCATTTCCGCCGCGGCTGACAGGGCGTCACGCCGCGTCTTCATGGATGAGCCGGCATGGGCGGCCTGGCCGGTCAGCGTGACGTAAAAGCGGGACTGCGCCGCAATTGAACTGACGACAGCGAGGGGAAGATCCTGCTCATATAAATAAGGTGCCTGCTCAATATGTGGTTCAAGATAACCGATCAGCGTCTTTGGCGCGCGCCGCGCCGATGCAAAATGATTGGGCTCGATATCCCATTCAGCGAGGGCCTCCGCGATGGACATGCCATCCGGGTCTCGCGCATCCAGGGCGCGGGGTGGCAGTAAACCGGCAAGAGCGCGTGAGCCCAGCATATAAGTGGGAAAGCGTGACCCTTCCTCATCTCCGAAACCCATCACCTCCAGCGCAAAGGGGAAGCGCCGTCCCTCTTTGTGAAATGAGTCGACAAGTTCGATCCCGAGCATGACGCCGAGCATTCCGTCATAATGGCCTGCATCCCGCACGCTATCGATATGGGAGCCGATCATGAAAGCGGGCGCATGGGGCGTGAGGCCCTCATAGCGGCCTAAGATGTTACAGGCTGGGTCAAAAGCCGCATCCATTCCCGCTTCGCGCATCCATTCCAGGATGCGTGTGGCGCTGGCCTCGAAGCCCTGGCCGAGAAACGGGCGGAACAGCCCTGTTTTATGGTCACTATAGGGCCAGCGCCCCAGAAAGTCGCATCGGGCAATCGCGCGCGCGCCGCCCGACGTTGAGAGGAGCAGGTCAATACCATCTGGCGCTTGATGATCCGTCATTATCGGGCCCGTTCTTCCTTCATGCCCATTATAGGCAGAGACGCGGATAAGAGAAGATTAAACCTTTCGAAAGGCTTATTTTCCTGAGGTCAGGCGGTGCTGCGCGGTGGGAACATCCAATTCACCCTCCCATGACGCGACAATGATCGTGGCGACGCAATTGCCAATCACATTGCCCATGGCGCGACAAATGCCGAGATACCAGTCGACAGACAGGATCAGCACAAGCCCGATGGCAGGGATGACGGGGACGGCGGCCAATGTCGCGGCGAGAATGACAATCGCCGTGCCGGGGACACCATGCGCGCCTTTCGATGTGATCAGCGCCGTGAACATGATCAGCGCCATTTGCCCGATGCTTAGAGATGTCCCCGTGACCTGCGCCAGAAACAACACCGCCATGCCGATATAAATCGATAACGCATCCAAATTGAACGAATACCCAGCCGGGATCACCAGCCCCACCACGTCACGCCGGATGCCCAACGCTTCCAATTTCTGCATGACCTGCGGCAGAACCGCATCGGAGGAAGCCGTTGCCATGACGATCAGAAGCTCCTCCCTGAAATATTTTATGAGGGGGAAGAGGCGCAGGCCGCACAAGCGCAGCACGGTGCCGAGGCACAAAATGATGAAGAGGATCACCGTCACAAAATAAGCCATGACGAGCGCAACCAGGCGCCCCAGCACATGCAGGTCGTAATGCCCAACCGTATAAGCGATGGCGCCAAACACACCGAGTGGCGCGACGCGCACGATCAGACGCATGATCTGAAAGAAGATTTTCGTCAGCGCATCAATCAGGCGTGACACGGGTCGTCCTTCCTCCCCGATGAGGGAGAGGGCCACGCCGAAAATCACCGCAAAAAAGAGAATTTCGATCATTTGGTTGGCGGCAAAAGCCGCGACAGGGCTGCGCGGAATGATGCCGAGCAGAAAAGGCGTGATCCCGCCCTGAATCAACGATTCTGCGCGGTCGGCATAGAGGCGCATATCCGCGCCTGCGAGCGCGTCCGGGTTGATATGCATCCCGCGCCCCGGCCCCAGCAGCCAGGCGGCAAACAGCCCGAAAATCAACGCGAAACTCGTCATGACCTCGAAATAAATCAGCGCTTTGAGTCCGATCCGTCCGACAGACCGCAGATTATCGACGCTCGCGATCCCCTGCACCACGACGCAGAATATGAGGGGCGCGACGATCATAGAAATCAGTTTGATGAAACCATCACTCAATGGTTTGAAAGCCATCGCTGTTTCCGGTGCGGCGCAACCGAGCAGAATGCCCAGTAAGGTAGCCAGAACAATCTGGCCGAAAAGGGCGCGGCAGCAGATTCTGATCAGCTTCATCATTGCAGGAACTCCAGAGCCATGGGCTAAAAATTGACGCGCGCGCGGCCACCAATCACGGTGGCATTCCGGATGCCTTTCTGGGAATTGGGGTGCACGATATATTGAAAATCAGGCTGAAGATCGACGGCGCGATAAAGGTGATAACTATATTGCGCCTCAATAATCATTTCGTAGGATTGGGCACTATAGAGCCCTCCCGGGTAACGGCCATATTGTCCGTAATGAAGCTTCTGACCTGACCGCATCGCATGACTGGCCCACGCATAAGTCACCTGCACGCCGAAACCATCCTTCGGCCGCGCGCGGATTTCACCGACATCTTCAAAGCCGATCGTGGCCTGTTGTTTGAAAATTGAAATATTCGGGTCGGTCCGGGTAAAATTGGCGAAGATAATCAACCCCCCGACATTGGAGGCCGTATTGCGTTTGATCAATTGATCAAATTGCGCCCAGAAGGCGGTGTGACTATGAGACCGCCGTCCGGGAAGCCCGGAAAGGATACGGGCATTGCCAAAATCATCCCAGTAAACATCACGGACCGGTGCATGATCATAATAACCGCCGAGCGCAAAGTGGCTGGGCTTCTCCCCGGCGGCGCCGCCCGGCTGCCATCCGATTTCGAAGGGGAAATTAACGCCATTTGTCCCATGAGTGGACCAATTAAATCCGGAAGCGCCACCATGAGAGCGCGATACTTCAAACGCGCCGACTTGCATGTAAAAAACGGTGACGGGGCGATATCGCACATATCCGCCCCAGTTCGTCTTGCTGCCGGAGTAAAATCCATCCGGGTTGGCGCCGGTCAGCGCGCGCGGCACCCTGCAAATGGCGAGGGAAAGAAACATACAGTAAAGGGGCGATGAATCGAAGAACAGAGATTGATTAGCACGCCCGGCCCCGATCTGCAGGTGATCATTTGCCAGATCCTGCGTGACATAGGCGAATTGCAGCCGCACAAAAGTGCCAATGCGGCCATAAAGCTCCATAATTGAATAAGGGTCTTTATTGAGGCGATCCGCCGAGAGGTCCCGGCCCGAATTGGACACAAAAAGTGTGTGTGATTTCAATCCTTTGAGACCGGCGAGCCTGGCCCAGTCGATTTCGAGATCAATCCCGAAACGTCCTGTATAGGCAGCGCCCTGGGAAAGGCCGCCCGAGACATTGCCGGCAGCTTCCAGCATATAAGCGGGGATGACGTCGATCCCGTGCTTCATCAACCAGTTCCGCCCACCCCACCAGCTTGCTAACAGATGTTCGTGATCGTCCGTAATTTGGGGTGGCCGGTCCTGAACCGGAGGTTGTGCGAGGTCGGACCTTTGTCGGGCACCAAAATCATTGATCTGGGCTTTGGCGCTTTGCGAGACCGTGCTCATCGCAAAAATGCCGATAGAGAAAAACTTCATGCACGGATATTTTCTCAAATCCGGTTTCCCTTTCCCGAAATGATTTGTTATTAAGCTGGATTCTGACAATAAAACTTTTATTTCGTCCAGACTGATCCCCCATATATACATTTACATTAAAGCGAATACGGAAAATTGAAGTTATCTTTCAAATAATATGGTTCGTGCACGTCGGAAGCACCCCGATCATTGGCGCGAAACGCAACGATCCGGTGGCAGAAACGCCTTAAAATAAATATAAAATCATTACTTGTCCAGAACAAGATTTTCAGCCGGGAGGAGATGGCAGATGGCGTCAGGAGATTGCGGCACGCAGCTTCCGGGCCGTCACGGATGTGCAACTAGAAATTGACGCGTGCCCGCCCGCCGATCACGGTGGCATTTTTGATCCCGGCCTGGGAATTCGGGCGCACGATATATTGAAAATCGGGCTGAAGATCGACGGCATGATGCACGTGGTAACTATATTGTGCCTCAAAAATAATCTCATGAGACTGGATGCTGTAAAGACCCGACGGGTAACGACCGAATCGCGTATGTAGAAGCTTCTGCCCCGAGCGCGTTTCATCACTGACCCACGCATATGTGATCTGCACGCCGAAACCGTCTCTCGGTCGGCCATGAATCTCGCCAACATCCTCAAACCCGATTGTGGCCTGCTGTTTGAAAGCTGAAATATGCGGATCCGTCCGCGTGAAATTGCCAAATATGATCAGCCCGCCGACATTGGACGGGGTGTTGCGTTTGATCATATGATCAAATTGTGCCCACATGGCGGTATGGCTGTGCGATTGCCGCCCGGGAAGCCCCGACAGCACGCGCGCCGTGCCGAGATCATCCCAGTAAACGTCATTGACGGGCGCGTTGTCATAATACCCGCCAAGCGCAAAATGGCTTGAGCGTTCACCCACGCTGCCGCCGGGCTGCCACCCGATTTCAAAGGGGAGATTGACGCCGTCCGTCTGACGAAAAGACCAGTTAAACCCGGATGCGCCGCCATGGAGCGGCGTTGATTCAAACGCACCGACCTGCATGTAAAATGGCGTCACGGGGCGGTAACGGATGTAGATCCCCCAATTCGACCGGCCTGTGGAATGAAACCCGTTAGGGTTCGACCCGGTCAAAGTACGCGGCACTCTGCAAATAGCTTTGGAGAGAAACATGCAATACAGCGGGGACGAGTCAAAAAAAAGCGCCTGGTTGGTGCGACCGGCCCCGATTTGCAGGTGACCTTTCATCAGATCCTGCGTGACATAAGCAAATTGCAACTTCACGAAAGTGCCGAGGCGTCCGTAAAGATGCAGGACGGCGTAGGGGTCGTTATTGAGACGATCCTTGGAGAGGTTGCGGCCGGAATTGGACACAAAAAGTGTGTGCGATTTCAGACCCCTGATACCGGCGAGTTTACTCCAATCGATCTCCACATCGACCCAGAACCGACCTGTATAAGCGGAACCATGAGAGAGGCCGCCAGAGACATTGCCAGCAGCTTCGGCCATGTAAACCGGCACAATGTCGATGCCGTGCTTCGTCAGCCATACCCGCCCGCCCCACCAGCTTCTCAGGAGGTGCTCATGGTCATCCGTCGTCAGGGGAGGGCGGTGGCGGACGGGCGGTTGCGCCAGGACAGAACGTTGTCGGGCCTCTATGTCATTGATCTGGGCTTCGGCGCGTTGTGATACCGTGCTTATCGGAAGAAGGCCGAGGAAAATAATGATAATGCACAGAAATTTCATCAAATTCGGTTACCGTTCCCGAAATGACTTATTAATTGATTTTGAGTTTATCCGTAAATATTCTGCTTCGTCCAGAAGGGTCGGACATTTGTATAATTACGTTTCTGTGATTTCATGTAAGTAATTGTGTCACTTGTCATTTTTATTCGTAAATGACGCGGAAAGCTTGTTTGACCTCCATATAAGACTGTTCATCGGGCAGAAAAGCCGATCAAAGCCTCATTCGTCATCATTATCTTTCTGCATGGAAGAGGGGCCCTTGGCGCGCGCCATTGGTCACCTCGCGCGACGCGCATCATCGTCGGCGGGGTCCGGCCTTACCCTTGAGGCACGTGTCGGCGAACGTCAGAAATTCACGCGCGCCCGTCCACCGAAAATGACAGCATTCTTCAACCCGGCTTGTGAATTCGGGTGCACGATATATTGAAAATCAGGTTGAAGATCCACGGCGCGGTAGAGATGGTAACTATATTGCGCCTCAATGATCATTTCATAGGATTGGGCGCTGTATAAACCGGGCGGATAGCGGCCTTTATGGGCGAAATATAATGCCTGGCGCGCGCGCATGGCGTTGCTGACCCATGCATAAGTCACCTGCACCCCAAACCCGTCTCTCGGTCGGCTGCGGATCTCGCCAACATCTTCAAACCCGATGGTCGCCTGTTGTTTGAAAGCGGAGAGGCTGGGGTCCGAGCGTGTAAAATTTCCGAAAACGATGAGACCGCCAATATTTGAGCGCGTATTGCGTTTGATCATATGGTCGATCTGCGCCCAGAAGGCAGTGTGGCCGCGTGAGGTGAGGCCGGGTTGGCCGGTCAGGGCGCGGGGTTGGTTGTTACGGTCCCAGTAGACATCTCCCACCGGCGCCGTATCGTAATAGCCGCCCAGCGCGACATGGCTGGAACGCTCGCCCAGGCCACCACCTGGCTGCCAGCCAATTTCAAACGGAAAATTCACGCCGTTCGTCGCATGGCTCGACCAGTCGAACCCGGAAATGCCGCCATGATTGGGCGAAACTTCGAAAGCGCCGATCTGCACATAAACCGGGCTGACCGGTCTGTAACGCACATAGCCGCCCCAATTCGTCCGAGACTTTGTATAGAACCCGGCCGGGTTGGCGCCCGGCAGAACACGCGGAACAGGACAGATGGAGAGAGACAGAAACATACAGTAGACGGGCGACGTATCGAAGAAAAACCCTTGATTCATCCGCCCTGCTGCGAGTTGCAGATGGCCGCTCATGAGGTCTTCCGTCAGATAGGCGAATTGCAGTTTCACCAATGTGCCGATACGGCCATAAAGCTCCGTGGCGGAATAAGGGTCATGCCCGAGACGGTCAGCAGAAAGGTCGCGGCCCGATTTCGACATGATCAGCGTGTGGGATTTGAGCCCGCGAATACCGCCAAGTTTGCCCCAATCAACTTCAAAATCAATACCGAACCGTCCCGTAAAGGCGGAACCCTGAGAGACGCCCCCGGACGTATTGCCGGCAGCTTCCATCATATAAGCGGGGATGATATCGACCCCGCGATCCAGAAGCCATGTTCGAGCGCCGCCCCAATCTCCGAAAAGGTGACGATGGTCATCGGTGCGCTGCGGCGGGCGGTGTTTAACGGGGGGCTGCGCAAGGTCCGCCCGCTGTCGGGTACCGAAGTCATTGAGCTGCGCGAAAGCGGGGCGCGGCGCCACGCATGTCATTGACAGCCCGATGAGGAAAATCTTTGCACGCGGGAAGTCTGCCAAGAGGGGGCCTTTTCTACAAAGATTCTTGTATGATTAATTAATTCTACGTCGAATCTAAGTTAAAGTCCAGCCAAGCCCATGGCTTTCAGTGAAATATCCGATCACGCTGCACGGCACAAAATAAAAACCGCGCCGAGTTGAAGCCCGACGCGGTGCCAGATAGGCGCTTTGATGACGTTCGAAACGTTATTTCGGCAGGATGCGCCGTAAATATTCACGATTACGCGCGGAAACGCTCAGCCCATCACCTCCATAATGCTCGCACAGGAAAGCACTTTGATAACCCTGCGCGATGGCCATGCGGATGGCCTCCCGATAGCTGATGACGCCGGTTTCCATCGGGGCAGGGGCGGTGACGACAAGCCCGCTATCCTCATCTTCCGTGCGCAGATAGTTTTTAACGTGCCAATAACGCGCATAGGGTGCGAGTTTAACCATCATGTCACGCCAATGCGCCATGGGACGATGAAGGCGGACAAGATTACCGATATCGGCATTGATGCCGACATTGGGCAGGTCAACCTCCTGCGTGAAGCGCACGGCGCTCTCGGCTGAGCCGAGATAGGTATCCTCATAGATTTCCAGGGAAATCCCGATTTTGAGCGCCGCCGCCTGTTTGCCAAGCTCCCTGATGCGGTCGACTGCTTTTTTCCACACGGCAGGATCATCCGGGTCTTTCGGCCCCTGTGTTGTCCAGAACCACAGGGCTTTCTTCTGCTGATCGTTAAATGGGCGTGAAAAACCGATTGACACCTCTGCCGCGCCGATTTCAGCCGCGACGTCAATGACGCGGCGCATATAGGCGAAATGTTCATCACCATGCTCAGGGTCGATGATCGAACGCCGCGCTGTCGTGATGGCCGGGATGGTCAAGCCCTCTCTTTTAACGACATCCAGAAATTCCCGCCGCCGGGAAGGTTCGAGATCCGCAAGTCGGATCCACGAATCTGTCGGGTCGATCTCGGTAAAACCGGCATCCGCGACATCCTGAACGGCAAGGGCCCATTCTTCAGGCCGTTGATCCTGCACGGAGCTTCCGTCCGCCAGAATGTTGGGATATTGATTCATGCCCGCGGCGATCGGCCAGTTATGTCGGTTATAAGGGGGCTTCAGTCCCATCGCGTTTTTCCTCTTCTTCAGATTGCCGCATGATCCCGACCCGATGGATTTTGACTCGGATCGCGGCATTCCACGCCGTCAATGACGTGGGGAGGTCACCAGTTTAAACGCATCCGGCCCGGCTGAAACAGCGTTGGCGGCAGATCAAGAAGTTAAGGTTTGATCAGAATTCCTGATCAAACCAGCTTCGATGGCGTCAGAGAGAAAAGCCGCCGCGGCTGAAAGCGGGCGATCCTTCAAGGTAATCAGAGAGTAGCATCCGAGATGGTCGTCGAGCTGGACGTTCAGGCGGCGAAGCATCTGCGCCTGTTCAAACATCTGTGCGATGCTCGTCGGCATGAAGGCGAGCATCGAACTATGCTGAAGAAGGTCAAGCGACGCAATCATGGATGAGGCCTCAATCGCCTGGCGGGGTGGGGGCAACTGGGCGAGGGCGAAGGTCGCATCAATGGCGCGCCGCAAGGGGCTGTGCGCCTCAGGCAAAATCCATCGTGCGTCCCCTAATGCGGCAAGCTGCAATAATGGCGCGCTGGCGAGGGGATGACGCGGCGCGGCGACGATGCTCAAAGGCTCCTGCGACAGGATGTGGGCCTCAATCTGCGCAGATATGCGCGTGGAGGAGGGGCGGGCCACGATGAAATCAACGCGCCCCGCTTCAAGCGCCTGAAGGAGCGTATCGCTTGACCCGACGGTGAGGGAAACGCTCAATTGTGGGTGCGTGTCGAGCGCCCGCGCAATGACGGGTGAGACATGCTCAGGCAAAGCGGCGACGATGGCGCCGATTCTGACCATCCCCGCCGACCCTGACCGCATGGCGTCCACATCTCGCTGGAGGCGAATAACGTCATTGATCATCAATTGCGCGTGACGAGCGACCATTTCACCCAGCGCTGTCGGCAGGGCGCCCTGAGATGTCCGGCGGAAAAGTGGCGCTTTCAAAGCGTACTCAATCTCCTGAAGGAGTTTTGTCACGGAGGGTTGGGACAAGTTCATGCGCTCTGCCGTGCGGTGCAGATTATGCGTGGCTTCAAGCTCAATGATCAGGCGGAGATGCCGTAATTTAAGGCGGTTCAGCAAGGGATATTGTTCGCGCATGGGTCTCGCTTCGGCGCCGCTTCCGGAAGCGGTCTTCGTTAAATTGTTGCAGGCGCCGACCAGTTGGGGGCGCCATTAATTTGATGGTCACTGCGTTTCTTACTGCCAAGCGTTATATCGCCTCCCTGTGAAAGGTCACGAAAAACCCGTGATCTCACAGCGGCCCGGAGACGTTTTATTTTAACGCTATTCATGTAACGATGCGGGCAGGGCGTAAGAACGTTTTTGCCATCGGGATGATGAACCTGATGATGCGTGGCGATGAAGTCGCCCGAGTTGTCTGCCTGCAACTTGACGTCCATCTTTCAAAATCAGTCGGCCATACAGGCGACCGGCTTTCTCAAAGGGAAATGTCTGATGCCATTCCGTAAAATTTTCTCCAGCCTTGCCGTGGCGACGGTGGCCTGCACCGCCATGCCGGCGATGGCGGTATCGCCTTTACCCCCGCCGCACATGATGCATGCGCCGCCTCTGCCCGCCCTTATCCAGAATCAGGCGCATTTGACGCCTGAGCAGAATGACAGGATCCGTAAGATCATGGACGCCAATCGCGACAAGGTCATGGCCCGTCACGATGATGACCGCGCCCTGGATGACAAGATTTCAGCCGCCTTACTGGTGAAGGGCGATGTCGATAAAAAAGCCGTCGACGACCTTGTGAAGCAGAAAATCGCGCTGCATGAGCAGGCGGAGCAACAGCGCGTGGCGGAGCTGATCGCCATCCATGATGTGCTGACCCCCGACCAGCGTGAAGCCGTGAAAGACGCTTATGATGAGGTCGGTAAATTAACCGCGCGGCTGCGCGACATCATGCCCCCACCTCCACCCCCGCCTCCGCCTCCGGCGCCATAAGGTTTTTTCATCCCGGCTGTCGCATTAGGCTTGACTTGTGACAGCCGGGGCTTTAGGCACCGATCAAATTCTGAAACGTCACTCCGCGAGGGTTCGCGCAGTGGCGCAAAGTCATTTGCAGCCAAAGGGCACACGTGTTCGACTCACTCTCCAGCAAGCTTTCCGGCGTATTTTCGGGCCTTTCCCGGCGTGGTCGTCTCTCTGAAGGCGATGTCGCTGAGGCGATGCGTGAAGTACGTATGGCGATGCTGGAGGCGGATGTCGCGCTCCCCGTCGTGCGTGACTTCGTTGATAAAGTCCGTGAGCGCGCTGTCGGGCAGGAAATCCTTGAAAGTATTTCGCCGGGCCAGGCTGTCGCGAAAATCGTCAATGACGCCCTGATTGAGGCTTTGGGCGGTGCTGGCGCCGCCACGCTGAACCTCTCTGCGGCCCCGCCTGTCGCCATATTGATGGTCGGCCTGCAAGGGTCAGGCAAGACGACGACCACCGGCAAGCTGGGTTTGCGCCTCTCATCGCGGGAGCGGAAACGCGTCCTCCTCGCGTCCCTGGATGTGCAGCGCCCGGCTGCGCAGCTACAGCTCCAGCAACTGGCTGAGCGGGTTGGCGTCACCTCATTGCCGATCCTGGCCGGGCAGTCCCCACAGGAAATCACCCGCCGCGCGATGAAAACCGCGCGTCAGGAAGGGTATGATATTGTCGTGCTGGATACGGCAGGCCGCCTTTCCATCGATGAAGCCCTGATGCAGGAAGTCCGCGAAATTCGTGAAATCGCGGGCCCGGCCGAGACATTGCTGGTTGTCGATGCCATGACCGGGCAGGATGCGGTCAATACGGCGCAGCATTTCAATGAGGCTGTCGGTGTCACGGGTGTCGTGATGTCGCGCATGGATGGCGACGCGCGTGGCGGCGCCGCGCTTTCCATGAAGGCCATGACCGGCGCGCCCATCAAATTTGTCGGGATGGGTGAGAAACCCGAAGCGCTGGAAGAATTCTACCCGGAACGCGTCGCGGGGCGCATCCTTGGCCTCGGCGATATTGCCGGGCTCGTCGAGAAAGCCTCCGAAACGCTGGATCAGGAGGAAAGCGAGCGCGTCGCCAAGAAGATGCTCGCGGGTAAGTTCGACCTCGATGATTACGCTTCCCAGATCCGCCAGATCGGCAAGCTTGGCTCCGTCTCGAATATTCTCGGCATGTTGCCGGGGGCCGGTAAACTCAAGGAAAAACTGGGTGATCGGGATCTCGACACCACGATTTTCAAGCGGCACCAGGCCATGATCTCCTCCATGACGAAGGCGGAGCGCAGGACGCCCGCCATCATTAAAGCGTCACGGAAAAAGAGGATCGCGGCCGGCTCCGGCACCACGGTGCAGGAGATCAATAAAATGCTCAAACAGTTTGATGACATGTCCACCATGATGAAGCGCCTTAATAAAATGGGCCTCGCGGGCATGAAGCAGATGCTGTCAGGGATGATGTCGGGCAAGGGAAATCCCAATATGCCCGGTGGTTTCGGCGGTTTGCCACGCCGGTAACGTCAAAATTTCACACTTCAGGAGTTGATTGAAGCATGAGTCTTAAAATTCGTCTTGCACGCGCTGGCGCCAAAAAGCGCCCTTATTACCATATTGTCGTGGCTGACAGCCGCAGCCCGCGTGATGGCCGCTTCATTGAAAAAGTGGGCGCCTATAACCCGATGCTGCCGTCAGACCATGCTGAGCGCGTGCGTCTTGATGATGCGCGTATCCGTCACTGGCTTTCAAACGGGGCGCAGGCGACGGATCGCGTGGCGCGTTTCCTCGGCCGTGCCGGGATCATCGACATGCCGAGCTGGAATGAGCAGCCCAAGAAATCCGCCCCGAAAAAGCGTGCGCAGGAGCGTGCAGCCGCCAAGTCTGAGGCCGCGGCCTGAGCCTTAAGCCCGATAGCGACTGACGATGACACGTGCACCGCAAGCTGAGAGAGAGATACATGTTGCCACCGTGGGGAGACCACACGGCGTGCACGGACGTGTCCATCTTTTAGCATTGACGGAAGACCCGGCTACGCTGGAGGCGCTCTCACCCCTCAGGGATGAGGCGGGCCGACTGTGGCAGGTGCGCTGGGTGAGCCATCACATTGCTGAACTCGGCGACCCGGTTGAAGGGCCGCTGCAAAGCCGGGAGGATGCAGCGCGCTGCGTTAATCTCAAACTTTACGCGCTGCGGACGCAGTTTCCCCAGGCGGATGAGGATGAGTTCTACCACGCGGATCTTATCGGCATGGACGCTTTTTCACCATCAGGTGAGGCTTTGGGGACGGTGGTGACGGTCCATGATTACGGCGCGGGCGTCAGCCTCGAAATCGTGCAGGGGCGTCAATCACATGTGGTGCCCTTCACGCGGGCCTGCGTGCCGCACATTGATATGTCACAGGCACGGCTTGAAATCATGTTGCCTGCGGAAATCGAGGTGGAGGGCGACCTGTCCAACGATGCTGAAGTGGTTGTGCGACAATGACGTGGCAGGCGGATATCATCACGCTTTTTCCGGAATTATTTCCGGGCCCTCTGGGTATTTCCCTGACGGGCAGGGCGCTTGAGAAGGGGTTATGGGCCTGCACGGCGCATGATCTCCGCCCTCACGGGAAGGGACGTCATCACGCCGTGGATGACACGCCTTACGGTGGCGGGGCGGGGATGGTGATGCGCCCCGACGTGGTGGCATCGGCGCTTGATGCGCTGCCCGGCGACGGGCGGCCGGTCATTTACCCGACGCCGCGCGGGCGTCCCTTTTCCCAACGTGATGCAAAGCGTCTGGCGGCGGGAAGCGGGGTGGTCATTCTTTGCGGACGTTATGAAGGTGTGGATGAGCGTGTGCTTGAAGCCCGGGGAGTTGAACAGTTCTCAATCGGTGATTTCGTCCTCTCCGGCGGTGAAATCCCGGCCTGCGCGTTGCTTGAAGCCTGTGTGCGCCTGCTTCCCGGCGTCATGGGCTCTTCCGACAGTGCGACGGAGGAGAGTTTCGAGAATGGCCTGCTCGAATATCCGCATTATACCAAACCGGCGGAATGGGAGGGGTTGAGCATCCCCTCTGTGCTTCTGTCCGGTAATCATCGTGACATCGCGGCGTGGCGGCATGACCAGTCGCAGCGAATCACCCAATCGAAACGTCCGGATTTATGGGCGCAATATGCGTCCCGGAAACCCGGTATCTAAATTGTTACCAAGGAGACCATCATGAATACGATCCAGCAATATGAGGCGCGCGAGATTGAGCGCCTGACCGCTTCCCGCGCCGTTCCCGAGTTTCAGGCCGGTGACACGGTGCGCGTCGGTGTGCGCGTTGTTGAAGGCACGCGTGAGCGCGTCCAGGCTTATGAAGGCGTTGTGATTGCGCGCTCCAATAAGGGCCTCAACAGCAATTTCACCGTGCGCAAAATCTCAAATGGTGAGGGTGTGGAGCGCGTATTTCCGCTTTACTCGCCGAATATCTCCGAGATCACCGTTGTGCGTCGCGGCAAGGTCCGTCGCGCGAAGCTCTACTATCTTCGTGATCGCAGCGGCAAGTCAGCACGTATTGCCGAGCGCCCCCGGGATGTGGCAAAACCGGCTGAATAATCTTAAACAGGAGTAAATCCGGTGTCAGGGAGGGCGCGATGGCGCAGACATTATATGACAAGCTGTGGGCGGACCACGTCGTTGAGCAGCTTTCAGATGGTACCTGCGTCCTCTATATTGACCGGCATCTCCTCCATGAAGTGACGAGCCCGCAGGCTTTTGAAGGGTTGCGCCTGGCGGGGCGGAAAGTCCGCCGCGTCGATGCGACGGTCGCGGTTGTGGATCATAACGTCCCGACGACGGACCGTTCCGCACCCGTGGCGGAGCCGGAAAGTCGGCTCCAGATCGAAACGCTTGAGGCAAACGTCAAAGCCTTCGGGGTGCCCTATATCCCCTTAAGGTCTCCGAAACAGGGGATTGTGCACGTTGTCGGGCCGGAGCAGGGCATTTCCCTGCCCGGCATGACGATCGTCTGCGGCGACAGTCACACATCGACGCATGGGGCATTGGGGGCTTTAGCCTTCGGTATCGGCACGTCTGAGGTTGAGCACGTGCTCGCAACCCAGACATTGCTGCAGAAACCCTCCAAAAACATGCGTGTCACCGTTTTAAACACGCTCCCTCCGGGCGTGACGGCGAAGGATCTCGCCCTCGCCATTATCGGTGAGATCGGAACGGCAGGTGGCACGGGTCATGTCATTGAGTTTGCCGGTCCCGCCATTGAGGCGCTGGACATGGCGGGCCGCATGACTTTGTGCAACATGTCGATTGAGGCCGGAGCGCGTTCTGGTCTGATTGCCCCGGATGAGACGACCTTCGCTTACATTGAAAACCGGCCCTTCGCCCCGAAGGGGGAGGCGTTCACGACCGCCTGTCGCCACTGGTCCCATCTCCATACGGATGAGGGGGCTGTTTTTGATCGGGAAGTGACGATCGACGCGGCAACGATCCGCCCCGCCCTGACCTGGGGCAATAGCCCGGAAAATGTTATTTTCATTGATGAGGTCGTGCCTGACCCCGAAAATTGTGACGACCCGGCAAGGGCGGCGCAATGGCAGCGCGCGCTGGAATATATGGGGCTCAAAGCCGGGCAATCCCTCTCCGGCACACCCATTGATGTCGCTTTCATCGGCTCCTGCACCAATAGTCGAATTGAGGATCTGCGGGCTGCGGCTGAAGTGGTAAAAGGGCGGCACGTGGCGGCGCATGTCAGGGCGATGGTGGTGCCGGGCTCCGGCCTCATCAAAGCGCAGGCCGAGGCGGAAGGGCTGGATCGTATTTTTCTGGATGCCGGGTTTGAGTGGCGTGAGGCAGGCTGCTCCATGTGTCTGGGCATGAATCCGGATCGGCTCCTTCCCGGGCAGCGTTGCGCCTCAACCTCCAATCGAAATTTTGAAGGGCGTCAGGGCCCGCGGGGCCGCACCCATCTTTGCTCCCCATCCATGGCGGCGGCGGCGGCCATTGCCGGTTGTTTTGTCGATGCGCGGAGGGGTGCGTAATGGATAAATTTACCCAGCTCACCGCTCTCGCCGCGCCCATGGCGGCTGAAAACGTTGATACGGATCAGATCATCCCAGCGCGGTTTTTAAAAACCATTCACCGCAAGGGGCTGGGCCAGCATGTTTTTGCGGCACAGCGATATGATGAGGACGGGCAGGAACGTCCCGATTTCGTACTGAACCAGGCGCCTTATCGGCAGGCTCAAATCCTGATCGCGCTTGATAATTTCGGCTGCGGCTCCTCGCGGGAACATGCGCCCTGGGCCTTGCTGGATTTCGGGATCCGTTGCGTTATCGCGCCCAGTTTCGCTGATATTTTTTTTAATAACTGTTTCAAAAACGGCATTCTGCCCGTGCGCCTCCCGCGGGAAGTCTGTCTCGCTCTGATGGAGGATGCACGCCTGGGCGCCAATGCGCGTCTGACGGTTGATCTTGAAAGACAGGTCGTCGTCACCCCGGATGGGGCCGAGATCCCTTTCGATGTCGACCCGCTCCGGCGGCGCCTGCTTCTCGAAGGGTTGGACGATATCGGCCAGACCCTCATTCACGAAAAACAGATTGACGCCTTTGAGGCGCGACGGGCAGAGCAGGCGTCCTGGCTCCCCTCCATCACGGAAGAGGTGGCAAAATGACTTCATCAAAAAAAATATTGGTCCTCGCCGGAGATGGTATCGGCCCGGAAGTGATGCGCGAAGTCGCGAAAATCGTGAACTGGTTTCGCGCTTATCGGGGCCTTGATGTCGATATTGCGGAGGAGCTTGTCGGCGGCGCCTCGCTTGAGGTGCATGGCGTCCCGATCCGGGATGAGGTAATCCAGCGCGCGCATGAGGTTGACGCCATCCTCTTCGGCGCGGTCGGTGACCCAAAATGGGCGCATGTCGATTTCAACCTCCGCCCGGAGGCTGCAATCCTTGCGTTACGGAAGGAACTTGATCTTTTCGCAAATTTGCGCCCGGCGCAGGTATTTGACGCGCTGGCGGATGCGAGCACCCTTAAAGCGGAATATGTCTCTAAGCTTGACCTTTTGATTGTGCGTGAGACTGTCGGGGGCATTTATTTCGGGACGCCGCGTGGTATCGAGACTTTGCCGGATGGCACGCGTCGCGGCATTAATACCGAGCTTTACACGACCCCCGAAATTGAGCGCGTGGCGCGCGTGGCCTTTGATGCAGCGCGCAAACGTCAGGGGCATGTGTGCTCGGTTGAAAAAAGCAACGTCATGGAAAGCGGTCTCTTATGGCGCGAGGTCGTGACATCATTGCAGCAGGCCGAATATCCTGATGTCACCCTGACCCACATGCTGGCGGATAATTGCGCCATGCAGCTTGTCCGGAACCCGCGGCAGTTTGACGTTATCGTCACGGGTAATCTCTTCGGTGACCTGCTTTCGGACCTTGCTTCCATGCTGACGGGCTCTCTCGGGATGCTGCCTTCCGCCACGCTGGGCCCGCTCAAGGAAGATGGACGCCGCGCCGCCTTATATGAGCCGATCCATGGTTCGGCCCCGGATATTGCGGGGCAGGGTATCGCGAACCCGATTGCGCAGATTTTATCTTTTGCGATGATGCTGCGCTACTCTTTTGATCGGGATGAAGATGCTCGGTTGATTGAGACGGCCATTGAAAATATCCTCAATACCGGCCTGCGGACAGCAGATATCATGACCCCCGGTACGGCGCGCGTCGGGACGGAGGTGATGGTCGCGGCGATCCTGCAGGAGATCAAGCGGCTCTCGGGACAAGGGTAAAATCATGTCCGTCATCTCAGCCCGCCTCGACCGTATTTCACCCAGCCAGACGATCGCCATGACGCAGAAGGCGCGGGAACTCCGCCTTGCCGGGCGCGACATTCTCAGCCTCTCCGCTGGCGAGCCCGATTTTGCGACGCCCGCGCATATTTGTGAAGCCGCCGTCAAAGCGATCAGGGACGGGGACACGCATTACACCGATGTTGCGGGCACCAAGCAGCTTCGTGAGGCCGCCGCCGCGCGACTGAACGCTGATTACGGTCTGGATTACACGCCGGATGAGATTATCATCTCAACGGGTGGAAAACAGGTCATTTACAATGTTTTCGTGGCGACGCTCAATGCGGGGGATGAGGTTATCATTCCGTCACCTGCCTGGGTTTCCTACCCTGATATCGTCGCTTTGGCAGATGGCACACCCGTTATTATCCCGACATCGGAGCATGAGGGCTTTAAGCTGACACCCCATGCTTTGCGCGCCGCACTGACGCCGCGCACGAAATGGCTCGTGCTCAACTCCCCCTGCAACCCGACAGGCGCGGCTTATACAGGGGCGGAACTTCGGGCTCTGGCTGAGGTGCTTGCGGATTTCCCGCATGTGTGGGTGCTGACGGACGATATTTACGCCAAGCTCGTCTATGATGATTTCGAGGCCTGCACCATCGTGCAGGTGGCGCCGGAATTGCGGTCACGCACTGTCACGATGAATGGCCTGTCCAAAGCCTATGCCATGACGGGCTGGCGGATCGGCTACGCGGCCGCGCCAACGGGCCTGATCAAGGCGCTGACGAAGCTTCAGGGGCAGAGCACCAGCAATGCATGTTCCATCGCGCAGGCGGCCGGGGTTGCCGCCCTGACGGGGTCGCATGATTTCCTGCCGCCCATGCTGGCGGAATATAAGGCAAGGCGGGATCTCGTCCTTGCCGAACTGGCCAAAATCCCCGATATGCGTTGCGCCACGCCTCAGGGGGCATTCTACGTCTTCCCCGCAATCGAGAATTTTCTTGGCAAAAAGACGCCGCAAGGGCGCGTGCTGTCCTCCGATGCGGATTTCGTGGCAGGCCTTCTGGAGGAAAAAGGCGTCGCCGCCGTGCAAGGGCGTGCCTTCCTCCATCCTGGATATTTCCGCATCTCCTACGCGGCTGATCGCGCCGTGCTTCAGCAGGCCTGCGCGCGCATCATCGCGTTCTGCGCCGAACTTGGATGAGTCACGGCGCGCGGTCAACGCAATATTGAGCAGGGTGGGCTCGGTCAATGGACGTTAAACTCTCGCGCCGCCTTGAAAATCTGCCCCCTTCCGCCACCATTGCGATGTCGACCCGCGCGCGGGCGCTTAAGGCGCAAGGCGCTGACGTCATCTCCCTGGCTTTGGGGGAGCCGGATTTCCCATCCCCTGAAGTGGCGCTGAAGGGCGCAATCCAGGCTGTGCAAGAGGGGCAGACGGGCTACCCCCCGATTGGCGGTATGCCTTCGTTTAAAGACGCCATCATCCAGAAATTCGCGCAGGACAATCATCTGCATTTCGCACCTGAGAATATCCTTGTCGGGAATGGCGGTAAGCAGCTGATCTATAATGCTTTTGCGGCGACTCTGGACCCGGGGGGTGAAGTCGTTATTCCTCGGCCCTACTGGGTAAGTTACCCGCTTGTCGCGCAAATGTTCGGCGCCGTGACGAAATTTCCGGAATGTCGGGAAAGTGACAATTTCAGGCTCACAGCGTCGGCTTTGGCCGCGTCTTTAACGCCCCGCACAAAATGGGTCATTCTCAACTTCCCAAACAACCCGACTGGCGCCGTGCTCGAGGAGGAAGACCTCCTCGCAATCGCGGAGGTGCTTCGGCGTCACCCGCATGTGGCGATCCTGTCGGATGAAATTTATGAACATCTGACATTCGGGAATCGCCAGCATGTATCCCTGCTGAATGTCGCGCCAGACCTCGCGTCACGCGTGCTGATCGTGAATGGTATGTCAAAGGCCTATGCCATGACGGGTTGGCGAGTCGGGTTCGGAGCGGGTCCGGCAGGTTTGATCCGCGCCATGACGACTATCCAGAGCCATGCCACGTCAGGAGTCTGCACCCTGGCGCAGGCTGGCGCGGTGGCGGCCTTGCAGAGCGATCCTTCCAGGCGTGTTGAGATGTGCGCGGTCTATGAGCGCCGCCGGGACCATGTGCTTTCTGCCCTGCAAGGCATTGAGGGGCTGAGCTGTGCCCGGCCGGATGGGGCATTCTACCTTTTCCCGGGTGTTCAACGCCTCATCGGCCTTACCACGCCGGGCGGACGTTGGTTGGAAGACGACGTGGCCGTCGCTGAGGCCCTTCTGGAGGAGGCGCATCTTGCAACTGTTCCGGGTTCCGCTTTCGGGCAAGCGGGCTATTTAAGGCTTTCCATCGCGACTTCCGACGCTGATTTGACAGAGGCCATCGCGCGCATCAAAGATTTCGTGCAGAATTTGCGGGGTTGAAGAAAGATCGATCACATTCACGGGAGGGTTTAACGGTCCGATGACATCAATACCGATAACGTTTGAGGACCAACCTATACCCCATATGGATGCGGCAACGTTACGGGCTGATGCTGACGCTGTTCGTTCGTTACTGCAATCGGGACATATTGCCGCCGGTTTGACGCTTTTTGACGCAAAGCGACGCAGTTTTACCGCCTGGCAGTCGCAGCAACTCCGATATCGGCTCAATCAGCAGCCCGCCGCGCAGGAAGGTGATGCGACGCCCTCCCTGGAGGAAATGGCCAATATCTGGGCGCGGGATGTCCTCGATATCCAACAGATTATATTGCGCGATCACGCTGAAGCCGCTCTGAGCCATCTTGGCCCTCACGTCATGCGTCTATGGCAAGCGGATTTGACGGCGGCGCGTTATGCGGCCCATGAGGGCGCCGCTGAGGAGGCGCGCTATGTCAGCCAGTTCAGGCGCGCATGGGCCGCGCATTCGGACGCGCTGATCCCCACGCAGGGTGAGCGTCAACGCCCCCCGTTCGAAGTCTCGCAAACCGAGAAGGGGGCGGCGGGGCGTGATGCCGCGCCGGACATCGCGGCCTGTCTCGATCAGCTCATCAAAACCCGCATTTCCCTCGCGACGGCGCTGGGTTTCAATCATTACCGCGACCTGGCCTATGAACGTCTTTACCGTTTTGATTATGGCCCGGCAGAGATATTGCAATTTCATGCCAGTATACGCGCCCATGTTGTGCCTCTGCTGAAAGCCTATATGCAGCGCCGTCAGCTGGAGACGGGCGGGCGCGCCATCGACGCGTTGGAGGCGGAAATTCTGACTGCGTTCAGGACGGTCAGCCCGATCGGCGGGGCGCGCCTCATGTTTGATCGTACTCTCGGTATTTTGTCCGATATTGATGCGGATCAGACCTTGTCGCAGCTTTCTCGGGAGTTGCTATCGCAGGACAAGGTCTCTCTTGAAAACGATCCGGATGGCGCGGCGGGGGAAAAGGTTCTGCCCGCGCCCTTTAAAGATGGTGCGCCCTTCATCGCGATTAAATGTAACGGCCAGCCCCAGGACGTCGCGATCGTGACAGATGCGTTGGGCCGTGCCTATCAATATTGGCAGGGTGCTTCCCTTTCCCTGTATGAATATCTCCTCCCCACGCCGGAGGCGGCCGATATCGCACCGAAAGCCCTCGGCCTGCTCACCATGGGGCACGTTGAGCGCCTTCTGAAAGAGGGTGGCGCGGCCGATTATCGTCGGCAGTTTCTCCTGAAAATCCTGTTTGGTCTCGTGCGGGCCGCATCTATTGATGGCTTCGAGCACGCGATTTACGACCACCCCGAATGGTCACATGACCAGCGCATGACAGCGTGGCATGAGCTTGAGAAAATTTACTTCCCGTGGCGGGAGGGACAGGACGGCGTCTGGCTTGAGGAACGCCGCGCCTGGCAGCAGGAGGACGCCCTTTTTGAAAAGCCTTTTTCCGCCATTAACACCGCCCTGTCTGATTGCTGCGCGATGCAGATCTGGCTCTCCAGTCGGATTGATTCCGGTTACGCCATTGAACTTTTCAAAAGCCTGAGTGCTCTGGGAGGAACCTATCCGTTTCTCACCCTGCTTGAAAAAGCGGGTCTGATCTCACCTTTCGGCACGGACGTTCTGCCCGAAATCATGCATGAGGTTGAGGAACTGCTCTGGAATTAAGCGCCGGGCGCCGCATGAAACTGCGCCCGGAAAGGTCGGATCAGTCGCGTTTATTCCATGCGACGATTTGGTCAATGACACTTTGCGGGGAAAGGTCCCGTGCGTCACCGAGCACATTGGCGCTGTCGCCATTCAGCAATTTACCATTGGGCGTGACAAGCAATATTGTCGGGACTTCATGCACTGTCACGCCGTAATGCGCGGCAATTTCAAGATTTTTGTCCAGTCGACCGATATTGACGGGCACGACGACGAAATGGGCGTCAAGCCAGCTCGCTGCATCCGGCTGGGAAAATACGCCCGCGAGAAAGCGGCAGTCCGGGCACCAATTGCCCCCGAAAACCAGCAATACCCGGCGGTGCGTCTTGCCTGCGGTGGCGAAGGCTTCCTCAACCTGTTGTTTAGCAAGGGCAGGGTCGGGGTAGGGTTTGGCGTCCGGCACGATCGTGGTGGAACCATCGAAACTTGGCGGGGCGATTTCAGCCGTGTCCGCCAATAAGGGCGACGCGGAAAGGGAGATCAAAATTGTGCCCATGAGGGCGATACGACGTAGAGTCATGTTGAGATCCCTGCTAGATAAAGGGGGAGGCGAGAAATGTCGCGCCTGAATTCAGCGCGGCAGCGCCTGAGGCGGCATTCTCATCCTTCGAAAATGGCATATTTATGACGATGAGACACACTAAACAGTTGGATAAAAACGAGGTGCCGATCCGCGTCACGTTAGTGCGCACGCTGGTTCTGACAGGTTTGACCATCGGCTTCGTCCTTCTTGTCAGATGGTCCACCCTTCTTGCCCACTGGGTCAACCAGGTTGCGGGCAGTCGGTGGTGGAACAGCCTTTACGCGCCCCTCGGCATTGAAACCGCAAAAGGGCGTGAGCAGCTTATTATGGTCACGATCATCGCGGCCTGCTTTATCGTGGCGCTCAGTCTTCAATTGATCTCTGCTGCTTTGTGGCGCGGCCTCCGATCGCGGCAAATGCGAGGTAAAGCCAGGACACCATAAGCAGCACCCCGCCGACAGGGGCGCCATAAGCCCTGTCGATCCAGCCAAAGGCGGCCAGGATGACAGGAAGGCAGAAAAACAGGACTCCCACGATAAAACCGAGCGTTGCGACAATGAAGTTCGGCTTTTGACTTAATGCCAGCGCGATAATGAGCACGGCGTGAAGCGAGTCCATCTGGGAAGCTGCACGCAACATGTCACGCCCGTTTGTCACGAGGATTTCGGCGGAGACGTGGCTCGCCAAAGCGGAAAGCGCCACCCCGACAGCGCCATAGAGACCACCAAAAAACAGCGCCACACGTTGCAGAAATTTCATGTCCGCCAGTCACCTTTTTCAATGCGGGGATGTGCCACCCGGAATAAACTGAAAGCGCAGAACGGTCGCGGCGCGGAGGCCGACCAGACAGGCATGCTCCGACGGGATTCGGCCCCATGGACAATATGGCCAAGTCAGGGAACCGGTCAAGAATGAATAATTTGTGTATATCTTGCAAAATTTATCGTATATAAATATTAACGGCGCAGGTCACCTGATTGGGGCGCGCGTCATATACTTTGTTAAATGGTACGGTTTCTGGTTGTTATCGGTAAAGTGCCACGTCAAACGCTTATATCGAGGCAAATTAAGACTATGTTATATCCGACGAAAAAATCTTTTATAAAAATAATCATCGGGGTGACATCGAAATTGCAGTCCGACTTATGTATAGTGTCAAGGCTTCCCTATTCAGGCATCAAATGACGCGATGTATCCTGGTAGGCAAATAACTCATGTCCAGTCGGACAATTTAAATAAATACGGAATTTTGCAGGACGACCCGCCAAGTGATGATGCCGCGACGTCATTGTCGGAAGTGGGAAAAGGCAATGGAGCAAGACGTCAGCCGCCCTTTAATGGCGGTAACCCCGACGCGCGTTACTTCCTCCCATGCTCATATGGCAAAATTCAGGAAAGGAGAAAAAGTGTCGGGTGACATGCCAGTCGAGCAAACTTCAACAAACGATACGCAGGATGTCAGCGAGGAGGCTTTAAGGCGCGCTCTGGACCGACTGGGCTCGCGCAAGCAGAGTGACAGCCCGAAAGCGTCTTTCAACAATCATCGCCGTGCCGCGCCCGAGCCACGACGCCGACGCTTCAACGCGGATCGTGACGTTATCGTTGAGCGTTGCGCCATACCGCGACAGAATGCGCGCGGTCATGTGCAGAGTAATGTTGAAGACCACACCGCCGAGATTGAGCGGATGAAGCAGGAAATACGCGGCGCACAACGTAAATCCGACGTTGCCACGCGAGAGCTGACCGCCGCAAAAAATCAGATCAAGCAATTGGAGGCGCATCTCATGCATGCGCGCCTGCGGGTGCAGGAGCTTGAAACCGCCGTCAAACACAAGGATTCGCGTCTTGTCGCGCTGCGGGAAGCTTATGAAGCGCCGCCTTCAACGTCGAAGACCGTCGCAGCTAAACCGGCTAGTGCGCCGCCGAAAAGCGCTAAGGTGGGGAAGGTGTCGAAAACCGTCAGCCCGCGTGGGTCCAAGACGGGCAAGGTCTCTTATGATCCGCAGGAGCCAGTGCGGTGGTGGAAAGACTGAAAATCCGGTGAGCTTGCGCGCTTAACCTCGGGAGGCGCGTGAGGGTTACGGCATCTTGTCGGCGCCCGATTTCAGTGAGGCCATCCAGAAAGCCGCGGCGAGGAACGCCAACCCTCCGAGCCATTGCCGAACCCACGGGCCGGGCACGGGCATGTGTTGCAGAAGGGAGGGCGCGGAGACGTTTGTGATCGCGAGGATAATCCCCGTCAGGCTCTCTCCCACAATAAAGCCACAAGCGATCAGCGTCTGACCCTGCGCGTCCGTGCCTTGATTGCGCCTGCTGCGCCATTTGACACATAAAAACGCGACGAGACTTCCGAAGGCAATTGTCACGGATACGTCGGGCGGCAGGTAGATTCCCATACCGATCGCCAGAGCGGGAAGGGCATAGGCTTTGCCTTTAGAGAAGTTTTCCAGAAGGATCATCGCCAGACCAATCCCGGCCCCGATGGAAAACATTGTCCAATCCATGCGCCCCAGCATGATGCCGCGCGCGAGCGAAAGCATCAGCGTCGCCTGAGGTGCGGCGAGCGGGGGCGCGGCAGACGTTGCCACGAGGCTCTCGCCCAGGAAACCATAGGCTTGATGAAGCAGGTTGAGGATCGGCGGCGTCACGACCGCCCCGACAATGCACCCGATGATAAGGGCGACCTGCTGCTTCCAGGGCGTCGCGCCAAGGATCTGTCCGGTTTTGAGATCCTGGAGATTATCATTGGATATCGCCGCGGATGCCGTCAACGATGTCAGGATAAACAGCGTAAACGCGATGATCATTGACTGATTGGCCGCCGTGAGATGCGCTCTTAAAAAAGGTGATGCTTCCGCGAGCCGCAGGAGGAGGCAGATTGCGATGATCGCGATAATCATAATGCCGGAAATCGGGGAAGAGGAGGAGCCGATCAGACCGGCCATATAGCCGCACGAGGCTGCGACGAGGAAGCTTAATATAAGACAAAGGAACACACTGCCGAGCGCCAGCATAACCGACATGGGGCCGTGTCCGGGCAGAAAATTAAAGAAGCTGCCAAATAGGGCGACAGCGACGATAAGGCTGGATAAAACGAGATATTTTAAAGGTAGATCCTGCTCCTCAGCCGCTGGTCGCGCCTCATCGCGACGGCTTGCCAGCGCACGCAACCCCGAAATGACACCAGGTGCCAATTGAACAAGCGTCCAGATCGCGGCGATGGCGATGGCGCCCGCACCGATAAAACGCACTTTTTCAGCCCAGATCTGTGTGGCGACGTCAAAAATCGGCAGATCGTCCGGGAGGCGCATCATGTGAGCGCTTAATATCGGCACGGCCATGAGCCAGGCAATGGCGACGCCGAGCAGCATGGCCAGCCCGCCACGCAGGCCGATCAGGTAACCAACGCCAAGCAGGGCGGTCGAGTAGGCGCCCTGCAGGCAAAAAATTGCTCGCCCCAATGGCCTGGCCAGAATGAACCCGCTGGCCAGCCACTTCGTCCCCGATGTCAGCACTGTAAAAATGGCGCTGAGGAGCGTGGCGATGCTCAGTAAACGCAGTGCGCGGCCCGAATGATGTGAGAAGCCCGCTTCAAGGACTTCGGCACAGGCCACACCTTCCGGGAAAGGTAAATCCGGCCGGCGAATCAACGCATGACGCAGCGGGACGGTGAAGATAACCCCCGCCACCCCGCCCGCAGCCGTGGCGAGAAAGACGGGCCAGAAGGGAAAGGTTTGCCAGTGGCCCATAATAATGAAGGCCGGCAATGTCGCGAAGACGAAGCTGATCGCCGCCGAGGCCGAGGCCTGGGTCTGCACGATATTATTTTCGAGAATATGACTGTGACTCAGGGCCCGCAAGATGGACATGGAGATGATCGCGGCCGGGATGGAGGACGCAATGGTCATGCCAATCTTAAGCCCGAGATAAATATTTGCCGCTGTGAAAATAAGGGTGATCAGCGTGCCGATAAGGAGGCCGCGACATGTCAGCTCTCTTTTTGTCGTCATAGACGGGCCATTATCTTTTCTTCGGCGCTTTGGCGTGTGAGTTTTTCCCGTGCGGCGACCGGAATAGAGACCAGCCACCCGGGAGAAATTTATCGACCGGTCTTGCGGAAATAACCGGAAACCAGATGGTCGCGATTATATTTAAGCTGCTGCGGCGTCAATTGAATGCCGATTTTAAGCGCGTAATTCGTATCCTGAAGGTCCGGCGAGGCCGGAACATCAATATAGCGAAGCGGTGAAAGCTTCGTCACGCGCACGTCATTTTCCGACAGGGCGAGGTGCAGAGTGAAGGTTTTTTTGTCGAGCACCTTGTTGTCCCGCGTGACGGCCACGAAATAAGGGAGATCGATTTTGATGGGGCCATTGGTTGCGCCACGCTCAAGCGTGACACGGACACTTACGCGGGAGCGAACGGCTTTTTTCGGCGCGGCGGCGCAGCTTCCTGCAACGCCGGTGAGGGACACATGGTAAGCGGGCACATGGGTGCTCGGCGCGACAGAGTCCAGCTGATAGAGGTCAGAAGCAGGGGGGACGACATCGACATGGGGGCAGACAGGCGCAAAATCGCCCTGTTCCTCACCCGCGCAGGCGGTTAACGCCAGAAGAGAGGCGAGAGCAAACGGGACTCTGACAAATCTGGAATTCGATGCGACCATGACTGACAGTTCCATTTTCCGTAGGAAGATGCAAGCGTTGCGATATAAAGTTTCATGCGCGTCAGGGCGTCGAATGTTCCCTGAGGGTCAGATGGTTTGCGTTTTTCTTTCACGCGGGACATATATGCAGCTCTTGCGAATTTTGAACGTTTCTGGCGATGGAGCCCGGACGCGGCTTAAACCTTTACGCCCATATGAAGGCATGGATGGACTTGGATGGTTCAGAACCCGGTGATTAACCGACTTGACGATAATCTGGCGAAGTCGACAGACACGATTCGCACGTTGCGCGTTCTTCTCGCCGGTCCACGAGGCTTCTGCGCGGGGGTTGACCGCGCCATTCGTGTTGTCGAGGAAGCGCTGCGTCGTTACGGTGCGCCCGTCTATGTGCGTCATGAAATCGTCCATAATCGCACGGTCGTTGAAAGCCTGGAAAAAAAGGGCGCCATCTTCGTCGAGGAACTTGATGAGGTGCCAGCGGATGGCCATGTCGTGTTCTCTGCCCATGGTGTGCCAAAAACCGTCCCGGCCGAGGCGGAGAGGCGGAACCTCCTTTATCTTGATGCGACCTGTCCGCTGGTTTCCAAAGTCCATCGTGAGGCAGAACGCCATTTTGCCGGCGGGTCGGAAGATAGTCGGCATATTCTGATGATCGGCCATGCCGGGCATCCGGAAGTTGTCGGGACAATGGGGCAATTGCCCCTCGGCGCCGTGACGCTGATTAACGATGCGGATGAAGCGCGACGGGTGGAGCCTAAAGATCCGACACGTCTCGCCTTTATCACCCAGACGACGCTTTCCGTTGATGATACGTCTGAAATCGTGTCGATTTTGCGAGAGCGTTTTCCGCTTATCGAGGGGCCGAAGAAGGAAGATATCTGCTACGCCACGACGAACCGTCAGGAAGCTGTAAAGGCCATTGCGCCGGAGAGCGACCTCGTCATTGTCATCGGGTCCCCCAATTCATCCAACTCTCAACGTTTGCGAGAGGTTGCGGAGCGTTCCGGTGCAAAGGCGGCCCTATTGGTGCCGAAGCTGGATGCGCTGGATTGGTCCGTGCTGGATGATGTTGAAACGGTCGGGATCACGGCCGGTGCTTCAGCACCCGAGTCACTGGTGCAGGAGATCGTGGATGCGATGTCCAAACGCTTCCGGCTGAATATTGAGGAGCGCATCGTCAAGGAGGAAAACGTCACCTTCCGCCTTCCCAGCCCCTTGGGGGATATGCTTTAACGCAGCATCTCCCGGGGATGTGATATTTCCGTAATATTGGACGGATCATGGCGGTATATACAAGGGTCGGGGACGCGGATCTCGCAGCGTTTCTGGAAAATTACGCATTGGGCGCCTGTCTCTCCTTCCAGGAGATCGCGGAAGGCGTCGAAAATAGCAATTTCCTCCTCCAGACCACGCACGCGCGCTACATTCTGACAATTTTTGAAAAGCGCGTGGCGCAGGATGATCTGCCATGGTTTATGGGCCTGATGGCGCATCTCAATGGGCACGGCCTGGAATGTCCGCGCCCCGTCGCCGGGCAGGATGGGCAGGTTTTAAGACCGCTCCTTGGCAAGATGGCGGCGATCACGACATTTCTGCCCGGACGACCTGCGACAGAGCTTACAGCGGATCAGTGTCACGAAGCCGGGCATTGCCTCGCGCAATTACATCTGGCCGCGCGGGGTTATGCTGCGCAGCGTGCCAATGATTTCGGCCCTGCCGCCTGGGAGCCTCTTCTCAACAGAGTGCAGGACGCCGCCACGCCTGATAATGCGGGCCCCATATTGCCGCTTATTGCGCAAATGACGGATTCCCTGCCGCGCATCCTTGCCCATTGGCCGCGCCCCGACGCTTTACCATCCGGACATATCCATGCGGACTTCTTTCCGGATAATGTGTTTTTTGGGGAAGAGGGCAAAATATCCGGGGTGATTGATTTCTATTTCGCATGTTCGGATCGCCTCGCTTACGATCTCGCCATCGCGCTGAATGCCTGGTGTTTTCCGGATGACCGTGAGTTAAGCCCGATTTTGAGCGCGGCCATGCTGGCCGGTTATCAGTCAGTCCGCCCCTTGACCGATGCGGAAAAGGCGGCTCTCCCCCTACTTGCGCAGGGAGGGGCCACGCGCTTTCTGCTAACGCGCTTATATGACTGGATCTCAACCCCCGCTGACGCGCTTGTCACGCGTAAGGACCCTGCTTCATTTATGCACCGCCTGCAATATTGGCAGAAGAATCGCGCTTTGGAGTTGAGCTGATGAAAGAATCCCCGCAGGAACGCCCGATGGTGGAAGCCTGGACCGATGGCGGGTGTCGTCCCAACCCAGGTCCTGGCGGGTGGGGGGTTCTTCTTCGCTTTGGTGGCAAAGAGCGTGAGATTTCCGGCGCCGACCCTGATACGACCAATAACCGCATGGAAATGACCGCGGCCGCATCCGCCTTGGAGGCGCTGACCCGCCCCTGTCGCGTCACGCTTTACACAGATAGCGCTTATGTCAAAGACGGGATGACGCGATGGCTCACCGGCTGGACGCGGCGGAACTGGCGCAGCGCATCTGGTGATCCCGTCAAAAATATGGATCTCTGGAAACGCCTTCTCGACGCGGCGCAGCCCCATGATGTGACCTGGGTGTGGGTCAAGGGGCATAGCGGCCACCCTGAAAATGACCGCGTCGACGCTTTGGCAACATCGGCGCTTGAGGCGGCCACGTCAGAGCCGCCCTCCTGACGCGCCTCCTTCAAACCTCATATGTCAGGGCGGCGGCGATGTCGGCGGCGTGCGTTGTGCCCGGTATCTGCTTTATCAGTTTGAATTCATCCACATATTGCGCGACCTGCACACGCAGCAGATCATCCGTCATAACAGTTCCCCCTGTCTGGCGTCTCAGCATGCCCGCCAGGTCCTTCGGCGCATCAGGGCGCGCGCTCCAGTCTTTGATGAGGGCGTCAATCTGGCCCTTATAAGCGTGTTGGGCCGCAAGAAAGCAGGAAGCAAGTCGTTTCGCCAATTGAGGATATTTCTGCAATGTCGTGTCCGCGATGCCCAGGACGAGGTCCACGCGGTTTCGGGCCAGACCGGTCATACTATCCAGCATATTCCACCCGCGCTTGCCAACCGCTTTGAGCACACGCCAGGAGGCATCATCATGCAGGACGAACGCATCAATTTTGCCATCAATAAAGGCTTGCGCCATTTCCGATGCGGGTAGCTCCACCCAGGTGACATCAGTCGTCGGATGCATGAATTTTCGTCGCAGCCGAATGCTGAGAAAGCGACGATCCGCACCGTGGAAAGACGTGATCCCGATTGTTTTGCCACGGAGATCCGCCGTTTTATTGATGCGCCGGTTACGCTGCACGACAACGCGGTAATATCCGGTCCTGATGCTGCAGACGAGTTTCGCCGGGGGCGGGGCGACGTTGGGACGGTAGAATGCTGGTATCCAGTCCAGAAGGGGTGCGACCACGATATCGACAGGGTCAGGTGGGCTCATGAGGTCGATGGAATGATTGTCATCCTCCGTCGGTGCTTCTGTCACATGAAGGCCATGCTGCGTAAAAAGACCATTCTCACAGAGGGCGAGCATGGGCTCATACCGACCATTGGCCCAGGCCATGCGCAGTGGACCCGGTATCTCATCATGATTCTCAAGCTCAGCAGATTGATGCGGCCTTGTAAGATAAAAGCCGGTACCCAAAGCCATCGCGGATGCGCCGAGACCGCCCATCACTGCACGTCGGGATATGGGCCGCATCATTTTCTCCTGAAAAAGCGATTTGAGGGCTTTACCAACGACGAAGCTTTCGCTAGATAATCGGTCGCTGGTCCCGAATAGCTCAGTTGGTAGAGCAAGCGACTGTTAATCGCTGGGTCGTAGGTTCGAGTCCTACTTCGGGAGCCACTTTTTCAATCAAAAACGCAGAATTGGCAAGGGTTTTCTAGGCGTCACGTCTCACGTCGCCTTACAGGGCTCTGATGCGGGTGCGCCTGTCTCCTCAGCGTCGATTGACGCTGAGTTGAGATGCCGGGAGGGGTGTTTCAACGCATTCCCGGCACCATTCTTCCTTACATTGCGTGAGCATATATCGTGCGAGGGCAGATTTTATCGGCGCATCATTCGAGGCAGCACGCGTGTCCGCGACGCTTCCGGCCCCGCATCATTATTTGTGCGCGATAATCCCGATTTAAGGACCCTTGATGACGTAAGAAACGCCCTGTTTGTCTGAGTTGAGATGCGGATAAATCAGGCCTGAATGTTTCTTCAATCCTGAGCCGCGGTGAAAGCAGTGAATTCCTGGTTATTATCCGTTTTTATGGCGACACGCTGTCTCAACAGGTAAGCGTTGACAATCGCGGCGTACCGAGCCCCCATCCGGTCGGCGTTAGGATCAATTGAAAGGCAGTAACCAGTCTCCGTCGCATCATCGATAAAGAGCAATTTTGCGACATGCCATCCATCGCGAAATTTCAGTTCCTCAAAGCGACCTTTATGCTCGCCCGCCGGTAATTTTCGTGAAGGGCAGTCAATCGTGGTTGAATCAGAAGCGAGCGCAGCACCCATTCCGGAAATAAGGACGGCGCCAAGCGCTAAGGCATTGAAAATGTTTTTCATGACGTGATTTCTTTCATTATTATTTAATTTTTGTAATAAATGGCACAACCTCCCAATTATAAACGAATTAAAAACGTCACGACCTCAAATATTATTTATAATAATTTTATAAAAAGTTTATAAGTAGTTTTTATTATGCATAATCACCTAAAAATAAAAGATTTTCTCTAAAAAGGTAAGATTCATTTCAAATTTTATCACAAATTATTTTTCCAAGAGGAAATTTTAATCCTCCTTTGTCAGGGTCTACGCCTAAGGAAACGTTTTGCTTTTCATGTCGAAATCCAAGGTCGGTTTGCTACGGAGCTAAGCAACATCGTATGTTTTCGATGAAGTCTGGCATGGCCCATCTTGTTTTGCGCCAAAGCTCGCGACATGACATTCAACCCACTAAGAGCATGAGTGCGACGTTGCCGGGTGGGGAGGTCGGCCTTCCCTCCTTTCTTCTCGCGTGAGAATGGCTTCAAAGAGGCGACACAGGTGATTCTTTGAGGAGTGATGCGCATGGCGACGGAGTATTTGACCATCACGTGGGACCAGCTACATGCAGATGCGCGCCGTCTCGCGCGCACTCTGCTGGGCGCGAAATCTTACAGAGGAATTCTGGCTATTGCGCGGGGCGGCCTGATCCCTGCCGCGATCATGGCACGAGAATTGGATATTCGCCGCGTTCAGACCATCTTAATCGAAAGTTACACGGGTCTGCGCGCAGAAACGCGTGGCACCGTCAAAGTGTTAGAGCAGCCTCCTCTCGATGCGGGTGGCGCGGGTTACCTCATTATTGATGACCTTGTGGATACAGGCGAGACAGCGCGAATTGTCCGGGAATTATACCCTGAATCCACATTTGCCTGTCTTTACGCAAAGCCTTTGGGGCGGTCGCGCGCAGATTATTATACGCGTGAAGTCCGTCAGGACATCTGGGTGCTCTTCCCGTGAGATATGGCGCCCGCTTTCAGCCCGCCTTTGATCAAAACGGCAAAATGACGTTTTTTCTCTTTTTGCCATTCCGCTTGGGCGTTGTTTGCGTTAGGTTGCGCGCGTTCGGGGCGTGGCGCAGCCTGGTAGCGCGCTTGTTTTGGGTACAAGAGGCCCCCGGTTCGAGTCCGGGCGCCCCGACCATTAAAGAGCTTTGCGCCCTTAGCTCAGTTGGATAGAGCAACAGCCTTCTAAGCTGTGGGTCGCTGGTTCGAATCCAGCAGGGCGCGCCAGCTTGCCGAGGACGATAAGCACAGCCCGCGCGCGACATTAATCTGACGCGCACGCTTGCCCCTTAAGTGACTTCGGGCGGAATCTCTCCCTTCATGCGTCGGATTGTCCGAACCCAGTCAGGGCAGATCCTCGGTGACATCATTGAAGGTGGGTGGGCTAGCCCCTCTGCCGAATAGAGAGCTTTGCTTAATTTGAGTGTCTCTATCCGGCACTTAGGTCTAATTAACGCGTGGGACAGGTCACTTCCGACCGTCGCCATTTGCAAAAAATTGCGGCAGGACCGCTTCCTTCTTTGGATCGTCCGACTTGGTGAGGGAGATGTTCACGGCGGGATCATATTTATTATCCGCACCGGACGCGCTATCAACAGCGACCCCAATAAAGCCTCCCAGCGCGATGTTTCCGAATACCGAGCCAGCCAGGCCGGAGTGATTGAGATACCGGGAATTTTCGTAACCTGGCTTTGCGCACTCAATCCATAAATCATGTTTCGATTTTTTTACGAGAACGCTCGAAGGCGTCTGTTGAACGGTGCCGATCTTCTCCCCATTACGGTAGACGGCGCATTCAGCGCCCGGCGGGTTCGAATTGATCGCAATCTGTTGGCTTGTGCCATCAATGATCGCAGCACAGGCCGAAATAGAGAAGGGTAGAGCTAAAATTGACAATTTGCAGAGGCGCATGAGTTTTTCCAAAATCAATAGTGAGATCAAAAATTAAAATTATTTAATGAATTTTGTAAAGAAAAATACGGTCATTAGTTGAAAAATAAATACAACCTCATGTTGATTGAAAAAGATGAAAGTCTAAACGAACAGTCGTTCATTACATATCTGAGAATAACTTATAAAACACGCAACTCCAGATAGAGAATTAGGGAGGTAAGTTCGAAATTATTTCGGAGGGTTGAGTCGATTGCGCAGCTATGGAGGATCTCGCGCATGCGTCAGGCCGCGAGAGCGCTGGTGATGAAATCGCTTACGAGAAAGACATT
Source organism: Candidatus Kirkpatrickella diaphorinae (assembly GCF_025736875.1). GTDB lineage: Bacteria > Pseudomonadota > Alphaproteobacteria > Acetobacterales > Acetobacteraceae > Sorlinia > Sorlinia diaphorinae. The sequence goes on from NZ_CP107052.1 coordinate 444,600, forward strand.
TTTTGGGAAGGTGAGGCCAGTCTCCCTCGCGCCTCAATATCTCTCGCGAGGAAGACCGGCCGAGCGCCCTTAAATCGGCAGAGCGTAATTCAGTGAAACAAGCGTCCAGAGTGTAATAAGCAGCGAAACGGGTAGGAAAATATATGTGACGATTTTTTCTGCGCGCTTGAGGTAAGCGGAAAACTCCCCATTCAGGAAAAACAGGATCGGCACGAACACCATGATGGCCGTGAAATACCGGCCATTAATGCCCCATATGTTGTCGTCACCGACCCCATCCCAGGTGAGGTAAATAGACAGGCTCACGAGAAAAGCGCAGAGCGGAAAATTCAGGAACATCAGGATGAGCGGCACTCTTCTGCCCCGCGACCTGACAATAAGCGCGACAAAAGCGATGAGAAGCAGCAGAAATGCGATGCCCACAAAGATGTAATAGGATATCGGCAGCCAGGCACCATACCAGCGGATCGTGCCAATGGATTGCGCCAGCAGGGCCGCGCCATGTCGAGTTACCGTATTGTAAGTAATGCTGAAAATCTGGAAGGGATGATGGAGGAGATAGGCAATTTGTCCGGTTACGTCTGATCGCCCGACCCATGTCGGCGTGATGACAGGACGAATGCCGATTGCACCCCAGAATATTGTCGGCAGAAAGGATAAGGCCGTCCATCCGAGGATTTTCCTGAATGGCAGGGCAAGGAGAGGCGTTGTCAGAACGGGAAATAGGAGGATGGACACGTAAGGCGGTTTCGACGCCACAATAATGGAGGATACCGCAAAAAACAGGATCAGCCCCGCACGTTTCGTCTCATATGTCTCGGCTTCATAAGCTTTGCACAATGCGGCGGAAGCAAGCACGGAAAAGGCGATGAGCAGCGCATCGTAGGAAATGGAGGCATAAGAGAGCAACACCTCCGGGATACTTACAACGAAGAGGAGGAGAAATCGCCGATTGGCAGGGACAATCATGAGGGCGATGAGTGTGATGATGAATGATGTGATCGCCGTCAGGACCCTCATCAGATGCATCGTATCAAAGACTGAAAAGTCAAAAATCCGTGCAATGTTGATCGCGACCGCATCTGGCAGGTAGAAAATCGGCTCATAGATGACAGTGTTTGAAAATTGGCTGTATTCGGTAGGGCCGTTGATCGTATCTTTTTGCGCCTTGACGTGGGCGCCTGCAGGCACTTTCCAATGTCGGTCGAAAAATCCGGGGAAGTAAGCGGCCTGATCTTCCTCAAAATTTTTGAGGCTCTCCCCGCCACTGCTCACCGGACTGACTTTTTTACCGATGAGCTGGCCATGCGCGATTTGAAAGGCGCGCCTGAAGTGATTGCCGGAATCCGGCTCCATAAATGGGAGTTCGGCGAAACAGAATAAGAGGAGAAAGCAAGCTGTCAGAACGCCATAAAGCGTGATTTGAGGAGAAAGCTTCATCAATGTCCCACCAAAATGCGATAATCAAATCTTGCGATTGAATGGCGCGGGTTATCGACGGTATGGCTTGATCATTTATCCATCCATGCCGGTCCGGGAAGGGAAAGGTAGCGCGTGCGCTTCTGCTCCTGACGTGCCAGGGCCACACTATCCAGAATAAGGGCGCAGGTCATGGATAAGGCTGCCATAATCTCAAACCCTGTTGCCAGAAGAGCCGAAGGAAAACGTAAAACGAATCCCGTCTTAAAATAAGTATAAATGATGGGCGCACCGAAGACGAGTCCGATCAGTGCAAAAATAAGAGCCAGAAGAGAAAAGAAAATGAGCGGTCTTTCCTGCTTACACAAATTGACGATTGTCTTGAGGATGATGATGCCGTCAGTATAAGTCCTTAACTTTGAAATTGAACCTGGGGGGCGTTCAACGTACCGCGTTGGAACTTCTCCGATCGGCATGCCCAACTCCAGCGCATAAACTGTAAATTCGGTCTCCGTCTCGAACCCCCCAGCCAGAGCGGGGAAGGATTTAACGAAGCGGTTTGAAAAAACACGATATCCCGAAAGCATATCGGACAGGCGTCGGCCAAAAACCGTCGTGACCATCGCGGTCAGAATTTTATTGCCCAATACATGTCCCGACCGATAGGCCGCCTTGCGATCCGTGACGCGCGCGCCATTGACCATATCCAGGCCCTCACGCATCGCCTTCTGCAACATGATCGGCGCGCTGGCCGCCTCATATGTGGCATCACCATCCACGAGAATGTAATAATCCGCATCAATGTCAGCGAACATGCGCCTGATGACATGCCCCTTGCCCTGGAGCCTCTCTGACCGAACAATCGCGCCCGTTGCCCTCGCGACTTCTATTGTCTTGTCAGTCGAATTATTGTCGTAGACGTAAATATCCGCGTCCGGCAGGGCTTCTTTGAAATCCCTGACGACCGTACCGATCGTAATTTCTTCATTATAACACGGTATGAGGACAACGACCCTCGGTTGGGAAGGCGTGGGCTGCGTGGCTGTTGTCAAGATTTAACCTCATTCGCATCGTCAGATTTCAAATCCGCGCGGAGAAACTATTTCCTATCGAAACCTCTGATGGAAGTGGAAAATAGTTTACAACTTATTTAAATGTGGTTTGATTATTAAACTCATTAGATTTTTTTTTGTGTCAATTCGTGATCCAGTGCGTCGGCGCGGGTTTTCGGCGTGAGATAAAACAGGAATCGCCGCCGTCAGCAGGGTTCCTGGGCGCACGGCCTTTGACGCGTCCGCCCACACTTGAGGCCCTCAATATTGTGCAGTTTGAAGATTTCTCAGTAAGTCGAGGCTGTCGCGTCAGAGCTGTTCGGCGCACGTGACACGAGAAGCTGATTAATGCGGAACCCATCAACACTCACGACTTCAAAGCGGAAGCCTGCCGCCTCAATATGGTCCGCCTTGCGCGCCATGCGGCGGAGGCGATGCATGACAAATCCGCCAATCGTGTCAAACAGTTCCCGATCATCATCCATGCCATTAATATCGAGTTCACGAAAGACATCGCCAATAGGGGCCGCGCCATCGATAAGCCAGGAATGCGCATCGCGCCGCACGATGGCCTGCTCTTCAAACGGGCTGGCAAGCCCGTCCATCAACGCGCCCGTAATGTCTTTGAATGTGATCAGCCCGACAATCAGGCCGTATTCATTGACGATCAGCGCAAATCCCGCATTATGAGCATCAAATTGTGCGAGCGTGTCCCAGAGATTCAACGTCTCCGGCAATGTTAAAACGTCACGTCGCAGATTTGACAGAAGATCCGACTTCTCCGTGCCGTTTTTCTTCAGAGGCGATTCATCGACGGCGGCCGCAAGGATATCCTCCGCGCGGACGGAGCCGATAATGTGATCCAGTCCGCCGCGACAGACAGGGTAGAGGGAGTAAGGTTTGGCGCGTACCTTGTCGCGCTGCCTCTCAATGCCCTCATTCACATCGAGGAAGACAATTTCATCCCGAGGCGTCATAGCCGACGTGACGGAGCGATCCTGCAATGCCAGGACATTCTGGATCAATTGATGCTCCTGCTTCAGCAGAGCGCCTGACGCGGTCCCCGCAGCGAGGATGGCGTTGAGATCCTCCTCCGTCACATTCTGGACGGTGGAGGCGGCGGGAATGCGCAGCAGATTGAGCAGAAAGTCGGAGATTTTCGTGAAAAGCCAGACAGCGGGGTAAAGCAGCTTCAGCGCGAGCGTGAGAAATACACCCATGCGCAGAGCGATTCGATCCGGGTCATTTATCGCTACGCGTTTCGGCAGCAGATCCGCGAAGAGCACAAATAACCCGGTGACAAGCACGAACGATAGGGCCGCTGCGCTTTTGGTGCTGATGTCGTTGGTCACGCCCAATTGCATGAAGACACTGGCGAAGGCTGGCGTCAGGAGTTCACTCGACACCACACCGCCCAGAACGCCGACAGCATTGAGGCAGATCTGTAAAACGGTAATGACCTGCCCGCTATTGCGCCGCAATTTCAGGAAGGTCTGCGCCCGGCCATCGCCCTGTTCCGCAAGGGAACGCAGGCGCATCTCCCGTGCTGCGGCAAAAGAAATCTCCGACAGGGAGATGAATATAGAGACAGCGATCAAGGCAAGCATTGACGCGGCTCCGAATAGAAACAGCGTCATCAAAATATCCTTACGCTCAGGTTAAGTGTACATCGCATAGGGTCACATTCTAGCCTTCGAATTGTGACGCTGCCAAGATAAAACGCATATTTCATAATCCTGCACGGCGACGCCATTCAACTTCATCGATTTGCTCGATACCAAGTTCCTGCGCTTTTTTAGCTTTGGAACCGGCTTTTTCACCTGTTACAACAAGGTGTGTTTTGCTTGAGACACTGTCTGACACTTGCGCGCCCAGGCGCTCCGCAATGGCCTTGGCCTCCGGGCGTGTCAATGTCGTCAACGTGCCGGTAAAGACAATCGTCTTGCCTGAAAAAGGGCCTTCCTGCTTTTCCGCGGCTGGCGTGATGTCAAGTTGCGCCCTTAAATCCTCAATCGTCTCCAGATTGCGTGGCTCCGTGAAGAAATTGACCAACTCCAACGCAATTGCGGTGCCGATCCCCACAATAGAGCCCAACGCCAGGCGCGCATCCGACCCGATTATGGCGGCTTCCTTCATCGCCTGACGCCATGTTTCATAATCCCGATAATGGCGAGCGATCAGTTGCGCATTGCGCACGCCGATGCGCCGGATGCCCAATGCGTACATAAATCGCGCAAAAGGGATGACTCGTCGTGCGTCAATCGCCCGGAAGAGATTATCAGCGGAGAGGTCGCCCCAGCCCTCAAGCGCAACGATCTGATCGCGATGCTGCGCGAGCCTGAAAATATCGCCGGGCTTCTCAATCAAGCCCAGCTCAAACAGCTCGTGAATGCTGCGTGTCCCCAACCCCTCAATATCCATCGCGGTGCGGGAGACAAAATGAATGAGGCGTTCAATGATCTGCGCCCTGCAGGTCAGCCCCCCCGTGCAACGCAGCACGGCTTCGCCCTCAGCGCGCTCAGCCAACGCACCGCAAACCGGGCAATGAGTCGGGAAGACAAATTTCTCACCACGCGCACGATCCTCCTCTACACGCGCGACGATCTTCGGGATGACATCGCCCGCGCGCTCAATGCGCACAAGGTCACCGGGTCGCACATCCTTACGCTCAATTTCCTGCTCATTATGCAATGTCGCGCGTGACACAATGACGCCGCCAACATTGACGGGCGCGAGATGTGCGGTCGGTGTCAGTGCGCCGGTTCGGCCCACCTGGATCTCGATCGTGTTAAGACGTGTCACAGCCTGCTCTGCCGGAAATTTCCACGCTGTGGCCCAGCGTGGCGCCCGGCCGACAAAGCCCAGCCGGTTCTGCAGGGTGAGATCATCCAGTTTAATGACGACGCCATCAATGTCGTAGGGCAGGGTGGCGCGCGCCTGTCCGATTTGATCCACTTCCGCCGCGACGTCGGATGGGTGTGACAGGCGCATCCGCAAGGGATTGACGTCAAAACCCCATTTCTGCAATTTTTCAAGATAGTCCCAATGCGTCGCCGCGACGGGCGATGAAGCAAAGCCCTGCGCATAAGCGAAGAAGGACAATGAGCGCTCCCGCGTGACTTTTGAGTCGAGCTGACGGAGGGAGCCGGCTGCGGCATTGCGCGGATTGGCGAAGGGGCGTTGCGCCGCCGCCTGCATGGCTTCGTTCAGTGCGAGGAAATCATCTTTACGCATAAAAACTTCGCCGCGAATCTCAATCTCATCCGGGGCGTCATCGGGGAGGGTGGTCGGGATCTGATCAATCGTGCGGATATTTTCCGTCACATTCTCACCAACCGTCCCATCGCCGCGCGTGGCGCCGATGGTGAGTTGACGGTTGACGTACGTCAGATTGATGGAGAGGCCGTCAATTTTGGGCTCTGCAACAAATTGCAGGCCGCGGAAATCCTCCTCAGAAAGCCCCAGAAAGCGATTGATGCGCTCCAGAAACTGCTCAAATTCCGCCAGATTGAAGACATTATCGAGTGACAACATGGGCACGCGATGTTCTGACTTACGAAACCCGCTGGAAACCGGCGCGCCGACGCGTTGCGTCACGCGGTCCGGCTTGCAGAATTCCGGATAGGCCGCCTCTATTTCGAGGGCTCTCCGCCGCGCGGTATCGTATGTGGCGTCATCAACGACCGGTGCGTCTTCCTGATAATAGGCGTGGTTCCATTCTTCGAGTTGCTGTTCGAGCCGCGCATATTCTTCGCGTGCTTTCTCCGGCGTCATTTACCCTGTCCCAATAAACTATCGGCAGCCCCGCGGGCGGCCTCGGTCACTTTCTCACCGGCAAGCATACGTGCCAGCTCCTCGCGACGTTCTTCCGGATGGAGGCGGTGCGCCATGGTTCCCGTCCGATCCTTCACGACATTTTTCACGATGCGAAAATGGTGATCCGCTTTCGCGGCAATCTGCGGGCTATGCGTGACGGAGAAGACCTGAACGTTTTTCGCGATATCACCCAGCCTCTCCCCGATCGCGGCGGCAGTGGCACCGCCGACCCCGGCATCGACTTCATCAAATACCAGCGTTGTCATGTCCGAACGTGCCGCAAGCACCACTTTCAGGGCCAGCATAATACGGGAGAGTTCACCCCCGGAAGCGACCTTCCCCATCGGGCTGGGTGTCTGGCCCGGATTTGTCGCGATCAGAAACGAAACACGCTCTTTACCGCGCGCGCTCCATTCCGCTTCAGGGAGGGGCAGGATCGCGACTTCGAAACGTGCGCGCTCAAGCTTAAGGGGGCGAAACTCGGTCTCAATGGCGGATTTAAGCGCAAGGGCGGCTTTCTGACGGGCCCCCGACAATATGGCGGCGGCGTCATCAAAAGCTTGCCGCGTCTCCCGCACATTCTGATGCAACCGGGTCAGTTCCAACTCCCCGATATCAAGCGTGCTGAGCCGCGCCTGTAAATCAGCGAGAAATTGCGGTAGCGCCGCGACCGATATGTGATGTTTGCGTGCCGCCGCGCGCAGGGCGAAAAGACGTTCCTCCGTGGCTTCCAACTGCGCCGTATCAAGCTCACTCTCCTGCGCGAGGCGGGAGAGGAGGGTTTCCACCTCGGCCACGGCCTCCTCCGCTTTTTCCAGCGCGACCATGACATCCTGCCCTTGTGCCAGACGCGGTGAGGCCGCTTCGCTCTCCGGCACGGCTAGGCGGGAGAGGGCGCGACTGGCTGCGCGCAGGGCGGTGGCGGGGCTGTGACTGCGGCGATCGCGCGGGTTAAGCTCCGCAAGGGCGGCATTGACGGCCTCGATCTGTCTTTCTTCGCGCTGTAGATTTGTCCTTTGCGTGACGAGTTCATCCTCCTCAGCTTCCTGAGGGGCGAGGGTGGCGAGGTCACTCACGGACTGTCTCAACCATTCCTCTTCCTCCCGCGCGGCTTTCAGGCCAGCCTCCGCAGTCTGCGCGGCGGATTGCGCGGCTTGATAGGCATGGTAACCAGCCGCAACCTGCGTCAGCAGATCTGTCGGGATACGGAATTGATCGAGAAGGTCGCGATGCAGGGAGGTATCGGTCAGGGTGATCTGCTCATGCTGGCCCTGAATTTCAACAAGAAGCGCGCCAAGCCGCTTTAACAGAGCGCTGCTCACGGCCCGGTCAGAGATGAAGGCGCGGGATTTGCCATCTTTGGAGACGACGCGTCGGAGGATAAGAGGCTCTTCATCCGGGGCAACATCCACGCCATGTTCCTGAAGCAGAGTGAAGGCGGGGTGCGATTCGTGGATTTCAAACGTCGCGGAGACGGAAGCCTGCGCTGCACCGTGGCGCACCAGCCCCGCCCGTGCTCGATCACCCAAAGCGAGGCCGAGACTGTCAAGCAGGATTGACTTGCCCGCGCCCGTCTCGCCGGTAAATACCGTCAAACCATTTGCAAATTTCAGATCAAGCTTTTCGATAAGGACAACGTCGCGAATGGAAACTTGCGTCAGCACGAAAGCCGATCCTTATCCCTTGCGCGCGCATGGGCGGCGCGCCCCTCGACTTTCATACGCATCGGGAGGAGGAACCGTTTTAAAAAATCCAGTTCCATGCACGCTTGAAGAAGTTCGGACGTTCTATTTTCGGGGGGACAGAGCCCTCTTTCGTGATCAGGCCGTTATAACGCAATGTGTCATAAGCGCGCTCATACCATCGGCTGCGCGGGTAGTTATAGCCGAGGACGGAGGCCGCCTTGCGCGCATCATCCGTTAAGCCGAGCTGGAGATTGACCTCCACCAGTCGTTCTAAAGCTTCAGGCACGTGATTCGTCGTCTGGAAATCATCGACGACGCGCTGATAACGCCCGATTGCAGACTCGTAATTACGTTGCTTCTGGTAAAAACGCCCGACAAGCATTTCCTTGCCCGCAAGGTGATCACGGCACAGATCGATCTTGAGCCGCGCATCGCGTGCATAGGCCGTCTCGGGGTAGCGTGTTACGACCTCCTGCAAAGCGCCGAGCGCCTCAAGCGTCCCCTGCTGGTCACGATCCACCGTGCCGATTTCTTCAAAGAAACAGAGCGCGCGCAGATAATAGGCGTAAGCGGCGTCCGGACTGGTGGGGTGAAGGAGAAGGTAGCGCTCAAGCTGCTGAACCGCCTGCGGGTAGGCGTTCTGCAGATAGAAGGCATAACCCTCCATCAACTCGGCATTACCGACATAGCCTGAATAAGGGTAGTTTTGCTGCAAGGTTTCGAATTGCTCACTCGCCAGCTTGTAGCGACCGGCATGCAGGGCATCGATACCGTAATTATAGAGTGTTTCCGGGCTGCCGACCGTTTTCGGGGCAGGTGTGTCGTCATGGTGAGCGCACGCCACAAGGGCGAGGGCACTCAGGACGGAACAGGTCACAACGCTGGAGCGCGCCCGCTTGGCGCTTCGAAATTCAAAATCGATTTTCACGTGCATGCCGACTCTTCCGGTGATCTGAAATCTTATAGCATGCCTCCGCTATTGCGGAAGCCCCAACACGCAATGAAAACTAGGCGACGGCGTGGAGGGGTGCATTGACGCCATGAAGGGGCGATATCGCACGCCAATTGGCCTTGTCGGCGAAAACGGCACGAAGGAGCCGGTTATTGATGTCGTGCCCGCATTTATATCCGACGAATTGCCCCTCAATCGGAGCGCCTGTGAGATACATGTCCCCGATCGCATCGAGGATTTTATGTCGGGCGCATTCATCCTGATATCGAAAACCCCCTTCATTGAGGATTTTGGCGCCATCGACCACAACAGCATTATCGAGGGAACCGCCTTTCGCCAGCCCGGCTTTACGCAGCGCCTCGATTTCCTTCATATTGACAAAAGTGCGGCTCTCACAAATGTCGCGGCGGAAAATGGCCTCTGACAAAGTGATGTCCCGATGCTGAAATCCGATCGCCTGCGCGGAGAAATCAATTGAGACGCTCAGGCTGAAAGCGCCTTCCTGCGGGCGCAACTCAGCGAATGCACCGTGCAATCCCGTGACACGCACGACACGTTTGACGGAAATAATCGGGCAGGGTGCGCCAAGATTTTGTCGCCCCGCACACCGGATGAGAAAATCAAACGCGGCGGAGGAGCCATCAAAAACCGGTGTTTCCGGTCCATCGAGCGTGATCAGCGCATTTGTGATGTGATTGGCATGAAGCGCCGCCATAAGATGTTCAATCGTGGCAACGCGTATGTGCGGCGCATCCGCAACCCCGATGACGGTGCTGAGGCGCGTGTCGATCACATGGTCATAAAGCGCGGGGATAAGCGGGGAGCCCGGTAGATCCGTACGCTGAAAGCAGATGCCGAAGCCCGCCGGTGCCGGCAAAAGCGCAAGATTGACCTCATGCCCCGAATGAAGCGCGACGCCGCGGCAATGAATGGGATTGGCGAAACTCGTCTGATAGCGAAGGGAAAGATGACCCTGCCCGTGACCATGACGGTTTGCGGGGGAGAGCGGCGCGTCGAGATCGCGTGCTTCCTCAGGTGGCGAACCGGCCAGACCGTGCATGACATTCCCCTCAGGAGTAGTTGATGCGCCGGGGCGCAGTCTTTCTTTTACGCCGGGAGAATGGCGCATGCCAGTCAAGCTTTGTTGCCAAATGTTACGTTGCCGGGGGATTTGAAACCATTTTCTCAATGGCTTCCAGGGTGAGAGAGGGCCTTTCACGTGTCAGAACGCGTCCGGCCCTCCCTAAGGCTGCTTCAACGATCCCGGCGGAGGAAAGCGGGGATATCGAGCGCTTCATCATCATTCGGATCAAGCTGCGCCTGACCCGGTTTGAAATCGGCGCGCTCCACGATCGTTGGCTCCGCGCGGACAGGCGTTGCGTCCGACGCACCGTTCGGGGCTGGTCTTCCCCGCAGGACACCGGTTACCAGACCCATGAATCCGCGGGAATGCGGGGGCTCAGGCGCCGGCTGCGCCCCGGAGAAAAGCCCGGAACGCGGGGAGGGCGCACGCACCGGCTCAGTCGGGCGCATCGGTGCGGCGGCAGTGCGCGGTGCCTCCTGAGACGCGGATGGCGGGGGGGTGACGCTTGCGCCTCCGGAGATATCACGCTCTGAGGTGGCGTCGCGCTTCTCATCGCTCGCGCCCGCATCTGACTGCGCCTGGGAGGCAGCTTTCTCAGCCTCTGCGGCGCGCGCAGCCTCCATCGCGGCGGCGGCCTTGGCGGCGTCAATACCGGTTGCAACGACGGAAACGCGGATGCGGCCATTTAACTCCGGATCAATGGCGGACCCCCAGATGATCGTCGCATCCTCGGCGACTTCCTGCCGGATGCGCTCCGCCGCCTGATCGACTTCATAAAGCGTCATATCGTCGCCGCCTGTGATGTTGATCAGCAGCCCGCGCGCCCCGGCCATCGATGTATCATCAAGAAGCGGGTTGGAGATCGCATCATTTGCCGCCATCAGGGCGCGGTCTTCACCCTCTGCCTCACCTGTCCCCATCATGGCCTTGCCCATTTCAGCCATGACCGTGCGGATATCGGCGAAGTCAAGATTAATGAGTCCCGGCGCCAGCATCAGATCCGTCACGCCGCGCACGCCCATATAAAGCACTTTATCCGCCATCTTAAAGGCTTCGCGCAATGTTGTGCGCTCAGACGCCATGCGGAAGAGATTTTGATTGGGAATGACGATCAGCGTATCGACATATTGCTGCAATTCAGCAACCCCGGCATCAGCCAGGACCTTACGTTTCTGTCCTTCAAAAGCGAAAGGCGTGCTGACAACCCCGACCGTCAGTATTTTGCGCTCACGCGCCATTTTCGCGATGACCGGGGCGGCGCCTGTCCCTGTGCCGCCACCCATACCGGCCGTCACGAAAATCATGTGGGCACCCTCAATGTGGCGGGTGATCTCATCCGCGGCTTCCTCCGCTGCGGCGCGCCCGATTTCCGGCTTTGCGCCCGCGCCGAGGCCCTGTGTCAAATGTGGCCCTAATTGCACCCGTCGCTCCGCCTTGGCATTGGCCAGAGCCTGGGCGTCCGTGTTGGCAACCACAAATTCGACACCCTGTAGTTGCATCTCGATCATGTTATTGACGGCATTCATCCCGCCGCCGCCGACGCCAATAACCGTGATTTTGGGAGAAAAATCGGAATGGGTGAATTGCGGGGCGGTGAGATTGAGCGTCATTTGGAATCCAGAGCCAGAATCGGGTTTGCGAACTATCAATATTTGGCGGGGAGCGCATCCTCGCGCGCACTCGCGTCAAATCTTTGAGGCCAGTCAGACCATTTATAAAAGGTCCTGCTTACTTGAAAAGGCTTTAAAAGGTGTTCCAATAGTAAACTCCCATTCCATCAAGCAGGCAAGGCGTGGCGGGCCTGTCTACCCTGCGCGTGTGGTTTATCGCCCTGTGGGGCGCGCCGCACGCATGAAGTTTGCCAATAAATGACTCACCTCGCGGACCTGAGTCATCCTCGTAATCTTTGAATGAAGCGCAACAGAGCGTGCTGAGTTCGCGGCTCAGGTGAATAAGCGTCCTTGAAATTTGCATCCGCCCCCGTCGCCCAGGCCAATAAGCCTGACGCCGTGGCGAACCCGGCGGCATTTGCGCCCGTTTCCGGCAGGCCGGAAATATGCATGGGGCGTCCCAGTCGAACCGGTCGATTGAGGATGCGCGCGGCGGTCAGGCCCAGCCCTTCGAGAAGGGAGGCCCCGCCCGTGATCACCACCCGCTCTCGCGAGGCGCGGCCGAAACCGGCCTCCGCGAGGCGGTCACGCACCAGTTCCAGCGTTTCTTCAATCCGCGGCCGGATGGCGGTGACGAGGCGCGCGCGTGAGACGCGATTGAGGGAGCCCGTGCGCTCCCCGATCAACTGAACCGGAAATGTATCCCGCGAGTCTTCAATCGCGACATCGGCCGCGCCATATTTCGTTTTGAGACGCTCCGCCTCATCCAGGGAGACGGAGAGGTAACCCGCCAGATCGCGCGTGACATGCAGCCCCCCTACCGGGATGAAACTCGTATGCAGCAATGCGCCCTCACCAAATACGGCGATGGATGTCGTCCCACCCCCCATATCGATCACGGTCGCGCCGAGGTCACGCTCATCCTCCGCGAGAACAGCCAGACCGGAGGCGAAAGGCGCAGAGACAAAATTGCGCACTTTGAGTTCCGCACGTGAGACGGCGGAAGTCAGGGTCGCCAGCGCGTTGGAGGCAGCGTCGACCACGTGCAGCCGCGCCGTCAATTGCTCACAAAGCTGTCCGCGCGGGTCAACGAGCCCGCCAATATCATCGACGATAAAGCCGATCGGCATGGTGTGTATGACGCTGCGCCCCTCCGCCACGGCGCGCATCTGCCCTTCCGCCACGACGCGCTCCATATCCGCTTCCGTGACTTCCCGCCCGCCAATCGGCATGCGCGCGTTATAAAGGTTGCTGGTCGGCTGCCCGCAGGAGAGATTGATGGTAACTTCATCGAGGCGGCGATCAGCAGCCTCTTCCGCCTGGCCCACCGTGGCACGAATGGCGCGCTCTGCCTCCGCAAAATCAATGACCGTGCCATTTCGGATACCGTGGGATCGCCGCCATCCATAGCCGAGGATGCGTAACATACCATTTGTTTCCGCACGCCCGATCAGACATGTCATTTTTGTGGAGCCGATATCCAGCACGCCGAAAACGCCAGGGCGAACGTAGCGTGGCGGCGGTGGCTCATCCAAAGGAGGCAATGACAGGATTTCGCTTTCAGCGCGGCCTGACGATTTGCGCGCGATTGAGCGCTCCTCCGGCGGTACGGCGGTGCGGTTTGAAAGCATCACGGGTTTCTGCGGATTATCTGTCATGATGTTGCGTCGCGCTCAGCCAGTCTCGTCAGGGCGTCAAAGGGAGAGGAAGCGTGCGGCCCGAAAAAGGCGGCGCGCGGGGCGGTGTCGGAACATTGTCTCCATGTGGGGACTTATCCGGCGGATGGCCATCGGACGGCGCTTTTCCGGGGGCTGCATGTTGCGCTTTGAGGAGATCCTGCGCCGCATTATTGCTGACAGATTGAGAAGGCGGCAGGCGGATCACCATGCGATCAGGGAGACGCATATCGATAAGGGGGACGGGGCGTTCTAGCAGGCGAAATTTCTGCTGATAGCTTGTCAGGCGCTCCAACGCTTCCCGCTCATGCCCTTCGGGGAGATAAATCTGCGTGCCATCCTTCAGCAGAAGCGTCCAACGACGATGCCCCACCCGGATGGAGGCGGCGACAAAAGGCCGGACGACCGGCGCGTCGGCTAAAGCGGCGAGGAAATCCGGCGCCGCCTTATCCGCCCCGTCACCCACCACAAGCGGAAGCGACATAAAAGCCCGGACGTGATCACGCAGCCCGAATGCATCGGCAATCTGCTCCCCATCCCGGTTGATCAGCATAAATTTGCCTTTGATCTGCCAGATGGCCAGCGGGTCACGTTCCTCAAGCACGATGCGCACTGTATCGGGCATACGCCGCTGAACCGTGACATTTGAGACAAACAGCAACGCACTCAGACGTTTCTGCGCGTCCGCAATTGCAAAACTGAAAATGGGTTTCCCGCGCGCTGCGCCCAAAGCTTTTTCCACCTCCGCCCGCGATGTCAGTCGCGCACCAATAATATCGATGTGGTTGATGGGTAATAAAGTATGGTCCTCCAACCAGGATCTGAAAATATCGTTCCGCGATTGTGAAATCTGCTGAAAAAAAAGGTAACCGCACCCGCCCAGCACCGCGACGAGGAGTGTCACAAAGATAATCTGCGGCGCGGTGCGCCGGACGCGCCGCAGAAACATCGCGATGCGGGAGGGGCGGTCCTGAAGATAGACGTCGCGTGCCGGCGGCTTTCTCTCTGATCGAGCCCTTGTCATCCCCGCACCTTGCGTCGACCCCAGGCCTCCTGCACGATCCAGTCGCAAAGTTGGGAAAAATCCATCCCGCAATGGGCCGCCTGCTCGGGCAATAACGAGGTCGGGGTCATGCCCGGTTGCGTGTTGACTTCAAGAATGACCAGTCCGCTTTCCGACCGCGACTCATCATATCGGAAGTCCGCGCGCGTGGCGCCGCGGCAGCCCAGAGCCGCGTGGGCCTCTCGAGCATAGCGCAGCGCATCCTCAAAAATCCGCCCGGGTATGTCGGCTGGCAAACTGTGCCGTGATCCACCGGCAGCATATTTGGCGTGGTAATTGTAAAACCCGTCCTGCGCGGACTCAGCCACAATATCCGTGACGGTGAGGGGGCGCTCGCCCAGCACGCTGACAGTCAATTCCCGCCCTGGGATGAAGGCTTCAGCCAGAAGGATGTCACCGTAGGCCCAGCCAGACGCAATATCCCGTCGCTGTGTCGCTGCATCATCACCTTTGATGACATGCACCCCGAAAGACGAGCCTTCCGCGACGGGTTTGACAACATAAGGCGTTTCGAACGGATGTGCGGCGGCAAGTTCTGCCGGGGTGAGGAGTTTGCCCGGTGCGATGGGGATGCCAGCCGCCGCGAAAATCTGGCGCGAGGCGACTTTATTCATGGCGAGAGAGGAGGTGCGTATGTCGCAATGCGTGTAAGGCAGGTCCAGCCATTCCAACACGCCCTGAATGGCGCCATCCTCCCCGAGTGGGCCATGAAGGTTATTGAAGACCACATCCGGCGTGCAGGCCCGAATTTCCTGGATCATGGCGGCAATATCTGCACCGACATCAATCAGGGTCGTGGCATAACCATGTGCTTGCAGGCCGTCCGCCACGGCGCGGCCGCCTCTCAGGCTGACATCTCGCTCATGGCTGATGCCACCATGCAGGATCGCGACGTGAAGGCTCATCGCGTTTCTCCCAATCTTTTAATTTCCCAGTCCAACTGTACCTGCGCATGTTTCAGGACTTTCTGTCGCACCGTCTCGCCAAGCGCTTCAAGGTCCGCACTGGTAGCGTCACCGAGGTTAAGGAGAAAGTTACAATGTTTTTCACTGACCTGCGCGCCCCCGTGCCGAAGGCCCCGGCACCCCGCCGCGTCAATCAACGCCCAGGCCTTCTGGCCTGTCGGATTGCGGAAGGTTGACCCGCCCGTTCGCGCCCGCACGGGCTGACTTTCATCGCGTTGCGCTTTGATCTCAGCCATGTGGGCGCGGATCTTGACGGGCTCCGCGGGCTTGCCGTTCAGGGCGACGCGCAGCACGATGGCCCCTTCCGGCAATGTCGCGTGGCGATATGAGAATTTGAGGTCAGCATGGCCTAACCGCTGAACATGGCCCCGCCGGTCCATGATCTCCGCCCAGCTCAGAACCTTACTTGTGTCGGAACCGTGCGCGCCGGCATTCATGATGACGGCACCGCCAATGGCGCCCGGTATGCCGATCATGAATTCCATTCCCGAAAGCCCCCAGGCGGCAGCCTGCTCGGAGACTGTCGTGTCGAGAGCGGCCGCGCCTGCAATCACATCATCACCCTGGCGCATCACTTGCGCGAACGCGCCCCCAAGACGGATGACGAGCCCCTTAATGCCGCCATCGCGTATAATCACGTTGGAGCACGCTCCGAGCACGGTGACCAGCATGCGCGGGTCAAGCTGTCGGAGGAGCTGGGCAAGATCCTCACGATCCGCCGGGGTGAAAAGCGCCTCAGCGTTCCCCCCCGTGCGGAACCAGCTTCTCGGGCCGAGGGGCGCATCGAATTGCAGGCGGCCCCTGACTTTGGCCTGTCGAAGGCGCGCCATCATCCGGAGACAGCCTTGATCGTTTTTTTGGGAGACAGCGCTTCAAGCTGCGATGGAAGGGCCTGGGCCCAATGTGTGATCGACCCCGCGCCAAGACAGACGACAAAATCACCGGGTTTGGCGATGACATTGATCATCTCAGCCAAATGCTCCGGCCCCGGCAGCGGCACGACGGAATGATGCCCGCTGGCCCGCAAGCCCTCTACCAGCGCATCACGGTCAAATCCCTCAATCGGCTGTTCATTCGCGGCATAGACATCGGCGATGATGACGGTCGTGGCGTCATTCATGCAGGTGCAGAATTCATGGAACAAAGCTTTGAGGCGGGAATAACGATGTGGCTGCACGACAGCGATAACGTGATGCGCTCCGGCCTGGCGAGCCGCGCGCAGAACTGCCGCGATTTCAATTGGGTGGTGACCGTAATCATCGATAATGGAAACGCCATTATGCTCCCCCACCCGGGTGAAACGACGTTTGACGCCCCGGAAGGTCGCGAGGGCTGAGCGGATCGTGTCGTCGCTGATATCCATTTCCGTCGCGACAGCGATCGCGGCGAGGGCGTTCAGGACATTATGCTGGCCCAGCATCGGCAGGCGGAAAGGCCCGGCCCGCCGCGTCACTTTGCTGGCACGATTGGAGACGACCACCTCGAACGTCGCCCCAAGGCGGTCCGCAACGAGCTTCTCGGCCCGGATATCGGCCTGCTGGCTGAAGCCATAAGTGATGATGCGGTGATCTGACAGGCGCGGAATCATTCGCTGCACCTCCGGGTGATCGATGCATAAAACGGCGAAACCGTAAAAGGGGATATTGGAAATGAACTGATGGTAGGCCGCCTGCATGGCCTCCTCATTTCCCCAATGATCGAGATGTTCCGGGTCCATATTTGTGACGACAGCAATAACAGCCGGAAGACGGAGGAAAGACCCGTCACTTTCATCCGCTTCGACAACCATCCAGTCCCCGGACCCCATGCGGGTATTTGTGCCATAGGCCTCGATGATCCCGCCATTGATCACGGTCGGGTCAAGGCGTGACTGCTCAAGCACCGCTGCGACGAGGCTGGTTGTGGTTGTTTTGCCATGCGTGCCGCCAATCGCGATGGACCAGCGCAGGCGCATCAGTTCCGCCAGCATCTCTGCCCGGCGCACGACCGGGATATGGCGCTCCCGCGCGGCGACGACTTCCGGATTGTCCCGCCGCACGGCGGTTGATGTCACGACAACCTGCGCGTCACCCAGATTTTCCGCTGTGTGGCCGATTTCAATATGGATGCCCTGATCACGCAGGCGCAAAACATTGTTATTTTCCGCAATGTCGGAGCCCTGGACCTTATATCCGAGCAGATGCAGAACCTCGGCGATGCCCGACATGCCAATGCCGCCAATACCGACAAAATGCAGGGTGCCAATCGAGAGGGGAAGCGCGCGCATGTCAACAAGCTTTCGAAACGAGTGTCAAATCATTCAATGTTGCGAAGCATCCCCGATCTGAGACGCAACCACCTCAGCGAGACGTTCGGCGCTGGCGGGCATTGCCAGACGACGGGCCGCGCTGGATGCCTCGGCCAATTGGTCTATATTGGTCAGAAGCGCTTCAACTTTTTCAGCAAGATGCGCCGCGGTCAGTTCTGACTGACTGATGCACCAGCCTGCGCCGCCTTCCTCCAACTTCCGGGCATTGGCGGATTGCTCATCCGAAGCGGCGATGGGGAGGGGGATGAGGATGGCCGGGCATCCTGCCATGGTCAGCTCTGCAACGGATGAGCCCCCGGCGCGCCCGATCACGAGGTGGCTGCGTCCTAAAAGCCCCGCAACATCCTCAAAAAACGGCGCCAGCGTGCATTCAATCCCGGCCGTCTCGTAAATTTCCCGCACTTTGCTGATGTCGCCTTCCTTCGTCTGCTGCGTGACATGCAGGCGATGCCGGACCTCCTGCGGAAGTCGACTCAGCGCGTCCGGCACGATTTCTGAAAAAACCTGCGCCCCGAGGGAGCCGCCCCAGACGAGCAGATTGATATTTGTCCGCGCATCCGCGTAATGGCGCGTGTAAAGAGCCTCGATTTCCGGGCGCACAGGCATCCCGGTATAGATAACGGGCCGCGATGGCAATGAGCCCTCAATTTTCGGAAATGATGTGGCGATGACGCTGGCGCGCCGGGCCAGCAGGCGGTTTGCCTTGCCCAGCAGGGCGTTGCCCTCATGCAAAATTAATTTCGCACGGCTGCGCCCGAATATATTGAGATTGCCGAGCGCAGGCGGGATGGAGGGATACCCGCCGAAACAAATGATGGCGGCTGGTCGCAACTGCCGGAGATGCTGCCGCGCCTGCTGCACGCCTTTGAAAAGCTCGTAAAGATTGCGCAGCTTCGTCCAGGGTGTTTTACCCGCGACACCGCGCCCACGCAGGACATATTGCGGCTGGTCGGCAAATGGCCCTGTTGCACGATGGCCGGCGCGGGAGTCCGTCATCAAAACCAGATGATAGCCGCGCTGTTTCAAGGCCAGGGCCAGGGCTTCCGCAGGGAAGAAGTGCCCCCCTGTGCCCCCTGCGGCGATGATGATTGTTTTTTTCATGACGGGAGGTGCCTCCGCGTGCCGTTTGTCCAGCTTCGCCGCATGTCCGGGCCGCTGCCGGGAAGGTAATTCGTGTCTGATCCGACATGGTGCCGTGTCAAAGCCAGGATCATGCCCATTGTCAACGCCACCGACAATGCGGAAGAGCCACCATAGGAGATAAATGGCAAGGTCATCCCTTTCGTCGGGATGAGATGCAGGGTTGAGCCCATATTAATGAAAGCCTGAAGGCCGAACCCCGCAATAAGACCTGAAACCGCGACGATAACAAACGGATCCTGCTCACGCAGAATACGTTGCAGGCTGCGAATGACCATCACGAGAAACACGCCGATTACGGCGGCGCAGACGATCATGCCATATTCCTCACCCGCAACGGCGAAAACGAAATCCGCATGGGCATCGGGAAGCAGATCCTTCACGCGGCCTTCCCCCGGGCCGCGACCCAGCAGCCCCCCATTCCCGAAAGCGCGCAGGGCCATGTCGATCTGGTAATGGTCACCCAGATTGGGATGCAGAAAGCGTTCAACGCGGGAGCGCACATGGGCGAAGGCGATAAAAGCGCCGATAAAGGCGGCGATCATGGCCCCGATACCCGCACCGACGAAAATCAACGGCAATCCATCGACGAAAAGCTGCACAAAAAAAACCATCGTGACGACGGAGAGCATACCGATATCCGGTTGCGATTTGAGAAGGAAAAGAATGACCGCATAAACGCCGAAAGCGATGACCATGCCGGGGAAATGCAGCATTTTACCGTCGCGCGATGTTTGGCGTCGTTTGGCAAGCAGCCACGCCGTGACAATCGCGAAAAACGGTTTGAGAAACTCGGAAGGCTGAACGGACATGAAGGGCAGAGCAATCCAGCGCCGCGCCCCTTTGATCTCCAGCCCATGCACGAGCGTCATGAGCGTGGCCAGCAAAGCGAGCCCGCCACCGATCAGCGCCATTTTACGAATCGCCTCACGCGACATGGTGGAGACAAACAACGTCACAATCCCGGCCAAGGCCAGAAAAATCACCTGCTTGAGAATGAACATCTCACGCGATGCGCCGATGCGCACGGCGACAGCCGGGCTGGCGGCAAGGACGAGGATATAACCAAATGCCAGCAGCACGCCGACGCAATAAAGCGTCACGCGGTCAATATTGCGCCACCAACGCCCGAAAGCCGAATTATCAACGCGGGAGAGACCGGCCATATCAGCTCTTTTCACCTTCGGCCCATGCCGAAAATTTTGCGGGCGCAAGAAGCGATTGCGCGAGTTCCCGGAATGCGGTGCCGCGTGCTTCAAAATGCGCGAACTGGTCGAAGCTGGCGCAGGCGGGGGATAGTAAAATAACGTCCGTCCGGGTCGCCTTCGCCGCTGCAAAAGCCTGGCTGACGGCGCGTTCCAGCGTGGTGCAGTTTTCCCACGCCACCTTGTTTGCTTCAAGGGTCCCGGCAAGTTTCGAGGCATCCTCACCGATGAGGAAAGCTTTTGTGACGCGATTTAAGAGGGGAGAGAGCGACGTGATCCCGCCTTCCTTGGCCTGTCCTCCCGCGATCCATATGACGCGATCATAAGATTGCAATGCCTTGGCCGCTGACTCCGCATTTGTTGCCTTGCTGTCATTGATGAAAGTCACGCCATCAATGCGGGCCACAATTTCCTGCCGATGGGGAAGGCCGGGGAAGCTGTTGAGCCCCGCCAGAATTTTCTCCTCCGTTACGCCGAGGAAGCGGCAAATCTCACAGGCGGCGAGGGCATTCTGCATGTTGTGCGCCCCCGGCAAAGATTGTGCCTTTGACAAATCCAGCAAGGCCGGGGTCAGATCAGCGGGCTGGTGCAAAGAGAGCGCGCGTGGATGCGCGCCGCGCGCACGGAGCTTCTCATAAATATCCCGACATTCCGCGTCATCAATACTGACAATCAGGCGATCCGCTGCCGTCATATGGTCAAAAACATGCGCCTTCGCCGCGGCATAATGATGGATGTCGCCGTGGCGCTCCATATGGTCGGGCGTCAGGTTCAGCAGGCAGGCCGCGTCAGCATGGAAGCTGTCCAGCCTCTCAAGCATGTAGGAAGACATCTCAATGACATAGACGCCTCGATCATCCAGAAGGGGAAGCGCGAGCGCGGCGGGGCCGAGATTGCCACCGGCCGCCACTTTAAAACCGGCATGGGCGAGGATGTGGGCGATGAGGGCCGTCGTCGTCGACTTCCCATTCGTGCCGGTAACAGAAACGAATCGTGCTTTCGCGCCCTGTGATTTCACGGCCCGATACAGCATCTCGGCATCCGACAATATGGAAACCCCCTCCCGCCGCGCCAGCACCGCCAAAGGGTGGGGGCTAGGGAGGTGATGCGGGATGCCGGGCGAGAGAATAAGCGCGTCAAACCCTTTGAGGGTGGTCGGGGACGCATATGTCAGGCGGGGATGCGTGTATGACCGGTCGATATCCTGACGATCATCCCAGGCCGTGACCCGCGCGCCCATCCCGAGCAGGGCATTGACGGCGGCAAAGCCGTTTCTGCCGAGACCGACGACCAGAAATTGCTGGTCTTTGAAGAGCGTGGAGGGAAATGGCTGGGTCATCTGGAACGGTCTATTGAAGTTTCAGGGTTGATAGACCGATCAGCCCCAGCACGAAAGCGACGATCCAGAATCGGACGACAATTTTAGATTCGGACCATCCTTTTTTCTCAAAATGATGGTGAATCGGGGCCATCAGAAAAATGCGCCGCCCGGTGCGCTTAAACCAGAACACCTGAATAACGACGGAAATTGTCTCGACAACAAAAAGCCCGCCAACAATACAAAGAACGATTTCATGCTTGATGGCGACAGCAATCGCGCCGAGCGCACCGCCAAGCAGGAGGGACCCGGTATCCCCCATGAAAACCTCGGCCGGTTGGGCATTGAACCACAGAAATCCGAGACCCGCCCCAACCAGGGCGGCGCAGAAAACACAGAGCTCCCCTGTGCCCGGGATAAAATGGATCTGGAGATATTCCGCGAAGACATGGTTACCGACCAGATAAGTGATGACACCGAAGACGAGTGTCGCGATCAACGTCGGCACAATTGCCAGCCCATCGAGCCCATCCGTAAAATTAACCGCATTGCCGAAACCTGCAATCGTCAGCATGGCAAAAATGGGGAAGGCCAGGCCAAGCGGAATAAGAAGATTTTTGATGAATGGTATCGCCAAAGCATTCTGCATCCCGACCGGCATCAGGCTTTGCAACCAGTAACCGGCGATAAGTGCGGCCAGAAATTCGCACCCCAGCCGCATTTTTTTGGAGACGCCATGGCTGTTGCGGCGGGAGAGCTTGAGATAATCATCCGCAAATCCGACAGCGAAAAACGCTGAGGAGACGAACAGAACGGCCCAGACGAAGCCGTTTCTCAGATCAGCCCATAAGAGCGTCGAGGCGATAAGAGACAGGAAGATCATGACGCCGCCCATCGTCGGCGTGCCTGCTTTTTCAGTAAGATGGCGTTCCGGCCCCAATTCCCGGATGGGCTGGCCGTCGCGCTGAATACGTTTGAGATAGCGTATGAAAGGCTGCCCGAGGCTGAGGCTGATAACAAGCGCCGTGAGACACGCCCCGCCGGATCGGAACGTCAGATAGTGGAAGAGATTGAACAGGCCACCGTGACCGCTCTCACTTACGGCGAACAAGCTGTAAAGCATCAGCCTTGATTTCCTTGCTTTTTCAGTGCGTCGACGACATCACGCATACGGCTTCCGAGGCTGCCTTTAACGAGGACGACATCCCCGGCGGCGAGCCCTTTGATTAAGAGCGGTGCAAGCCTGTCAGCGGTTTCGCACCAGGCGCCTTTTTTTCCCGCCGGGAGGTGGTCGAAAACATGTTTCATCGCGGCGCCGCAGCAATAAAGCGCGTCAGCGCTCGCGACAATGTCCGGCAATAACGCCAGATGGGCTTCCTGCGCGTGGTCACCCATTTCAAGCATGTCGCCCAGGACGGCAATCCGCCGCTTTGCCGGCATGAGGGCAAGAGTGGCGAGAGAGGCCCGCATTGATAACCCGGAAGCGTTGTAGCTCTCATCCAGAAGCGTAACGGAATCATCCAGGATTGGCAGGCGCATGCCGCGTCCCGCATCCGGCTTGTACCGGGCGAGGGCGGCAATGGCGAGGTCCAGATCCGCACCGACGGACTTCACTCCCGCAAGGACGAGTGCGGCGTCTTCCGCAAGGTGCCGCCCTGGCACACTAAGCGCGACGTGACGCCCGGAGAAGGTGAAACTGCTCCCCTCCGCCGACATCTGAAGATCAAGCAGGCGCATATCCGCCGTGGGCGCGGTGCCGACACTGATAAAGCGCGCGCGGGATGCTTCAAGCGTGCGTTTGAGGGTGTCCCGGCCAAAAACCGCGTCAGGGGCGATGGCGGTCCCGGTCTGGCGCAGACTGGCGAAAAGCGCGGATTTCTCCTCCACGATCGCTTCGAGTGAGCCGAGATGCCCGATATGGCTGTTTCCGATGGACGTGATAATCGCGACATCTGGGCGGGCCATCTGCGCAAGCGGCGCAATCTCACCAGCATGGTTCATGCCAATTTCACAGATGCACCATGCGACATCGCGGGGCAGACGCGCCAATGTCAGTGGCACGCCGATGTGATTATTGAAGGACTTGTCCGCGGCATGGGTACGGCCCTGCGTCGCGAGGGCCGCATGAAGCATGTTCTTTGTCGTTGTCTTGCCGACACTGCCAGTGATGGCGATCATTTTGCCGGTGAAGCGGCTGCGCGCATAGATACCCAGCGCTTGCAGCGCTTTCAAACTATCCGGCACTTCAATCAACGGGCCGGACGCGGTGACAGGGCGCTGCACGATGCAGCAAGCCGCGCCCTTACTGAAAGCCTCCGCAACATGGTCGTGCCCGTCATGTGACGCACCTTCAAGGGCGATAAAGAGATCACCGGGCTGCAAAGTTCGCGTGTCGATGGAAATGCCGGTAATGGCGATTTCAGGGGCCTTTGTCGCGCCCGTCGCCTTGGCCAGCTCCTCACCTTTCCATAAAACGGTCATCTCAATTCCCTTTTGCCGCTTAACCAGGCGTGTCATGTGCATTCACCCCGTTTGCTGCCTCAATGTCAGAACCGCCCTGCGCGGCTGTCAAAATCTCTCGAATGACGGCGGCATCATCAAACGGATGCACCGCGCCTTTGATAATCTGCCCGGTCTCGTGCCCCTTGCCGGTGACGACGACGATATCGCCTGCTTCGGCATGCAGCACGGCATGGGCGATGGCCGTATGACGGTCGCCGATTTCCGTGGCGTCAGGGCACCCCTGCATGACGGCCCGGCGGATGGTGGCGGGGTCCTCATCACGCGGATTATCGTCGGTGACGATGCATTGATCCGCATATCTTGCGGCAATCTGACCCATCAAGGGGCGCTTCCCCTGATCACGATTGCCACCCGCGCCGAAAATAACCGTCAATCGATGGCGCGCATGCGGGCGCAGGCTTTGCAGCACGTGGCCGAGCGCGTCGGGCGTATGGGCGTAATCCACAAATATCGAGGCACCATGATGCGATGTGGCGACAAACTCACACCGTCCGCGCACGCCTTGTAATTGTGTCAGGCCCTGGCAGATCTGACGGGCGGAATCTTCATCGTCCCAAGCCAGAGCGGCTGCCAGCAAGATATTGTCGACCTGCACACGCCCGATGAGGGGGATGGTGATGTCATCCAGCATTTCCCCGTTAAGACAGAGTTTCAGACGCTGCCCTGTCGGGAGGGGCGTTGCACTGACAAGCCGCAGCGTCTCACCACCCATCCCCACTGTGCGAAGCGCGAGGGCGCGTGACGTCGCGATATCCTTCAATATCGCAAGCGTTTCAGAATCCATATCCGCATTGATCGCCGCCACGCCGCCCGTGGGGAGGACTTCTCGGAAAAGCCGCAATTTAGCGTCGCGATAGGCGTCAAGCGTGTGATGATAATCCAGATGGTCCCGCGTGAGGTTGGAGAAACCCGCGCGTGTCAATCTGACGCCATCAAGGCGAAACTGATCCAGCCCGTGAGACGAGGCTTCCAGCGCCACGTGATCCACGCGGCGGGTTTTCAGCTCGTGCAAAGTCTCGGCCAGCTTAACCGGGTCAGGCGTTGTCAGGGGAGGGAGGCGCAGATCCAACCCCTTGGAAACAAGTCCGAGCGTACCGATACTGGCGGAACGAAAGCCCTGCATCATCCAGATCTGCCGCAGAAAATCCGCTGTGCTTGTCTTGCCATTCGTGCCGGTGATCGCCGCGATCTCAGCAGGTTGCGCGCCATAAAATGCGGCGGCCAGGAGGGCGAGGTCGCGCCGGGGGTTGGCGGAGGCAAGGTGCAAAATGTCTCGGCCCGCGATGGTGGTCACTGCATTGGGGCCGTGATGGGACATGACGATAGCAGCCCCCTTCGCCACGGCCTGCGGCACAAATGTTGCGCCATTAACGGCGGCGCCGTCGATCGCCACGAAGAGACTGTTCAAGGAGGCCAGGCGGCTGTCACTCGTCACCCCGCTAACCGTCCGACCTGCCCATTCCGGCTTGACGGAGGAGGGCAGGGTGACGCGCGCTTGTTTGAATAGCTCCTGCAATTGCATGGTCATTGGCCCTCCTTTACTTTCCGGGTCGATACGATGATTTCATTTTGGTGGCCTGCGGCTTTTTCTCCGCTTTCCTGACTCGCGCCGCGCCCGGGTCATTCCCCGGCCCAAGCGGGCGCACGCCGGGCGGAATGGCGGGTTCCAGCGGCATGGCCAGGGCGGCGTCGATTTTAGCGGCATTTTCCACGTCGGGGAAAAGCCCGAGTATGGGGCCTATGCGCGCGATCAGCTTCCCGGCTGTCGGCGTCGCATTCCAGCCCGCTGTTGAGAAATTATAGGTTTCCGGGATGCCCTTTGGCTCATCGAGCATAACATATACGGCGTAACGCGGATTATTCATCGGGAAAATCGACGTGAAAGCAGAGATATTCGCGTGTTTGAGATAGCGCCCATTCGCGCCGATTTTTTCCGCCGTGCCTGTTTTGCCGCCCACGAAATAACCCGGCACTTCGGCTTTCCGGGCCGTGCCTTGCGTCACATCGAGGCGCAACATGCGGCGCAGAAGGCGGGATGTGCCGTCAGAAAGGACGCGTCGCCCTTCCGGCGTCACGGCGCGATCATCCCCATCGCGCGCGGGCGGCAGGCCGACGCTTGTGCTCTGGCTGGTTTCATCCGCACCCAGCGTGTCGGGGTCTTCATCGTGTGAGAGGAGGGTCGGGGTGATGAGGATGCCCCCATTCACAGTCGCCGCCGTGCCGCGAACGATGGCGAGCGGCGATTCCGCAATGCCATGACCGAAACCGATTGTCATCACCGTCGCGATCCCCCAGTTTTTGCGGGCAGGCACGATGGGGCGGGCGGCTTCAGGGAGTTCGACGGGGACGCGGTCAAGAAACCCCATCCGCCCCAGCCAAGATTGCTGCCTCTCCGCCCCGATATCGAGCGCGATGTGGGCCGCCGCGGGGTTGGAGGATTTCGCCAATACATCAGGAAGGGCCAGCCAGGGGGCGAAATGGTCTGACTTGATGTCACGAATGGTGAAGCGCCCGATCTTGATCGGGATGGTTGAAAACCGGTCCCATATATGCGCGACTTTAAGTTCCAGCGCAGCCGCGGCGACTTGCAATTTGAAGGTTGAGCCCGGCTCATACATCCCCGTCACAGCGCGGTTGAAGCGGGCATCGTCCGGTGCGCGGCCGAAATCATTCGCGTCATAATCGGGCAGGGAAACCATGGAGATAATTTCACCCGTACGCACATCCATGACGATCCCGGCAGCGCCTTTCGCCTGGAAATGATGCATCGCTTCATTGACCACATCGCGCGTGACGACCTGCACCCTTGTATCGATGGAAAGGCGGATCGGTGCCCGATCTTTCAAAAGGCGATCATTGAAAGATTTTTCGATACCGGCCACGCCATGGTCATCAATATCCACGGCACCCAATATCTGGGCCGCTGTTCGGCCGAGCGGGTAATGGCGACGCTCACCATTTTCAAAGTAAATACCGGGGATGCCCAGATTATTGACGGCGAGTTGCTGCGACGGTGAAATGTCCCGCGCAAGATAGACAAACTGCTTATCCTGACGCAGCCTTTGCACCGTTGATTTCACATCAAGATCCGGCAGAACGGTTTTGAGTTTTTTTGCGGTGTCCGCGGGGTCAATCAATTCCTGCGGGTTGGCGTAGACTTGCGCGACGGGGAGGGACATGGCCAGGATCTGGCCATTGCGATCCGTGATCGCGGCACGCTGAACTTGCAGGACCGGCATTGTCCGCCCGTCATCGCCCTCCGTCAGATCCGGCACAATCGGGATCTGCGCACTGGCTTCACCGTTGGTCGGCAACATCGGATTGATGATGGAGGCGAGAAGGAGGCGCAGGCAGAGCGCCAGAAAAAGGAAGGTAAACCCGACCCCGACCCAGAAAATACGGATATGCATCCGCTCCAGATAAGGCGGCTCCCGCCGGGCTGCGATGGGGGCAGCGGCGCGGTGCGCTCTCCGGTTCAGACGCGTTCTGCGTTTTCCGTCATCGTGAGGTGGGCTGGGCACGGCTTACTGGGTGGGACAAGTCAAGGGCGCCGCGGCGCGGGCGGTGGCAACGCACCGTCAGCCATTGCAAAAGTGGACTCCGTATTATGTGTGCCAAGCTGACGGTAACGTGCTTTCGTGGCTGTCAAACGCCCGCCTGAGGAGGGGCGCCAGGCCACGGCGGGCGTCGCTACAGCGCGGGTGCCGCGATAAGTGGCGTAATGCACGTGCGAGTCAGTGTGCGCGCGCACGGCGGGTGTCGCCTCATGTTTCATGGGGGGTGTGGCCAGGGCCAGGCGCGTCGAAAGATGAGGCTTGTCGGTCACAACATGGTGGGGCGACGCATCTCTCTGTGCAGCGGCCATGACTTCAGTCGGCTTGGCTTTGACGGCCTGGCTTGTTTGTGTCGCGGGCGCGGGCGCTGCGTGCTGCACCGACATGGTGTCTGACGGGGCGGAAGCCGCTGCGACCATCATATCACGTTGCGGCCCTGCACTGCCGGGGGCTGGCAATGCGGCAATGGCTGTGCCCAATCTCTTATATTGCGTGGGTGCCATCGGCGTGAGATCCGTCAGGAAGCGCGCAGATAATTTCTGCAGGCGGTCCGGCTGGTTCAGAAGCGCCCATTGGGATTGCAGCATGGCGGTCTGCTGCCGGACATCGTCTGTCTGGCGGACAATGGTCCGGATGTTCTCGTCAAGAACATTCGTTTGATGCTTCTTCGAGTAAAGGAAAAGCCCGGATGCGCCGGCGAGCAGGACGCAGAAAATCGTATATGGCCGAATCATAATGTGCCCTCAAGTGGCTCTATAATATGTCGTGTTTTTTCCAGTACCCTGATTTTTGCGCTTCGGGCGCGCGGGTTTTGTTGAATCTCGTCTTCGGAAGGGGTGAGCGGCTTGCCATGCGGCAGCCGATACATATTTGTCGGCTCCGCCAAAGTCACCGGCATGTGACGTGACGGGCGCGCGACGCGACCCGCTGCCGCCTGCAAGGCGCGTTTCACGAGGCGATCCTCCAGCGAATGGAAGGTGACCACCACAAGGCGTCCCCCTTCCCGCAGCAATCCAGGGGCTGTTTCGAGCACGCGTTCAAGATCAGTCAACTCATCATTGACGGCGATACGAATGGCCTGAAAAGTACGCGTCGCCGGGTCAATGCGTGAGCGGTCAGGATGCACCACCTTGCGGATGATCGCGGCGAGCTGTCCCGTTCGGTGGATGGGTTCTTCCTGCCGCGCCGCGACAATCGCGCGGGCGACACGTCGGGCGAGGCGCTCCTCACCATAATGATAGATGATATCCGCCAGCGTCGCTTCATCCGCTTGATTGACGAGATCCGCCGCAGACTGACCCGATTGCGACATGCGCATATCGAGCGGCCCATCCTGGCGGAAGGAGAAACCGCGCTCAGCCTGGTCGATCTGGAAAGATGACACGCCGAGATCCAGCACGATCCCGTCAAATGGCGCCACATCGGCAAAAAGCGTCGCCATATCGCGGAAATTGCCCTGGCGGATTTCAAAAGTGGGCGCGGCCCTGCGATCATTGACGGCAAAATGATCCTGCAGCGCCTGCCCGCGCGTGATCGCATCAGGGTCTTTATCCAGCGCGAAGAGGTGGGCTGGGGCCTCCGCCATCATGGCGCGCGTATAGCCGCCGCCGCCGAACGTCCCATCAAGGTACGTGCCGCGACTGTGAATTTGTAGCAGCGCGAGGACCTCACGCAGCATGACCGGGTTATGGCCTTCAGATTGCGGGTTGGCCTGCATCCTGACGCGCGGGGAAAGCGGAAGGGTCATCATGCGTCCGACCCTTTGATGGATGAAGCGGAACGCTGCGCCAACGTCGTGCGGGTGCGCAGACGGGCTTCCTCCCGCCTTTTGATGGCCGCGCCCGGCTCCCAGATCTGAAAAACGCGTCCGAGGCCCATGAAAGTGACGTCGTCAGATAATCCCGCATGCTGCCTGAGCATGTCAGGGAGGATGATGCGACCCTCTTTATCCGAATCGATTGGATAGGCATCGGCATAGAGGCTGGCAGCGAGGTCGTCATGCTCCTCAGAAAAAATGTCGATGTCGTCAAGCGGGCGGGCAAGCGCGCCGAAAGAAGCGGGGGGCCAGGCCTCAATGCAGGGATGCAAATGCGATGGGCGCAGGATCACAAGCGCACCGTCACCGGATTGCAGCGCCTTAAGCGCGTTCCGGAACGGTGCGGGGATTGATACACGCCCTTTGGCGTCAAAACGGTTTTGGTGCGTGCCTAAAAACACACTCACGCCGCCTTGCTCCCGTCAAAAACTGTCATCAAACACCCGTGAAATCAGTTAACGAGTGTCTTTGTCATTTTGTGGGATATCATGGGATTTTATGGGAAGTCAAATAAAAAACCGCAGAAAACCGCCAAAAATCAGCGGTGTACGCGAGATTTTAAGTTTTTATTGGAGTTAAAAAAGCGTTTCATTTGCCGTGCAACAATATGGAATGACCCTCTTTTGTTTTTTATTTGTTCTTATTATGTTCCCGTTTTACCGTGACAGGGCAGGCGCGCGCATTAACGATTAACGGTGGGTCAGATGGTCGATAAGCCGGGTTCTGTCCGCCGAGGCGGGGCGACCATTCATCTTGGGCGCGACTCACATCGCACCTCATGCAACCAACCCGAGTGACAGGGCGGAGGGGCCCTTCATCACGTCAGACGTGACGCGTCACTCCTATTCGGTCTTGCTCCCGGTGGGGTTTACCATGCCCCGGACGTTGCCGCCCGAGCGGTGCGCTCTTACCGCGCCGTTTCATCCTTACCCAAAGCCCGAAGGCCCGTTGAGCGGTTTGATTTCTGTGGCACTTTCCCTGAGGTTGCCCTCGCCGGCTGTTAGCCGGCACCGTCCTTCCGTGGAGCCCGGACTTTCCTCTACACGCAGCTTGATGCTGGTGCAGCGGTCGCCTGACCATCTGACCCGTGTTTTACGTGCAGCAGGGGCGGGGTTTCGTCAAGACAAGTTTGCCTTGTCCCCGCCGCCCGGTGACGTCACTGCGCGGGCATGGGGTGATAATGCCCCGGACTGCCCGCATCATTCTGCAAAGTGCGATCCGCCTTATTCACGAGAATCGTGAAGGCCGTGGCCGTTTTGCCGTCAATGCCGGGGCAGCCATCTGTCGCACGCACCAGAAACTGGACATGTGTGGCATGTGCGGGGTCGGCCCCGTTGATAATCGGGACAACGCAACGTCGGGGTACATCCAGCAGCCCCTGATCTTTCACGAGCAGGCGCAGATGCTCCGTCAACTTGGTGTTGTCAAACCAGGCCAGATCATTGAACTGCACCTTATCGGCCGCTTTCGGGAGCCATCCCATTTTCGCAGCCAGAAGCGCCATCAGCGCAACCGGGATAATGACCAGAAGACGGCGCAGAATATGCTGCCGCAATGTCCGTCGGGGCCGACGCGAAAGGCCGGGCCCGGATGGCTGCGCCTCCGCGCCTTCCTGTTTCTGCGCTGTCATGAGTCAGAGAGACATATCTTCATGCCATTGGGCATGATGGCGCTTCAGCATGTCGCGTGCCTCATCCGGTCCCCAACTACCGGCTTTGTAATGCGCCATGGGCGTTGCCTTGTCAGCCCAGGCCTTCATTAATGGCGCCAGCCATGTCCATGCCGCTTCAACCTCGTCCCGGCGGATAAACAGGATCGGGTCACCCCGGACCGCATCCAGCATCAGGCGCTCATAAGCATCAGGGTAGCGCGTCTGGAAAGTCTGCGCGAAATCAACGCGCATCGTTGCCTGGCCGAGGCTGAAATCATTATGCACGGGGTTTTTGGCGTTAAATGTCCAGGAAATACCCTCATCCGGCTGGACACGGATGGCCAGCACATTGCGCTTGGCTTCCGTCGGGAAAAGCCGCGACTCCGTCGGCTTGAAGGTAATGACAACCTCACTAACCTTTTGCTCAAGTCTTTTCGCCGTGCGGATGAAGAACGGCACGTTTTTCCAACGCGGTGAGTCGATTTCGGCGCAAAGGGCGACGTAGGTCTCGGTCTGGCTCTCCTTGCCGAGTTCCTCCAAATATCCGGGGACATTTTCGGAACCCATTTTCCCTGCGACATATTGCCCGCGCACAGCGTGGGACGCAACCGTCCTACTGTCGAAAGGCTTTAGGCCCTGAAGCACGGCAACCTTGGCGTCGCGCACATCATCGGCGGCCATGGAGGCTGGTTTTTCCATCCCGATCAACGCAAGCACCTGAAGCAGATGATTCTGGATCATGTCGCGCAGGGCGCCGGACTCATCATAATAGGCGGCCCGCCCTTCGACACCCACTGTCTCAGCAGCGGTGATCTGCACGGACTCGATATAGTCGGATGACCAGACAGCTTCAAACATCGGGTTGGAGAAACGCAGGGCAATCACGCCCTGTACGGTTTCCTTGCCGAGATAATGGTCGATGCGGAAGATATTTTCTTCCTTGAAATACTGCCCGACCGAATCATTTATGTCGTTCGCGGATGCGAGATCAATGCCGATCGGCTTTTCCAGCACGACGCGTGCGTCACCGACGGCGAGTTTCTTGTCATGCAGGTTTTTGGCGATCGCGCCATAGAGGTTGGGCGCTGTCGCGAAATAAAAGACGCGCACACGATCCGCCTTGTCTTGAGGAATGAGCGCGCGCAGACTGTTCCAGTCACTCTCCGGTTTGGAGCCATCAAGGCTGACATAATGGACGAGTTTCAGGAAACGCTGAATTTTGGCGTCGTCGAAATCCTCTTTTTTGATAAACTTCTTGAGGGCCTCCAGCGCACGTCCCTGATACGCGTCACGGGTCAGAGGCGAGCGCGCCGTGCCAATAATGCGCGCCTCTTCCGGCACCTGTCCCGCGAGCATCCGATAATAAAAGCCGGGGAGGAGTTTGCGCATAGTCAAATCACCTGTTGCGCCGAAGATGACGTAATCAAATGGTTTGACGGTTACGGTACGAGACATGGGTCTCACCTTTCTTAATAACAAAATGAAATATCGTGGCCATTATGCACAGACGTAAGCTGAGGGTAAAGGAGACGGCAAGTCCGCCCCTGGATGCCTGACGTTCTGCAAGACCGTTCCGCTTCGACGTGCTTTTCACGATGCCGAAGCGGCGACAGGAAGGAGATCGATACAGGGCGGCGACGTTGATCGCCCATTGACCAAACGGAAGAACGATTGATAATCCGACCCTGAGATTATTCGATCATGAGGGCCTATATCTATGGATGATACGACAACAACGCAAGATGCCGCCGCTGAAAGCGGCATGGTATCCGCCCAACGGCTTCAATCGATCATTGATCGGGTTGAACGTCTGGAGGAGGAGCGTAAGGCGCTTGCGAGTGACATCAAGGATATTTTCCTCGAGGCGAAATCGGCTGGTTTTGATGTGCCCGTGCTGCGCCAGCTCCTCCGTATCCGTAAGCAGGAGCCATCAGAGGTGGAAGAGCAGGAAACCCTCCTCCATCTTTATCGTCATGCCTTAGGGATGTAAGCGTTAAGGGTAAAATTCAGGGAAGAGGGGAGCGGTGTCTCGATGGACGATGTGTCTTCAGTTCTACCGGAAATGATGTCTTTGCCCCTCATACTCGGCTTTGTCATTGCCCTCCTTCTTTTCTTCTTCGTGGTGCTGATGAATATCATCCGCCGTCGCCTGCACGTGATGGAGCGGCAATTGGTGGATATCGGCGCTGACCTCCGCATTGTGTCCCTCCGCCTCGCGATGGATGAGCTGGATGAGCCGGTCAAGCACGCAGGCGACACAGGCGCGGACATGTCGGAGGACGGGCCCAGCGTGTCTCTCGCTTCCGCGCCCGCCATGGCGGCATCAGCGCCGCCTTTGGCCCCGTTTCAGGAGGCCGCCATGCCGCGGGCGCGCTACATCAATAATGACGCGGGGAATATGCCCGTCCTGCCACCGGAAGCCTATCATGATTATGCGGATAACCCGTCAAATCTCTCCTCTGCCGATCTGCTGAAGCAGACGCACTTTGACCCGCCTGTAGAGGCCGTGAAGACCAGGGGCGCGCGACGTGCCGCGCCGCAGCCACCCCCGACGCCGGAGGAGGATGGCGATATCTGGCGTCTCCGTGCGACGCCTCGCGCCCCGATCGCGCGCGGTGAGGGGACGCATGGCGCACCCCATGCGGAGCCACCGAAAGTGCGTAAGGAGCCCACTTTAAAGTGGCCGCCCAAATCGCCATCAACGTGATCAGAAAAACTGCTGCGGGAGACGTGTCAGCGGCCCTCAGCCGGATGCTACTTTGCGCAGCATGACGAGGTCATCCCGATGGATCAGGGCGTCACGGTGCGTGCCCGCGAGATCATCCGGGAAAGCCGCGCTGCGCCGCCCGGCCATCCTTTGCGCTTCTTCTGATGAATAGGATGTCAGGCCGCGCGCCACTGCCGCACCTTTCGGGTCCGTGACCGTCACAAGCGCGTTGCGCGGAAATTGGCCCTCAATTTTCTGCACCCCGACAGCGAGGAGTGAACTGCCCTTCCAAAGCGCCTGCACGGCGCCCGCATCAATCTGGAAGGTGCCGCTCGGCCGCAACGACCCCATAATCCATTTTTTGCGCGCTTTACCGGCCTTTGCATGGGCGCTGAACCATGTCGCGCGTGCGCCGGACGCTAATTTTTGCAAGGGATGGTCGATATTCCCGCGGGCGATGGCCATCCGGGCACCCGCCTGTGTCGCAATATCCGCGGCGATCAGCTTCGTCTTCATCCCGCCGGAAGAATAACCGGGCGGGGGGCTGCCCCCCATGGCGCGAATCTCATCGTCGATTTCCGCAACAAGGGGGATATGGGTGGCATCCGCATGGGTGCGGGGGTCCTGCGTGTACAGCCCGTCAATGTCGGAAAGCAGGATCAGCGTGTCAGCATCCACCATCTGCGCGACTCGCGCCGCGAGGCGGTCATTATCTCCGAAGCGGATTTCCTCAAACGCGATCGCATCATTTTCATTAATGACGGGCACGCATCCCATGCGCAGAAGCGCCCGAAGGGTCGAGCGGGCATTGAGGTGACGCTCCCGATTTTCCGTGTCTTCCGACGTCAGAAGCAATTGCGCGGCAGTGAGGCCGTGATGCGCCAGGGAAGCGCTCCAGGCTTGCGCGAGGCGAATCTGACCGACACTTGCCGCGGCCTGCTTCTCCGCCAGGCTGAGGCGGGCTGCCGTCATATTGAGCTGGGTCCGCGCCAGGGCGATGGCACCTGATGAAACGATGATCACCTCAATGCCCGACTGGTGCCAGGCTGCGATGTCCGCGCTGACACTGTCGAGCCAGCTATCGCGCAACCTGGCGCCTTCCTTATCGACAAGGAGGGCGCTGCCGATTTTGACGACAATGCGCTTCGCAGATTGGAGAGGAGAGACCATACTCACATGTCCGTCAGGATTGTTTCAGAGACCTTACGCGATCCTGCGCGGCACGCAAAAGTTTTTCCAACCCGTCATGGGAGACGGCGGAGAGGAGGAATATCTCTGTGCCTGCTGCTTTTTCAAGCGCACGTTTTTTGGCGCTGATCTGCTGAGGCGTCAGGGCATCACATTTATTGAGCACGATGATTTCAGGCTTGTCCGCAAGTGTAGCGTCGTAACGTTCCAGCTCGGTGCGGATCAGGCGGTAATTTTTGACGAGGTGCTTCTCTGTCCCGTCCAGCAGGTGAATCAGTGCCGCGCAGCGCTCGACATGGCCGAGGAAGCGATCACCCAGCCCCGCACCATCACTCGCGCCCTCGATCAGTCCGGGAATATCGGCGATGATAAATTCTTCCGTCATGGAAAGGCGCACCACACCAAGCTGTGGGTGGAGTGTGGTGAATGGATAATCCGCGATTTTCGGTTTTGCGCGGGAAGACACTGAAAGCAAGGTGGATTTACCGGCATTGGGTAACCCGACAAGGCCAATATCGGCGATGAGTTTCAGCCGAAGCCACACCCATCTTTCTTCCCCCGGCCAACCTTTATCAGCACGGCGTGGGGCGCGATTGGTGCTGGTTTTGTAATAGGCATTACCGTAACCACCATCCCCCCCGCGACAAAGCAGGATTTCCTTACCGTCAGCATCAAGGTCCGCCAGCATGGTCTCACGCGATTCATCGAAGATCTGCGTGCCAATGGGGACATTGATGATGACATCATCCGCTTTGGCGCCGGTCCGGTCGGACCCTGCGCCAT
This sequence comes from Candidatus Kirkpatrickella diaphorinae, assembly GCF_025736875.1. Lineage (GTDB taxonomy): Bacteria > Pseudomonadota > Alphaproteobacteria > Acetobacterales > Acetobacteraceae > Sorlinia > Sorlinia diaphorinae. Next base: position 480,115 of record NZ_CP107052.1, read on the forward strand.
TCCCGCCTTTCCGCGCCCGGAAATGCTGCGTGTAACGAAAATCGATCAGCGTGTTGAGGTTGGGTACGGCTTTGAAAATGATATTTCCGCCGCGGCCGCCATTTCCGCCATCCGGACCGCCGAATTCCACGTATTTCTCGCGTCGGAAAGCGACGACACCGTCACCGCCATCACCGGAACGAAGATAGATTTTGGCCTGATCCAGGAATTTCATGGGCCACCTGCGGGTCTGTTCAACACAAAGAAAAGGCCGGTCTGTCGCAAGACCGGCCTTGGGGGAAGGTATAACCTTCCAACATTGAGCGCGTCAGGATTTACAGGGCGACAGAGACGTGAACCCGCCCCTCTGCCCGACGCGTAAATTTGACGTGCCCGTCCGTGAGGGCGAAGAGCGTGTGATCACGCCCCATCCCGACATTGTCACCGGCGATCATTTTCGACCCGCGCTGACGGACGATGATATTGCCCGCAATCACGCGCTCACCGCCGAATTTCTTGACTCCAAGGCGGCGGCCTGCGCTGTCGCGACCGTTACGGCTTGAACCGCCTGCTTTCTTTTGTGCCATTTCAGCTTCTCCCTATCTTCCGGCGACGCGATCAGGCCGCGTTGATGCCTGTAATGCGCAGCACTGTCACGGGCTGGCGATGGCCGTTTTTGCGACGGCTGTTCTGCCGGCGGCGCTTTTTGAAGATGATGATCTTCGGCAGGCGATCCTGCGCGATGACGGTTGCCGTCACGGTCGCGCCCGCGACCAGAGGGGCGCCCAGCGTCACCCCGGCATCGGAACCAACCGCCAAAACGTCGGAAAATGTGACGGTGCTGCCCGCTTCCGCCTCAAGTTTCTCGACTTTAAGTGTTGCTTCCGTGGTCACGCGATATTGCTTGCCACCTGTACGTATAATTGCGAACATAAATCCCTCGTAAAACCGAACTCTTGACGATTTTTGCCGAAGTTACTCCCCGGTCGGCACCGCCCAGTCGCTTTTTATTTATAGCCGCCTCACGGCAGCAGGCCCCGTGCGATACCGGAAAAGACCCGCTTACGTCAACTGTTTTTCACCCTTTCATGGCTGCCGAACGGCCTGGCGCCGAAAAGAAACGTCATCCTCTTGCAAAGAGGGCGCTTTCCCGCCTATGAGAACTCAGCCGACGACCGGAACCCGTGTGGAGAGGTGCCAGAGTGGTCGATTGGGACGGTCTCGAAAACCGTTGTGCCTTCACGGGTACCGTGGGTTCGAATCCCACCCTCTCCGCCACCGGGCATGATTGCGCATTCCGCCAAAGCGGGCTTACTGCACGCGTCGTCCGGCTTTGACCTCAATGACATCTTATAATGAGTGCGCCCCCGATTTTGATGTGGCGGATGACGTGCGGCGCGCCCCTGACGTGCGATGACATATATTGAAGCGCGCATGGCTCCCAGATCATTGGATCTGCCGTTGCTTATTGTTGATCACCGGATGAGGGTCGTTTTTTCATTGTTATTGCTTAAGCGTGAACGCCTTTACAAAGGCCCGTCGGGCGGGCGGTTGAGCGGGCGGATAAGTGTTTCAACATTAACGCTTCCTTCCGGTCACGCAGCCGATCGGGGATCCCGTGAGCCGTCAAGGAAATTCGGCCTGAAGCGTGATGCTGTGGCCACATCAGTTTCGCTTTTTCCGAACGCTTATTCCGGCATCTACAATCCCTGCAACCTGTTAGGATGTGAAGTTTAACGATTTTATCCGCCTAAATCGTGACGCGAAAGCCATAGCGGTATAAATCGTTAACGCACGTTAAACTATAATGATAAGGAGAGGTAACGCGTGAAACGATCGATTAATGATTGTTGGAAACGCCTCAGACAACCTCGAATTTAAAGTTGGCGTCGTTTTCTCTGTTTAAATTCGACATTAAAAGAGATTGCCGACACTGCCTTCCAGCCTGGATTGGCGCGCGGCGCGGACGATTTTGGCGCGATTTTGCGGGAAAATTCGGGTCGCAAAGACGAAGGGCGCAAAAGTAAAAAATTCCGACCCGCGTAGATTAATGAAATATTTCTGATCGCCCAGCCAATATTGTTGTTGGAGGATGCGCATCACAAGCTGAAAAGCCCGCCTGACCTCCGATGACAATCGACAAGACCGCCATCCACGATGTGTAACGGAAGAGGCGATAGACCATGACAAGGGGCGGGCCGGTTCACCAGATGTCGCGCCATATGGCGGGGGAATGCATCAACCTGTCAGCCTCACGGGCCGCGTTGCGTCAAGAAATTGCGCATTAGCCAGAAGTTCAGCGCGGATGACGACGAGATAGGCAATGCCGCGAATCAGCTCCATGCGCGTCATGAGGTCAGACTCATTATATTCCAGCGCGCGAAACCGTCGTAACGCCACGGCCGCAACGCGTGCGGAACGGACATGCTCATCATGCGCATGTTCAATTCTGTCTAAAAGCAGGGTCGCTGCACGGCGCGCGCGATCAGGCAGATGATCACGATTTAGAAGGGCGCGCAGGCGGATGATATTCATGCCGAGCGTCAGCGTGGCCAATGTGCCTCTGAGATAGGTCTCGACGGCGGGGGAGGGTGTATTGCCCGCGTGACGGATCAATTTTGCGAATCGATCAAGATTACCGCTGATCCACATTCTCGTGTCCGGCAAGGTCTGGAGATGACAAAGCGCTCTAAGTTCGGCCAGCATCTGCCGCCTTAACCGCATGCGCTCTGTCTCGGGATTGAAGGGTATAATGATGCGGAAAGCCAGAACCGCCGCCGCCGCCGCGCAGACAACGGCAAAGGCCGAATTGAAAAAAGAAATTTCATCGAGTCGTTGATGATTCTGAATATTAAGCATCGTCGGCATGAGGAGGCCGAACGCGGATGAAACGCCGATCGTCGGCTTATTCAGGCGCGCCAGACCTGAAATGAACATTGGTGGGAAAAGCGCGAGAATCAGCGTCTCATAAGTGTCGAATGCCGGGACGAAAATCATTGTGAGAATGCCGGCAATGAGGGCCGACCACAGGGCACCACGTAAAAACTGCGTTGTGCCGAGGACGGGATTCTCCTGGGTCGCGAATAATCCACAGATCAGCGCAAGATTCGATATGAAAAGAGGGCCGGATGGCCAGGCGGTGATTTCATATAAGAGTGCGCAGATGATGATGGCGGAGAAGACGCGAATGACATTATTCACCGCCTCACGCACATCACGATGCACAGGCAGGCGGAACCGGAAACGATCGCGCGGGATCTGATGCGTGCTGGCATTATATTCCAGCAGGGCATCTTCGATCTCCCTCAGCATTTCCGATATGGAAACATAAAGGACGCGCATATCGACCTCATCCTCCCGCGATGGCGGGCGCGATGTGTGCGTGTCGTCATGGGTCTGAGGGGTGATCGCGGCGTCGCGGCAGCTTATCCGCAAAAGGTGCAGTTCTGTCAGAATATCCGCCAGGGGGGCATCCTGTTCAAGGCGCGGCGTGGTGGTGAGGACAAATTCCCGCACGCGCGACAGCATATCATTCAGTTGCGGTTCCCGATGTTTCAGCGCGGCAAGTCGCGCCGTCATGCCGAGACATCGCGTCAGCAGAACGGCGACGGCGGCGAGGTCGGCCCGGGCGTGATCCCCTTCATGCCCGTGGGGGCCCATTTCGATTTCCAGATATTCAACTTCACTATTCAAGCGCAGAATCCGCCCGAATAATTCCCGCCCCTGAAGCACAAGCGACCTGTCCTGACCCAGCACATCGGCGGCGCGTTTGAGGACGGCGTCGAGAATTCCCTGAAGGCTCCGTCGGATACCCATGCGGGCCCGTTTCTCCTGCTGGAGGGAGAAAATCATTCCCATTGCCGCTTCGCACACGACGCCAAGGCCAATATAAGTGCTTCGGGACACGGCGAGGAAAAAGACATTATCCGGTGCCTGTGAGGCATCCAGCGCAATAATGGCGCAGGTATAGCCAGCGAGTGTCATGGCATAGGCGCGGTAAGAGCTGAAAAAAGTTGCCAACCCGGCGCATGATCCGACCCATATCGCCAAAGCGGGGAAAAAGAGCCAAGGCTCCTGCGGGAATGCGGCAATTAAAAGGACGCTGGCCACGCCCCCCAATAAAGTGCCCGCCAGGCGCCATCGCGCTTTGGAAAGACTTTCCCCGCGCGTGGCCTGCGCAACGGCCCAGACGGTAGAGGGCGCCCAAACCGGGCTGTCCAGCTCCATCCAGAGGGCGATCGCCAGGGCAAAAAGGGCTGCGATCGTGTTGCGGAAAGCAAATTCAACGGCTTGCGGCGATGGGGCGTAAAGCCATCTCCATCGGGCGCGGAAATCGGGGCCGGTCGCAAGGTGCCAACCGCGCCCTAATCGGGTGGCGCATTGTAAGAAAAATCGTTCAGCCACCGTCACGCGTGGTTCCTGCCTAAAAATGCGTGCGTCAAAGAACGTCCCCCCACTTGTTGGGAATGACGTACTCCATTGCACAATGAAGCATTGAACGCAGCTTTAGAACGGACATTGTCCCACAACAGGATATATAAAATCCTTCAATGTCGCGTCAATTTAAGTTGGATGAAGCTGCGTCTCGCTTTGGGCGGTAGCATCGGCAACGAGTCGCAGATCTGAAAGAAAACGGCGTTTTTCAAAATCCTGGGAAGCGCGGTCCTGGATGCGCAGAAGATAGGATGGGTGCACGGTGATGAGCGCCTCACAATTTCCGAGACGGAAAAATCGTGAGCGCTCCCGATTAACGGTGACGGGACGACCCAACATCGCTGAAGCGGCGGAGGCGCCAAGCAGGATGATGTGCGTCGGTGCAATGAGCGATATTTCCTGCGAGAGCCAGGGGTGACATTGATGAATATGGATGAGGTCCGGTTTCTGATGGAGGCGGCGCCCATATCGGTGTACGAAACGGAAATGTTTAACAGAATTCGTGACATAAAGGCGCGCCCGCTCAAGCCCGACCTCGCGCAGATTCTGGTCCAGCAGGGCACCGGCAGGCCCGACGAAGGGGCGACCGGAGAGATCTTCCTGATCACCCGGCTGCTCGCCGATCAGCATGATTTTTGCGTCAAGGCGGCCTTCCCCGAAGACGGTCCGCGTGCCGATGTCACAAAGGTCACAGGCTGCGCAATCCACCGCATGTGCCCGAAGCTGCGCGAAACGACTTTCACGATTCGGCTCAGGCGCCTTTGACGCACCCGCATGATGTTGCGTCATAGGCGTGTCGGGGATGACAGAGGGAATGGTTTTAACTGGCAGTCGAAGTTGGGGAAGTTGCGCCCAATACCCTGATCCGAAAGCAATCTCTGGTTGAAACTTTTCATTCTGCGCTTTAAGTCCCCCTCGGGAGAAGAATAACGCACTTCCCGTCCATCGAATCGTAACTGTGTCACCTGAAACAACCCAAGGAGAGGGGATCATGCGCGTTAAAGTCGCGGCCTGACCTGTGAAGATACGATGGCCCCGCATGTCGAATACAGGTTGTATTGACCGGTCAGGCGCTGTTTCCCCGCCAGAAAGTGCCAATTTTACAAAAGATTCACGGAAGCGCAGCACAGCCGCGCGACCAGCCTGGATGAGAGCCTCGATTTTCGGGGTCAGGGCGGCAATCTGGGCGTCATCCTGCTGGTGCAACGCCATGACAAAGGTGTAGAGCGTCTCAAAACGATGTGAATCCTGCGCGTGAAACGCTTCCTGCAATTGCACATATCTTTGACGCGTTATTTTGAATGGCGAGGTGTTTTGTTCTGTCGAATCAAGGTTCTGACGTTGAAAAAGATCATCAGGAGGGTTAACGATCCAGTTGATATTGCGGGAATTAACACCGGCGGAAACATGCTTCCGGGTGGCGTCACGCCATGACCGGAAGTCATCGTGATGAGCAAGTGTCACGTCAAACATATTGTTATTAACCTTTCATCCAGATGTGACCGGAAAATCTCCGCACTATAATTTTTTTTAATAAAATAAGAATATCTTCCGAAATACTTAATAACCGCTTTTCTCTCAGTGAGCGATTGGCATCGCTGTTGTGCAGTTTGATGAGGCATTAACGATCATTGACGAATTTCAACCGGTAGAAGCTTTTGAGACGTGCGAATCAGAGTTTCTTTTTTTTTGTAATTCCTGTAGGATTAACAGCATTAACGATCCTCTCGTAAGGCATCGGGGCACATTTGAAGCCGATATTTTGTAGCAACTTCTTTATCATGGGAACGTTCTGAGTTCCCGAGTAAAAAACCAGACCAGGGTAAATAAATGTCCGAGCATGACAACAATAAAGCTCTCCTTGAGCTTACAGTGAAAATCGTCTCTTCACATGTTGCAAATAACCCCGTGACAAGTGAAGATCTGCCTTCGATGATTAAACGCGTCTATGAAGCCCTTCGCGGGGCCGGCGCCGTTGAAGCAGAGCCAGAGCGTCCGCAGCCAGCTGTGCCGATCAAACGCTCGGTATTTCCGGATTACATCGTGTGTCTGGAAGACGGCAAGAAGCTCAAGATGCTGAAGCGCCACCTTCAGAGCGCTTATGGCATGAGCCCGGAACAATATCGTGAGCGTTGGGGCCTGCCGGCGGACTACCCCCTGGTTGCGCCGAATTACGCGGAGCGTCGCTCACATCTCGCGCGCGAGATCGGGCTCGGTCGCAAAATAAACGCCAATCTTGACGTTTCCGGCCGGAAAGATCGTGCCCTCGGTAATGAGAATGAGGGTGGCACAGGTCGGTCAGGCCGCAAACGCGCTTAATATAGAGTAGGTCGTCGCTTCTCCTCCGGCGGTGCGTCAGGCGCCGGGAGGAGTATGTGACTTATTTGCAACTTACACGCGAAGAAATAGCTCGGATTTCGCCTGTCGCGAGAAGAATTACTTATTTTCTGAGCATAAAAAATGCGGTAATTTGAGCTCGTTAAGCAGAGTTCATACATCCATTCGCGTCCGAGTGGGGCTACCGTTAACTGTCTTTAAATCTTTATCTCCTCGACAATAAGCGTGCGGTAGATTTATCAAAGCGAGCCGCATCGAGCAATTTTTACTGGGCTGGGTCTCGACATGCCCGGAGTTGCTCGGTGTTTTTGGTGGTTGCGCGATGCCGTTATTTGTCAGGAGGGGGGAGCATGACGAGATCTGAGCTTATCGCACTGCTGAGTGAAGCATACCCGCAGCTTACAACCCGAGATATAGAGCGCATTGTGCAGACGCTTTTTTCCGAGATTGTTTCCGCCCTTGCACGCGGGGACCGGGTGGAACTGCGCGGTTTCGGGGCTTTTGGCGTCAAAAAACGCGGTGCCCGGCTGGGTCGTAATCCCAAAACGGGTGAGGCCGTCGAAATCGATCAAAAATATGTCTCATTTTTCAAAACCGGAAAAGAACTCCGGGAGCGTATCAACGCCAAAGGTTGAGTAAGGCGATGACGCAACCTCTCATCAAGACAATGTCAGAAACTCAGATTTCAAGACTTGTATGAGAGGTTGATTCGGCAACTGTCGATACATTGCAGGCGTCGTCACCCCCGATATTCCCGAGACTGATTTCATTTAATAGAAAATTGCGCAACATGATGAGCCGCATCGAGGCTTTCAGATTCTGCGGGTAGACAAGGTAAAGCTCAAGCGCTGGGACAGGATGTTCCGGGACAAGGCGCACGAGTTGAGGGTATGATGCCGCCACATAACTCGGCATCGCGCCAACGCCCAACCCTTTTGAGATCGCCTCCGCCATCGCCGGGTAGCTGTTAACTTCCAGATGACTGCGGGAGGGCATGTGCTGTCGTTTGCAAAGCGCCTTACGAAGCCAGTTTGCGTGCGGCAACATAAGCGGATCACCTGAAAAACTGATGACTTGATGTTGTGCAAGGTCGCGGAAATGGCGCGGGATGCGCTTATCCGCCAGGTAATTCTGACTCGCATACACTGGTATTGAGAATGTCGCGAGGTGCCTTTGAATCAGGTCAGGTTGACGCGGCGGATGCACGCGTATGGCGACATCGGCCTCACGCTGGTTCAGATCGAGATCTGTGTCATCAAGTAAGACCTGGATATCAATCTCAGGTTGTTGAACGAAAAACCGTTCCAATCGTGGGATGAGCCAGTAAAGGCCGAATTCGGATGTCGTCGTCAGCTTGATGACGCCCGTCGCTTTTGCGGTGCTGTCACGCAACGATTCCTGCGTGGTGATGAGTTTCTCGAAAACCTCCCGCACTGTGGCGGCAAGGGTTTCACCCTGTTCCGTCAGGACCAGGCCCCGCGCGCGACGGTTGAAAAGCTGAACCCGCAAATCATCCTCCAGAGAGGAGATCTGCCGCGAAACAGTGGATTGGCTTAATTCCAGTTTTTCACCCGCATGGGTGAAGGAGCCCGCCTCAACCACAGCGAAAAAGATGCGCAGCTTGTCCCAGTCCACTCTCTTCCCCCACGCAAACTCTTCATGAAAAACCGGAATATGACCCGCTTCGGCCTATGCGTTTGATCATAATGATACGTCAATAGGTGCGTGGCCGGTCGCTGCCGAAGCGGAACATATTTCTCGTAAGCCGTGTAGAGAAAGTCACGATTCACCCGCAATGAAACGCTCAGCCTCTAAAGCGGCCATGCAGCCTGTGCCCGCTGCGGTGACAGCCTGCCGAAAAACCCTGTCCTGCACATCACCTGCCGCGAAAATTCCGGGGCGGGATGTGCGCGTTGAGCCGGGGGGCGTCGTGATATAGCCCTCAGCGTCACAACTCACAAAGTCCAGAAACGGTGCCGTATTCGGTTGATGGCCGATCGCGATGAAAACACCATCAACTGCCAGGGTCTCCAACGTGTTCTTCTGAAGATTTTTCAGGCGAAGCCCGCTGACAGTGGGCGGTGTTCCGTCCGAAAGAATGTCATCGACGCTGCGATTCCATAAAATGTCGATTTTCGGATCCGCGAAAAGCCGCTCCTGCATGATGCGTTCCGCGCGTAACGTGTCGCGTCGATGGATGAGGGTCACTTTATCCGCATGACGTGTCAGATAGAGGGCCTCCTCAACCGCCGTATTTCCGCCACCAATGACTGCAACATGCTTACCGCGAAAGAAAAACCCGTCACATGTAGCACAGGCGGACACGCCAGCCCCTTGCAGCCGCGTTTCGGAGGGGAGGCCGAGCCATTTTGCCTGTGCGCCAGTCGCGATGACAGCCGTTTTAGCGAGATAAACATCCCCGGAATCGCCTGTGAAGCGAAAGCGCAAGGGTTTATCGTCGCCAAGATCCTCACATGTGGTGACGAGATCCGTCACCATGCGGGTCCCCACAGTTTCAGCCTGGGCGTGCATCTGCTCCATCAGCCATGGCCCCTGAATGGGCGCTGCGAAGCCAGGATAATTTTCAACATCGGTTGTGATGGTCAATTGCCCGCCAGGTTGTAGACCCGTCACCAATATCGGCTTAAGATTGGCACGCGCGGCGTAAATCGCAGCTGTATAACCGGCGGGCCCTGCGCCAATCACGATAAGGTCCGTTTCATATTTACGCGTCATGCTCTCTTACCCATAAAATTGTCTATCGCATTCAAACTGTGGCTCTTCACCCATAATCCAGATATAGAGAATTCGAACGAAACACCAAACGGAGTTTCAGAGGAAGTTTACTGGCATTCTATGACGCGACATGATTCCGATACGTATAAGGCAATCGCACCCTCCCCAATAGATGAACATGCGCTGGACGCGACCGACCTTCGAATTGTTGGGGAATTGCAGATTCATGGTCGCATGACCAACGTTGAACTCGCGCGTCGCACGGGGCTCTCCGCGCCCCCATGTCTCAGGCGAGTCCGACGGTTGGAGGAACTGGGCATCCTCAAGGGGTATCATGCCGATGTGGATGTTGAGAAGCTCGGCTGGCCCATCACTTTTTTTGCGCTGATCGGGCTTGAAAGTCAGAAGGGCGCCGCGCTGGAAGATTTTGAGGGTCGGGTCGCGGATTGGGATGAAGTGCGCGAATGTCACATGATTCGCGGCGGCGGCGATTTTCTGCTGCGCCTCATCGCGCGTGACCCTAATCATCAGAACGAACTCACCCGCCGCCTGACGGATCTGGACGCCGTCGCGCGTGTCGTCACCCTGCAGACAATCCGCACCAGCCTCAGCCGGGCCGGAATTCCTCTATGACGGCGCGCCCGCCGGTCGAACTTTCCATTATCGTGCCCTGTTTCAATGAGGCGGGGAATATCCAGCTTTTTTACAATGCGATCTGCAGGGTTCTCACCGATATGGCGTGGGAAATTATCTTTGTGGATGATGACTCGCCGGATGGGACGTCCCGGATCGTGGCCTCCATCGCGCAGCAGGATGCGCGTGTCCGGTTGGTGCGCCGCGTTGAACGGCGCGGGCTTTCATCGGCGGTGATAGAAGGTGTGCTGGCCTCCACCGCGCCGCTACTCGTCGTCATGGACGGCGATATGCAGCATGACGAATCCATCCTTCCGCAGATGATCGCACCCCTCCGGGAGAATCGTCAGGATATAATGGTCGCCAGCCGCCATATGGAGGGCGGTGACAGTGCGGGGCTGGCCCATCGGGGGCGGCATCTCCTTTCCCGCACCGGGATCAAACTTGGCCAGATCTTTCTCAAACACCCTTTGACCGACCCGATGAGCGGCTATTTCGCGTTCCGTCGCGACTGTTTCAATCAGGCGCTGCCCAAGCTGACGGGGACGGGGTTCAAAATCCTGCTGGAAATGATGCTCGCCCTGCCGCGCTCTGTGCGCATGGGTGAGGCGCCTTTCATTTTTCGGGAAAGACATGCGGGTGAGAGCAAATTAGGGCCGATTGTCCTGTTTCAGTTTCTCGGCATGTTGGTGGAGCGTGTGATCGGCCATATCATTCCGATGCGCTTCTTCGTTTTCGCTTTTGTCGGGGCGCTTGGCATATTGGTCAATCTGGCCGTGTCAGAAGGGGCGCGTTTTGCCGGGTTAAATTTCGGAGCCAGTCAATTGACCGGCATGATCGCCGCCATCATCACGAATTTTTTCCTGAATAACTGCCTGACATATCATGATCGCCCGCTCAAAGGCTGGTTGCGCCTCTCGACGGGTTTCGCGGTTTTCATGGTTGGATGCAGCCTTGGTGCTTACGCGAATATCGGCGTCGCGGAGATGATCTATCACGCTGATCGGCATTGGAGTCAGGCCAGCGCCGCCGGTGCGGTCATTGGTGTGGTTTGGAATTACGCCGTCGCCTCCACACTTGTCTGGCGATGACGATGCGCCAGGCCCTTTCTGATTGCATCGCGGTCTGGTCCCTTCTCATTTTCGTCACTGTGGCGCGGCTGATCCTCGCCGCTGAGATCGGCCTGTCGCCCGATGAGGCTTATTACTGGATCTGGTCCCAGCATCTTCAAGGCGGGTATTTTGATCATCCCCCCGCCGTGGCTTTTATCATCCGTGCCGGAACATGGATCTGGGGTGATACGACCTTCGGCATCCGGTTTTTCGGGCCGATCCTGGGGCTGGCCGGTTCACTCCTTCTCATCAATGCGGGCAGAGATTTGATGGGGCGGCGCGAGGACGGCATCAAAGCCGCACTCCTTTTTAATGCGACGCTTTTTCTCGGTGTCGGGGCCGCGACGATGACGCCGGATACACCGCTCCTGTTTTTCAGCACATTGGCCTTGTGGGCGCTGGGGCGTCTCTATGTGACACAGCGCCCTGAATGGTGGCTCCTTATCGGCGCGGCTTTCGGACTGGGTTTTGACAGCAAATACACGGTCGTGCTTCCGGCGCTTGCCTGCGGTTTATGGTGGCTTTTCTCACCTCGAAAACCGCCCTTCAGATGGGTTGCTGGCGGCGCGCTGATGGGATGTCTCGTCATTTCGCCCGTCCTTCTCTGGAATGCGCAGCATCATTGGGCGAGCTTTCTGAAACAGGGCGGCAGAGCGCAGGATTGGGCGCCATCGCGTGCCGTGCAATTTGTTGGAGAATTGCTGGGCGGGCAGATCGGCCTTGCGACGCCGCTTATTTTTCTGCTGTGTGTGGGCGGCGTCATTGCAGCAATACGCCAGGCGCGTCGCGGCGACGCTTTATGGCTGCTCAGCGCCATGGTGGTGCTTCCGGGCGGCGTCTTTCTGCAACATGCGTTGGGGGGGAGGGTCCAGGCAAACTGGCCGATTATTCTTTACCCCGCTGCGATTCTGCTCGCCACCCGGATGCGCGGTGTCACCACGGCCGCCTGCCTTGGTTATGCCGTGACAGGCCTCATTTATCTTCAGGCTTTAGCACATATCATCCCGCTTTCGCCGCATCAGGACATCATGGCGCGCCAGACCGGGGGGTGGCGGGATTTTGCGCAGCAACTCGCGCGGCAGAGTGAGGGGCAGGCCGTCATATTCCGGGATTATGCGCAGGCATCCCTCGTCCATTTTTACGCGCCCGAACTGACGATTTACAGCACGGACCCACGTTGGTTTTACCTCGATCGCTCGGTCGGGCGGGAAGGGGCGGCGCTTCTGGTTGAAAAACAGGAGTCGCGGGACGCTATCTTGCACGGATGGGTTGCGGCATCGCCAAACCCGACATCCCTATGTCGAAAGGCGCGGGGACAGAATATAAAATGTTACCGTCTGACGCTGATCAAAAATTCAGGAGGGGACTCGGTCATCATCAGGCGGGTGGGGTGATGCCTGGGCGTCAGCCATAAAAAAACCGCCCCGAAAGGCGGTTTTTACCGAACGTCGCGTGACGGCTCAGAAGCCTTCACGTTCCAGACGTTTGCGCTCCATTTTACGTGCACGGCGCACCGCTTCAGCAGCCTCACGCGCGCGGCGCTCAGAGGGCTTCTCGAAATGGCGGCGCAGCTTCATTTCACGAAAAATGCCTTCGCGCTGCATTTTCTTTTTAAGCGCTTTGAGCGCTTGATCGACATTATTGTCACGGACCAGAACCTGCACGTGCCTGTCATCTCCTGTCGCCCAATCGGTGTTGCGGGCTTGCTGAATAAATATGTTCAAGGACGCGCCATTTCGGCTTTTCGTCCGATCAGGTGGTCGCATTAGCATAATTGCGTGGCGCAGCACAAATGTTTTCACGTTTCCGCGCATTTTTGCCTATAAGAGTCAGTCGAAACACGCGCTTAGCCCGCCGGGTGCCCGCCGGTGCGCCAAAGCAAGGCAGAGAGGGCCGTTTACGATGCGTGATATCCAACACGCGCGCCGCCAGGGGCTCCCCGCGCGTAACGTCACCTCGACACATCTTTACCTCAGGGAGGAACAGGTCCGCAGCGCGTGGGAAGCCACGACGGAAGCCTTCCGACAGCTTGAGAAACAGTCAGATGCAAGGCGGATGGAGCACGGTATCGGCAAGGCGCATCAGCGCATTCTGATCCTCCTCGCCAATCGGCCCGGCCTCTCTGTCGGGGATGTGCAGCGTAAACTGGTTGTGTCAAAGCAGAGCCTCAACCGTGAGTTGAATTTGCTGCTCCAAAAACGTTACGTCACCTGCACGGTCGATGGAGTCGATCGACGCGTGCGGCGCCTCCACGTTACGGATAAGGGGCGTGAGCTTGCTGACATCTGCTTTGAGCCGCTGCGACAGTCCCTGACGGCGGCTTACCGTCAGGCCGGGGCGCAGGCTGTGGAAGGATTTCAGCAGGTTCTCGCCTGTCTGACGCGCGACGGAGACGACACTTGAAATCAGCGCATATTCTCGTCGTCGATGATGACCCCCGTCTTTTGAAGCTGATTAAGCGGTTTCTCGATGAAAATGGCTTTCGGGTGACGACGGCCGCCAACGCGGCGGAAGCGCGTCACTTTCTGAAAATGGTGCAGCCCGATGCGATGATTGTGGATGTGATGATGCCGGGCGAGGATGGCATCTCCCTGACGCGGGCCTTGCGGGATGAGGGGTGCGCATGGCCGATCATGGCGTTGACAGCGCGTGGCGAGCCGGAGGAGCGCGTTGACGGGCTTGAGGCCGGGGCGGATGATTATATGGCCAAACCTTTTGAACCGAGGGAGCTGGTCCTGCGGCTTCAGGGCCATTTGCGGCGCGCGACCGGGCAGGTGCCCCATTGCGCGACGCGTCTAATCCGGATCGGCACGCTTGAATTTGACGCCCATCGAGGGCTGCTGAATGGTGGTGACGGCACCATTCATCTGACGGGCCGAGATGTGGCGCTTCTTCAACTTTTCTGCTCCCGCCCCGGGGCCATTCTGTCGCGAGAGGTCATTGCAGGTGCGCTGGCGCTGGAGGATGTCAGTGAGCGCAGCGTTGATGTGCAGGTGACACGTCTGCGCAAGCGTATTGAGCCGGACCCCAGAGAGCCCCGGCACTTACAGACAGTGCGCGGACGCGGTTACGTCTTCAGACCCTGACGGAAGAAGCTGAATGATTTTTCGTAAATTCGGGCGCAGGATTGAACGGCCTTTACGGCGATTTCTGCCACGCTCGCTTTTCGGGCGGTCGCTTCTCATCGTCTTTGTGCCGCTTTTCGTGACGCAGCTTGTCGCATTCCAGCTTTTTTACGGCAATTATCTCAGCCTTGTCTCAAGACGCCTGGCCGACTCCGTTGTCGCGGAGCTGGCCATGACGGTGCGGCTGGTTGCGCGTTTCCCGGATGAGCGTGACTGGATTCTGGACCAGGCGCGTCGGGAGCAGCAACTCGTCGTCACTTATGGTGAAATGTCCGACGCCAAAATCCAGCGCACGCGGAACGTCTTAGGCCCGATGTATGATGACCTGCAGGATGCTGTCAGGCGCGTCTTTCACACATCCTGCCGCATTGATTGGCACGCGACGTCGGATAATGTGCGGTTTGAGTTGCCTTATCGTGGCGGGCTGCTGAGTGTCGAGGTGCCGCGTAAAAGACTGGTGACGGGGCCTGTATGGTTTTTCCTCGCCTGGGCGGGGGGCAGCGCGATCATTCTTTTCGGCATTGCGGGGCTTTTTATCCGCAATCAGGTCCGCGTCATCCGTGGGATTTCCCACGCTGCGGAGCAGTTCGGCATCGGGCGCGATGATGGGCCGATCCATCCGCGCGGCGCGCGGGAAGTGCGCAAGGCGGCGGTGGCTTTCAACCGGATGCAGGCGCGCGTCAACCGGTTTGTTGAGCAACGCACGATCGTCCTTGCCGGTGTCTCGCATGATCTGCGCACGCCGCTGACCCGCCTGCGTCTCTCTCTCGCGATGATCCCGAATGCCGGTGTGATTGAAGCGGCGGCGCTGCGGCCCGACATTGCCGATATGGTGTCCGACATTGCGGAGATGGAGGCGCTGGTGAACAGCTACCTGACCTTCGCACGCGGGGAGGGGGCGGAAGCGCCGGTTGAGACGGATCTCAGCGCCTTGCTTCGTCGGATCGCCGCGGATACGGAACGCGCCGGCGGGCGCATCACCCATATTGATATCCCGGAAGGTATTTTTGCCGTCGTGCGACCGGATGCGCTGCGGCGCGCGCTTGCCAATATCGCGGAAAATGCGCGCACGCACGGGGGCAGCATGTCCATGACCCTCAACCGCCGCGAGACGGAGATCTTCATTTGCGTCGATGATGACGGCGATGGCATTCCCCCGCATTTGCGGGAAGAAGTCTTTCAGCTTTTCTCACGCAATCGCGCGACGGTCAGTGGGAGTGGCCTGGGACTGACGATTGCGCGCGACATCATGCGCGCCCACGGGGGCGAGATCACGCTTCTCGATAGCCCGCAGGGCGGGTTGCGTGTGCTGGTGCGTCTGCCGACGCCCGACTGAAGCGCCATCAGGTCCCTTGCGGGGCGCGCGCTGTCTTACGGAATGGAGTTACCTGTCCCGCCATTACCGGTCCCGATAGCGCCACCCCCAAGCGGGCCCTGGCTGCCGCCGAACTGGTTATTCATGTTTCCAAGCGGGTTATAGCGGCCCACATTGCCCAGCAATTGCTGGAAGACATTAACCTTCGTCCCGGGTGCCGGCGTCGCGCCCGGTGCCATGCCGACATTATATCGGTCGCTGGAATCATATTGCGACACATTACGCAGGACGCCGCCATGATCAAACGCCAGCACAGTGACATCCTGCTTACGGATTTTGGGATAGCTCAGCGGCTGTTGATGGGTGACGAGCGAGATATAGATCCACTTATTATCGTCGAAAGTGGATGTCGTCGTCGGGGAACCGATGAGTTGCCGCACGTCATCTTTCGTGCTGGTGCCGGGAACAAGGAGTTTGAAATCGGCCTTCTCAACCAGCGTGCCGCGATTTTGCGGAATCGGCCCGAAGACGGAACAGCCAGCCAGTAAGGGTACGGACAGCGCCAAACTGGCGGCGGCATAGCGCAGGGAAAAAGCCGGACCCCTGGTTGTGTGGACAAGTTTCACGCGTGTCATCAGCCGCAGATTCCCGCTTTCATTTGAGCTCCGTCATGTTATATCATCTGCCGATATCATAACAAGATGCCGTGCGGGCCTGACAGAGTGTGTGACACTATAGTGTCACGCGTCGGCGCAGCGCAATCTTCAAACGGTGCTGATGGCGCACAACTTTTCAATTAAGGACATGCCGCGTGGAGCTTCCTTCTGAGCTGGATTGCCGTGTGGCGCTTCACGGTCGAAACGGGGCCGAGCGCCGCGTCAAGGTGGAAGCAAATCACGAGGAATGTGAGCGCATCGCGGAACGCCTCATGATCCCGGCCGTCAAGATGCTGACATGCACTTATAAGGTGATGCCCCTGCACGACCATTCCGTCATTTGCGATGGATGGCTTGACGCGCAGGTCGTGCTTGCCTGCTGCGTCTCCGGCGAGCTGTTTGAAGATGTCGTGTCGGAGGCGTTTCGCGTCCGTTTCGTGACGGAGGCGCGTGAGAGCCCGCAGGATTTTCTTGACCCGGATCTGCCGGATGAAATCATTTTTGACGGGCAGGTCGTTGATCTCGGCGCGCTGACGATTGAGCAGCTGGCCCTGGCATTGCCGCCTTTTCCGCGTAAGCCGGACCTTCCGGAGGTCGATATTGCTGAAGACCCCGCCACGCCGGATGACGATATGCCGACGACCCGTCCCTTCGCGCATCTCGCACATTTGATGAATAAGAAATCCCGCAAGGGCGATTAACGTGCATCCCAGGCGCGGACGCGTATGAATGTTGCGTCAGGCACGCCTTCTCCCCACATAAAGTGAGGTGCCCGGCCCATGGGCTGCCTTTGAGGTGGGGGACCGCGCTGCAAAAGGTGGAGGGGCAAGGCCCCGTGCAGGAAGGGCGGGTGATCAGGCGACGAGACGCTTGCGAGTTTTAAACGTGTCTGCTAGAGGATGCGCGCCTTATTACATTGAATCGTATCGCTCTACATCACAGTCGCTCGACGTCTGGGACGGGCGACTTACTGGAAAGAGACCTTTTACCATGGCCGTTCCGAAAAGAAAAACCTCGCCATCCCGTCGCGGTATGCGCCGGAGCCATCACGCCCTGACGATTCAGGCGAGCGCAGAATGCGCCAATTGTGGTGAACTGAAACGCCCGCATCACGTCTGCTCTCATTGTGGACATTATGACGGACGTGAGGTGGTCGCTGCCGGCAAGACCCTGAAGACAACTGTCCGCGCCTGATCCTGCGGCGGCTCGGCATGCCTCTGGCGGCTGAAGAGGACGGGTTGATGCGTGAGGCTCGCAATGATTGATAACGTCGTGGCGCCTGATCAGGCAGCTTCGTTCAGCCTTGCGATTGACGCGATGGGCGGGGATGACGCGCCCGAGATTGTCGTTGCCGGGTTAGATCTGGCCGCCGACCGCCATCCGGGCGCGCGCTTCCTCCTTTTCGGTGACGAAGCCAGGCTGACGCCGCTCCTTGCACGCTATAAAAAAGCGGCGCAGATCGCCCAGATCGCCCACACGACGGAAGCGATCACGATGGAGATGAGGCCGACATCGGCCCTGCGCCTTCGCGACTCCTCTTTGAGGATGGCCATCACAGCCGTGGCGGATGGAAGGGCACGCGGTGTCGTTTCCGCGGGGAATAGCGGCGCTCTGCTCGCGCTGGCCAAAATCCTTCTCAAAACCCTGCCGGGTATCTCCCGCCCTGCCATGGCGGCCGTCAATCCCTCCGCGCGGGGTGATGTCGTCATGCTGGATCTCGGGGCGAATATCTCCTGCGATGCGCGAAATCTCGTTGAATTTGCGGTCATGGGTGAGGCTTTTTCCCAGGCTGTGCTCGGCCTGCCTGCCCCGCGCATTGGCCTGCTCAATGTCGGGGTTGAAGAGCTTAAAGGTGATGAGCGCCTGCGATGCGCTGCCGATGCCTTGCGCGCGTCTCCGCTGAGTGCGCAATTTCTGGGCTTTGTTGAAGGGCACGACATTACGGCGGGGACGGCGGATGTCGTCGTCACTGACGGATTCACCGGCAATATCGCCCTTAAGACGGGTGAGGGGGCGCTCAAGCTTGCAGCCCAGCTTCTGCAGCAGATTTTCAAAACGAATCTGCTGACAAAAATCGGCTATATTCTGGTGCGCCCCGGCTTGCGACGGATGCGGGAGTGGATTGACCCACGCCAATATAATGGTGCCGTTTTCGTGGGGCTCAATGGCATCGTCGTCAAATCTCATGGTGGCGCCGACGCTGAGGGTTTCGCCTCCGCGATCGATGTTGCGATGGATGCTGTCGATAATGAGGTGAATAAAAAGATCCGCTCCCGGCTTAAGCAGATTCAGTTCCTGCAGGAAGCCCCTGACGCATCTGAGAGCGGCACCACCACTACAGATTGAACATTCTGAATAACGCCTGTTTTGCACTAAACTGTACTTTGCCGGGCCGATCCGACACGGTAGGGTGTCGTGCAAAAAAAAAAGGAAGTCTTTATGCCTGTCCGCTCAAAACTGATCGGGTTCGGGGGGTATCTCCCTGATAAAATCGTCACAAATGCGGACCTCTCAACGCGGGTCGATACGTCGGATGAATGGATTCGCACCCGCACCGGCATCGCGCAACGTCACATTGCCGGGCCGGACGATTCGGCGGCAAGCATGGGGGAAGCCGCCGCACGGGCCGCACTTGAATATGCCGGCGTCGATGCGGAGACGGTGGATGCCATCATCGTCGCCACCGCCACGCCGGACCAGCCTTTCCCCGCTGTCGCGACACGCATCCAGGGTGCGCTCGGCCTCAAACAAGGTTTTGCCTTCGATATCAGCGCTGCGTGTTCCGGCTTTATTTACGCGCTGGCCGTTGCCGATTCCCTCATCCAGACGAAGCAGGCGCGCCGGGTGCTTGTGATCGGGAGTGAGGTTTACTCCCGGATTCTCGATTGGTCTGATCGCACCACATGTGTGCTTTTCGGCGATGGGGCGGGCGCTGTCCTGCTCGATATCGCGGAGCCGGAGTCGGAGAGCGTCATTCTGTCGACTCACCTGCATAGTGACGGTGCCCATGCCGATATTCTCTATGTGGAACGTGAGGGGAAAGACGGCCCGTCCCTGCGTATGAATGGCCGGGAGGTCTTCCGGCACGCCGTGACAAAGCTCGCGGAGGTTGTGGATGAGGCCCTGCATGCACATGGTATGACAGGTAAGGATGTGCAGTGGCTCGTCCCGCACCAGGCCAATCTGCGCATCATTGACGGTGTGGCAAAAAAGCTCGCCCTGCCTCAGGAGCGCGTCATTGTGACGGTTGACCGTCACGCCAATACTTCCGCCGCCTCCATCCCCCTGGCGCTCAACGAAGCAGTTCGCGACGGGCGTGTAAAAAAGGGTGAAATTGTGTTGTTGGAGGCGCTTGGCGGCGGACTTACCTGGGGCGCCGCGCTGCTGAGACTGTAACAGTTACTGTTTTATTGACGTTAATATTTGACGCAGAAAATTACCGTGGTAGCTTGTGCACATGTCTACAATCACACGCGCTCATCTGGTCGATTTACTTCACACCCGTATAGGTTTGTCGCGGCAAGACAACTCTGACGTGCTTGAAAGCGTATTAGAGAATATCGCAGCAAGCCTCGAGTCCGGCGAAACCGTGAAATTAAGCGGTTTCGGGACGTTTGCCGTCCGCAAAAAGGGCCGTCGCATTGGTCGCAACCCCAAGACGGGGGAAGAAGTGGCCATACAACCTAGGAGTGTCCTGATTTTCAGGCCAAGCCAGATGTTGAAGTCAGCCCTCCGCGCGGCCCCCATCAAGGAAAAGAGAGTCGTCGAGGAGGTCACGTAAAATGGTCGATGGAAGACCTGTTCCCGATTCTCAAGATGACGCATTCGGCGCGACCTCAGCCAAGAGATACGGCAAGAAAGCGCCTGACGCTTATCGCACGATAAGTGAAGTCGCTGACCTTCTTCACGTCCCTCAACATGTGCTGCGATTCTGGGAAACGCGGTTTGACGAGGTTGCGCCGCTCAAAAGTGGCGGTGGCCGTCGTTATTACAGCCCGGATCAGATCGACCTGCTCCGCCGGATTTCGGAGCTTCTCTATGTTGAGGGTTATACGATTAAAGGCGTGCAACGCGTTCTGAAGGGGCATGGCGAGGCACCGATGGCTGAAGCGACGTTCAGAACGTCGGATTACGCTTCTGCGGTTGGCTTCGCTGAGGATAGTGCGGCACCCTTCATTTACCAGCCGGGAAACACGCAGAACTTACAGGACGGCGTCAACGCCGCGGCCCGCTCGAAAACGCTTGAAGAATCACCGCGCGGCCATTCGGGACGGGCGCAGATCGTGCCCGGCAGTGCGCCCCGCATGCGCAACGGCGCAGAATCGAAAATGACGTCAGAATCCGACGATACCGGCCCGGATTGTAAGGCCGATGAGGCAGCGAATGGGGTGCAGATGGATTCGGCGCGATACACGCAATTGATGGATAAGCAGGCGCAATTAATTGAGCTTCTACGTGACGTGCGGGTCGAGCTGCTGGCGCTGCGTAAAAACCTCCCTTTAACTTAGAAAATCCCTCAAAGGCGCTTGCAGGCGGGGCTGCCCCCTGCTAAATGCGCAGGGGTCCAAACGACGGACGGGCAGTAGCGCAGCCTGGTAGCGCATCAGTCTGGGGGACTGGGGGTCGTGGGTTCGAATCCCGCCTGCCCGATATCTCCGTCCGCGTTTGGTCTTTCACGAAGTGATCTCGTTTTTCCGGTGCGGTGCGCGCACCGTTTCCGTATTGCTCCACATCCTCCATAACATATGCAATGCCGCCATGATGGCTGGCCCGAGGAAGAGCCCGAGCAAACCCCAACTCTCTACACCGCCAAGTATGCCGAGCAGCACCCACAGGAACGGCATTCTGATCGTCCCACCAATAATGACGGGACGGATGAAGTGGTCGGCTATGAAGATAACGAGACAGCCAATCGCAATAATCAGGCATGCCGCGACCATTTTGCCCTGAATCAGCACCAGAAGCGCCGCGACCATCACTGTCGGCAGGGCCAGGAATGGAATCATCGCTGCGACGCCCGTCAGAAAGGAAAAGAGAATCGGCTGCGGCGTACCGGCAAAAGCGTACACGACACCCATCACGAAACCCTCTCCCAGCCCGACAAAAACGAGACCGGCAATGGTGCCATGGATCGAGAAAATAATCTGACGCGCGATGATTTCACCACGTTGCCCGAATGTCCTCTCAGACACGGTGATGAGTCGCGCAATGATGCTTGCGCCATCCCGGAGGAGGAAAAACAGCGTCAGGATGGAAAAGAGGAAAAGGGTCGAACGTCTCAGGATGAGGGAAGTGACCTGTTTCGTCACCGCGACGCGATGCCCACCTGTATCAAGAGAATGGAAAATCTGATTCAGTTGCTGCGGGTCCGCGAGATATTTCTCCCAGGCATTGGCGACGGGTGTCTGGAGGAAAGGGAGTTCCTCCAGCCATGGCGGGGCGGGGACACCCTCATGCCGGACCGAATCCAGCCAGTGCAGCGCGCCTTGCGCCTCTTCCGCTGTTTTCACGGCCAGATAGCTCATCGGAATGAGGAAGATCAGCGCGACAAAAAGCGTGAATAAAGCAGGAATCCAGTTGGAATGGCCCCATCTTTGCACAGCATGTCGGTAAAGTGGCCAGCAGGCGATGGCGAAGACGCAACCCCATAGCAGGGCGGGTAAAAAGGATTGCAGGGTATAAAGGGCGAGAAGCACAAAAAACACGCCGAGCAACGCTCGGGCGCGCCGCTGTGCGGGGCTGCTCATTTCCTCAGGGGGTGGAGGGGCGGCATCCGCGGCGCGGCGGCGGGGTGGCTTGCCGGGTTTACGTGCTGAGCTTGGAGGATGTTCGGCGCCAGTTTTCATGTCCGTCCTGACTGCTTCCCGCTTTTCCGCGGAGGGGAGGGGGTCGTCAAACGGCTAGTTGCTGCGCCGGATTGACAGAAACCTTTTATAGCAAAAGCAAGGTGACGCCGCTGAGTCTTTTCAGAGCGCCAGAGGTTGTTTTCGAAACTGACGCGCGGCCTCGCTTCAGGCGGTGGAGGGCTCAAATCTGATGTCCTGATAAAGGACAGCGCCGATTTCTCGCGCTTCATGGGGGGTGAAAAGGCCATGACGTATAAAGAAATCGATGAGCACAAGATTGACATTAAATTTGAATTTGTCCGTGTCCCGAACAAGCTCCAGAACGGTCTCAAGCTTCATCAGTTCAAACCGCGTCACTTCACCATCCACGGGGCGGGGTGTGAAATCTTCCGGCAGGAGCAAATCATAGCAATAAAGCGTGTCGCGCCTTAAACCTTCAGGCCGGTTCTGGACGTAATTCAGGAGGCCGACCTGTTGGGCCTGTCGGCTCAAGGACGCCGGGATGCCCGCCTCCTCGGCCGCTTCCTTGATCATTGTATCAAAAGGGGACAACCCGGCGGGCACGCCACCTGCGGCAAGGTGATCCAGCTTACCTGGGTCAAGGCGTTTATCCGCCGCGCGATGCCCGACCCAGAGAAAGCACTGATTGTCGCGCATGACGATGCCATTCATATGCACGCCGCGCGCGGCCATCCCGAGAAGTGGCAGCGCGCCTCGATCAATCTGGCCAAGCACATGTCCACCGGGCGTGAACACGTCAAAAAGCTCGTTAAAACAACGGAATAACTGCTTTTGAGACAGGATCTCACCAATTTCGGTCAGGCGATATTGCCCGGCAATATGCACGCCTTTCTGCAGGGCCGCGTCGTCTTCCTCCTGCGGGATATGTGTGGCGATATCGGCGGCGACCCATCCGACGAGATGGCCATGATAAAAGAGCGGTTGCCGTGCCGTGCGGAGAGAGGAAGGGCGTAACACGCTTATTTTGTTCAAAAAAAGGGCCGTCTCCGTGCCCTGTGCCTTAACGCATTCCATTCTCTGCTACATTCCTTCCGCGCTTTATCGGCGGCTCGTTTCGGGGCATAAAGGGCAAGCCGTGTCACGTCGCAACTGGCCTGGCCCGGATGGCTGCTCGGATGATTTTTAACACAACTCCGGCTAAAAAGCGTGCCAAATGCACGGGATCTGTGCTTTCAGCTTGACGAAATCGAGCCTCTCCGTCATAAGCCGCGCCTGAATACCCATGTCGTGTGCCGGGGAGACCTCTCGGCGATCGAGAATTGTTTCGAGGAAATCTGCTATGTCTCGCCGCTGCCAAATTACAGGCAAAGGCGTGCTGACTGGCAATAATGTCAGCCACGCCAATAACAAAACGCGCCGCCGCTTCCTGCCTAATCTGCAGGAGATCACACTTCTGTCCGACACGTTGCAGACGGGCGTGCGTCTGCGCCTCAGCACGCAGGGCATCCGCACGGTTGAGCATAATGGCGGGCTCGATGCCTTCCTGCTTTCGACACCGAATCGCAAGCTCCCCGCGGAAGCGCAGATCATCAAGCGCCGCATCCGTCGCGTGATGGAAAATCGGGCCGAAAAGTCAGCCTGACGGTCGGCCCCTCCCGGATGACGCCTGTCTGCATCCGGGATATTCTGAAGTTATAAAGCCTTATCGTCAGCCGTCTTTGACCCGTTTCCTTGACGCGTGGCGACATGGTCGATCCAAAACCCCCTCTGTTGAAGAGGGGATTGTGACGGCCTCGGCGGGGGTGTTTCAGAAGGTCTGAAGCGCCTCAAGTGCATTGTGGAGGTTTATCCGTGTCCGACAGCAGCGTCGCAGAAGCCAAATCGGCTCTCTCCAAAATCCGAAATATCGGCATCACAGCGCATATTGATGCCGGCAAAACGACGACGACGGAGCGTATCCTTTATTATACCGGCATGTCCCACCGCATTGGTGAAGTCCATGACGGTAACACAACCACAGATTATATGGCGCAGGAGCGTGAGCGCGGCATTACCATCACTTCAGCCGCTGTGACCTGTGAGTGGAATGCGCATCGCATCAACATCATCGACACGCCTGGCCATATTGACTTTAATATTGAGGTCAATCGCTCACTGCGCGTTCTTGATGGTGCGATCTTCATCATTGAGGGTGTGGCCGGTGTTCAGCCGCAATCCGAGACGAACTGGCGCCTCGCGGATCGTTATAATGTCCCGCGCATCATCTTCATCAATAAGCTTGATCGCACGGGCGCGGATTTCTATCGCGCTTTCGACACATTGAAGGAAAAGCTCGATATCGTCGCCATTCCGCTCCAGCTGCCGATCGGCGCGGAAGAGAATTTCGTCGGTGTGGTCGATCTCGTTGAAATGCGCGCCATCATCTGGGAAGGCGGCGAGCTGGGTGCGAAATTCCATTACGAGGATATTCCGGCCGAGCTGAAGGAAAAAGCTGAGGAAGCCCGCCAGAACCTGCTCGATACGGCGCTGAGCGTCGATGAGAAGGCGATGGAGGAATATTTCGAGAAAGGCGACGTCGCGGTTGAAACGTTGAAGAAATGCATCAAGAAGGGTGCGATTTCCGGTGAGTTCCGCCCGGTCCTTTGTGGCACAGCCTTCAAAAACAAGGGCGTCCAGCCCCTTCTTGACGCGGTGATTGATTACCTTCCGGCGCCGGATGAGGTTGAAGGTATCCGCATTGCGCCGCCGGAAGATGAGGAAGTGGATGAGAACTTCCTGCCGGTCGTCCCGGTCGATCCGGATGGTAAATTTGCGGGCCTCGCATTTAAAATCATCTCCGACAAATATGGCACGCTGACCTTCGTGCGCGTTTATCGCGGTGTGCTCAATGCCGGTGATACCGTGATCAACACGATCAAGGGCCATAAAGAGCGCGTGGGTCGGATGTTCCAGATGCATGCGGATAAGCGCCAGGAGGTCAAATCCGTCGGCGCGGGTGATATCGCGGCTTTCGTGGGGCTGAAAGACACCGTCACGGGTGACACACTTGCGGATGCGAGTGACCCTGTCGTGCTTGAGCGTATGCAATTCCCTGTCCCGGTCATTGATATTTCCGTTGAGCCGAAGACGAAGGACGCGGTTGAGAAAATGACCCTCGCCCTACAGAAGCTTGCGGCGGAGGATCCTTCCCTTCAGCTTAAGACGGATCAGGAAACAGGGCAGACCATCCTTTCCGGCATGGGTGAGCTGCATCTCGACATTATCGTTGACCGTCTGCGCCGTGAATATGGCGTTGAGGCCAATGTTGGCGCGCCGCAGGTCGCTTATCGTGAGACGATCACACAGACGCATGTTGAAACCTATACCCACAAGAAACAGTCCGGTGGGTCGGGTCAGTATGCTGAGGTGAAGATCGAATTCACCCCGGTTGAGCGGAATGCGGATATTCAGTTTGAGAACAAAGTCGTTGGTGGCGCTGTTCCGAAGGAATATATCCCGGCGGTTGAGAAGGGCATTCGTGTCCAGTCATCCACGGGTGTTCTGGCGGGCTTCCCGACGGTGGACTTCAAGTTCACCCTGCTGGACGGCAAATATCACGATGTCGACTCATCGGCCCTGGCCTTTGAAATCGCGGCAAAAGCATGTTTCCGTGAGGGAATGAAGAAGGCGGGCCCCGTCATTCTTGAGCCCATTATGGATGTCGAGATCACGACACCGAATGATCACGTTGGTGATGTGGTGGGCGACCTTAATCGCCGCCGTGGCATTATCCAGAGTCAGGAGACGGCGGGCTCAACTGTGATGATCCGCTCTCAGGTGCCGCTGAAAGAGATGTTCGGGTATATCTCGCATCTGCGTTCAGCCACGAAGGGCCGCGCTTCCTTCACCATGCAGTTCCACCATTATGATCCCGTCCCGCGCAATGTCGCGGATGAGATCATGGCGAAATCTGCCTGATTTCTGTCAGAGCGTAAAAGAAAGACGCCTCCCAATTGGGAGGCGTTTTTTTTTAAACAGGCGGCGGTCGGTTTCTTGTGAAAAGCCCATAGAAGAAGAGCAGAATCATCGCGCCGATGACGGAGGCGATAAAGCCCGCCGGTTGACCTTCAGCATAGAAGTTCAGTTGCTGACCGATCCACTCAGCGAGAAACGCACCCGCGATACCGAGGATGATGGTGATGATGAAGCCACTCGGCGCCCGTCCGGGCATCAGCAGCTTGGCGACAAGCCCCACCAGAAACCCGACGATCAACGTCCACAAAATGTGCATAAAACGTCTCCAGACATGAAAACACTGTACTGGAAAACGAGTCAGATCGACTTAAGTTGACCCGCCAGAAAATTACGCACCGGATCGTGATATTTCCACACCCTGCGACGGGCCAAACTGGCGGAAAATACGTGGGAAATCAGCCAAATGCGCCGTTTGCATGCATGACGGCCGTGCTAATCTCTCTCAACAGGTCAAACAGCCGCGCCATGGGGCGGAAGATCGTCTCATGCTCCTTCATAAAGCCCTGATCATCCCGTGCGCCCTGCGGCTCATGAAAACTCAGGTCAGAAGGCGCGCCAAGATATTGCGGGAAGATTTCCCCCAGCTTTTTGAGCGCGAGCGGGATCTCCAACTGCAGGATCAATTGTAACAGTCGCTCGCGGGAGATGTTATTACGCGGGCTGAAATAGGGGATGCGCGTGGCCAGAAGCCAGATTTCCTCAATTACGGCGTGGCGTATCGCGTGCAGAATACGCTCATCCCGCGCCATATACAGCCCGTGCGACCAGACGGAATTAAGTGAGATATGGTCCGCCTGGACGTGCCGATACATGGGTGGGAGATGCCGCCAGAAACCGAGTTCCTCCAGCCCCTTCGCCAGACGCATATATTGGCTGCGGCGTGATTCATTGTCGCTATTCGCTGCGCGGTCCAGCCAGGTGCCGGGGTCCAGCAGGTCGACGACGGCGCGCAAGGCACCGATATCCGAGTGACTCAGGGCCTGCCGCGCGAAATCCAATGCCAGATCAAAGCGGCGGCTGGTGCGGGAAAGACGCTCAAAACTATCGGCGTGCCGCGCGGCGGCGGAGCCCAGCCCCTGAAGCACATTTGCCCACCAGCCAAGCTGTTCAAGAATCGCGTTATTCGGGATCGCGCGCAATTGATTCACATGGGTGATACGCGTCACGTTGGCGCCATCCGCCTGCCGGGCTGAGGGGCGCGAGCCGGATTTATCAATCAGCGCCGGCCCGAAAGCCCCCAACATCCCGGCATAACCGGGATCCTCAACCAACGTCGCCATATCCAGCGCAATGGTTGAGAAGAAATCGAAGGAAAATTCCGGATTGGCGTAAATCGGGTCGGAAGAGGCCGTCTGCGTCTCGCGCGAGAGATGCTCTGCAATGGTCACGACGGTGGATGTCGCGAGTTCCGGCGTGCCGAACAGCGTGTAACCATCCGCTCCCTGAAAGGCGGCTTCCTCCCGCACGCGAATATTGGCTTCCTTAAAGAGATGCGCCGTGTAAGCGGGTGAGAAATATTCCAGCCTTTGCTGCAGGCTGAAAGGATGTGAACCGCGCCCGATACTCTCCCCATGCGTGTCAAACAGCACGAGCTCAATATTGGTCAGCTCATGGCGGCGCATGAGTTCAAGCGTTTTGAGACGCAGGCGTTCAACCAGATTGGTTGCCGCCAATTGCCCGATATAACGCCCTGAATCCGAATAACCGAATTGCAGGCATAACCGGCCATTATTGCGCAGATAGTCCCGCCAATGGGGGGAGCGGAAGCATTCTTCCAGAATTGTATCGCCGTGCTCCAACGCCGATTGCGTTTCAAAAAGCGGGGAGATCTGGATCTGATCATCCCGAATGCCGAAATGTCGGGACAGCCACAATGTCGCCAGCAGCGTAAAGCCGCTCTCCGTCTCGGCAATCAGAAACCGGATGGGCGTCGTCTGGTCGATATGTTTGAGGATCTGCGCCATCGTCATCATCAGACGCGCCGCGGAAATCTGCTCCATCAACAGAGAGCCGAAATCAACTGGGACGGGCGGTGCCTTCTCATTGAGCGCTTCATTGATCTGACCGATCACTTTGCGTCGACGGGAAGGGATCGCGGGATCGTCTTCAATGCTCAGACGGTGTCGGACAACATTATAAATCTGTGTCGCGTTCAACCGGGTATGGATATGCGCCGCGCTTAGCCCATGGGCCGTAAAGCCGCTCCAGGCAATGTCGATCTCATGGCGGGCGGCCGCGTCGCACGTCTCTCTGGCCGCCTGATAAAGATCTGTCAGTGCATGTGCATCCACCAGAGCTTCTTCACGCCGCCCGACCAATACCGCCGCGAAGGCAGCGACATCTTTGGCGGCATTGCGGCCAAGCTGTGGGCTCGCGCTGCGCTGCGCGAAGACAGCATCAATCGCTACACGCAACCGGGCGAGGAGAGGGCTGTCCGAAGGCAGATATTCTGAAAGCTGCGCCGTGAGACGCCGCAATTGCGTTTCCTTGAGCGCAAGGCGGATCGCAATCGTGTCCCACCAATGAATATCGCTCCGCCCATCCGTATCGAACCCCACCCAACTCGCCAGAACAACAGGACTTGGCAGTACGGTCGCGTCAGGCCATTTTTCCCGGCAGGCTTCAAGGAGTGCGCGATTGAGCGCGTCAATTGCATCCCGCCCGCGCAAAATGGCGGCAAGGGCGAGGTCCTGCTCATGCCAGAGTGTTGGCGCCTCCAACCGACGATGCGACGCCAATTTTGGGACTTCAAGTATGGGGTCGGTCGCAAGATGAGCAAGTTGCTCATAAACAGCGTCGCTCAGGGCGAAAGTCGGATGCGCCGTGAAAACAGCTGAAAAAGCCGGTCGGGCCAGGCGGTCATGCAGTTCCTCGATCCGCGCACATTGCGCGACAAGCTGGCGGGCTGCTGCAATCATGCGAATATTCAGGGGCGCTTCTGCATCAAGCCCGACATAATATCGGAGATGGGCCGCGCGCTGATGCAGCGCCGCGTCCCGCAAATGCCGCACCGTTTCTTCCAGATCGTCAACGCTGAGTTCCTCCCTGGCAAGCCCGGCGCTGATATGCTGCGTCATGGCGCTGACCTGGCCATGCCCCTTTTCAGCCAATATCGAGTCACCTGCCAAAGCCGCCAATAATTTCGACTCTGACAGCTTTGATCGCGACGTCCGCTCAGTCATGGTCGTTTCCGCAGGAAAAGGACGTTCGGTCATCGGGGCGTTATGGCGTTCTGTCGGCAAGATCGTCTCAATATGCAAAGGAGGTTTACGGGGTGCATTCTCTACAAGCGTCCGGTCGTGCGCAATGATGTTTCATAAGGCGACCGGAAGAATTTTAGGTTATCAGGGCGACTTGCGGGCGACAGTGACGCAGATGTAACGCATATCGCGGTCATGACGGTGCATGCATGTGACAGGTCAGGGGCGTGCCGTCCGCCACATAAAAAATCAGGCAGGCGGGTTTTATCCGATCGGGCCTTCAGACGTTGCAGGGTGATGCCGATATTTATCCAGTCAGATCAAAAAGCCGCGGACGCCTACCGGAAGATGCGGCGCGTGGCGACAGGAATGCTCGTCGCAATGGGTGGCGTCGGCGTGGCATCCACCGTCCTGCCCATGATGCATCTCGTCAAAGAGGGATGGCTTGTCGGGCTGATCGGGGCGGGTGCCCGCGCCGGTTTCGTGGGGGGAATTGCCGATTGGTTCGCGGTGACGGCGCTTTTTCGCCATCCGCTCGGACTGCCAATTCCCCATACGGCGATTCTCGTCCGCCAGCAGGCGCGCCTGGCGGAGGCGACCGGACGATTTGTCGCATCTCAGTTCTTTGATGAGGCTGAAGTCGCCCGCGCGCTCGAATCCGCGCAATTACCGGGCCGGTTGGCGGGCTGGTTGGGCCATGATGCCTTCCGCGCAAATTGCTCCGCCGCCATACGGGGCGCCCTGCCGGGCCTGCTGGACCGGGTAGAGGATGGCACGGCGGCTTCCGCCATCCGGCGCGGTTTCGAGATGCTTGTGGCGGGTAAGGCGACCGGGCCGCTTCTGATCCGCATTCTGCGCAGTCTGGTGCGGGATGATCTGCATCAGGAGGTGGTTTCCTTTCTCCTTCTGCGTCTTAAAAACGCGATCCAGGAGAAGGAGGATCACCTGCGTCGTTTCATCCAGCAGCGCGTGACGGAGCAGGGGGGCAAAGTCGTGGGCTGGATGATCGGCCCTTCCGTCGCGCAGAAAGTGATCACGTCTCTCTATAATGAGCTTGAAGGACTCGACCCGGCCGACCCCCATATGCGGGAGAATATTTCGGAATGGCTGCGGCGGGAAATTGACCTGCTTGAAAATGACGCGCCGCGCCGCGCCCATCTGGAGGAAAGCCTGCTGCGTCTCATCCGTCATGACAGTGTCCTGTCCTGGAGCGGGCAGATCTGGCACCGCCTCCGCAGCCGGATTGAGGATGACAGCGCGGCGGATGATGGTGTGACGGCGCAGTTCATCGATTCGATCCTGCTCAGCACGTCCCACCATCTGCAGTCCGACCCAGCCATGGCGCAGAAAGTCGACGCGACGATCCGCGCCATTATTCTGCGCGTTTTACCCGCGGTCCGTGCCCAGCTCGCGCAATATATCGCCAGCGTCATGTCGAAATGGGACAGCCAGAGCCTGACAAACCGCCTTCAGGAGCGGATCGGGAAAGACCTGCAATATATCCGCGTCAATGGAACGCTGGTGGGGTTCATCATCGGCGCTATGCTGGAAGCCGCATCCCGCTTCTTCCGCATGGCGATGCATTGAAAACGCGATAAAAAAATCTAAAAAACCCTTGACTGTAAACGGGACCAGGTCCATCTCAGGGGCAAAGAGGACTTACCTGGTCTTGAATGAATTTTTCCGAATGTCTGAGGTGAGCGATGTTGCGACTCTCCAAATTAGCTGATTACGCGACGGTGCTGCTGGTGCAGCTTGGCCAGCTGGACACGCTCGCGACGGCGTCCTCCCTTGCGCAATCCACGGGCGTGCCTGAGCCGACCGTTGCCAAGTTGCTCAAGGGCCTGGCCGGAGATGGGCTTGTCACATCGTTCCGGGGGGCGCGCGGCGGTTATCGCCTGGGTCGCCCGCTTGATCAGATTTCAGTCGCATCCGTCATCACGTCAGTGGATGGGCCGATCGAGGTCACGGCCTGCGTCAATGGCCGCTATTGCGATGCAGGGCCTCTCTGCTCACTCTCCGGCCATTGGGATATGGTGAATGACGCCGTTTATCGCGCGCTGGAGGCCATCACGCTGGCGGATATGATGCCGTCACGCCCGCAGGCAAAGCCAACGCCTTTGGCTGCCATCATTGATACGAGTCCCCGCTATCGTCATGGAGCCTCTTCATGAGCGCGTCGACCGAGACTCGCGACACCATCGAATCCCTCGCTCAATCCGGATATAAATGGGGGTTCGAGACCGATATCGATATGGAAATGGCCCCAAAGGGCCTTGATGAAGATATCATACGTTATATTTCCGCCCGGAAAGATGAGCCGCAATGGATGCTTGAATGGCGTCTTCAGGCCTATAAGGCATGGACATCCATGGCCCCGCCGCAATGGCAGAAGCCGAAATTCCCGCCGATTGATTTTCAGGACGCCCATTATTTCGCGCAGCCAAAAAAGAAGCCCGGCCCGAAATCCCTGGAAGAAGTCGACCCGGAACTCCTCAAAACCTATGCCAAACTTGGCATCCCCTTGCATGAGCAGGCTATTCTGGCCGGTGTCGAGGGTGCTGATGCGCCTGCGGATGGCCAACGTCCGCCCATCGCGGTGGATGCGGTTTTTGACAGTGTTTCGGTTGTCACGACATTTCGCGAGACGCTGCGTGCGGCGGGTGTGATTTTCTGCCCGATTTCCGAGGCGATCCGGGAGCATAGCGACCTCGTCAAAAAATATCTCGGCAGTGTCGTGCCCGTCAGTGACAATTTTTACGCCGCGCTGAATTCGGCGGTTTTTACGGATGGATCTTTCGTCTTCGTGCCAAAGGGCGTCAAATGCCCGATGGAGCTTTCAACCTATTTCCGGATCAATGCGCGCAACACCGGACAGTTTGAGCGGACACTGATCATCTGTGAGGATGGGGCCTCCGTCTCCTACCTCGAAGGCTGCACCGCGCCCATGCGTGATGAGAATCAACTCCATGCCGCGGTTGTGGAGCTTGTTGCCCTGGATGACGCCTCCATCAAATATTCGACCGTGCAGAACTGGTATCCTGGTGATGCGGAAGGTCGCGGCGGCATCTATAATTTCGTCACGAAACGCGGTGCCTGTCGTGGCCGTAACGCCAAGATCTCATGGACGCAGGTTGAGACAGGCTCTGCCATCACCTGGAAATACCCATCCTGCATCCTGGCGGGGGAAGGGTCGGTTGGTGAATTTTACTCCGTGGCTGTCACGAATAATCATCAACAGGCGGATACAGGCACCAAGATGATCCATCTCGCGCCGAATACGCGCTCCACCATTATCGCCAAGACGATCTCCGCGGGGCATTCAGACAGCACTTATCGCGGCCTTGTGCGGATGACGCCGCGCGCACGGAATGCACGTAATTTTTCACAATGCGACAGTCTCTTGATCGGTGATCAATGCGGTGCGCACACAATTCCCTATATTGAAAATCGGAATTTCACCGCGCGGGTGGAGCATGAGGCAACGACGTCCAAAATCTCTGAGGACCAGCTTTTTTATTGCCGGTCCCGCGGCATATCGGAGGAAGACGCGGTGGGTTTGATCGTCAATGGTTTCTGCCGCGATGTCCTGAAGGAATTGCCCATGGAGTTCGCCGTGGAAGCGCAGAAGCTCTTGCAGGTCAGTCTCGAAGGCAGTGTCGGATAGGATAAAGCGCATGAATGATTTTCTCAAAATTACCGACCTGCATGCCGAGGTCGCGATGTCGGAACCTCCAAAAAAAATCCTGAATGGTCTGACCCTCTCTGTGCCAAAGGGTGAGGTGCACGCGATTATGGGGCCGAATGGCTCGGGCAAATCGACCCTCTCTTATATTCTGGCCGGGCGGGAGGATTACACCGTGACGGGCGGTTCCGCCCTGTTTAAAGGGCAGGATCTGCTTGCCTTGACACCGGAGGAACGCGCCGCTTTGGGTGTTTTCCTCGCTTTCCAGGCACCGGTTGAGCTGCCGGGTGTCAATAATGCCAATTTCCTGCGGATCGCCGTCAATGCGGTGCGGCGCGCGCGCGGTGAGGCGGAGCTGGACGCGGTCGCCTTCCTGAAAGCGGTGCGCGCTGAGACGAAGCATCTGCACATGTCCGATGAGATGCTGAAGCGGAACGTCAATGAGGGTTTCTCAGGCGGGGAAAAGAAGCGCAATGAGGTGCTTCAGATGCGGATGCTGCGCCCGTCATTCGCCATCCTTGATGAGACGGATAGCGGGCTGGACATCGACGCATTGCGCATCGTCGCGGAAGGCGTCAACAGCCTGCGCGGCCCAGATTTTTCCGCGCTGATCATCACGCATCACCAGCGCCTGCTCGATTACATCAAGCCGGACCGCGTCCATGTCATGGCCAAGGGGCGCATCCTGCATAGTGGTGATGCGTCCGTGGCGGTTGAGCTCGAAGCAAAAGGCTATACGCGTTATCTGGAAGGTGCGGCATGACGGCGACGCCACGCATGTCGCCCGGTCTCGCCGGCTTTCTTGATCGCGCCGGGTCCGGCGCGGGGGCGCGTTTATTGCGGGAAACCGGCCT
Source organism: Candidatus Kirkpatrickella diaphorinae (assembly GCF_025736875.1). Taxonomy (GTDB): domain Bacteria; phylum Pseudomonadota; class Alphaproteobacteria; order Acetobacterales; family Acetobacteraceae; genus Sorlinia; species Sorlinia diaphorinae. The sequence continues at coordinate 514,002 of NZ_CP107052.1, forward strand.
GCCCCATCGACGCCTGGAGGCCTGGCGTTACACGAATCCACGCTCCCTTTCGGAGCAGGTTTTTGCCGCGCCATCCCAACCGGATGCCGCGACCCTCTCCGCACTTCTCGGCACGCTCCCTGACCTGCCGGGCCGCCGCGTCACTTTCGTCAATGGCGTTGCGTCGGAAGGTGATGCGGGCGCTGACGCAGGAGGGATTGATCGCAAATCATCCGACACCGCAATTTCGCCCCTGACGGTGCTGAATCGTGCCCTCCGCCAACCGGGTCTCACCCTTGAAATCGGGGAGGGGGTTGATGAAGGCATTGTCAGCCTCGCCACGCTGAATCAGCATGAGACCCTGTCTTCAACCCATTTGCATCATCGCATTCATCTGAAGCGCGGTGCGCGCCTCGTCCTTCTCGATTTTGAGAAAGGTGACGGCCCCTATCTGGCCAATCCCGTCTATGACTTCGATGTGGGACCGGACGCGACCCTTGCGCATATCCGCATCATCGAAGATAGCCGTGCGGCTGAGTCTCTTTCCGTGATTGAGGCGCGTGTCGCAGCAGGTGGCGTCTATAATAGCTTCACATTGGTCCTCGGCGGGGCGCTTTCCCGGCAGGAAATTTACGCCCACCTCATTGAAGAGGGTGCGGCCGTGCATATAAACGGGGCCCAACTGATCGGGACGGGCCAGACGGGTGACATCACTTCCGTCATCAATCACTCGGCGGCGCATTGCCAGTCGCGCCAGACTGTCGCGAATGTGATTTACGGGCGTGGCAAAGGGGTTTTCCAGGGGAAAGTCGTCGTTGCGCCGCACGCGCAGAAGACGGATGGTTTCCAGATGAATCAGGCGCTGCTTCTATCGCCGGAGGCGGAGATCAACAGTAAGCCGGAGCTTGAAATCTACGCGGATGACGTTAAATGCTCCCACGGGGCAACGGTCGGCGCTATTGATGGTGAGCAGCTTTTTTACCTGCGCACGCGCGGTATTGATGAGACGCGCGCTCGGGAAATGTTGATTGAGGCTTTTTTAATGGAGGTAATCGCGCTGGCACCTTGTGAGGCCCTGCTGCCATTTTTGCATCAACGTGTCGCCGCATCCGCCAATTTGAGACATGTTTCATGAGTGATGTCGTTTCCCCCACCCTGTTAAATGACGATTTCCGCCGTCATTTCCCGATTTTGAGGGAGAAAGTGCACGGGCGGCCTTTCACTTATCTCGATAGCGCCGCATCCGCGCAAAAGCCGGAAGTTGTTATTGAAGCGATGGCTGAGGTGATGCGTCACCAATACGCCAATATCCATCGCGGCCTGCATTATATGAGTGAGCACACGACTGAGGCCTATGAAGCCGTGCGCACGAAAGTCGCGCGCTTTCTTAACGCGCCGTGTCGGGAAGAAATCATCTTTACGCGCAACAGCACGGAGGCGATCAATCTCGTCGCTTACAGCTTCGGGAGCCTCCTCAAACCTGGTCAGGCCGTGTTGATCACGGAGCTGGAGCATCATTCCAACATCATTCCGTGGCAGCTTCTTCGGGATCGCTGCGGAATCTCCCTGCGTGTCGCACCGATCACGCCGGAGGGGGATCTCGATCTCGACGCGATGGAAGCGCTTCTCTCGGACGGGAAGGTCGCGCTGGCTGCTGTCACGCATATGTCCAACGTGCTGGGAACGCTCACACCCATTTCCCGCATCGCTGCGCTTGCGCATCAATATGGCGCGAAACTGCTTGTCGATGGGTCGCAATCCGTCGTGCATGAGGCTGTCGACCTTGAAAAGCTCGACGCGGATTTCTTCGTTTTCACCGGTCACAAGCTTTATGGCCCGACCGGTATTGGCGTCCTCTGGGGACGCACGGCCCTGCTTGAAGCAATGCCGCCTTTTATGGGCGGGGGCGAGATGATTGAAAGCGTGACCTTCGAGTCCTCAAGCTGGGCACCCATCCCGCATAAATTTGAGGCCGGGACACCGCCCATCATTGAGGTGATCGGGCTCGGCGCAGCGATCGATTTCCTCGGAAAATATGATCGCGCGCAGCTTCGGGCGGAGGAACAGTCCCTGACCAAAACGCTGCTTGCGGCGTTGGGCACTGTCAAAGCGGCGCGCATCATTGGCGCACCGGCGCAGCGTGGTGGCGTCGTATCCTTCACGCTCGGCAATATCCACCCGCATGATCTCGCCGTTTTGCTGGATCAGCAGGGGATTGCGATCCGCGCCGGGCAGCATTGCGCGGAGCCACTTATGCGGCGACTCGGCGTGACGGCGACGGCGCGGGCGAGCCTGGCGGCTTACTCCACCCAGCAGGATATTGAAGCCCTGATGGCGGGGATTGAAAAAGCGCAGTTCGTTTTCGGGGAAGGACTTTGATATGAGTGCCACCCCACGTCATGTCTTGACTCAGGCGCCCAACGCGCCCGAGGAGGCCGCTTCTTCTCAACTGAACGAAGATCAGATCATTGGTGCGATCGCCTCGGTTTATGACCCGGAAATACCGGTCAATATTTATGAATTGGGCCTGATTTACGCAGTCGATATTTACGAGGATGGGCGCGTCAATATTGAAATGACGCTGACAGCACCCAATTGTCCGAGTGCGCAGGAGCTTCCTTTACAGGTCAAGCAAGCGGTCGAATCCGTGCCGGGTGTCACGGCGGCGAAGGTTGAGATCGTCTGGACCCCGCCTTGGGATATGAGCCGCATGAGCGATGAAGCCCGTCTTGCGTTAAATATGTTTTGAGAGTCTGACAAGAGGTCTGTCATGCAGGATAACCACCCCGCCACCCCCCAACGTCCCTCCCTGCCGCCATTGATGGAGATGACGGAAAACGCCATATCCCGTTTGCGGACGCTTTATGCAGGGGCACAGAAGGGGAAGACGCTGCGCATCTCTGTTTCAAACCGTGGCTGTTCCGGCAAATCTTACGAGATGGATTTTGTCGACGCGCCGAATCCGGGTGATGAATCGGTGGTGAAGGATGATGTTCGTCTGTTCGTCGATCGCAAGGCCACACTTTTTCTGATCGGGACGGTAATGGATTTCGAGGCCGGTATGATGCAGTCCGGTTTCACCTTCTCCAACCCGAATGAAAAAGGGCGTTGCGGCTGTGGAGAAAGCTTTTTCACCTAAGCGCGGCGCTTCGCCAGCCTTTTACGATCCAAGGTCAACGCCAAAACCGCTTCAACCTCCGCGGACCAGAGGAACTGGTCAATGACGGACCAGCTCAGTAAAGCATAGCCCTGCCGCACGAATGGTGCGAGATCATTCACCAGGGCCTGTGGGTTGCAACTGACGTAAATAACGTCTCTGACGCCCGCTTCGGCAACCTGCGCCGCCTGCGTGCCAGCACCCATGCGCGGCGGATCCATGACGACGAGGCGGGACTTCTCAAGTTCTTTCTGTTGCAAAGGCTGGCGGGCCAGATCCCTGACAGAGCATGAGAGACGCTTTCCCGTCCGGACAGCATCCAATGCCGCGACGGAAGACGCTGCCCCCTCATACGCTTCGACAAAACCATATGCGCTGAGGGGCAGGGTCAATGTGCCCATGCCGCTGTAAAGCTCGGCAATCCGGTCGCGCTTGTTAAGTTTCGGAAGCGCCTCACAGACAGAGGCGATGATGGCAGCTTCGCCGGAGGCGGTCGGCTGCATGAAAGAGCCGGGCGGCGGGGACATTGTCGTGCCTGAAAAATCATGCGTGACGGGGCGCAATTGCGCGATGACTTCCGGCTTGTTGTCGTAAGATTTACCTTGTCTCCAGCAGATACGCGGAATGTGATGCGCGGCGGCAAACGCTGCGATTTTGCCGCGATCCGACAGGGAGGGCGCGGCATTCGCGCCAATGACGATATCCGCACCGGAATCGAAGAGATTAATATGGAGATCCGCCTCACGCGAGATCGCACCCAGACGGCGCATCAAATCACGCAACGGTGCCAGCAACGCGAAAATCCGGGGGTCGAGAAGCTGGCATGACGTCATATCGACCGGCGCGCTTTTACGCTGATGGAGGCCGATCACCACACCCGCCTCACTTTTGACCACGGCGAGATCAACACGGCGACGGGATAGGGGCGCAGACTGGTGCATAGCGGTGGGTGGGGGGACGTCAAGGCCCGCACGTTCCAGCGCCGCCTGCACGCGGGCGCGCTTCCAGCTCAACTGGTCGGAGAAGGAAAGACGCTGCGTCGCGCATCCACCACATTGCGTAAAAATGGTGCAGGGCGGGGCGATGGCGTGTGATGCGGGGGACACGAGATGATGTTCCAGATAATGGCCCGCCTCATCCGTCTGAAGGTCGAGAACATCTCCGGGAACGAGATACGGAAAATAATAGGGGCGCGCACCAATCCGGGCAATACCGTCCCCCTCTCGCCCCAGGGAAGCGATCTCCACCCGATGTGTCGCCGACATTATTCGGGTGAGCCGACCGCGCTTGCATCCGTGACACGGTTTCGCCGCGGTGCATTCATGAAGTTTGGCACCGTGCTCCCGAAACCTGGCCCGTCATGATCCGTCACCGCCTGGATGTTGTCACGTTCCTGACGGGGGGAAGGGCGTTTACCGTCGCGATGGCGTTCCCGCTGGCCCTGATGCGGGACTTCATCGCGCTTTGTCTCGGCAGGCTTCCGCTCTTTCTGACGATGATTTCGCTGACGGCTCGTGCGGGGATCCGCCTCATCACGCCAATCCACCGTTTCAACACCGTCAATTTCGGGTTGCGGCAGCTTTTTATGAGTCAGTTCCTCAATAGCATCAAGAAGCGGCTTCTGCGTCGGGGTCGCGAGGCTGAAAGCATGACCGGTTTTACCCGCGCGGCCCGTGCGCCCGATGCGATGCACGTAATCTTCGGCATTGAAAGGCAGGTCAAAGTTAAAAACGTGCGATAATCCGCCAATATCAATGCCGCGCGCCGCGACATCGGAACAGACCAGAATTTTGATATCGCCGTTTTTAAACTGCTCCAGCGTTTTGAAGCGCGTCGCCTGATGCAGGTCGCCATGCAGGTGGCCGACGGAGAAATGATGCTTATGCAGCGATTTCTGCAGGATATCGACATCACGTTTGCGATTGCAGAAGACAATCGCATTCTGCACATTTTCCCGCTGGAGAAGCGTGCGCAAAGTGCGGCGCTTTCCGCGCTCCTCCACGATAATCAAGGCTTCCTCGATGGTCGTTGCCACGGATGAGGGGCGTGAAACCGTGATCTCCTCCGGATCGCGGAGAAATTGATCGGCGAGGCTCCGGATTTCCGGCGCCATGGTGGCGGAGAAGAAAAGCGTCTGACGATGGGCCGGTAGAAGCGATGTGATGCGCTGGACATCGGGGATGAAGCCCATATCCAGCATGCGATCTGCCTCGTCAATCACGAGGATGCCCGCTTGATTGAGCAGCAGCCCGCCGCGATCATACAGATCCAGCAAACGGCCGGGTGTCGCGATCAGGATATCAACACCCTGATTAAGGGCCGCGCGCTGATCCATCATGCTTTCGCCGCCAATCAAAAGCGCGTGATTAAGGTTCAGATGCTTACCGTAAAGATTAAGATTTTCCGAAACCTGAAGTGCAAGCTCCCGCGTTGGCTCCAGAATAAGGGAGCGCGGCATACGGGCCCGTGCGCGGGAACCTGTCAGGATTTCCAGCATCGGAAGGGTGAAGGAGGCGGTCTTCCCCGTGCCTGTCTGCGCCACACCAAGCACGTCTCGATGACGAATCACAAACGGGATTGCGCGCGCCTGAATGGGCGTCGGGCGTTCATAACCGATTTCTTCAATTGCCTTTAGAAGGGGGGCGGACAGGCCAAGCGTATCAAATGGGGGGAGGTCTTCTTCCTCCGGTTTCGGTGCTTCGGCCTGCGCATCATCAGGAGGGGCCGATTGACTCGCTTGAGACGTCACTTCATCCGGCTGGACCGCCTTTTTGCCGCGCGCACGACGTGTTGTCGGTGCTTTACGGCTTTTCGCAACCGGCTCCGGTGCGGCGGCTAATGTCGTGGCGGGCGTTTCTGCAACTATTTCAGGGGCATCAGGCGCGACAATGTCCGCGGCCTCCGGCTTTCTGCGGGTGCGACGTTTCGGTTTGTCGGTTGATGCAACTGCGGGGGTTTCCGCCGCCGTGGAAGAAGCGCGGGATTTCGCGGGCGCGCGGCGTTTCTTTGGCGCGGCGGCTTCTTTATCGGAAGCCACTTCCGTAACTGTTTCCAAGGATACCGGCTTTGGCGCAACTTTCGCACGGGTGGCACACTTGCGCGCAGGCTTGGCCGGTGCACTGTCCTCCGGTGGGGCAGCGTCACTTTCGGGCGTCATTTGGCTCTCACCCTTGACAGATCGAGACCGTGATGAAGTCGCTTTACGCGGTTTGGGCGCGGATGATTTGGTCTTGGTAGATACAGAGCTGTTTGACAAAAAAACTGCCTTCTGATGACACGGTTCAATACCGGGGTGAGGCGCAACGCTGGGTTGCGGAAGCGCGCAATGACCGGGACATATTCGCGTCCCTATATCGGATAAGTGGCTTAAGGTTCAATAATAACATGTCCAGAGCGGCGGTAAGAAATAATTTTTGTTCAAATCCCGCTATTTATGACGCCTGCAACAATCGCAACAACGCCCAGCGAACTCATCAATATGAGTCGGTAGTAAATCGCCCGCAATGTTTCCGGCTTTGAGCGGATCGCGCGCCGCGCGGTTCGGAAAGGTCCGAAATAACATGAAATGAACAAAATAGCCATCAGCAGCGCCGCGCCCTGCATCGCATTGATCGGCCAGGGCAGGGCGGAGAAACGCCCGATGCGCGTGACGAGAAGCCAGCCCGTCACCAATGTCACCAGCATGACAGGCCATAAAATACGGAAATAGCGCGTCAGCGCGGCGAGGATAACGTTGTGGCGTTGCACGGCGTCCAGTGCGCGGACACTGGCCCGCGTCACGGTGACGATAAACCCGCCACCGCCGACCCATGTAATGATGCCGATAATGTGAAGGGTTAGAACAACATCCCACAAGACTGCGTTGATCATCTCATCTCCAGGTCAGGTTTTCGGCTTGCACGGTTATCACGATTTGGCGAAGCTGCAAGGGGCAAAGCAGGCGCGCCACGCTATTGACGTTGCCTGTAACGTGTATGCCGCCGCAATGCCGCGATTTTCCGGACTCAACGCGGGGTGACGTGGCGGCGTGTCTTTCAGGATAAGGGTAACGAGCGTGACATTGCCGCATCAGTTCATTCAAAGGGCCGTGCTGACACCAGCGGAATTTGCCGCGCTGGATGCGGCGGCGGCCCGGACCATCGGCATGGAAACGCTGATCGCACGTGCAGGATGGTGCGTGGCGCGGGAAGTCAGGTCACGTTTCGCGCCGTCCCGGGTCCTCATACTTTGCGGGCCGGGCAATAATGGACGCGACGGCCAGGAGACAGCGAGAAACCTGGCGCGGGCGGGATGGGACGTTGATGTGGCATTTTACCCCGACACACCGCAGTCACCGCCGGAATGGCTTGCGCGGGCGGGGGTTACAATGGTGCCCTTCACCGTTGAGGAGGCATCGCGCGCAGATCTCGTGATTGATGCTGTTTTCGGCGCGGGGCTGAACCGTCCAGCGGATGCCGCTGTGATATCGGTGCTGCGCGCGGCGCGACGACGTGTCGCCATTGATGTGCCCTCCGGCGTGGACGGTGCGACAGGCCATTTGCCGGATGATGCACCTGAGTATGATCTGTCCGTAACCTTTGTGCGGCTGAAACCGGCGCATCTCCTCGCACCAGCAAGATTTATGATGGGTGAGATTCTCTGCTGCGATATCGGCATGGATGACGCGCTTGTCGCACAATATGCCGGTCAGATGTTTCATAATGGACCGGAGCTTTGGGACGTGCCGACCATGTCGCTGACGGGTCACAAATATGATCGCGGCATTGTCAGTATTATTGGCGGTGCCGTCATGCCCGGGGCCACGCGCCTGGCGGTGGATGGGGCGCGCCGCAGTGGTGCGGGCCTTGTCCGTATCGCGGCCGGGCCTTCAGCACCCCTCTATCATGTCGTTGCGCCAGCAGATGTGATCGTCGATGCAGCACCTCTCGAAACATTGCTGGATGACGCACGTCGGAAATGCTGGATCTGCGGCCCCGGCCTGACGGAGGATGAGGTCGGCGCGAGCTTCGATATTCTGGTGGGTGCTGGGCGTCAGATTGTTGCAGATGCGGGCGCGCTCGCCTGGGCCGGGTCCGCGCCCGAAAAGTTAAGGGGCGCAACCATCATCACGCCGCATATGGGTGAATTTGCGCGGCTCTTCGGTGGAAAGCCCCGTGATTTGATCGCGGCGGCACGGCGGGTGGCCGTGAGCACCGGCGCGGTCGTCATTCTGAAAGGCGCGTCAACGGTTATTGCCGCGCCGGATGGGCGCATTGCCATCAACACCCACGCTTCCCCCAAACTGGCGACGGCAGGTTCCGGCGATACATTGAGCGGCGTCATCGCGACCCTTCTCGCATGTGGGATGGCGCCGTGGGAGGCGGGTTGCGCCGCTGTCTGGATACATGGGGAGGCCGGGTGTCGCGCAGGTCCGTGGCCCCCGGCGGTGGAATTGGCCCAGCATCTCGGCGCCGCGCGGGAAAGCGCAGAACGCCGCTTGTGAAAAACGCCGGATTGCTGTAAGCCGCGCGGCAAAGCCTTAGAGCGATCTCAAGGCCTGACTTTATGCGGGCGTGGTGGAATTGGTAGACACGCCAGACTTAGGATCTGGTGGCGTAAGTCGTGGGGGTTCAAGTCCCTCCGCCCGTACCAACTTAATTTGTGCTGTCGACGCAAAGAGGTCCATGCCTGGCACGATCGTCGATAGCAGCTTCGTCGAGAGGATCGCCTGGAAGATGCAGGTTACGCAAACGCAATCCGAAGGTCTCAAGCGTGAATTTAAAGTCACGGTGCCCGCATCCGACCTGCAGGAACGCCGCGCCGCCCGGTTGCAGGAGCTTGCGCGCACGGTCAATATCCCCGGCTTTCGCCCCGGCAAAGTGCCGGCATCAGTCGTAAAACAGCGTTTCGGCCAGTCGGTCGAAGGGGAAGTCCTCGATAAGACGATCAATGAATGCGTGTCGGAGCTGATGAAGACGCATGATCTGCGTCCGGCATCTCAGCCCAAAGTGGATGTCGGCCAGCTTGACGATGCAAGTGACCTTGAATTCACTTTGAACCTTGAAGTCCTGCCGGCAATCACGATCCCGGAAACATCGGATATCACCTTGACGCGCCTGACTGCGAAACCGGCTCAGGATGGTATCGACAAGGCGTTGGAAGAGCTTGCCAAACGGAATCGCAGCTTTGAGGATATTGAGGAAGCCCGCCCCGCCAAGGAAGGTGACGTGCTGAACGTCAACTTCGTCGGAAAGATCGACGGCACCCCCTTTGATGGCGGCACGGCCAATGACGTCAATGTCGAAATTGGTGGCGCAGGCTTCATCCCCGGCTTCGCTGAGCAGATTGAAGGCATGTCGGCCGGTGAAGAAAAAACCATTAATGTGACCTTCCCGGCTGATTACCAGGCGAAAGAGCTTGCCGGGAAAGAGGCGCAGTTTGAAATCAAAGCCAACAGCCTTAAAAAGCCGGTCGACCCCGCGATTGACGATGAACTCGCCAAGAAAATGGGTTTTGAGTCACTGGAGAAATTGCGCGAACTGATTTCCAACCAGGCTGAAAATGAATATTCGCAATTGACGCGTCTGCGCATCAAGCGGGAATTGCTCGATAAACTCGCCGAGAAAACAGATTTCGAAGCGCCGGAATCGATGATTGAAGCCGAGTTTGGGCAGATCTGGCAGCGTATTGAGCAGGACCGGCAGAATGGTTCACTCGATGAGGAGGATGCCAGCAAGTCGGAAGATGATCTCAGAACGGACTACCGCAAGATTGCCGAGCGCCGTGTAAAACTCGGACTGCTTCTGGCGGAGATCGGTCGTGAAAAAGAGATTTCCGTCTCACGTGAAGAGCTGATGGGCGCTGTGCAGCAGGAGGCCATGCGCTATCCCGGGCAGGAGCAGGCTGTTTTTGAATTTTTCGGGAAAAACCCGCAAGCTGTTGAAGGTCTGCGCGGGCCGATTCTGGAGAATAAGGTCGTCGATTACCTCATCGAGCTTGCGCAGGTGACGGATAAGGAAGTGACGCCGGAGGAACTGGCTGACATGCCGGGCGCCAGCCTCTCATAAGATCATCACAGAAAATCCTGGAATCGGGGTCGGGCTTCCTGAGCGGGTCCGGCCCTGTTTCATTTTTCTGAGTCAGTGACATTTCACAACAATCCGTTATCATGCGGTTTCAGTTGTTTTTAGCGAGGGGTGACTATGTCCATCGAGGATCGCAATCCGTTCGAGATATCCAATAATGCGCTGGTCCCGATGGTCGTGGAACAGACCTCTCGCGGTGAGCGCGCGTTCGATATCTATTCCCGCCTTTTGCAGGAGCGCATCATTTTCCTGACCGGGCCGGTTTATGATCAGGTAGCCTCCCTCATCTCCGCACAATTGCTTTATCTGGAGAGCGTGAATCCCTCCAAGGAGATTTCGTTCTATATCAACAGCCCGGGGGGCGTCGTCTCCGCAGGTTTGGCGATATATGACACGATGCGTTACATCCGGTGCCCCGTCAGCACAGTATGTGTTGGTCAGGCGGCTTCCATGGGCTCCCTTCTGTTGGCGGCGGGAGAAAAGGGGCGACGCTTCTGCCTGCCCAATGCACGTGTCATGGTGCACCAACCTTCCGGCGGGGCGCAGGGCGTGGCAGCGGATATTGAGATCCAGGCGAAAGAGATCCTCATCATTCGCGACCGGTTAAACGAAATTTACCGAACACATACCGGTCGTTCTCTCAAGGAGATTGAGGGCGCGCTTGACCGTGATAATTACCTGTCCGCAGAGCAGGCCTTGAAATTCGGCCTTATTGATGAGGTCGTCGCGCATCGGACGAAAGAGCCGGTAAAATAATTCTCTATTGATTGCATGACGGGTAAACCGCCATAATGTTATTTCCTTATCGGCGCTTCGCGCGGTTTCTGGAGGTTGAAGCTGCATGACGCGCAGTTGCGTGGCGCGTCGACGCGGCAATTTGGTTTGTGTTTCTTCAGAAATGTCGATGTGCAAAAGACGTCTGGGGAAAAAGGAGTGCCTATGAACATCAAGTCCGGCGATTCGAAAAATACGTTGTATTGTTCGTTCTGCGGCAAATCTCAGCATGAAGTGCGTAAGTTGATTGCCGGGCCAACCGTGTTCATCTGTGACGAATGCGTCGAACTCTGCATGGATATCATCCGGGAGGAACATAAATCCCACCTCGTGAAATCGCGGGACGGGGTGCCCACCCCCCGTGAGATCTGCAAAGTCCTCGATGATTACGTGATCGGGCAGGTCCACGCCAAAAAAGCGCTCTCCGTCGCGGTGCATAATCATTATAAGCGCCTGGCGCATGCGCAGAAGAATAATGATGTCGAGATTTCGAAATCGAACATCATGTTGATCGGGCCGACAGGCTCGGGCAAGACGCTTCTGGCGCAGACACTCGCACGCATCCTCGACGTGCCCTTCACCATGGCGGATGCCACGACATTGACCGAAGCCGGTTATGTCGGGGAGGACGTTGAAAACATCATCCTCAAGCTTCTCCAGGCATCTGATTATAACGTTGAGCGCGCCCAGCGCGGCATCGTTTATATTGATGAGATCGACAAGATTTCCCGTAAATCGGATAATCCGTCGATCACGCGGGATGTGAGTGGTGAGGGCGTCCAGCAAGCCCTGCTGAAATTAATGGAAGGTACGGTTGCGTCCGTGCCGCCGCAGGGCGGGCGGAAACATCCGCAGCAGGAATTCCTGCAGGTCGACACCACCAACATGCTGTTTATCTGTGGCGGCGCCTTTGCGGGTTTGGATAAAATTATCGCTGCGCGTGGCAAGGGCTCTGCCATGGGGTTCGGCGCGGAAGTGCGCGGCGAAGATGAGCGTCGTCTGGGTGCCGTCCTGCAGAGTGTTGAACCGGAAGATCTCCTTAAATTCGGCCTGATACCGGAATTTATCGGGCGTATCCCCGTGATCGCCACATTGGAGGACCTTGACCGCGACGCACTCGTCTCCATCCTGTCGACGCCTAAAAATGCGTTGGTCAAGCAATATCAGCGCCTCTTCCAGATGGAAGGTGTTTCACTGACCTTCACCGAGGATGCACTGGGCCAGATTGCGCGGCGGGCGATGGACCGTAAAACGGGCGCGCGCGGTCTGCGTTCGATCGTGGAGAATATTCTTCTCGACACGATGTTTGACCTTCCCGGCCTTGAGAGTGTCGAGGAAGTGGTCGTGAATAAGGATGTCGCTGACGGCAAGGCCAAGCCTGTTTATGTTTACGGCAAAGGTGGCGCTGCCGAGGCGAAGGAGCAATCAGCCTGAAGCGGTGCCGCGCGTCGGCACTGTCTTGAAAAAGGCGCGGATTGTGCACATTTATGGTGCGATAAGTGACCTGCCCGAAAGCAGGGGGGAAACGGCCCGGAATCTGTGCCGATATCACGGGCAGACATGGTGCGATCGTCCATCAGGAGATCAATTTTGTGACGGAAAAAATGAAAGATAGTGGTGAGAAAGCCGTGCCGGACGCGCGTAAAGCCGTCGAGAGTCCGGCAGCCGATTATGTGGCGGTTCTACCGCTTCGCGACATTGTGGTTTTCCCGCATATGATTGTGCCGCTCTTCGTCGGGCGTGAGAAGTCAGTGCGTGCGCTGGAGGCAGTGACCAGTCAGAACAAGCAGATCCTGCTCGTCGCACAAAAGGATGCCTCGCAGGACGACCCTTCCTCCGACGATATTTACGGTTTCGGCACAGTTTCCACGATCCTGCAATTGCTGAAACTTCCTGACGGCACCGTTAAAGTCCTTGTGGAGGGCGTGCGCCGCGCCCGCATCAAATCGTTGCAGGACAGGGACGGACATTTTGAGGCCGTCATTGACGAGGTTGATGACGACCTCAGTGAGGATGAGGAGCTTGACGCGCTTGGCCGGACGGCCATCTCGCAGTTTGAGCAATATGTCAAACTCAATAAGAAGATCGCGCCGGAAGTCATGATCTCGATCGGCCAGATTGAGCAGCCTTCCAAACTCGCGGACACAATCGCCAGTCATCTGACCCTTAAAATCCCCGACAAGCAGAAATTACTTGAGACAATCTCCGTCTCCCAGCGTCTGGAGCAGGTCTTCACGCATATGGAGCAGGAGATTGGCGTCCTCCAGGTTGAGAAACGCATTCGTAATCGCGTCAAACGACAGATGGAGAAGACGCAGCGGGAATATTACCTCAATGAGCAGTTGAAGGCGATCCAGAAAGAACTCGGTGAGGGTGAAGAGGGGCGTGACGAGACGGCGGAAATTGAGGAGAAAATCAAATCCACCCGTCTCTCAAAGGAAGCGCGTGAGAAAGCGACGGGCGAACTGCGCAAGCTGCGGGGCATGAGCCCGATGTCCGCCGAGTCGACCGTCGTGCGGAATTATCTCGAATGGCTCCTCTCACTTCCCTGGAAGAAGCGGAGCAAGATCTCCAAAGATCTCGGCGCTGCCCAACAGATACTCGACACGGATCACTACGGACTCGAGAAGGTCAAGGAGCGGATACTCGAATATCTGGCGGTTCAGTCGCGCGCGCAGAAGCTTAAAGGGCCGATTTTATGCTTCGTGGGTCCGCCCGGCGTCGGTAAAACATCGCTGGCGCGCTCCATCGCGAAATCGATCGGAAGAAATTACGTCCGTATGTCGCTCGGTGGCGTGCATGACGAATCGGAAATCCGTGGTCATCGCCGCACCTATATTGGGTCCATGCCCGGTAAAATCGTCCAGGGCATGAAAAAAGCCAAGACGTCGAACCCGCTCTTCCTGCTTGATGAGATTGATAAACTGGGCTCGGACTGGCGCGGTGACCCTTCTTCGGCGCTGCTGGAAGTTCTCGACCCGGAGCAGAACGGCACTTTCAACGATCATTACCTAGAAGTCGATTACGATTTATCAGACGTGATGTTCGTGACGACGGCGAATAGCCTGAATATGCCCCAGCCTCTTCTGGACCGGATGGAGATCATCCGCATTTCCGGCTATACGGAAGATGAGAAAGTCGAGATTGCCCGGCGTCACCTTGTTGAGAAACAGGCCAAGGCCAATAATCTCAAATCATCGGAATGGTCATTGAGTGACGACGCGCTGCGCGAGATCATTCAGAGTTACACACGTGAGTCCGGCGTCCGTAATCTTGAGCGTGAAATTGCCAAAATTGCGCGCAAGGTTGTCAAAGCCATCGTGACATCGCCGGAAACAAAAAAGATCGACGTCACGGTAGAGAATCTTGCCGGGTTCCTCGGTGTAAAGAGATTTCACCATGGTGAAGCGGAACAGGAAGACCTTGTCGGCATGGTTTCCGGCCTGGCCTGGACGGAAGTTGGCGGCGAGATCCTGACGATTGAAAGCGTGTTGCTGGACGGTAAAGGGCAGGTTAAGGCGACCGGTAAATTGGGGGAAGTTATGCAGGAGAGCGTTTCGGCGGCTTTCTCCTATGTGCGGTCCCGCAGTCCTGAGCTTGGCATCTCGCGCAAAGTTTATGAGACGCGCGACATCCATGTGCATGTGCCGGAGGGCGCCACGCCGAAAGACGGGCCTTCAGCCGGTGTGGCCATGGCCATCTCGATCATCAGCACCCTGACCGGTATCCCGATCCGTCATGATGTCGCCATGACGGGTGAAATCACGCTGCGCGGCCGCGTGCTGGAAATTGGCGGCCTGAAAGAAAAGCTGCTGGCGGCTGTCCGGGCTGGCATCAAAAAAGTGTTCATCCCTAAGGATAATGAGAAGGATCTGGTCGATATTCCTGAAAATGTGAAATCGGCCTTGTGCATCGTTCCTGTCTCACATGTCAGTGAGGTGGTTAATGCGGCCCTGACGAAGCCGGTGACGCCGATCATCTGGTCAAATGAGCCGGATGAAAACTTAACAGGGCGTGAAAATCGGGGTGAGGGGGCAGGGCTGCCACATTAACCCGCGGCGCCCCGATGTCTGTCATCCGTGACATCGGGGAAGCCCTGTGTTGTTTGGGTTTCGCTGGCGTCGTCAAGCGTCAAAATTATCTGTTTTTATAATCTTTCTGGTTTCAGAAGGTGTTGACGTTAAAAAAAACCTCTCCATACTGCACCCGACCGAGGCCGAAAGATTGCGGCTTGGGTCATGTGGTAAAAGGCCCAATTTGGAAAGGCATAAAATGAAAAAACCCCTCAACAAGCAGGAGCTTATTGCGGCTGTCGCGAGTCATGCTGATTTGCCGAAAGCAAAGACGGGTGAAGTTATTGATGCCGTTTTCGAAGTGATCCAGAAAGCCCTTGTCGACAACCAGGAAGTGCGCCTCGTCGGGTTTGGTTCATTCGCGACGGCGACACGCAAGGCGACAAAAGGTCGTAATCCCCGCACAGGTGAAGAAATCCAGATCCCCGCTTCGACTTCCGTCCGCTTCAAGGCCGGCAAAGGCTTGAAAGACGCCGTCGCCTGAGCCAATTTCTGGCACATGTCATCTGCCATGTGCCAACATCATGGGCGATTAGCTCAGCGGTAGAGCGTCTCGTTTACACCGAGAGGGTCGGCGGTTCAATCCCGTCATCGCCCACCATGATATGCTGACAGGGCGCGAATTGTCTAAAATCAAATGGCGCTTGCGTATTTATGAGTCACTCCCATCGACTTCGGCTTTCTGTAAAGAGCAGGCCGAGGCCGGGGCAGCGGAGGGGCTGGCCGTCATGGCCCGTCGGCAGACAGCAGGGCGCGGCACAAAAGGCCGCGTCTGGGTCGCCCCGCCCGGCAATTTGTCATTCTCACTTCTTCTGCGCCCTGCTGACGTCGTTTCCTGCCTTAAAACCCTGCCATTTCTGACGTCAATCGCTGTTTATGAGGCGATACACGCCCTGCTCCCGACAACGGAACTCACGCTGAAATGGCCGAATGACATTCTTCTGCGGGGAGATAAGGTCAGCGGCATCCTCATTGAGTCCAGTCCCGCGCCCGAAGGGTGGGTCGTTGTCGGGATCGGCGTCAATATCCGATCCGCACCTGAAATGCCGGGCCGTCATCTTGCCTGCCTCGCCCAGCTCGGTCTTTCACCTGCGCCGGAAGCCCTCGCCAAGATGATCATGGATCATCTCAGTGCCGGGCTTGCCGCTTTTGCCTCTTCAGGCGCTGATTTCGTGCGGGATGCCTGGCTCTCCCGCGCGCACAAAATCGGGACGCGCCTTGCGGTCACGACGGGAGATGACTATACAGAAGGTTTGTTTCACGGCTTGGGTCCGGAGGGTCAACTTCTGCTTTTGACAGCGGGCAATAAGGTAAAATCGTTCCTGTCGGGTGAAACGTCCATGATGCTACAGGTTCGCGATGCTCCTTGCCATTGATGCCGGCAATACAAATATCGTTTTTGCTCTCCATGACGGGGAGAAATGGCGTGGAAATTGGCGCATATCGACCAATAATCACCGCACTTCCGATGAATATGGTGCTTGGCTGACCACTTTGCTTGAAAAGCAGGGTATTTCATCAAAGCAGATAACGCGGGCGATTATCGGCACCGTCGTTCCGGCCGCGCTCTATCATTTGAGGCTGCTTTGTCGCGCCTGGCTTGATCTTGAGCCCCTCATCGCCAATTCGCGCTCCAATTGGGGGCTTGGCTGCAAAGTTGATACGCCGGATGAAGTAGGTGTTGACCGGCGTCTCAATGGCCTTGCCGCGCATCACATGTTTGGCGGCCCCCTCGTCGTCGTGGATTTCGGCACGGCGACAACATTTGATGTTGTGGATGCGGAAGGGGCTTTCTGCGGCGGGGCCATCGCACCGGGCGTCAATCTTTCACTTGAGGCGCTGCACCAGGCTGCGGCGCGCCTCCCCCGCATCAGCGTCGGCAGGCCGACTTCGGCGATCGGGCGCAACACCATCGTCAGTATGCGCTCGGGCCTCTTCTGGGGTTATGTCGGGCTGGTAGAAGGGATTGTTTCTCAAATAAAAGCGGAGATGAAGACCCCCCTCGCTGTGATTGCGACAGGCGGGCTTGCACCTCTTTTTTCAGAGGGGACGTCGCTTTTTCAGCATGTTGCCCTGACTCTGACACTTGATGGATTGCGCCTCCTTGCAGACAGAAATCCTTCTCAGAATGCCATCGATCGCGATGATTGACATCGAAATTTACCTCTAATTACAACTTATTCTGGAGACTATATGACAGAAACCATCGGCAATTTTGCCTTTCTGCCTCTCGGCGGAACGGGCGAAATCGGCATGAACTTGAATCTTTACATGTTAGACGGGCATTATCTGGCTGTTGATTGCGGGATTGGTTTTTCCGGCAATGACACGCCGGAAGCTGAAATCCTCATGCCCGACCCAAGCTTCCTGGCTGAACGTCACGACCAGCTTTGCGGCCTCGTCGTCACGCATGCGCATGAGGATCATCTGGGTGCGATTGAGCATCTCTGGCCACAATTCAAATGCCCGATCTACGCGACACCTTTCGCCGCTGCCGTTTTGAAGCGCAAGCTTGGTGAAGCCCGCATGCTCGACAAAGTGCAGATCAACGTCATCGCGCCCGGCGCGCGTTTTGAGGTGGGTCCGTTCGATCTGCAATTTATTTCGGTGACGCATTCCGTCCCGGAGGCGCAGTCCCTTGCCATGCGCACGCCCTATGGTAACTACATCCATACGGGCGATTTCAAAATCGATGAGGCCCCCCTCCTGGGCCCGATGACCGATTTCGACAGTTTCCGACAATTAGGGGAGGATGGCGTGCGTGCCGTGATCGGCGACAGCACAAATGTCTTCCGTGAAGGCCCCTCGGGCACGGAACAATCGGTGCGGGAAGGGCTGACCACCCTCATCGCGGACCTGACCGGTCGCGTCGCGGTCACATGTTTTGCCAGTAATGTTGCACGCGTGGAATCCATCGCAATGGCGGCCCGGGCAGCGGGGCGAAAAGTCGTGACAGTGGGGCGCTCCCTCCGCAACCTTGAAGTCGCCGCGCGGGAATGCGGCTATCTGACGGATATTCCGCCTTTTCTGACGGAGCAGGATGCAGCGCATATCCCGGACCGTGAATTGCTTCTGATCGTCACGGGAAGTCAGGGTGAGCCCCGCTCAGCCTTGACGCGGATCGCGGCAGACACGCACCCGAACATCTCCCTCGGGGAGGGTGACACCATTATTTACAGCTCACGTATGATCCCCGGCAACGAGCACGCTGTCATCGCCGTGCAGGATAATCTCTCCCGCCGCGGTGTGCGTGTTTTGACGGATCGTGACCATCCCGTGCATGTTTCAGGTCACGCCACCAGTGGGGACCTGCGCAGACTTTATGAAGTTCTGAAGCCCGAATATGTCGTCCCCACCCATGGCGAATGGCGCCATCTGACAGCCCATGCGGATCTCGCGCGCAAGGTGGGCGCAAAGACCGTGCTGCTTGAGGATGGGGACATTCTGCAACTGGCGCCTGGCAAGCCGGAAATCATCGATACGGCACCGACCGGGCGTTACGTACTGGATGGCAGCCGCATCCTGCCCCTGACCAGCGATGTCCTCGCGGCGCGGCGGCGCATGCTTTATAATGGCATGGTGATTGGCAGCTTCGCTGTCGACGATGAAGGCTTCATGATCGGCCTGCCGAAAATCAGCGCGCCCGGATTGCTTGAAAGCACGGACCCGGAGTCACACCGGATTGTTGAGGATTTCGCCAATGCCATTGACGATATCCCGGATAATATCCGCGCGGAGGATGACGCGTTCCGCGATGCGGCCAAAACGGCGCTGCGACGCGCTCTGGGACGCAAATTGCAAAAGCGCCCCCTTGTGGATGTCCATCTCTTACGCGTTTGATAAAATCTGATAAAACGAGGGTGAGGGTGTTTTTCCTCACCCATCATCATCCCGGAATTCTCCATGCGTCTCACAAAAAGCTTTCTGCCCACCCTCAAAGAGGTCCCTGCTGACGCCCAGATCGCGTCACATCGTCTTATGTTGCGCGCGGGGCTGATCCGGCAGACAGCATCCGGCATTTACGCCTGGCTGCCGGCGGGCCTGCGCGTTTTGCGCAATATAGAGCGCATTGTGCGGGAGGAGCAGAACGCGATCGGCGCGCAGGAAGTGCTGATGCCGACCCTCCAATCCGCCGATCTCTGGCGGCAGTCAGGCCGTTATGATGCGTACGGGCCGGAAATGCTGCGGATCAATGACCGCCACGGGCGCGACATGCTTTACGGTCCGACAAATGAGGAAATGATCACCGAAATTTTCGGGCAGACGGTCAAATCCTATCGTGAGCTGCCGCAATCACTCTACCATATTCAATGGAAATTCCGCGATGAGCGGCGGCCCCGCTTCGGGGTCATGCGCGGGCGGGAATTTCTGATGAAGGACGCTTATTCCTTCGATGCGGATTATGACGGGGCGGTCGTCTCTTACCGCAAAATGATGCTGGCTTATCTCAGGACATTCCAGCGTCTCGGTGTGCGGGCGATCCCCATGCGGGCAGATACCGGGCCGATTGGCGGGGAATTGAGCCATGAATTCCTGATTCTCGCCCCGACGGGAGAAAGCACCGTCTATTTCGACGCGGCGCTGGAGCAGCAGGACTGGCTTGCACAATCAGTTGATCTTGACGATCCTGAGAGTTTAGGCCGGTTTTTCAAAGACGTCACCACCTCTTATGCCGCGACCGATGAGATGCATGACGAAACAGCCTGGAAGACCGTCCCAGCCGACAGGCAGCGGGAAGGGCGGGGAATTGAGGTCGGCCATATTTTCTATTTCGGGGATAAATACACCAGATCAATGGGTGTCTCCGTCAATGGCCCGGATGGGGCGGCGTTTCATCCCCATATGGGATCTTACGGTATCGGCGTTTCCCGTCTGACCGGCGCGATTATCGAAGCGCATCATGACGCGCAGGGCATCATCTGGCCGGAATCGGTCGCGCCCTTCAAAGCTGCGATCCTGAATCTCAAGCCCGGTGACGCGATGGTTGATGAAATCTGCAACAGGTTTAACCATATCGGGGGTGACGCTGTGTTGCTGGATGATCGGGATGAGCGTGCTGGCGTTAAGTTCAATGATGCGGATCTTATGGGTCACCCATGGCAGATCATTGTCGGACCGCGCGGCGCCAAAGAGGGGCGCGTGGAGCTGAAAAACCGTCGCTCCGGTGAAAGGCTTGACCTCAGCGTCGATGAGGCGATTGAAAAGGTTCTGTCGTAAATATGTTCAATGCTTTTGAGAGAAGTGTCGCGGGGAGATATTTGCGCGCCCGAAGGGGTGAGCGCTTTGTGTCGATCATCGCGATTTTCTCTCTCATCGGCATTGCATTGGGCGTGGCGACGCTGATCATCGTCATGGCGGTCATGAATGGTTTCCGTGATGACCTGATGTCCCGCGTCCTCGGTTTAAATGGTGAGCTGAATATTTACTCAGGCCGCCATGTCATTACCGCCTATCAGGACGATGTCGCCCGGATCCGCGCGATCAAAGGCGTTACGCGCGTCACGCCCATGGCAGAGGGGACGATATTGCTCGACGCTGCGGGCTATAGTGCTGGCGGTTTGATGCGCGGCATCTCAGCAGGTGATTTCGCCGCGCTTCATGCTTTAAGCGATAATATCGTCGCCGGACGGCTGGAGGATTTTCACGGGCCGGACGCCATCGCCATCGGGGCGGCTTTATCGACGAAATCAGGGCTGCAACTTGGCAGCAAAGTGACGCTGCTTTCCCCCCAGGGACGCGCAACGCCCTTCGGCACCATGCCACGCATCCGAAGTTACACGGTTTCCCTTATTTTCGATGCCGGGGTGAATGATTATGACTCCAGCATTGTCTTCCTGCCATTGGAGGCGGCGCAGAAATTTCTGATGACGCCCAACGGCGTGTCCTTCATTCAAGTCGGGCTGGATGACCCGATGAAGGCCCGGGCGGTCGGCCGTGAAATAGCGCAGCGACTGGGTGACCCGCAATTGCGCGTCATGGATTGGACGCGCAGCAATAATGCTTTTCTCGGCGCGTTGGATGTGCAGCAGAATGTCATGTTTCTGATCCTGACGCTGATCATCCTTGTCGCGGCCTTTAATGTGATTTCCTCCATGATCATGATGGTTAAGGATAAAACGCGGGATATTGCGGTGTTGCGCACGCTGGGTGCGACGCGCGGCGCGATCATGCGCATTTTCCTGATGTGCGGCGCCTCTGTCGGGGTTTGCGGCACGATGATCGGCTTTATCATCGGTGTCGTTTTCTGCCTCAATATTGAGCGCATCCAACATGGCATTGAGCATCTGACCCACACAAATCTCTTCAATCCCGAATTTTACTATCTTGAGCATCTGCCCGCACATCTTGTCTGGTCTCAGGTTATGGATGTGCTTGTCCTCTCACTCATTCTGTCATTCAGCGCCACCCTTTACCCCGCCTGGCGGGCAGCGCGGACGGACCCGGTCGAGGCTTTGCGTCATGAGTGAGCCGCCCGTTTTCTCCCTCTCCAACATCGTCAAAATTTACGAGTCCGGCGATGAAAAACTGCGCGTCCTTGATGGGGCATCGATCACCCTCCAGGAGGGCGAAATCGTCGCGCTCATCGCCCCCAGCGGGACAGGGAAATCGACCTTGCTGCATATTGCCGGATTGCTGGAGCGCCCCGATGCGGGACAGATCGCGATTGCAGGGCGCGACGTAACGCGCTTCTACGATGCGGAGCGTTCAGCCCTGCGCCGGGATGAAATCGGGTTTGTCTACCAATTCCATCACCTCCTCGCTGAATTCACCGCGCTGGAGAATGTCGTGCTCCCTCAACGTATCGGGCGTGTGCCGGCTTCGGTCGCGCGCAGAAATGCAGCGGATCTGCTCGCGCAATTCGGCCTGTCTCATCGTCAGGACCATCTACCCGGTCGCCTCTCCGGCGGGGAGAAACAGCGCGTGGCGATTGCCCGCGCCCTGGCCAATCACCCCAAAATTATCCTCGCTGATGAGCCGACGGGAAATCTCGACGGCAAAACATCTGACCTCGTTTTTGATAACCTGCTGGAGGTGGTGCGCAAAGCGCGCGCAACGGCGTTGATCGCGACCCATAATGAGGCGCTGGCCCGACGCATGGACCGCGTCATCGCCTTGCAGGACGGGAAACTTCACACCGTCTGAGCAGCCCCTTCCGCAGACTCGCGGCGTCACCGGGGCGATGACATTCCGCGCACGATTTTGATGCCGTCGGGCGCGTGTGTCTGATATTGTGACGTCATGTCACATGCCGATTTCGTTCACCTCCGTAATCACTCTGCCTACTCCCTCAGTCAGGGGGCGATTCGGATACCGGATCTGGTCGATCTGGCCGTCGAAAGTGCGATGCCGGCGCTGGCGCTGACGGATACGGGCAATCTCTTCGGCGCCCTCGAATTTTCGCAATATGCGGTCAAAAAGGGCGTGCAGCCGATTATCGGATGTCAGCTCTCCCTCACATTGGACGACCCGGCCGCGACGGCGCAACTCTCAGAAACGCTCGTCCTCCTTGCCCGCAATGAAAAAGGGTTGGAGAATCTCCAATTCCTCTCCTCCGAAGGCTTTTTGACGTCGGACCCTGGTGACCCGACTCTATCGCTGGAGGCGATCTGCGCCCGCGCTGAAGGGTTATTTCTGCTGACGGGGGGCACGCGCGGGCGGCTTTTCCGCCTGCTTGCGGCGGGCATGGAAGATGAGGCGACGGCGCTCCTCCAGACCCTCACATCGCACTTTAAAGATAATATGGCGATCGAACTCCATCGGCATGGCCACGCGCAGGAGCAGGCGGTGGAGCCAGGTCTGGTCGCCCTGGCGGACCGATTCAGCCTGCCGCTTGTCGCCACGAATGAGTGTTTTTTCGCGCGTCCGCAAATGTATGAGGCCCATGATGCCTTACTTTGCATCGCGCAAGGGCGCACCATGGCGGAGGATGATCGCTGGCGCGTAACGGACCAGCATTGGTTCAAACCACCGTCTGAAATGCGTAAAATCTTCGCGGACCTCCCCGAGGCTTGCGATAATACGCTGATGATCGCTCGCCGCTGCGCCGTGGCAGTCGATACGCGTGACCCGCTCCTGCCTGTCTGCCCCAAAGTGGATAAAGGCGCCAATGAGGATGAGACGCTCCGCAAAATGGCGCGGGAAGGGCTGGAAGCGCGTCTGGCACGCCGACAATTATCAGCGGAAAAACGCGCCCTTTATGTTGAGAGATTGGAGACGGAACTCGATATTATCCAATCCATGGGTTTCCCGGGTTACTTTCTGATCGTTGCGGACTTCATCCAATGGGCGAAAAGTCATGACATCCCGGTTGGGCCGGGGCGTGGTTCGGGCGCGGGGTCACTCGTGGCGTGGGCTTTGACGATCACCGATCTCGACCCCATTCCATTCAATCTCCTCTTTGAACGCTTCCTCAACCCTGAGCGCGTTTCCATGCCGGATTTCGATATCGATTTCTGTCAGGACCGGCGTGATGAGGTGATCCGCTATGTGCGCGGGGAATATGGGGGGGAACGCGTCGCGCAGATCATCACGTTCGGTAAATTACAGGCGCGTGCGGCGGTGAGGGATGTCGGGCGCGTGCTTGGCCTGCCATTCGGGATGGTCAACCGCGTCGCGGAGCTGATCCCGAATAACCCGGCCAAACCCGTCACATTGAGTCAGGCCATTGATGGCGAGCCGCGCCTGCAGGAAATGCGCGATAATGACGAGACATTGCGCCGCCTGCTTGAAATCGCGCTCCAATTGGAGGGGCTGTTCCGCCATGCCTCGACCCATGCGGCCGGTGTCGTGATCGGGGATCGCCCCCTCGTTGAACTCGTCCCGCTTTACCGAGACCCGAAAAGCGACATGCTCGTCACGCAGTTCAACATGAAATTTGTTGAGCAGGCCGGGTTGGTGAAATTTGATTTCCTTGGCCTGACAACGCTGACCATCCTCAAACGCGGTGTTCGCTTTCTGCACCAGCAGGGGATCGACGTGGATATCACCGACATCCCCCTCGATGATGCACCGACTTACGCCATGCTGGCCCGTGGCGATTCCGGTGGCGTGTTCCAGTTCGAAGGCGCGGGGATGCGCGACGTGCTGAAACAGATGCGCCCGACAAGATTTGAAGATCTCATTGCCGCCGTGGCGCTCTACCGTCCGGGCCCGATGGCCAATATCCCGGATTACTGCCTGCGCAAGCACGGTGCCGACTGGGCCCCGCCCCATGAGGATATTCGCGATATCCTCGAAGAGACATACGGCATCATGGTGTATCAGGAACAGGTGATGCAGATTGCGCAGAAACTGGCGGGATACAGCCTCGGCGCCGCGGACCTTCTGCGGCGGGCCATGGGGAAAAAGATCCGGTCGGAAATGGACACGCAGCGGGAGATTTTCGTCGCCGGGGCGACAGCGCGCGGCGTTGAGGCGGGACAGGCTGCTGAAATCTTCGATTTAATGGCGCGATTTGCGGATTACGGCTTTAATAAATCTCACGCGGCCGCT
Source organism: Candidatus Kirkpatrickella diaphorinae (assembly GCF_025736875.1). Taxonomy (GTDB): domain Bacteria; phylum Pseudomonadota; class Alphaproteobacteria; order Acetobacterales; family Acetobacteraceae; genus Sorlinia; species Sorlinia diaphorinae. Next base: position 538,541 of record NZ_CP107052.1, read on the forward strand.
TACGCACTGGTTTCCTATCAGACAGCATGGATGAAGGCGAACCACCCCGTGGCCTTCATAGCGGGATGCATGTCACTCGCGCGGGAAAAAACGGAGAAGCTCGCGGCTTTGTGTCAGGAAGCGCGCCATATGGGCATTTCCGTTTTGCCCGTGGATATTAATCGCTCCGAAGCTGATTTCTCCATTGAGAAGCAGAAAGATGGCAGTTACGCCGTGCGTTACGCCCTTGCGGCGGTTAAACGCGTCGGGTTCGCGGCGATGGAGACGCTTGTTCAGGCCCGTGGGGATCGGGCTTTCCGGGATATTGCGGATTTCACGGCGCGTTGCGATGCGCGCGCGCTGAATAAGGCGCAGATTGAGAATCTGGCGAAAGCCGGGGCGTTTGACAGCCTCCACCCGGACCGCGCCGCCGTCTTTGCCAGTGCTGAGACGATCATGCGGCGGAGCCAGTCCCAGACGCAGGAGGCGGCGTCCGGTCAGATCGGGTTGTTTGGCGGCGCGCCGGAGGCGGATGACCTGCGTCTGGCCCATGTCAAACCCTGGACGGCGTTTGAACGCCTGGCTTCTGAAGCCGAGGCGGTGGGTTTCCACATGACCGGCCACCCATTGGATGCCTACCTCTCCGTCATCAAGCGCACGAAAGCGCTGACATCTGCCAGCCTCGCCGCCGCAGCGGCGGCCAATCCCGGGCGGGTGCGGATTGCGGGATGTGTTGTTGATAAAAAAGAGCGCCCGACGCGCAGCGGCAGTAAAATGGCGTGGCTCCGCCTTTCCGACCCGACAGGAGGGTGTGAGGTCACGTTATTTTCCGAAGTGCTGAATCGCTGCCGTGACCTGCTGGTGCCGGGGCGGGCAGTGATGGTGACGGCAGACTTGCGGCAGGATGGCGAGGCCCTGCGCTTGACCGCGACGGAGGTCATGGACCTTGAGGATGCCGCGGCGCAACATGCTGGTGAAATGCGCGTCTGGGTCAGTGACATCGCGGCGATTGAAGAAATCAAGAGCGTGTTGGAACAGGCAAAAGGCGGGCGCGGCAAAGTTGTGCTCGTGCCCGTATTGGATGATCTGCGCGCTGTCGACATCACCTTACCCGCCTCTTATCGCGTCACACCCCGCATGGGGGAGCGGATCGATGCGGTGCGCGGGGTGGAGCGGGTTGATCACCTGTAGAGCCGCAAACATCACGGATCACGGTGCCGATCCCGCTTGAAATAACCGCCTTTTGCCGCTATATCAGCCCCATGCGCCCGTAAAGGCGCGTAATTCGCACGCATGAAGCAGAATTTCTGGTGCTCCTTTCGGGGCAAATCATGCGGAGGTTTAACCAGAGAAAAGGATCAGCCACATGGCGATGCCCGAATTCACCATGCGTCAGCTTTTGGAAGCTGGCGTGCATTTTGGTCACCACACACGTCGTTGGAACCCGGCCATGGCCCCCTATCTTTTCGGGGTGCGCAACCAGGTTCATATCATTGACCTTCAGCAGACCGTCCCGATGCTGGACCGCGCCTTGCGGGCCGTGCGCGATACGGTTGCGAGCGGGGGGCGTGTGCTCTTCGTCGGCACGAAGCGCGCTGCGGCAGAGCATGTTGCTGAGGCGGCACAGCGTTGCGGACAATATTACGTCAATCACCGCTGGCTCGGCGGCATGTTGACGAACTGGAAGACCATCACCGGCTCCATCAAACGTCTGCGCCAGATCGATGAAACCCTTGCGGGCGACACAATGGGGCTGACCAAAAAAGAAGTCCTTGACATCACGCGCGACCGGGAAAAGCTTGAGCGCTCCCTCGGCGGTATCAAGGAAATGGGCGGCCTGCCCGATATCCTGTTTGTGATCGACACAAATAAGGAGAAGCTCGCGATTGAGGAAGCCAATAAACTGGGCATTCCGGTCGTGGCCATCCTCGATAGTAATTCGGACCCTGCGGGCGTGACCTACCCCATCCCGGGTAATGACGACGCCATCCGTGCCATCACGACTTATTGTGACCTTGTGGCGCGGTCCGTCCTTGATGGTATCTCCGCGGAGATGGCGGCATCCGGCGTTGATGTCGGTGCTTCGGAAGAGCTGCCGACGGAAGAAGCCGTGGCGGCGACGGAAGAGGCTGCGGGCGAGGCGGCTTCAGCCTGATTGGCATCGGCGCCTGCGGGCGCTGACATCATCATAATGGCGCGCCCGCCGCGATCGGCCGAGGCGCGCCGTTTCTATCTGAAGGAAAGAGGGATATGGCTGAAATCACGGCAGCTCTGGTGCGCGAACTCCGCGAGAAAACCGGCGCGGGGATGATGGATTGCAAAAAAGCGCTGACCGAAGCCAATGGCGATATGGAAGGCGCAATCGACTGGCTCCGCACGAAAGGCCTGTCCCAGGCCGCGAAAAAATCGGGCCGCACCACGGCGGAGGGCCTCGTTGCCGTCGCGTCAGGAGATAAAAAAGCCGCGATTGTTGAGGTCAATGCGGAAACCGATTTCGTGGCGCGTAATGAGGCGTTTCAGGATTTCGTCGTTGCCGTCGCGCATGTCGCGCTTGAGGTCGGTGACGATCTTGAGACGATCAAACAATATAAGCTGAAATCCGGCCGCAGCGTGGCGGATGAGCTGACCCATCTGATCGCAACGATCGGTGAGAACATGGCGCTGCGTCGCGCCCGCGTGCTGAGCGTCCCGAAAGGTGTCGTGGCGAGTTACGTCCATGGTGCGCTGAAGCCGGGCCTTGGCAAAATCGGCGTGCTGGCGGCGCTTGAGGCTGAGTCGGAGAGCGAGGCGATCCTGACGCTGGGCCGTCAGATCGGCATGCATGTCGCGGCGACGCGTCCCAACGCCGTCGATGTCGCCTCGATGGACCCGGAGACGGTCGAGCGGGAAAAAGCCGTGCTTGTTGAGCAGGCGAAGCAATCCGGCCGCCCTGAAGCGGTAATCGAGAAAATGATCGAAGGCCGCATCCGGAAGTTCTATGAAGAAGTTGTTCTTCTTGAGCAGGTCTGGGTTCATGATGGTGCCACACGCGTCGCGAAGATCGTGGAAACGGCGGGCGCTAAGCTTCTTGCGTTTGAGCGCTTCCAACTCGGTGAAGGGATCGAGAAGGAATCGAGCGACTTTGCGGCAGAAGTCGCGGCTGCAGCGGGCAAATAAAAGCCCGGCAAATGATCGATGGATGATGGCAGATGCAGCTTGATTGCTCTGCCATCGCCCTCTCATGTCGGCGCTATGGTGAAGGCGCCGCCATCGTTCATCTTTACACGGCTGAGCTTGGCCGTATCGCCGCCTATGTCCATGGCGGCGCATCAAGGCGTCAGGCCGCAATCTGGCAGGCCGGCGCCCTTATCTCATGCCATTATACGTCCCGTTTACCTTCGCAACTTCCGCAGGTCAGCGGTGAGACGATGCTGGAAACAGCAGCATTCCTCATGGATCGCCCCGCCATCCTTGCCATGGTCAATGCGCTGGCCGCGTTGACTGACCAGGCGCTGCCGGAGGGGGAGCCCCAGCCCGGTTTCTTTGCCGAAACCGTCTCAACGCTCGTTGCTTTGACGCGCGGCCAGGGGGATGCGGCGTCGATGGCCTATTTGCGGTGGGAGTGTGCGTTGCTGCAGGCAGCCGGTTTCGGGCTGGATTTATCATCCTGCGCCGTGACGGGTACGACAGAAAATCTCGCTTACGTCTCGCCGAAATCCGGGCGCGCTGTTTCTGCGGATGCTGCCGGGAAATGGCGTGACCGCCTCCTGCCCCTGCCTGAATTTATGCTGATGACGTCCGGCACGCCGTCGGACGCGCCCGTCACTGCCCGGGAGATACGGGATGGCGCGCGCCTGACGGCTTATTTCCTTGCGCAACATGTATTCGGCGCGCGGCACCTCCCGATCCCTTCGCCGCGCCAGCTTTTACAGGATCGGCTCGAAAAAGCGGTGCCTGATTTTAACGGAACGGCAGAGAACACAGCGCAAGATTGAAACAGCCCGCATCTACTGGCATTTATGTCAGCAAGGCGCGTATTGCCGTGAGATAAGGAGAGGTCGGGATGGAAAGTGATGCTGCGGGGCGGATCGAGGATGCCCGACTTTCCGAGGCGCTGAGTGAGCGCTATCTCGCTTACGCCATGTCCACCATCATGGCGCGCTCTCTACCGGATGTGCGGGACGGCCTCAAACCGGTCCATCGTCGCCTGCTTTACGCCATGCATCAATTGAAGCTTGACCCGACTTCCGGCTTTAAGAAATGCGCGCGCGTGGTCGGGGATGTGATCGGTAAATTCCACCCTCACGGAGATGCCTCGGTTTATGAAGCGCTCGTCCGCCTGGCGCAGGATTTCGCCGTGCGCTACCCGCTTGTTGAAGGGCAGGGCAATTTCGGGTCGATCGACGGTGATAATGCCGCGGCCATGCGTTACACGGAATCACGCCTGACCGTTTTTGCCTCGGCGCTTCTGGATGGGATCGGTGAGGACACGGTCGACTTCCGACCGACTTACGATAATGAAGAGAGTGAGCCGGTGGTAATGCCGGGTGCCTTTCCCAACCTTCTCGCCAATGGGGCTGCCGGGATCGCTGTCGGGATGGCCACCAGCATTCCACCGCATAATGCCGCCGAATTATGTCAGGCGGCGGCGCATCTCATCAAAACGCCCCATGCCACAACGCGTGACCTCATGGCTTTCGTCCCCGGCCCCGATTTTCCCACGGGTGGGCGCCTTGTTGAAGATCCGGAGACCATTTTACAGGCTTATGAAACCGGGCGCGGCAGTTTAAGGACGCGGGCCAAATGGAGTCAGGAGCATGGACGTTTCGGCTCCTGGACCATCATCGTGACGGAAATCCCCTATCAGGTGCAGAAATCCAGATTGATCGAGCAGATTGCTGAACTTCTCGAGCAACGGAAACTCCCCCTCCTTGCGGACATCCGGGATGAAAGCACAACGGATATTCGTCTCGTGCTGGAGCCTAAATCCAAGACCGCCAACCCGGATGTGCTGATGGAAACATTATTCCGGCAGAGCGCACTTGAGAGTCGTTTCAGCCTGAATATGAATGTCCTGGACGCGGAGCGCGTACCGCGTGTGATGGGGCTGAAGGAAATTCTGCGCCACTGGCTTGACCATCGTCATGAAGTTCTCAAGCGTAGGTCTCAATATCGCCTGAATGCGGTTGAGAAACGGCTTGAAATTCTGGAAGGCTTTCTTGCCGTCTACCTCAATCTTGATGAAGTGATCCGCATCATCCGGGAGGAGGATGACCCTAAGCAAAGTCTCAAAGATGCTTTCGGGCTGACGGAATTGCAGACGGAATATGTCCTCAATATGCGTCTTCGTTCCCTCCGCAAGCTGGAGGAGATGGAAATCCGCAAGGAGCGCGATGGGTTGGCGACGGAGCAGACAAGTTTAAAGGCGCTGCTCGATAGTGAGAGAAGGCGCTGGACGCGCATTTCGAAAGAGCTTGAGGAGACGACCCGCGTTTTCGCGAAAGGGCCTTATGGCCCCCGGCGCACCATGATTGACGCGCCCCCTCCTTCAATTGATTTGTCCTCCGCGGAAGAGGTTGAGAAGGAACCTCTCACCATCATCCTGTCCCGCGAAGGGTGGATACGCGCCGTACGTGGCCATGGCATTGAAGTTGAGAGCCATAAATTCAAGGAAGGCGATGGTTTCCGTCAGCAGGTCGCCTGTCAGAGCACCCAGCGCATCTGCATCCTCACCTCTGACGGGCGCGCTTTCACGATCAAGGCGGCGGAATTGCCGCGCGGGCGGGGCTACGGCCAGCCTATTCGTCTACTCGCGGATATTCCGCAGGATGCGGATGTTGTTTCCCTCTTCGTCATTGAGGGTGATGGCAGGCAACTCATCGCAACCCGATCCGGCCGGGGACTGGTCATCACCCATCAAGACCTTATTGCGGAGAAACGAACCGGCAAGCAGCTTGTCAATCTCCGTGACGGTGATGCGGTTTTTGCGTGCATCAAGGCGGCGGGGACGCATGTGCTGACATTGGGTGAAAACCGGCGCGCCCTGATTTTCCCGCTTGACCAGGTGCCCGTCCTTTCACGCGGTCAGGGTGTGACATTGCAGAAATTCGCACATGGCGGGCTGGCGGATATCAGGGTTATGGATTTGGCGGAGGGGTTGATCTGGGCAGAGGGGCAGAAACGTCGCGTGGCGGCGGATCTCGATGGACTGGTCGGGCGGCGGGCCTTGCAGGGCCGCCCCGCGCCCGTCTGGATGAAGCCGATTTAACGGCGCGCCTAACTCTTCTGACGCGTTTTTCCTACCGCCGAACGTCTTTAGGATGCGAGAAGGGGGCGTCGAGCGGGCGCCAGCCATTATCCTGGAAGATTTCCGCCGGGCGGAATGATGATTTATACGCCATTTTGGCACTCGCCGCGACCCAGTTGCCAAGATAGAGATGCGGCAAATCTCGTTGCCGGGTCAGAGCGATCAGTTGGAGAATCGCGAAGATCCCGAAGGATCGGTGCGGGCAGTCCGGCACGTAAAAATTATAGATTGCCGAAATGCCGCAGGACATGATGTCGATCAGCGAAACGCAGACGAGCGCCCCGTCCATTGCACGAAATTCAAGGACAATGGACGGGACGGGGCTGCATTCCACAATGTCGCGATAAGCATCAAAATTCATCTCCCGCATGGCGCCTGATGGATGCCGGACACGCTGATATCTCTGGAAAAGATGATATTGCTCCAGCGTTGCGCCCCGTGATGATTCTCGGCAGGTGAGGTCACGATGCGTCCGCAATACGCGTTTCTGCTGTCGGGAGGGCGTGAATATTGCGACGGGCAGGCGAAGGGGCAGGCAGGCGCGACACATCACACAATCTGGCGAGAAAGCGACATCAAACATGCGTCGATAGCCGCGCAATGTCAGCTCACTCATATCCGCTGCGACATGCGGGCCTTGCAGCAGAGTCACGCGCTTTCGCTCTCTTTGCCCCTCAAGATAGGGACAAGATTCTTCAGGGAGGTGATAAAATTGACGTTTAGGTTTCGTTGCGGTCGTTATTTGCCCTATTGTCATCCTTCCTGCATAAACATATTTCCCCCGTTGATGAAGAAGCCGCTTTCAGAGTCCGGGCGATTTTACCGGTAATCAGGTGCCTTGCGCCTGTTCATGTCGGGGTGGTTTCGGGATGACACAGATTTTAACGACGCCGGACATTGGTTTCCTGACCTGTCGCCTTGCGGTCACGCTTATCGTCGTTCTGCATGTGCTTCGCACGAAGCACGACACGTCGGCCGCCGTGGGGTGGATCGGCTTTTGCTGCTTCATGCCATTTACCGGCGCGGTGCTCTATACGATGTTCGGCATTAATCGTGTGCGTCGCCGGGCGCAGCGGCTTGTGCTGGAGCATCGCTGGCCGGGCCGCGACCGTTTGATGGAACATCGCCACGCGGTGGAGGGGCGTTACGCGCCCCTGGCCTCCATGCTCTCACGCCTGACGGAGCGTCCGCTTCTGGGTGGGAACACCATCGCGTGTCTGCATAATGGTGAAGGCATCTACCCTCAGATGATCGCCGCCATCGACGCCGCGCAGAATTCTGTTCTGCTCTGCTCCTATATTTTCCGGGCGGATGAGGTGGGGCAGAGATTCGTCGCCGCCTTGAAGCGGGCCAGGGCGCGGGGGGTGGAGGTGCGCGTCCTGATTGACGGGATCGGGAGTGGTTATTTCTATAGCGGGATCGCTCGCGCCCTATCGCGCGCCGGAATACGTCATGCGCGCTTCATGCATTCCTTCCTGCCCTGGCGCATGCCTTTCATCAATCTCCGCAATCATCGCAAAATCCTCGTGACGGATGGAGCTGTCGGCTTCCTCGGCGGTGTGAATATCGGCGCTGAAAATCTGCTGACCGGCGCGGCGCGGAAACGCGTGGCGGACACGCATTTCGCCCTGCGCGGACCTGTCGTGCAGCAATTGACGGAAGCCTTTGCGCGGGACTGGTCTTTCACGGTCGGGGAAGAACTGGAAGGATCAAAATATTTTCCTGAAGCGTCTGCCGAAGGCGATGTCCCCCTGCGCATCGTCACGGCGGGACCGGATGATGATCTTGAGAAAATCGAATATGCCATTCTTCAGGCGCTGACGCTGGCACAACATCATGTGCGTATCATGACGCCTTATTTTCTGCCGGGGGAACGTCTGACGACGGAAATCTGCCTCGCTGCCCTGCGCGGCGTCAAAGTGGATATCGTGATCCCGAAACGCGGCAATCACCGCATTATTGATTATGCGCGTGATGCCAGTCTCGGCCCGTTTCTGCAGGCTGGATGCGCCATCTGGCTTGCGAAGCCACCTTTTAATCACGCCAAATTACTGGTGTGCGATTCGACATGGTGTTTTGTCGGCAGCAGCAATATGGACCTCCGCAGTCTGCGGCTTAATTTTGAGATCAATCTCGAAGCTTACGATGCGCGCCTGGCTGAAAGTCTCGCGCATTTTATCGATTCTCATAAGGCAAACCGCCTGACAACCGCCTATCTGAAGTCCATCCCGTTCCTTAAACGTGTGCGTAACGCGGCCATTCGTCTTTTGACGCCTTATCTGTGAGATGCGGCGCGCTTAATGGCGCGGCGGGGCATCAAGGCCGAGCTTGACGAAAATCGGATGATGGTCGGAGCTGAAATTCGGCAATATCTGATGATTCATGAGATGCATCCCGCGCACCAGGCACCGGTCGATGCGGATGGGGAAGATCTCCGCCATGCGATGGGTCGGCGCGCGCGGCCCCACATCCTGAAATTGTGGGAGAAGGGTGGGGCCAACGAGGTTGAAATCACCCATAATGATGGCCTGGTTACGTAACATCGGCACAAGGTGGCGCAATTGGCGCCGATTGAGAATTTGCCCATGCGACAAATGCACATTCGCGATGGAAAAACTCCCGAAATCAATGATCTGGGCGTGACGCCGGACAATCAGCCCCGAGGGCAGGCGACACCGCACCGGCGCGCGGGAAAATGGGTGTCGGCTCCAGCAGGCCAGCCCGTGAATGCGTTCCGGCAAGGCGAAACGCGCATAATGACCGCCCAGGCGATCTGTCAAAGCGGAGAGTCCAGCGACGGCCTCCTGCATCAGGACGATATCCGGCTTGACGGCCTCAATCAGCGCCACAACCTCCTGCACCTGAGCACCCACCTCATGAAGCAGATTCCAACTCAGGATTTTGACGTGATCACCCGCATAAATCTGCGTCGAATCGCGCGGGGGGACGGCGAGGGGCGGTGAAATGGATGTCACAGCGTGTCGGGCCGCGTGTGCGTGTAGGCGCCGCTGGCGAATTCCGTCGTCAACGTATAACCGACGCCTAGAAGCACCGGCCCGAGGAAAATACCGACACCGCCAAGCGTGATGACGCCGCCCAGCACGCCCAGTACCGTCAGCAGGTAGGGGAGTTGCGCGCCGCGTGCAACGAAGGCCGGGCGGATAATATGATCAGCACCGGAAATAATAATAACGCCATAAATGGCCAGGAAGAGCCCTTTGGCCCAGCTTCCATTCAGGATAAGCCATAAGGCCGTCGGCACCCAGACAATCGGCGCGCCAACCGGAAATACAGCGACGAAAGCCGCACATCCACCCAGCAGACCGGCTTCCGGCACGCCGCAAAGCATCATGCCGATCGTGGTCAGCACGCCCTGAATGATTGCCGTTCCGAGAATGCCGTAGACGGTGCCACGCACCACGCTGCCAATCACATCAATCAGGCGATAAGCATAATCACCCGTGACGCGGCGCAGTAACGCGGTGATCACGCGCCCCAACGCGTCGCCATTCAGCCAGAAGAAAAACGCGATGAACAACGCCATGACGAGTTCAACCAACCCACCGGCAATCTGGATCAGGACAGAGATCGTATAGCGCGCGATCTGGCCGGCATAGGGGCGGATTGTCGCGCCGATACTGCCAATATCCCGCGTCCACTCAGTGTAAAGTGCCGTCAATTTACCGCCAAGATAAGGAATGTGGGCGATCCATAACGGGGCTGCCTCATTCTTGCGGAAATGGGCAAGCCCCGCCGTGATGCTGGCCGTTGCAGCGGGCAGGTCCTGAATGCCGGTTGAGGTGAGCAGGGCGAGGGGGAGGACAATGGCCACGGCGCAGATGATCATCATCGTCACCGCTGCGAGGACAGGGGGGATGCGTCGCCGCAGGCGCTTGAAAAGGGGCCACGTCGTAAATGTCAGGATGGCTGCCCATAAGATGGCGGAAAGAAACGGCCAGAGGACGACGCCGCAGCCATAAGCGACGCCGACGAGTAAAAAGCCGAGCATGATGCGTTCGGTCGTCACGAGCTGTCTCCGTCCCTCACTTGATCGGCCATCCGGCGTTGGCTCATCTCTTAACGCGGGTCACCATAACATTTTTCAGAGAATAAAACGCGATTCACAATTTTATCCACTCCGACAAACTCCTACCTCGCGCAATATCGATTTAATGGGGCGTCGCAATGCGGCGCGATGACGTTCGCACTTTGTCACTTGACGCGCATCCACCACCATAAAATCATGAATGCGCAAGATTTATTCCCAGATGGGATCTTGCCACGCGGTGGGATTTCCCATTTTCCGACGGGCGGGACGCAGGTTAGGGTTGGGATGATCAGGTGTCATGACGGAGTTTTCGACATGGGCAGCAAGGTCGGGTTGAAGAGAGGAAACCATCATCAATGACGGATGCCATGGAACGACGAGTCACGGAAGGGTGGAGCCGCTTTGCCGATAAGGTCGTGCGCGCGGGGCGTCACGACTCATTGCCGGAGAGGGGGCAGTTCATTAATGCGCCGGTCGCGCGGGGCTCCACCGTCATTTTCCCGAGTCTGGCGGCGATGCATGCGCAGGGCCATCGCACCTATGACCATGAGGTGATTTATGGTGCGATGGGCAACCCGAATCAGCATCTTCTTGAACGGCTGATCGCGGAGATTGAAGGCGGCAGTGACTGCCAGGCTGTATGCTCCGGCCTGACCGCCTGTGCCTTGCCGCTTCTCGCTTTTACGGAAGCCGGAAGTCACGTGCTGATGTCTGACGCGATTTACGGCCCGACCCGTCGTTTCGCCAAAACGATGTTGCGACGCTTCGGTGTGGAGACCAGCTTTTATCCCCCAATGGCGTCAAAAGAGACATTGCAATCTTTGATGCGGCCTGAAACTCGCATCATCGTCGCTGAAAGCCCGGGCAGCCATAGTTTTGAAGTTCAGGACGTGCCGATGATCGCGGACGTTGCCGCTGCGGGGCAGGCAAAGCTTATTGTCGATAATACGTGGGGCTTGGGCATCTTCCAGCCTTTCGCGCATGGTGCGCATATTTCTGTCCAGGCATTGACGAAATATGCGGGCGGGCATTCCGATATTATTCTGGGGGCGGTGACCGTCAATGCGCGGGAAGACTGGGTGAAGCTGAGAGATGCGGCGATCCAGCTTGGCCTCTGCGCCAATCCGGATGAGAGCTGGCTGACCTTGCGAGGCTTGCGCACCCTCACTGTCCGCCTCGAGAAACAGGCACTGACCGCTTACAGAATGGCCCGGTGGCTGCAATCCTGCGCGCCGGTCGCGCGTGTTCTGCACCCGGCTCTGGAAGATTGCCCGGGGCATGATAACTGGCTGCGCGACTTCAGCGGTGCGGGATGTCTCTTCGGGGTGGCATTGCGGCCGGAAATCACCGACGCCGCCATGCGGGCCATGATTGATCGGCTTAAAATTTTCAGCATCGGCGCATCATGGGGCGGGTATGAGAGCCTTGTCATGCCGACTTCCGGGGGGATCGTGCGCGATCACACCCATCATCACCAGCCTGGCCCCGCCTTCCGCCTCCAGATCGGCCTTGAGGACCCTGAAACGCTTAAAGAGGACCTCGCCACCGCCATGGCGGTGTTGCAATGAGTCTATCGGTGCCGAAAGGCGAGCGCTTCCATCAGATGCGTCGGTTCCAGAGCGGGGGAGTCGGCCAGGTCCGCAAGGGTGCGCCCCACACGGACCAGCCGCGTCATTGCACGCGCGGAAAGGCGTAATTTCGTGCCGATCTGCTCTAAACGGGACCGCGCATCTTTTGTGAGATTCAGCTCTTCAAAATTGGCGCGGGCATTGATGACGCCCTGACGCGCCATTTGCCGCGCGCGTGCGCTTTCGACACGCTGGCGCACCGTCGCGCTCGCCTCACCTTTGGCGGCGCGGGTCAGCTCAACCGGCGTGGCGGGTTTGAGGAAGACAGCGAGGTCCATGCGATCCATCAACGGGCCGGAAATTCGGGCCGTGTAATCCTCCGCACAGCGCGGGGCCTTGCGGCATTGGCGATCTGCATCACCAAGATAGCCGCAGCGACAGGGATTCATGGCCGCGACAAGCTGGAAATGCGCGGGATAGGTCACGTGATGGGCGGCGCGCGCCACGGTGATGGTGCCGGTTTCAATCGGCTGGCGCAAAGCCTCAAGACAGGCGCGCGAGAATTCCGGTAACTCATCCAGAAACAGAATACCATGCTGCGCCAGGCTGACTTCACCCGGTCGGGCCCGCGCGCCGCCACCCGCCAGGGCCGGGAGGGAGAGGGAATGATGCGGGTCCCGGAAAGGTGGGCGTGTGATGAGCTGCCCATCTTTGAGAAGGCCGCTGAGACTGTAAATCCGGCTGACCTGTAATATTTGATGCCGGTCAAGATCGGGCATGATAGAGGCCATGCGCGCGGCAAGCATCGATTTACCGGCGCCAGGCGGGCCGATCATCAAAAGTGAATGCCCACCCGCGGCGGCGATCTCCAGGGCGCGACGCCCGACCGACATGCCTTTGACATCTGCAAGGTCCGGTTCCGGCGCAGGTGGGTGCAGGGTCAGAGGGGCCGGGGCGGAAAGAACCTGCCGCCCCTGAAAATGCGCGATCATCTGAGTCAGGTCCGCCGCCGCGTAAACCGGAAGTTCCTCACTGGCCCATTGCGCTTCCTGACCTTGCGGGGCCGGGCAGATGAGGGAGAGATCTTTCTCCGCGGCGCAGATCGCCGCTGATAAGGCGCCGGAGACCGGGTTGATATGCCCATCCAGTGATAATTCGCCCAGCGCCGCACATTGCTCCAACGCGTCGGACGGGATGACACCCATGCCGCAAAGCAAAGCCAGAGCGATGGGAAGGTCGAAATGCGACCCTTCTTTCGGGATGTCAGCCGGGACGAGGTTGACGAGAATGCGTTTCGGCGGCAAGGCCAGGCCCAAAGAAGCAAAGGCGCAGCGCACGCGTTCCCGCGCTTCCCCAACAGCTTTATCAGCGAGGCCAACGACGATGAAGGAGGGAATACCGGCGGAAATATGGGCCTCAACCGTTACCGGGATGGCCTCAATCCCGGCAAAGGTGAAGCTCTGCACCCGTGTGATCACGGGTAACGAAGGCGCTTTCTGACTGCGATGTTCCTCGATTATCGACACGCCGACATAGTTAACGACGGCAATAGAGGATGACCAGCGGAAAAAGAAAAAACTTTATCTCTGGTAAATCAGCCTTGTGCGGATGGTCCCATCAAGGGCGCGGAGACGTTGAAGGAGGGTTTGATCAACCTCTCGATCCGGCCCGGCGTCACTTTCAACCACGACGTAACCAACCTCGCCATCCGTCTGTAAATATTGTGAGACGATATTACGGCCTGCATCTGAGAAGATCTCGTTGAATTTCTGGAGAATACCGGGACGATTTGCATGGACATGCATGAAGCGGGAGCCTTTCGGCCGCTCAGGCAACTGCACATTGGGGAAATTCACGGCACCCAGCGTTGACCCGACATCTGAATATTCAACGAGCCGCTTGGCTACCTCAACGCCGATCCTCTCCTGCGCTTCAACGGTGGAGCCACCAATATGCGGCGTGAGGATGACGTTATCCAGCCCCTGAAGCGGTGAGGCGAATTTCTCATCCCGGCCCTTCGGCTCAACGGGGAAGACGTCGATCCCGGCACCCATCAGATGGCCATCCTTCAAGGCCGCTGCGGCCGCGTCGAGATCCACCACTGTGCCACGCGCATTATTCAGCAGAATGCTGTTAGGCTTCATAGCGCGGATCTGCGCTGCACCCATCAGATTGCGCGTCTCCGGCGTTTGCGGGACGTGAAGGCTGACGATATCGGATTGCGCCAGAAGCGCCTCTAGGGACGCGACGGGGGTGGCGTTGCCATGCGGCAGCTTATCGACAATATCGTAATAAATGACATTGAGGCCGAATGATTCAGCCAGGACGGAAAGCTGTGAGCCGATGGAGCCATATCCGACAATACCCAGCGTCTTCCCGCGTACCTCCCAGGAATTAATGGCCGATTTATCCCAACCACCACGATGACATTCCTCCGAGCGGGAGGGGATGCGCCGAAGCAGCATGACGATCTCACCCATCACCAGCTCCGCGACGGAACGCGTATTGCTGTAAGGGGCGTTGAAAACCGGGATCGCAGCATGGCGCGCCGCATTGAGATCGACCTGGTTCGTCCCGATACAGAAGCACCCGATCGCCATAAGGCGGTCGGCCGCGCTGATGACTTTTTCCGTCAACTGGGTGCGGGAGCGAATGCCCACCATATGCACGCCCTGCAGCGCCTCTGCCAGCGCCTGATCATCCAATGCGGTTTTGAGGTGGGTGATCTCGTGATATCCCTTCGCCCGGAACCACGCCGCCGCGCTTTCATGGATGCCTTCCAGAAGCAGAATGCGGATTTTGTCCTTGTGCAGAGATAACGTCATCGAGCCTCATCCAACTTTGCGCGCCACCCTGATGATGGCCGCGTCTTCCGAAGGTTTCCTAAACGATTATTGCTGCGCGGGGAAGGTCTTTCCGGTGCCCGCATCGAGTCAGGAAGCGGCGTTGAGGGCGGCGCAGGCTTCACGGTTCAGGGAGGAACTGGCGCAGGCAAGCACGGTGCCATCGCTCTCCGCTGTCAGGCTTCTGCCCTGCCAGTCGGTGATGCAGCCGCCAGCGCCTTCCACGATGGGGACAAGCGCGGCCCAGTCCCAGATTTGCATGGTGCTTTCCGCGATGATGTCGATCAGGCCGAGGCTGAGCAACCCGTAAGCATAAGCATCCCCCCCCCAACTGGTGCGCCGGACGTGGCGTTGAAGCTGCGCAAACCGCGAGGCGTCTTCACCAATGTGCATGTCAGGCGCGGTGCAGGAAAGTTCTGCATCCGCCAATGACGCTGCTGCGCGTCGCGTCCCGACCCGCCCCGGCATTTTCGCACTGGTGAATTGCGTCTCCGCCCCCGTTACGCCGAACCATCTTTCCCCCGTGATGGGCTGGTCGATCAGCCCCGCATAAGGGACGCCGTCACGCAGCACGGCGATCAGAGTCGTAAAACTCGGGCGACCGGTGATAAAGGCCCGCGTGCCGTCAATCGGGTCAATCACCCACTGCCATCCGGCTGCCGTGGGGCGGCCGCCAAATTCCTCGCCCAGAATGTCATGTGTCGGATGGGCGGATTCTATCAGACCCCTTAAAAGCGTTTCGACTTCATGATCAACCTGCGTCACCGGGCTGGCATCATCTTTGGATGTCACCGTCAGGGGGGCTCTGAAGGCACGTTTCAGAACGGCGCCGGCTTGATCTGCGCATGAATGCATCGTCTGTGACAGGCGGACGAGGTCAGTCACTCTGGGCTCCTTCAAAGCTTTCATGCTGAGATTGACGCCCCTATCTGCACTGGGGCATGAAGTTGTGCAATCGATTCTCGGTTTAACGCCCCGTCGACAAGTCTGGAGCCCGCGCGTCCCCATGAAAGCCGCCATCATCATCCCGTCGCGTCTCGCGGCCTCCCGTCTGCCCGGTAAGCCGCTGGCAATGATCGGCGATAAACCCATGGTCGTGCATGTCGCTGAGGCCGCCCTGGCCGCAAATGTCGGGCCGGTTATCGTCGCTGCGGGTGATCGGGAGATTATGGAGGCGGTGGCGGGATGCGGTGTGCACGCCGTGTTGACGGACCCCGCCCTCCCCAGCGGGACGGATCGCGTTCACGCTGCTTTGCAGGAATTTGACCCGGATGGCGCTTTGGACACGGTCATTAACCTGCAGGGTGATCTTCCCCTGATCCGCTCTGAGGATGTTGCGAAAGTTCTTGCACCGCTTAACGGCACGGATTTTGATATCGGCACACTCGTCGCCCCGATCGCGTCCGAGGCGGAGGCAAATACGCATGCGGTTGTTAAAGTCGCCTGCGCGTTGGGCAGGGCGGGTGAGATTGCCAGAGGGCTCTATTTCTCTCGCCATGTCATTCCGTCCGGGGCGGGGCCTTTATGGCATCATGTCGGCATCTATGCATGGCGCCGCCCGGCTCTCAACCGTTTCGTCACGCTTCCTCCCTCCGCGCTGGAAAAGCGGGAATCGTTGGAGCAATTGCGGGCTCTTGAAGATGGCATGACCATCGGATGCGCCCAGATCGCGGCGGCACCGCAATCTGTCGATACGGCGGATGACCTTGAAATCGTCCGCCGACACGTCGCGAAATCATGAGTGTCATCGCATTTCAGGGCGTTGCGGGGGCTTATTCGGACCTCGCCTGCCGCCAGGCGCGTCCGGGTTGGGAGACGCTGCCTTGCACGAGCTTCCCCGATGTGATTCAGGCCGTGCAGGAGGGGCGCGCCGATCTCGGTATGCTGGCCTGTGAGAACTCCCTTGCCGGGCGCGTGCCGGAAGTGCACGCCCTGCTGCCGGAAGCAGGGCTATCGATCATCGGCGAGCATTTTCAGCGTGTCGAGCATTGCCTGATTGCGCTTCCCGGCGTTGAAGAGGGGGAGATTCGTCGTATTCACACTCACCCTGTCGCCATTGGCCAGGTCCGCAAACTGATTGCCGCACTGAATGTTCAGGCGGTACCGGCTTTTGACACGGCGGGCGCGGTCAAACTTGTGGCGGAATGGCAATCCCGCGAGGATGCGGCGATCGCGTCGGAACTCGCCGCACAGCTTTACGGGCTGACAGTGCTTCGCAAAAATGTTGAGGATGCGGCGCACAATACAACGCGTTTCTACCTCGTCGCCCGACAGGGTGGCTGGCCAGCGGTGGAAAAATGCGCGGATACGATGACGACCGTGCTTTTTCGCGTTAAAAACAGCCCGGGCGCATTATACGCTGCCCTGCGTGGTTTTGCAGAGGCGGGGATCAATCTGACGCGTCTGGAAAGTTATATGGAAGTCGGCTCCTTTAACGCGACGGGCTTCCTCGTTGATTTTGAAGGGCACCCTGAAGAGGCGCGGTCACAAGCTGCTTTGGATAATATGAAAGCCTATGCAGATCAGCAGATGGTCCTCGGCGTTTATGGTAAAAGTCCGGCCCGATAGTGAGGGTTAAACCGGATGTGCATTGTCGTCCGGACGTCTCGGCGTTAAACTGCGTTTTTTATTACTGATTTCAGGTGATGATCGGGTTGTCCCCGATCTGGGTAGGGTCATGTCCGCACGTAAGATTTTTCAGGGTTCTTTGGTCGCGTTGCTGACGCCCTTCCAGGAAGACGGGTCTCTAGACCTGCCAGGGCTGGCACGACACATTGAACGTCAGATTGAAAACGGCACGGAAGGTTTATGCCCCGCTGGCACAACGGGGGAGAGCCCGACCCTCACGCATGATGAGCACGGGTTGGTCGTCGCCCATACGGTCAAAATCGCGGGTGGCCGGGTGCCGGTGATGGCGGGGGCCGGGTCCAACAGCACGCATGAGGCGGTGGCCATGGCGCGCCATGCCAAGGCCGTTGGCGCGGATGGGCTGCTGGTGGTGGCGCCCTATTATAACAAGCCGACCCAGGAAGGGCTTTACCGCCATTACATGACGGTGGCGGACGCAACGGATCTGCCGCTTTTCGTTTATAATGTTCCCGGACGGTCCGTTGTGGAAGTTCTGCCGGAGACACTCAGCCGATTGGCGGGCCATCCCAATATTGTCGGGGTCAAGGACGCAACGGCCAATCTTGTGCGCCCCTTACAGGTCATACGTCTCACGGAAAAAAAATTCATACAGCTTTCCGGTGAGGACGGAACGGCCTTGGCCTTCCTCGCCAGTGGGGGGGATGGTTGCATCAGTGTCACGGCCAATATCGCGCCGCGCCAGTGCGCTCAGATGCACAAGGCATGGCGTGAAGGGCGTGTCGCAGAGGCAATGGATATCCAGCAGAAATTAACGCCGGTGCATGATGCGCTTTTCTGCGAGTCGAACCCGGGCCCCTTGAAATATGCGGCGGCGAAGCTCGGGCTTTGTGGCGATACGTTGCGCCTGCCGCTTTGTGATGTCAGCGCGGCATCGAAAAAAATCATTGATGCTGCTTTAGCTGAGGCCGGATTGACGGGGTAAAGCGTGGCAAGTCCAAAAAAAAAATCAACGCTGATCTCTCACGGGATTGCGGCGCAAAACCGTAAAGCGCGATTTAATTACACGATTATTGAGACGATTGAGGCCGGGCTTGTCCTGAAAGGCGCAGAGGTGAAGAGCCTCCGCCACGGGCGTGCGACCATCACCGAAGCCTATGCCGGAGAACGCGACGGCGAGTTATGGTTGCTGAACGCTTATATCCCCGAATATCAGGGCGGCGTTCTGTCCCGATTTGAGACAAAAGCGCCTCGGAAATTACTGCTCCATAAAAAGCAGATGGCGCATCTCCTCGGTGCGGTTTCACGCGATGGCGTGTCTCTTGTGCCGCTGGATATCCATTTCAACAAGCGGGGCGTCGCGAAACTGACTTTGGGTCTGGGGCAGGGCCGGAAGAAAGAGGATAAACGCCACGCCATCGCTGAACGCGACTGGCAACGCGACAAAGCACGCCTCATGCGGTCCAAGGGGAAGGATTTCTGACGCGGTCAGGGACTTTTCGCTGACAAATTGCAGATGAATCTTCAACCCCTCAGCGAGGTGACCGCGGGTCGGGCGGGATGATGCCAAGAGCTGACGCTGCAAGAATATTCTCATTGGGTGCGCCCGCCAGAACATAGCCCTTTTCGAGCAATTTGCGACAATAATATTTGTTGTACATGAATGCCCAGATGAGGCTGACTAAAAGCAAGCCGATTCCGTAAGTGCAAAGACCAATTATGACCAGTATGACGAAACTTCCGATAAACGTAAGAAAATCGGCGCGGAAAAGAGCTGGGAAAAATCCAAATAACAACGTCGTCCAGGAAAATCCGTAATATCCGTTCTTCAATATCCCGGTTTCTTTGTGCTTCATCACAATGCGCGTGGCCATTTCTTCCCTCAAAGAAAATTCCAACAATATAAACCGAATATGTAAAGTAACACACGTGATGAGGCCGATAAAGTGATTCTGATCTACTATGGATGGTTTTCGGTTTGATCTCAGACGGGCTGGCAAGATTTACGGCGTTACCGCTTCTGCACTTACCGAACGCGACATGCCACAATTGGGCATTGCATCGCTGCCGCGCAGAGACGGCTCAATCTATCGAGCACGCATGACGCACCAAATTTTCCTTCAAAATTGAGCCTTTAATGAGATTTATCGCATCGATAAAAAGGTATAAGCTCCGCCTGACGATCGAAGCGGAGTCGGATCGTTCCCGAAAGGTCAAGCAAGGCATCAAATCTCGTCGATAAGGCTCACTTGGATGGCGCGCTGACGAGATTGACGTTTTATCTTTGCCTTCAGGAAATACGTCTGAGCGATACGATGGCTCGAAGGAAAAGGAAGGCGCGGCTGCGCGCTGAAAATGAGGTCACCAATGTCAAGCAAAAATCCGAAGGCGTCTCGATGAGACGAGATAATAAGCCGAAGCCTTTCATCTGAGCTTTTAATGGCAACGGCACTGGGCAAAAAAAAGGCCGATCGATGACCGGCCTTTTCCTAAACAATATTGTTGAAAGCTTAACCGGCGTCGATGTCGGCAGCTTCAGGGCCTTTCGAGCCTTGAACAACCTTGACATTGACAGCCTGACCTTCGGAGAGGAAGTTCAGGCCGGAACGCTCCAGCGCGGAGGCGTGGATGAAGATGTCCTTGCCGCCACTCTCCGGTGTGATGAAGCCAAAACCCTTCGTTGCATTGTACCATTTGACAGTGCCACGAAGATCCTGAGCGGAGGAGAGGTCAGGCGCGGCACGTGGTGGACGGCCACCGCCGAAACCACCAGCGCCGCCACGGGCACCGAAGCCACTGCGGGGGCGCGGGGCCTCGGCTGTGCTTTCATCGACAGAAATCACTTCCGCCACCTGACGACCTTTCGGACCCTGGCCGATCCGAACGGAGAGTGTCGCACCAGGGGACGCTGCCGAGAAGCCAGCATTGGAGAGCGCGTTGGCATGGAGGAAGACGTCGCCCGTGCCATCAGCAAGTTCGACAAAGCCGAAGCCCTTCTCCCCGCTGAACCACTTTACCGTGGCGCTGACTTCCGGTCCCGAAGCGACGACTTGAGCGCCGCCGCCTGATGGACGACGATTTTGTGAATTGGGGCGGTCCCCATATGACGGAGCGGACATGAAATCATCGTCAAATCCGCCGCGGCGAGGGGAACGGGGGCTGCGGTCGGTTCTGTTACTTCTCAACGGTCTAATCCCGAGATCTGGGCGCGGTCTCTTCAATAAAGAGAGCGCTGGTGGCGTAAATCAAAATTTTACTGAGAATCGGTCTGCATCTTGCAGCCTAAATCGCACAGGTAAAATTTCTCGACGATACTAGCATGCTTTTGGAAAACCGTGCCACAGGAAAAGGTGTAATAAAATCAGAGGTGTCACAATTTCTGGAAATTAAATAAAAATTTATCACAACAATTCTAAAACACACATCTCTGTGTCAAGAAATTATAAACTTTTACTCTTAACCAATTTTTGCAAGAGGCGGTTCAATGCTCAAATCCATCCATGTCGTGCGTCGCGTCGCGCCGTGTTTTCTGGGGGTCGCGTGTGTGGCGCAGGCTGCCGCATCTCCTCCGACGGACTCACGCTCGATCTGGACCCTTCAGGCCGAGAATGACGCCGTCTCCACCCTAAAAGGCACGTCCGACCAGTATTATACCTCCGGCCTGCGGGTGAACTGGACGTCAGGCACGGATCAACTGCCGCGATTTTTCTCCCGCATCAACCGCGCTCTGCTCGGTGACGGGGTGCAGAGGATGAGTGCCGGCGTCCAGCAACTTATCTTCACGCCCAGCAACACACAGGCGGCAACGCCCCTGGCGGGCGACCGGCCTTATGCCGGTGTGCTTCTCGGCACGCTGAACCTGATTAATGACACGGATCTGTCGCGCTCCGTCGTCGGGATACAATTAGGCGTCATGGGCCCCGCCGCGGGTGGCAAGCAGGTACAGAATGGCTTTCACAGCATCATTGGTGATTCGCCAAATCGGGGATGGGACCATCAATTACGCAATCAGCCCGTCTTTCAGGTTCAGGGCGGGCGCATCTGGCGTTTTCCGCTCATCAAGGTGGCGGGTATCGAGACGGATATCCTACCTGCGATTTCCGCAGCAATGGGTGATTACCGGATTTATGGCGGCGGGGCCGCGACATTGCGGATCGGGCAGGGGCTGGACAGCGATTTCGGCAATGCGACGATCGGGCCGGGCCTTGATGGCACAGATGCATTTGTCAGGACAAAACCGGTTGCATGGTATGTTTATGGCGGTGTCGAGGGCCAGGCTGTAGCGTTTGACGCTTCCCTTCAGGGAAACACATTTTACCGTTACGGGCCGCACACCAGCAAGAAGTGGGATCAGGGCACCATCCACGCCGGTGTCGCCGTCATGTGGCGTGGTTTGCGCCTCTCCTACAGCCAGAACTGGCAGACAGCGCAATTCAGGCAGTCACGTGCGGGCCTCTTTAATTACGGGTCCGTCAAACTTTCCTTCAAGTTTTGACCGGTTTGCACGTTTTCAGCTTTTTACGCCGCTGGGGCAATGCCGCTTCTTGCGGCGCCCCCAACAGAAACCCTTGCACCTCCTCATAGCCGTAAGATGCCAGGAAGGCCATTTGCTGCTCCGTCTCCACCCCTTTGGCGCAACATGTGATGTTGAGGCCTCGGGCGAGGTGGACGATATGCTGCAATATCCGGCTTGAACGCGGGTCCGTTCCGAGCTTCGTCAAAAAAGAGCGCGACACTTTAATTTTATCGACAGGGTAAAGTGAGAGACGCTCAAGGGAGGAATAGCCGGACCCGAAATCATCCAGAGCAATGCAGACGCCCATGGCCCTGATCCGGGCCAATTCCCGATAGACGGCGGCGGAAGGCCCGAAATCGGCTTTTTCCGTCAGGTCGATCTGCAGGCGGGCCGGGTCGAGAGAAACGTCGGAAAGAATGCGCTCCAGCAGTTTCGACAGGCGCTCCTGATAAAGCCAGGTTGGAGAGATATTGACGCAGACGGAGAGGGCATCATGCCAGTTGGCCGCGGCGCGGCATGCGGCGCGCAGGCTCCATTCATCCAAGCGCTCAATCAGGCCGGAAATCTCGGCGCAGGGGATTAATGTTGCGGCGGATACCAGCCCATGACCAGGGCGGTCCCACCGCAACAGCGCCTCGCGCGAGACGATTTTCATGGAGGAAAGTGACGTTGTTGGCTGCCACTGAAACGACAATTCTTTCTTTTCAATGGCCGCTAACAACTCCTGCTCCAGTCGTTGCGGCGCCTGCGCAGGGGTCAGGCCCTCATCAGGCGGCACATGCGTTTTGCGCCGACGGTGCCATCCTTTCTTCTCCACTTCCAGATCGGCGATGCGGAGGAGGGACATCGGGTCATGCCCGTGCTCGGGATAGGTGGCGACAGCGAAATTCATATCCGGCGCATATTGAATGTCTCCGATCTGAACCGGGCGGGACATGATATTGCGCAATGTGGAGATGTGGAGATCAACGACGGTGCGGTTATCACCCGGCAGTGTGACGAGAATGAAATTCCCCCCGCCGGAATGGCCGATCAGGGCATAATGCGTGCCGCTTTGCGCGATCCGCGCCGCCAGCTTGTCGATGATCTGATTGGCGACATCCCAGCCATAAAGCTGGTTGATATGGTCAAGGCTCCCGAGAGAAACGCGAATGACGGAGAAGCTGCGACGGCGCGGCAAGTGCCTTTCACCATCCATCTGCTGACGGATAAAGTCGAGGCATTCTGACCGTCCCGGCAGGGATTTAACGGAGAGAGACGGGTGCGGCGGCGCGAAAATCGTTGAAAAATAAGGCAGGATTTTCCTCAACCGGGAGAGTGTTTCCTCGGGTGAAGATTTCAGATGGCCGAACTGCGTTACAACGTATGATTTGTCATCATATCGCCCGAAGGCTGTCGCCACCCCCGTTTCAGCGATTTCAATATGCGCATCGTGATGGCGTAAGGCGGGCATGACGCTTTCAACGGAAGGCAGGTCCACGCGGCCCCGTGCAATGACCCGTACCGGATGTTTTTTTTCGTTCAGCGTCAAAAGGACGAGGCGGTCCGCGCCAAGCAGGTGCCGAGACATGTCCAATATCGACTCTTCGATTTGGTGCGACGGAAGATTCGACATTTTTGAAATCCATCTTTCATCACCGGCATCGCGGCGCGATCAGGCCGAGGCCGTGTAATGTGGCGTTAAATGCGCCCAGTTCACCTATGAGGTGACTGTATAACCTATTTTAACCAGATGCGAGCAAATCCCAAGGCTGGTCACCATTAAATATGCGTGTAGGTAACCTGTATTGATCATTGTCATCTGTAACGCCCGATTGTGTTTTCCGCCAGTAGGCGTCACTCAGTTGACGCGCGATTTCCAGTATCTTCTCCAGCGGGACTCCATTTAACAGGCGGGGGTCTGGCAGGCCGGTCTGGCGTCGCCCGGCAATATCACCACCGCCGCGCAATCGATGATCCTCCTCCGCGATGAGAAAGCCGTCTTCCGTCTGTTTCAGCAGGGTAAGGCGCTGCTGGGCGTTGAAAGACGGCGTCTTGTCAAAAAGCAGCAGACAATATGACCGTTTATGTCCCCGCCCGACACGGCCGCGCAACTGGTGCAACTGAGCCAGGCCGAACCGCTCGGCATGTTCAATCACCATGACGGAAGCTTGCGGGACATCCACGCCAACCTCAATCACGGTCGTCGCAACGAGGATTTTGTACAGCCCCTCCCGAAATTGCTGCAATATTGCCTGGCGCGTCGCACTATCCTGGCGCCCATGCACCAAAGCGACTTTTCCGGGAAAGAAACGCTCAAGACTTTCATAGCGCGCCTCCGCCGCGGCGAGGTCCAGTTTCTCACTTTCCTCGATCAGGGGGCAGACCCAGTAAATCTGGGCCTGTTCCGAGATTTTGCGCCCGATCGCCTGATAAACCTCGCTTATCGCGCTGAGGGGGTGCAGGGATGTCTGGATGGGCAGGCGTCCCTTCGGTTTTTCATCAATACGGCTTACTGCAAGCTCCCCCCAACGTGTCAAAAGAAGCGTGCGCGGGATCGGGGTGGCGGTCATGACGAGCATATTGACGTTCTCGCCCTTATTGCTCAATTTCACGCGCTGCGTGACGCCGAAGCGATGTTGCTCATCAATGACGCAAAGGCCAAGCTTCGCAAACGCCACCCCATCCTGAAACAAAGCGTGCGTGCCGATCACAATGCAGGCGGCCCCATCGGCAATGGCCGCCAGCGCCTCACGCCGCGCCTTCCCTTTGACATTGCCGGATAAAAAGACGGTCCTGACTGGGGAAAGGGCGGAAATTGTCGTAAAATGCTGCCGGGCCAGGAGTTCAGTCGGCGCCATCATCGCGGCCTGCATGCCCGCTTCCACAGCATGGAGCATGGCCAGCAGCGCAACGATCGTTTTGCCGGACCCGACATCCCCCTGAAGAAGGCGAAGCATCGGGCTGGGCTGGGTCAGATCCCCCGTGATTTCATGAATGACGCGTTGCTGGGCGTTTGTCAGATCATGGCCGAAGCGGCTGAGCGCTTCTTTTTGTAACGCGGCTGTGCCGATCAATGCACTGCCCGTCTGCTGTCGAAGCCGCATGCGCGTTGCACCCAGCGCAAGCTGGTCATGAAAAAGCCGGTCACAAGCGAGCCGCTCCCGCGCGCCACGCTGAAGGTCCGGCCATTCAGTCTCACGTCCGGGCTTGATCACGCGGTCCGGGGCATGGAGGGTGACGAGGGCGTCTTTGAAGGGCGGCCATTTCTGTGCACGCAATAATGCCGGGTCCAGCCATTCCGGCAGAGAGGGGAGGGTGGCGAGCGCGGCGGAGACAGCACGGCGCATGGTCGAGGTGAACAACCCGGCCGTCAAAGGCCAGACCGGCTCAATTGCCGGGATCATATGCCGACGTTCCGCCGGGACGAGGTAATCAGGTTGCGGCATGGTCAGCCGGCCATGATAAAGCTCCACAATCCCGGAGACGGCGACAGATTGCCCGATGGCAAGGTTGCGAATAAAGGCGGAATTGAAAAAGACGAGGTCAATTTCAGCATTTTCATCCCGCAGAAAGATGTGGGAGGGTTGGCGCGGTCGCGATGCTCTCTCAATGCGCGCGACACGGCCTGTTGTCGTTACAATATCTCCCGCAAGGCAGGTCGCCGCCGCCTGCGCCAGCGGGACAGGCTGGGCGCGGAGAATATAACGGTCGGGTAGGGTCAGGAGGAGATCCATCACGCGTTGACCACCCGCAACTTTCGCCAGCAGGGGCGCCGCACGCGCCCCGACCCCCGGCAGAGAGATGAGGGGGGCGTCAAGGGGCGCAAACATGTCTTCGGGTTCTGTCTCGTTCATCCATTCACCTGACGGGCTGACACGACAACCCTCAACCGTTATAGGAAAACCCACATGAACAACAAGACGTCTTCCTGAAAGGCGACAGAGTGACATTATAGCGTGTGAGGTAAAAAGGCGTCATCGTGGGGCAGACAGTTGATTATCCGACCCTTTGGGGCGTGCCGGACTCTTATACCGCGTTTTTCCTTCGCACGCGGTTGAGTGAGCATGAGGGGACGCTCGTGCACATTGCCCGGGATGACGCGGCGATCGCGGTCATTGGCGATATGCTCAATTACCTTGAACCCACTTTGGAAATATTGCGCTTCCCCGCCTGGGACTGCCTGCCTTATGACCGCGTTTCACCCCACCCGGTGATTATTGCCGAGCGCGCCGATACATTGTCCCGCCTTCTGGACGCGCCGAAGGGGCGACGCGTGGTGCTGACGACGGTGGCCGCTCTGGTGCAGCGCGTCACCCCGCGTGATGTGTTTCAAGGGCAGACAATGCGGATTTCCGTCGGGGAATCCTGTGATCCGGAAACATTGATCGCCCTCCTCATCGCGAGTGGCTATAGCCGCACCGACACAGTCAGGGAGCCGGGTGAGTTCGCCAGTCGGGGAGGGATATTTGACCTTTTCCCCCCTTCCGAAGCCGCGCCCCTGCGTATTGATCTCTTCGGCGATGAAGTTGAAAATATCCGGCGTTTCGACGTCCAGTCCCAGATCTCAACGACGCCGGTCAGGATTTTTGAATTACGGCCGGTGACGGAATATATGCTGACGCCGGAGACAGTCAGTCGCTTCCGCACCGGGTGGCGGGATGCTTTTGGCCCTTCCTCAGCGCGTGACACGCTTTATGAGCATATTTCTGAAATGCGCCGCCATCCGGGTATCGAGCACTACCTGCCGCTCTTCTACCCGGAACTTGAGAACATCTTTGATTATATCCCGGACGCGGCTGTCAGCGCCGATTATCAGTTTGAGGAAATCCTGCTGAACCGGCTGGAGATGATCAAGGACCATTACGCGGCGCGGCGGGAGCTTGCCCATGAGGGCGAAGCGCTCTATCGCGCTTTGCCACCCCACCGGCTTTATCTTGATCGCGCCGGTTGGGACGCCATGTTGAGCCGACAGAAATGCATCAAGATCAGCCCGTTTGCGAAACCGGATGTCGGGGTCGGGCTGGATGCCGGTGCGCGGGCGGGCCTCGTCTTCACCCGTGGGAAGGACCAGACGCGGGAAGGCGTCTTTCAGGATCTGAAGCGTCAGGTCAAGGATTGGGCGGCGCAGGGGCGGCGTGTTTACATCACGGCATGGTCAACCGGCTCCCGCGCGCGAATTGCGGCGCTGCTTGGTGACCATGGCCTTGCTTACGAGAATTTTGACCCATGGGCCGATGCGGCGGGTGTCGCGACAGGCATCGTCGGGTTGATCATCCTGGGGCTTGAGCGCGGCTTTATTGCGGACCGCGTGGTGTTTATCACCGAGCAGGATCTGCTGGGCGGACGCATCGCGCGCCCACCGCGTCGCAAGCGCAAAGCCGATCAGTTTATTTCAGAAGCCGCGGAGATCAATGAAGGGGACCTGGTCGTCCATGCGGATTACGGCATCGGGCGTTATGAGGGGCTGGAAACCATCAGTGTCGGGGTCGCGCCGCATGATTGCCTGCGTCTGCTCTATGATAATGATCAGAAGCTCTACCTCCCGGTTGAAAATATCGAATTACTGAGCCGCTTCGGGTCGGAGCAGAATGGCGTTGCGCTTGACCGCCTCGGCGGCCCAGCCTGGCAGGCGCGCAAAGCGAAGATGAAGGAGCGCATCCGCGACATGGCGGCGGAGCTGATCCGCACGGCGGCCGGGCGATCCATCCGGGAAGCACCCAATCTGGCCCCGCCGGAAGGGCTCTGGAATGAATTTTGCGCCGGTTTTCCGTTTATCGAAACGGATGACCAGACGCGGGCGATCAGTGATGTGCTGGAGGATCTCACGTCAGGCAAGCCGATGGACCGCCTCATTTGCGGCGATGTCGGTTTCGGCAAAACGGAGGTCGCGATCCGTGCGGCGTTTATCGCGGCCATGTCCGGGGTGCAGGTGGCGGTTGTCGTGCCGACAACCTTGCTGGCGCGACAACATTATCGCAGCTTCACGTCGCGATTTTCCGGCTTTCCCATTCAGATTGCCCAATTATCCCGCCTGGTGAGTGCGGCAGAAGCCGCGCGTGTGCGGGAGGGGCTTGCGGCGGGCCGGGTGGATATTGTGATCGGCACCCACGCGCTTCTGGCAAAAACGATCAAATTCGCCAATCTCGGCCTGCTGATTATTGATGAGGAACAGCATTTCGGCGTCGCGCATAAGGAGCGCCTCAAAGCCCTGCGGGAGGATGTCCATGTGCTGACATTATCCGCCACGCCTCTCCCCCGCACATTGCAGCTTGCTCTGACGGGCGTGCGGGAGATGAGCCTGATTGCGACACCCCCGACAGACCGCCTGGCCGTGCGCACCTTCATCACACCGTTCGATAGTGTGATGATCCGTGAGGCGATACAGCGTGAGCGATTCCGTGGGGGGCAGATTTTCTGCGTCGTGCCGCGCGTCGAAGATATGGAGCGCATGTCT
The DNA here is from genome assembly GCF_025736875.1 of Candidatus Kirkpatrickella diaphorinae. GTDB lineage: Bacteria > Pseudomonadota > Alphaproteobacteria > Acetobacterales > Acetobacteraceae > Sorlinia > Sorlinia diaphorinae. Next base: position 566,803 of record NZ_CP107052.1, read on the forward strand.
GAAAGATTGCGGGAGATCGTCCCGGATGCCAAAATCGTGCAGGCTCATGGCCGCCTCGCCGCGACCGAACTTGAGCGCGTGATGACGGAATTTTCAGACGGGAAACACGATATCCTGCTTTCAACCAACATTGTCGAAAGCGGCCTCGATATGCCTGCCGTGAATACGCTGATCATCCATCGTGCCGACATGTTCGGGCTGGGTCAGCTTTACCAGTTGCGCGGGCGTGTGGGGCGCGGTAAGCAAAGGGGTTATGCTTATCTGACCTGGCCGCAAACGCACCCTCTCAGCCCGGCGGCGGAAAAACGGCTTGAGATCATGCAGTCACTCGACAGTCTGGGGGCTGGCTTCACGCTGGCCGCGCATGACCTTGACCTGCGCGGTGCTGGTAATTTGCTGGGTGAGGAGCAATCCGGCCATATCAAAGAAGTGGGTATCGAGCTTTACCAGCAAATGTTGGAGGACGCGGTGGGCGACCTGCGTCACACAGGCGCGGCGGCACGCGCGCGGGATGAGGATTGGACGCCCATCATCGTGCTCGGCCTACCCGTTCTGATCCCGGAAGATTACGTCAAAGACCTGCCTGTGCGTCTGGGCCTTTACCGCCGTATCGGCGTGCTGAAAGGTGAGGCGGAAGTCGACGCCATGCGCGCAGAGATGATTGACCGTTTTGGCGCGATCCCCCCGGAGGTTGAAAATCTCCTGAGCGTGATCGAAATCAAAAAAGCCTGCCGTCGCGCGCACGTAGAGCGGGTTGAAGTCGGGCCGAAAGGCATGGTCATTCAATTCCGCAAGCAGCAATTCCCGAACCCGGACGGGTTGATGAAATGGATCGCGCGTAACGCGGCACAAGGCGTCAAACTCAGGGCGGATCATAAGCTGGCCATTGTGCGGGAGATGACAAACGCCCAGCGTATCGCCTATGCGCGCAAAGTCACCGCCGTCCTTGCCCGCATGGCGGAGAAGAAAACGGGGGCGCCCTAATCGCCTGGAGACAGTTCGGCGGCGCGTCAAACGATGGAGCGCAGCGCGACGGGTGCGTTCACATTTAACAAGTGCCGACGGTTCTTCCATCGCTTGAAGCGCAGAGCTTCTTCAGAATGTTGACAAAGGCCGTGGCGGCTTTGCTGGGTGCGGTGCGCGTGGTCGCCATGGCAATGGTCGCGCGCGGCGTTTCCCCAAGGATCGGGTGAAATGTCACGCCCTGCGTATGGATCTGCTGCAGATAAGCGGGAACGATGGCCACGCCCATCCCGGCAGCCACCATCGGGATCGTCGCCGCGACCTGCGGGGCGGATTGCCCCAATTGCGGGGAAAAACCGGATTGAAGGCAGGCGGAGATGATGGTGTCGTAAAATCCGGGCCCGAGATGACGCTCAAACAGAATTAACGGATCCTCCGCGATTTCATGCAGAAAGAGCCCCTCCGCCTTCGCACGCGGATGTGTCTCGGGCAGGGCAATCACGCTGGGCTCATCAATCAAGGGGCGCACCATGATATCGGCATCGAAGACGGGGGGCCGGATAATGGCCATATCGACCTGGCCGAGGCGCAGTGATGCACAGAGTGCGGGCGTGTTGCTCTCCTCCAGCGTCACGGTCACACCGGGCTTCTCACGCCGAAAAGCGGAAATCGCCGCCGGTATCAGTGGAAGAAGCGAAACACCGCCCGCCATACCCACCCGTAAATGACCCTGATCCCCGGCGCCAAGCGCACGGGCGAGTGTCTCAAATTCCTTCGCGAGGGAGAGGATGGCCCGCGCACGTTCCACGAGGATGTCGCCAGCCGAGGTCAGCGCCGCCCCGCGGCCCGAACGGTCAAAAATCCGCACGCCGAGATCATCTTCCAGCCTTTTGACCTGCTGGCTCAAAGGGGGTTGCGCCATATGCAACGCTTCCGCCGCCCGCGTGAAAGTGCCGTGATCCGCGATGGCGGTGAGGAAGCGCAGATGTCGTAATTCCAAAGCCATATCCCCTATATATGGAAATTGGCTCAAATATATATTGGATATGTATCGGGGCAAGGCCTAACGTTTCCGTGTGGCAACGGTAAGGACTTTTTTTACGATGACCTATGCAGTCGGCATGTATCTGGCGGACCGCCTTGACCAGATCGGGGTGGAACATCATTTCGCGGTCGCCGGGGATTATAATCTCATCCTTCTTGATCAACTTCTCAGCCATGCAAATCTGAAGCAGATTTATTGCTCCAATGAGCTGAATTGCAGCTTCGCGGCGGAGGGCTATGCGCGGGCGCGCGGTGTGGCGGCGGCGGTCGTGACATTCGGCGTCGGTGCCCTTTCCGCAACAAACGGCATTGCCGGGGCCTATGCGGAAAATCTGCCCGTCATCCTCATTTCCGGCGCGCCCAATTCGAATGATCAAGGTTCCGGACGCATTCTTCATCACACGATTGGCAAGACGGATTATAATTTCCAGCTTGAAATGATGCGGCAGATCACGTGCGCGGCGGTCGAAATTAATGACGTTGCCACAGCGCCTGAAAAAATCGATTACGCCATTCGCACCGCTTTGGCGGAGCGCAAACCCGCCTACATTAGCATTGCCTGTAACATCGCCGACGCACCCTGCCTGCGTCCCGGTCCGATGACGACACGCCACCCCTCCCTGAATTATGACCGGTCCAGCCTTGCTGCCGCCCTCGACGCGACGTTGGATTGGCTGAAGGGGCGTGAAAAACCTGTCATTATCGTCGGGAGTAAAATCCGCGCGGCGCAGGCTCAGAAGCCGGCTATCGCTTTGGCTGAAAGAATGGGGAGCCCCGTCGCCGTCATGGCGGCCGCGAAATCTTTGTTTCCGGAAACGCACCCTTCTTTCCGCGGTGTCTATTGGGGCCTCGTAAGTGATCCGGGCGTGGAGGAACTGATCAACGCGTCAGATGCGGTGCTCTATCTCGCGCCTGTCTTTAATGATTTCTCAACCGTCGGATGGCACGCCATGCCGCACGGTGAAAATGTGCTGGTCGCGGATCCTGATCATGTAACTCTCTGTCAGACGCGCTATGACGGCTTCTCCCTCGCAGCCTATCTGGAAGCCCTTACGACGCGTCTGGAGCAGAGGGACGCCATAGTATCCCCTGCCGCACCGAGAAGCTTCAGCCCTGCACCCACCCCGCCCGACGCGCCCCTCACCAATGATGAGATGACGCGCCAAATTCAGGAACTCATGACGCCCGAGACGACGCTTTTCGCGGAAACGGGGGATTCGTGGTTCAATGCCATGCGCCTGAGCCTTCCTGAACATGCGCGATTGGAGCTTGAAATGCAGTGGGGCCATATTGGCTGGTCCATCCCCAGCATGTTCGGCAACGCGATCGGGTCGCCGGGGCGTCGTCACGTCGTCATGGTCGGAGACGGATCCTTCCAGCTCACGGCGCAGGAAGTCTCCCAGATGATCCGTCACAAATTACCGGTTATTATCTTTCTCATTAATAATCGCGGCTATGTCATTGAGATTGCGATTCATGACGGGCCGTATAATGAGATTAAAAATTGGGATTATGCCGGGTTGATGGATGTCTTCAATGCAGAGGACGGCCATGGGCTGGGCCTGCATGTAAAGACCGGGGCGGAGCTCGATGCGGCGATTCGTCAGGCCCTGGCCAATAAGGAAGGCCCGACCCTCATAGAATGCGCATTGGAACAGGACGACTGCACCAAGACTTTGCGGGAGTGGGGTTTGCAGGTTTCCGCCACGAATGGCCGCCGGGCGCAATTATTGTAAGTTGCTGCGGATCGTCATCACCGGTTTCGCGGTCGGGACGCCCCGAGTACAGGGGCGTCCCAACTTTCATGACGAGAGTGACAATTGGATAAATCACCTTAGCCCCCGCACGTAAGTCACTGATATTGAGTTAATTTAAAGGCAAGGACCGCGACAATACGCCGCCTCGCGCGTCGGCCGCCATGTGGCGCGTGCTGCTCGTCACCCAGCTCAGACGGTGAGGGGTCAGTCCTCGCCGAAAAGGTCGAGGAGCTTTTGCAGCACGGTCCCGCCAAGCTCATCCGCTGAGCGGATGGTGACGCTGTTGCGGTAATAGCGCGTCACGTCATGGCCGATACCAATCGCCAGCAATTCCACCGATTTCTGAGATTCGATCTTGCGAATCACCGCGCGAAGATGCGCCTCAAGATAAGCGTGGTTATTGGCTGAAAACGTGCTGTCATCCACCGGCGCACCATCTGATATCACCAACAGAATGCGCCGCTTCTCATGCCGCTTGAGGAGGCGCTGCCAGGCCCATAGCAGCGCTTCACCATCGATATTTTCTTTCAGCAACCCCTCTTTCAGCATGAGGCCGAGATTGAGCCGCGCACGTCGATAAGGGGAATCGGCATTTTTATAGATGATGTGCCGCGTATCATTCAGGCGTCCCGGATTTTCCGGTCGGCCTTGTTCAAGCCAGTCCTGACGACTTTTACCCCCTTTCCAGGTGCGGGTTGTGAAGCCGAGAAGCTCCGTCTTGACGTGACAACGTTCAAGCGTGCGCGCGAGGATATCGCTGCAAAGCGCAGCGACGGAAATCGGGCGGCCGCGCATGGAGCCGGAATTATCGATCAGCAAAGTCACAATTGTGTCCTTGAAGGCGGACTCGTGCTCGATCTTGAATGACAGGGGCGTGGCGGGATTGATGACGATGCGCGGCAAACGCGTGGCATCGAGGAGGCCCTCCTCCTGATCGAACTGCCATGAGCGCTGCTGTTTCGTCATCAAACGGCGCTGCAATTTATGCGCCAGCCGGGCAACGACCGATTGCGTGCCCGTTAATTGCTGGTCAAGAAGGTGCCGAAGATGCGCCAGCTCTTCCGGGTCGCATAATTCGGACGCGCTGGCCTCTTCATCATATTCCGTTGAAAATATGCGATAGGGGGCGGCTTCCGCGTCCGAGGGTGCCCCGTCTCCTCTCGACATTGCCGGGGAGGGGTCATCGCCGAGCGGGGCTTCATCGCGCCCCAGTTCGCCCTCCACGTCACCTTCATCATCCGCCTCTTCACCCTCTGACTCGGCCTTTTCTGACGGCTCATCCTGTGACCCCTCGCCGCCAGCATCGTCGGGCTCGTCCGGGGCGGGGGCGGGCTCCGCGTCGTCCTGCGATGCCGGCGGCGGGGCGTCCTGCGTGTGATCGGACGCATCAAGCGTGTCGAACAGCGCCATTAAAGTCTCGGAGAAGGCGGCCTGGTCATCCCGGATGGCGGCGAGATGGTGCAATTTCTCCCGCGTAGCTTCTGAAAGGGAGTCGCGCCAGGCGGACAATGCCGGGCCGATCAGATGCGGAAGGGAGCCGGGCATCATGGCATCGCGCAGCAGAAGTTCAAACGCCAGCGGCGCCGGCATATCCGCCTTCTCCTGCATGCGCATCGCGCCCTGCATGAAGCATTTTCGTTGCAGCCTCGCGGCGAGATTATCCTGCACGCCCCGCATCATGCGCGCGCCATAAACTTCACAACGCGCCTGTTCCATGGCTTCAAAGGTTGCGCGCCGTGTCGGGTCCGGGATGCGACTGGCCATGTCGAGACGGGGGTCGTGATGTTTTCGGAATAAAGCCTCCGCATCCGCGACGCCACGCATTTCGACTTCCTCCTGCGCTGTGACATGGCGCGGCATGTAGGGAAGGCGGACGGTGCCGGGGCTCTCCTCCTGCGGTGGCCCTTCCAGAAAGGTGACGGCGAGATGCGGGTCGCCCGCCATGGCGCGGAGTGTTGCCTTCGTCGCACGCCGGAAGCTATCGCCCGGATGACGTTTACCGAGTTCCGGGTCCGGCTTTGGCGGGGTGGGCAATTGGGAGCTCATGCCCGTAGCCTGTTAGAGCGGGTTCAGCGTTTCACCGAGGCAACGCTGATAAAATTCGGCGATGATTTCCCTCTCCGCCTCATCGCATTTATTGAGGAACGTCACGCGGAAGGCGAATTGCCGATCACCGAAGATCTTCGTATTTTCGGCCCAGGTGATGACGGTGCGCGGCGACATGACCGTCGCGAGATCCCCGGACATGAACCCCTCACGGGTTAGTTTTGCAAGCTGGACCATATTGCCAACCACCTCACGCTGGGCGTCATCATCCAGCGGGATATCCATTTTGGCGCACACGATCCGCACTTCCTGCTCAGGCGGGAGGTAATTCAGCGTTGCGACAATATTCCAGCGATCCATCTGTCCCTGATTGATCTGCTGCGTGCCGTGATAAAGCCCGGTCGCATCGCCCAGCCCCACCGTATTGGCGGTGGCGAAAAGGCGGAACCAGGGGTCGGGCTTGATGACGCGATTTTGATCCAGCAGCGTCAAATGCCCTTCCCCCTCCAGAACGCGCTGAATCACGAACATGACATCGGGCCGCCCCGCGTCATATTCGTCAAAAATCAGGGCGGAGGGACGTTGAAAACACCAGGGAAGGAGACCTTCCCGGAAAGAAGTGATCTGCTTACCATCCTCAAGCACGATGGCATCCTTGCCGATCAGGTCAATCCGGGAGATGTGACTATCGAGATTGATGCGTACAGTCGGCCAGTTGAGACGTGCCGCGATCTGCTCAATATGGGATGATTTGCCCGTGCCGTGAAAGCCCTGCACGTAAACCCGGCGATTATAAGCAAATCCGGCCAAGATGGCGCGCGTCGTATCGAGGTCAAATTGGTAGGTGGGGTCAATTTCCGGCACATGACTCGTGCGGACGGAAAAGGCTGGCACGACCATATCGCTGTCAATGTCGAAAACCGCACGCGCGGACAGTCTCTTGTCGGGCGCTTTCAATTCTCTTCCGATATTTTCCGTGGGGATTTCGGTCGTTGGGGCCCTTTTGGCGGCGGGCGAGGGGCTCTTCATGCGCAGCGCGTGTCCTTAACCTCAATTTTGTCTCACGAAGGATATCGCGTTCCGTCTCAAATGCAAATCTTTCCCCGGCATGTCATTGCGCTGAGAGGAATGCGCGGATCGTCGTGTATGCCACGTTGATTTCCTTGAAACGGGCCTCCGCGCGCGGGTCACTACCATTTGCATCCGGATGGTGCTGCCGTGCGAGGTTGCGGTAATGCGCCCGCAACTCCTCCATCGTCAGGGGCCAGTCCAGCCCGAGGGCACTGAGATGCTGTTTGATGGGTTTGGGCGCCCGGCGTTCCAGCGCGTCATGGGGGCGGGAGCGCGCACGCGCATGGCGTGCGCGGCTGAGCAGACCGAGCGGATCACGCAAACGTTCCTCAAATTTTGAGGGTTTGCCGAGGCTGCCGAGTTTCCAGGAAGGGCGCTGCCAGGATGAGTCAGATTGCAGATGTGTTTCAATCTGAATCGGCGTCATGCCCTTATAAAAATCCCATTTGGCGTTATATTCACGGACATGATCAAGGCAGAACCAGTAATATTCCCGTAGCGTCTGACGGCTTTTCGGTGCACGATAACCGGCATTCGCCGTGCAGCCCGCCATGTCGCACATGCGCCCCGGCGCGTCAGGGTCGGGGTCGAAGGCGCGATGACGTGTCTGGCGGCGCTTGGTCATCGCATCAATGTGTGACGTCATCCAGTCCGGTGCAAGGAGAAAAGCTTAATGAATGTCCATGATACACGCGCGGTACGTATTGAGCGCGTTTTACGAGAGGCCCTCGCGCCGGAGGAAATTGAAATCAAGGACGTCTCCCACCGTCATGCACGCCATAAGGACCGCTTGGGCATAGAAGGGGAGGAGACGCATTTTGCGGTCAAAATTGTCACTGACCGCTTTAAGGGCCTTTCCCAGATTGCCCGCCATCGCCAGGTCAATGAGCTCCTGAAAGCTGAATTTGAGAGCGGCCTGCACAGCCTGGCACTGACAACGCAGACGCCCGGCGCGTCATGATCACGAAGTTTCGACATCTCGCCTTTATGGGCCTGGCCGCCTTTTTGAATGCCTGCGCTTCTGGCGGGATCAGTCATCTTTCCCCCTCCGATCAGGCCATGATTCATGATGTCGAAAATGCCCTGAACCGCCCGCAACCTGTTACCGGTTTTTTTGAGCAGGTCGGGCCGGGCAACTGGGCCGGGCGCGGTCACTTCACCTATCACCCCGGCTATCTGCTTCTCGCCTATGACGTGCCGCATGGCTTGCGGGCGGAGGCTGAAAATCAACATCTCGTCGTGACGGATAAAGCCAATGGCGCGGTGACGCGCATCGGCCTTGCCCGGCACCCCCTCGGCCTCCTCCTGCGCAAACCTTTGCGACTGACCCGTGCGATACAGGTCACGCAACTGGTTCAGACGCCAAGCCTGCTGCGCATTTCACTCGCGGAGGCGGCAAACCCGTCACAGGGGCTTCTCTCCCTCGATTTTGAAAAAACCGGTGCGGGTTTGCGGCTCAAAGACCTGATCGGCACGGATGTCAGGAAGCAGCAGATTCAATTGAGCCTGCATGAAAGCCCCTGACGTCACGGCGCATCCTGAGGGGTCTGCCTGAAAATATCGCGCCAAGTCGCCTTCATCGCGTGGTCAAGCGCCGCCATGGTGACGTCCGGCCGGAATCGCTGGATGCTCGTCACACCATAATCCCGGATGCCGCACGGAACGATGCCGGAAAAATCCTCCAGCCGCGGCGCGAGGTTTATGGAGACGCCATGCATCGTCAGCCAGCGACTGACGCGCAGCCCGATCGCGGCGATCTTGGCCTCCTCCCCGCTTAACGGGTCCGTCGTCCAGACGCCGATACGACCGGGCCGGACATCCGCTGCGATTCGGAACATGCCAAGCGTCGCGATGATCCATTTTTCAAGATCCGCGACGAAGCGGCGCAAATCGCGCGGTGGGGTGTCGCCATGAGGGCGGTTGAGGTCCAGCATGAGATAGGCGATGCGCTGGCCGGGGCCGTGATAAGTCCATTGCCCGCCACGCCCCGCTTCATAAACCGGCAAAGCGTCCGGGTTGAAGAGATCCTGCGCACGGGCTGATGTGCCGGATGTGTAAAGGCGCGGATGCTCCAGCAGCCAGATCAGTTCCTTCCCCGTTCCCGCCTGCATACGTGCCTGATGCGCCGCCATCTCGGCAAGGGCGTCCGGATAATTGACGGGCGATGATGTGGTCCTCCACATTATTTTTTCAAAATTTTCCGTCGTGATGATTGCCTCACTCTTCCGCATAAGCTATAGCCCCCTTCGACGAGTGGTATCGCTTATTGCAAGACACTTGTCACGTTGCGGTCGTGGCGGAATGGTATACGCGCAAGCTTGAGGTGCTTGTGGGGGAAACCCCGTGGAAGTTCGAGTCTTCTCGACCGCACCACTTCTCTCAGAAGATGGTTGTCATATCAGATGCATCTATCGGGCAACGCCCGGTATGATGGCGGGATTACCCGGAAGATGCGGCATTTCCCTCAATGGTCATAAGTAAATGAAATGACCATATTCAAAAAATCCCCCCTTTGATTTACACTACGCTTACATTGCCGTTGCGATGATAACCACAAGTAACGATGCTCGCATCTATAGGGGTTCAGTTTTGAAAAAGCCGCTCAGAAAGGCCGTATTGCCCGTCGCAGGTTTGGGGACACGCTTCCTTCCCGCGACAAAAGCCATGCCGAAAGAGATGCTTCCGGTCGTCGATCGCCCGCTCGTGCAATATGCGATTGATGAAGCGCGCGAGGCGGGTATTGATCAGTTCTGTCTGATCACGGGCAGGGGCAAAGACAGCCTCATTGATTATTTCGATGTCGCGTTTGAGCTTGAGACGACCCTGAGGGAGCGGAACAAGCTGGCATTGCTGGAAACGCTGGAGCCCAGCAGTATCGAAGCCGGGTCACTCGCGGCTGTCCGCCAGCAGGAGCCGCTTGGGCTGGGCCATGCCATATGGTGTGCGCGGTCCTTCATCGGGGATGATCCTTTCGCGATCCTCCTGCCGGATGACATCATCAAAGGCGGGCGCGGCTGCCTCTCGCAGCTTGTGGACGTCTATAACGAAACCGGCGGAAATGTCGTTGCAGTGACGGAAGTCCCGCGCGATTACACGAATCGCTATGGCATACTCGATGTGGGTCAGGATGATGGCCGTACGGTTGAGGTAAAAGGACTGGTCGAGAAACCGGACCCGTCCGTTGCGCCGTCCAACCTTTCCATTATCGGCCGGTACATTCTGCGTCCCGAGATCATGACGCACCTCTCCAAGCTTGAGCGCGGTGCCGGTGGTGAAGTCCAGCTGACCGACGCCATGGCAAAACTCATTGGCGACATGCCCTTCCATGGTCTTCGCTATGAGGGCACGCGTTATGATTGCGGTGACAAAGCGGGTTTCCTTGAAGCGCAGATCGCTTTCGCGATTGATCGTCCCGATCTCGGACCGGCCGTCAAAGCGTTTCTGCGGAAATATATCTAAAGGTCCGGGCTTTGCGCCCGGCAAGGTGAGGGCGGGTTGTGCGGGCGTGACGTCGGCGCCCCCGCCATCCGGGCCGGAAACAGGGAGGTTGTCACGGAGGACGAATTCCAGACATTTCTTGAACCCGGCATGCTGGTGCGGCACCCGACCCGACCGGAATGGGGCATCGGGCAAGTCCAATCCGCGATTGCATGGCGCGTCACCGTGACATTTCCTGAACAGGGAAAACAAATGATCGACGCGCGGCACGTCACGTTGATCGTGCTGCCTGAAAGGGCCTGACTTTTGTCGGGCGCTTTGCGGCGCGTCTCGTTGCGGCGGTCCTGGTACGATCAGATTCTGAATGTGGCTTTTCCGCCTGTCTGTCTTCATTGCAAAGCGGAAACCCTCTCGCACAACGCCCTTTGTGCGACCTGCTTCGCGGAAACAGAGCGAATCTCGCCGCCTTTCTGCCATGGATGCGCCGCGCCGCTCCCCGCGGTAGAACATCTCAATCAGAACCATCTCTGCATTTATTGTCAGAATTCCCCACCACCATGGTCGGCAGCGCGCGCCGCGTTTATTTTCGGCGATGTCACGCAATCCCTTATTTTCGATCTGAAATATGGTGATCGCACGGAAGTGGCGACATTTTTCGCCGACGCCATGATGCGCCATGGCGCTGCTCTCTTATCCGACGCTGATCTCATCGCGCCGGTCCCGCTGCATTGGCGGCGTCTGCTGCGGCGCAAGTTCAACCAGTCGGCCATTATCGCGCAGTCACTGTGCCGAATCCATGCTGCGCCTCTGCAATGCGTGCCGGACCTGCTGAAGCGCATTCGACATACAGGCGCCCTCGCGCGGCTGGGGCCTGATGCCCGTATGGAGAAGGTGCGGGAGGCCATTACGCTCAACCCGCGTTACAGAAAGATGGTTCAGGGGCGTCGCGTCATATTGGTTGATGACATCTTGACCACGGGCGCCACGCTCTCCATCTGCTCTCAACGGTTGCTGGATGCCGGTGCGGCCGCGGTTTCGATTTTGGTCGCGACCCGTTCCGGTCGTCACATCCTTCCCTTTGCCCATAAAATTCATGGTTTCATTGATGCCGAAGATTGAAATTTACACGCAGGAACATTGCCCATACTGCACCAAGGCCGTCGCTTTGCTGACGCAGAAGAACGTTGCATTTGAGCAGATCGACGCCCCGCGAGGCAGCGCGGCGCGCGAGGAGGCGACACGTCGCTCGGGCGGAAGCAGGACAGTGCCGCAGATTTTTATCGATGACCGTGTCATAGGCGGTTGCTCGGAATTATTCGCGCTGGAACAGCAGAAGAAACTCGACCCGCTTCTGAGGCGCGCTGGATGATCTCCTTTGAGCTGCGATGCGCGCAGGCTCACGCATTTGATGGCTGGTTTTTGAGCGCCACATTATTTGCAGGGCAATGCGCGGCGCAGTTCATCGCCTGCCCACATTGCGGCACGACGCGCGGATCAGAAAAATTTGAAGCATCATTTCCCCAGTCATCGTCGTTATCCGGGTCCATCCCAATATCGGGTCATTTCCGCGCGGCGCTTTGGCAAATGTGGCCCGTCATTGAAAATCATTGCGAGATTGTCGGGAGCCGCTCTGTCGCGAAGGTGACGAAACGCCACGAATCCGCCGCAAGAGGCGAAACCATCTCAAAAGGAATTTATGGTCAGGCTTCTTCACAAGAGCGTGACATTTTTAAGGAAAAAGGCATAGAGTTTGTCTCCATCCCTCGGGGCCCAATCGATGATGCCTAGGCTTGTGTCACGCGCCGCCGTGCTTCTGGTCGCGCTTTTTTCATTTCATGCCGTCGCCAGCCCCGCGCATCGTGATCGCACTGCGTCGGGCGACGTGACGGGCAAATGGTTGGCGCAGACGCAGGATGGCGTTTTTGATATCTTCCATTGTGGGGCGGAGATCTGCGGTCGCCTCGTCGGTATGGATTATGAAGGGCCTGTGCCGCATGATGTTCTGGGGCGATCACAATGCGACCTGACCATGCTGACGGGCTTTACGCCTCAGGGGGACGGGCAGTGGCAGGGGAAAATTTTCGACCCTGAAGGCGGTAAGGTTTATGACGCGATAATCTGGTCGCCGAGCCCGAATGTCCTCAAATTGCGCGGTTACCTCCTTGGCATCCCGCTTCTAGGTCGGACGCAGACCTGGACGCGTTATACGGGCCATATCGGTCCCGCCTGCAAAATGACGAAATGAGTCTGTCGCCATCCCCGACGCCTTATTGTTTGCGGAACATCGCCTGGTAGTTCATGCGTGTGTCCGATGTCAGGCGGCAGGCGGCGCCTGTATAGAGGATGCCGGTGATATCGATCATCTTGAGACCGGCCCCGCGCGCGGCGCGGACAAGTTCAGAAGGTTTGATGAATTTGCGCCATTGATGGGTGCCGACGGGCAGGAGACGCATCACATATTCCGCGCCGAATTTGGCGATGGCGAGGGAGCGTAACGTTCGGTTGAGGGTCGAAATCGCGATCAATCCACCCGGGCGGGTCAGGTCGCTGAGGAGATGCAGAAACATCTCGGCATCTATCACATGTTCAATGACTTCCAGTGCACTAATGGCGTCAAATGTCAGGCCCTGCGCAACGAAATCCTCCGCGGCACCATGGTGGTAGGTGAGGCTTCCTTTCCCCGTTTCCGGGCGGGAGATTTCCTGATGGGATTGCGCCGCCGCGATGGCTTCCGCCGAGGCATCCAGACCGGTCACCTGATAGCCCAGCCGCGCATAAGCCTCACTGGCGATGCCTGCCCCGCAACCTATATCGAGCAGACTGATGGCCGCACCATCCGGCTTGGCGCGTGATTTAAAAAATTGATGATTCCAGTTTGTCCTGAGTGGATTCATGTCATGCAGCGGGCGCATAGGCCCTGACGGGTCCCACCATGAGGCTGCCAAACGTCCGAACTGTGCAATTTCCTCAGCGGATATGGATGACGGCCTGCTCATCTACCTCGTAACCCTTCATCAAAACTGGACGAAACGTCGTTAAATTTGTATTCACCGCGTTTGGGCGCATGTTTAACATGTCGTCGCCCGGATTTCACCCGGTGTTGAACCGAGCCTGCCGGGGTTTATACAAAAAACGACATTTCAGGAGTTTTTATCACGATGGCGCCCCAGAAGGATCATGAAGTCAATCGCATCGTGATGAAATTCGGTGGCACCTCTGTGGCCGATATTGAGCGCATTCGTGCCGTGGCGGCGCGCGTCAAGGCGGAGTGGGAAAGCGGGAAGCAGGTCGTCGTCGTTGTTTCCGCCATGGCGGGCGTGACCAATCAAATGGTGTCCTATTGCCACGCTTTATCCCCCAACGTTGATATGCGGGAATATGACGCCGTCGTCGCAGCGGGGGAGCAGGTGACAAGCGGGCTGACGGCCCTTGCGCTTCAGGCGATCGGCGTGCCCGCCCAATCCTGGTTGGGCTGGCAGATCCCGATCATCACGGATGATGCGCATGGCAAGGCCAATATTCTGGGCATTGATGGCGCAAGGCTGATTCGCTGCCTTGAGGCCGGCATTGTGCCGGTTGTCGCCGGGTTTCAGGGCGTCTGCCCTGCGGATGAAGCCCCATCAGCGACACAGGTGGACAGCATCGCAACATTGGGGCGCGGGGGGTCAGACACGTCGGCTGTCGCCATCGCGGCTTCTGTGAAAGCGGATCGCTGTGACATTTATACCGATGTGGATGGTATTTATACAACGGACCCGCGTATTGTCAGCGCCGCCCGAAAGCTGGACCGCATCACCTTTGAGGAAATGCTTGAGCTGGCATCGGTCGGGGCGAAAGTTTTGCAGACCCGTAGCGTCGCCCTCGCCATGCGGGAGCGCGTGCGCGTGCGCGTTCTGTCCAGTTTTGACGAATCGACGGATGACTCAGGTTCATCCGTTGTGGATGAGGAAGAGGTTATGGAAAAAGATCTGGTGACGGGGATCGCCTATGCGCTGGATGAGGCGAAAATTACGGTGAGCCACCTCCCTGACCGACCGGGCATTGCCGCGGCGATATTTTCCACCCTCGCGGCGGCGCGGGTCAATGTTGACATGATTGTGCAGAGTGTCGGGTCGGATGGTTCCACCAATATGACCTTCACTGTCCCCAAGACGGATCAGGCTGCCGCGATTTCTGCGCTTGAAGCGGCGAAAGGTGACATTCAGTTCGGCGCGATCCAGTCAGCGCAGGATGTTGCGAAAATCAGCGTGGTCGGTGTCGGGATGCGGTCCCATAGCGGGATGGCAAGCACGATGTTTACAACACTCGCAGAGCGGGGAATAAACGTGCAGGTGATATCGACAAGTGAGATCAAGATCTCGGTCCTGATCAAGGCGGAGTATCTGGAGCTGGCCGTGCGCGCCCTGCACACAGCCTATGGCCTCGATGATCAGGACGGGGGACGTCAGAATGGTTGAGCTTAATCGCGCACGTGCGGAGGCCGCGCTTGCCGGCCTATGGGCGGATGGCTGTCGCTTCCTCGGCACAAGAACGGCCATTTTAGGCGGCGCCATGTCATGGGTGAGTGAGCGTCACCTCGTGGCGGCGATTTCCAATGCCGGGGGCTTCGGCGTGATTGCCTGCGGCGCCATGTCGCCGGACCGCCTGGCGGAGGAGATCACCGCCACCCGCGCGCTGACGGACGCACCTTTTGGCGTTAATCTGATCACGATGCACCCGGATCTTGATCACCTCGTCCGCGTCTGTCTTGAGCATGAGGTCGGGCATGTCGTGCTGGCGGGCGGTGTCCCCGCGGGCGCCACCATCAAGGCGCTGCGTGATGGCGGTGTACGGACGATGGGTTTCGCACCGGCACTCGCCCTTGGCAAACGCCTCGTCCGTCTGGGCATTGAGGCGCTGATTATTGAGGGCTCCGAGGCAGGGGGGCATGTCGGGCCGGTGTCACTCAATGTCCTCGCGCAGGAGATCCTGCCCCATCTTCGGGATGTGCCGATTTTTGTGGCGGGCGGGCTGGCGCGCGGTGATGCCATCCTCAGTTATCTTGAGATGGGCGCGTCCGGCGCACAATTGGGCACACTCTTTGCCGCGTCGCAGGAAAGCATCGCGCATGACAACTTCAAAACCGCTTTTTTAAGGGCGAATGCACGCGATGCCGTGACATCTGTTCAACTTGATGAGCGTTTCCCCGTTATACCCGTTCGCGGCCTGACAAATAACGGCACGCGGCGTTTTCTGGCGCATCAGGCGGAAATCCTTCGACGTTTTCAGGAAGGTGAAGTGAGCAGGGAAGACGCACAGTTGGAAATTGAGCATTTTTGGGCTGGCTCCCTCCGACGGGCCGTGATTGATGGTGATATCGAGAATGGCTCCGTCATGGCGGGGCAATCTGTCGGTATGGTCAAAGAGGTCAAACCCGTTACGCAGATTATAAATGACCTCGTTGATGAGGCGATCCAGAGCCTTATGCAGCGCAAAGCGGGTTAAACAATCGATATTTCAGGCGAGAAAGGCGATTTTCGGATGAGCAGCGGTGGGGCGTCAAATGGGAAAGCTTCCAGAACCGAGCCGCCGGCTCATTTCCCCGTCGGTAAACGTCTCAAAGCACAGAGGGTCAAGCTTGGCTGGGATTTAAGCGATGTCGCGACCTGGCTGCGCATCCGGGAAACCTACCTCGTTGCTTTTGAGGAAGGGCAAACGGAGGACCTTCCTTCTGGCGTCTATGTGGTGGGGTTTCTACGCAGCTATGCGCGCGCCCTCGGTCTGGATGCGGATGATATCGTGTCGGAATTTCAGGCGGTCATCCCTTTATCCAAAGTGCGCAGCCCGGCCCTGAACATTCCTGAACCCCTGGTGGGGCGTGGTGTCCCTGTCGGAATATGGGCGGCGATCGGGCTTGTTCTGATCGTCATCGCCTATACCGGTATTTATCATTACGCAGGAGATGACAGCACGGACGTGCGGGATAAGCTCGCGGCCGGGCCGACGAAAGCCGTGCCGAAAAATGCCGGGTTATCGCCGGAAATCGCAGCGGTCATGCCGGAGCCACCCGCCCCGGCGCCGCCCGCGGAAACTTCGTCATTACCGCCAGCCTCCATGCAGGCGGCGGAAGCGACCCCCGCCAATACCGGGTCAGACGCCACGCCGGTCGGGCAAGTCACCCAGCCGGAAACAGATCATTTGCAGCCTGGCGTGGCACAAAACCCGGCACCAGTCAGCACCATGCCCGCCACTGACGGGCAGGCCATTCAGACCGGGCAGGAAGTGGCAACGCCTTCCTCACCGCTCCCCACCGTTCCGGAAACTCCAACCGGTTTTGACCTGGTGGCCTCGCACAATACATGGGTGCGCGTGACGGATAAGGACGGCCAGGATATGTGCAACCGTGTGCTCAAACCCGGTGAAATCTGCAGCGGCAAGCGTGATAAAGCGCCTTACCGCATCACAACCGGCAATGCGGGCGGGGTGGCTTTCAGGTTCGGGGATGCTGTGACCGCGCCCCTGGGTGAGAACGGACAGGTTGTCCGCAACCTCACTTTGACGTCGGAAGATATTGCGCAGGGTCGCGCGCCCGTCAATACGCCATCAGCCCCGCCGGAGGCACATCCGTCGGATTCTGTCTTGCGGCAGAATGACACCCCGCCCGTCACTGCGCCAAATCTGCCAGGGGAGGGCGGCGCGCCTGCAACGACTCCTGAGGCCACCCAACCAGATCAGCCGCCTCCGGCAAGCGCAGTGGCCCCTAAACAGAAGAAGCGATTTGAAAAATCCGAGAGTGACCGCTTGAATGACCGCCAGCTCGGCCAGATCAGGGCGCAAGTGTCACCTTGAGGAAAGATTTTGCGGCCTGACGCCGCCAGAGGTGGAAAGTCACGCCGTAACTCTGGTATTAAGCGCCAGAGTGCCTAGTTATATGTCATATTTGTCATGGACGCCGATCCCCGATGGGCGGCGATTCATGGAGGATTGTGGAGAGTATGAGCGGATATCGCCCCTATCAGCATATTGAACGCCGAAAATCCCGGCAGATCATGGTCGGCAAGGTTGCGGTCGGAGGTGATGCGCCCATTTCCATCCAGACAATGACAAATACGCTGACCTCTGATGCCAAGGCGACGATTGAGCAGATCCGCCTCGCTGAGATTGCCGGGGTGGATATTGTCCGCGTTTCCTGCCCGGATGAGGAAAGCACCGCCGCTCTGTCCGAAATCGTGCATGAAGTGAATGTGCCGATCGTCGCCGATATTCACTTCCATTATAAACGCGCGATCGAGGCGGCAAAGGCGGGCGCGGCCTGCCTGCGTATCAATCCGGGCAATATTGGCAGTGCCGAGCGTGTGCGTGAGGTTGTCTCCGCCGCGCGGGATCACGGATGCTCCATCCGGATCGGCGTCAATGCGGGCTCATTGGAAAAGCACCTGCTGGAGAAATATGGTGAGCCGAATCCTGAGGCTTTGGTCGAGAGTGCGCTGGAGCACGCCAAAATCCTTCAGGATCATGATTTTCATGAATTCAAAATCAGCGTCAAAGCTTCTGATGTCTTTATGGCCGTGGCCGCTTATCAGCAACTTGCCGATAGTTGTGACCACCCGCTGCATATCGGTATTACGGAAGCCGGGTCAAAACGCGCTGGCACGGTAAAATCCTCCATCGGGCTGGGCAATCTGCTCTGGGCCGGTGTGGGTGACACGATGCGTGTCTCCCTCTCCGCGCCACCGCAGGAGGAAGTCCTTGTCGGTTGGGATATTCTCAAATCGCTCGGCCTGCGTCATCGTGGCGTCAAAATTATTTCCTGCCCATCCTGCGCGCGCCAGGGCTTCAATGTCGTGGAAACCGTGCAGATCTTGGAGGATCGCCTCCAGCACATCAAAACACCCTTGACCCTGTCCATTATTGGTTGCGTCGTGAACGGGCCGGGAGAAGCGCTGATGACGGATCTCGGTGTGACGGGCGGCGGTGCAGGGCGCCATATGGTGTATGCTGCGGGGCGGCAGGATCATCGCCTTGAAGATGGGCAGGATATGATCTCGCATATTATCGATCTGGTGGAGGCCCGCGTCGCGAAGATCGAAGCGGAAAAAGCAGCCGAGACCGAACAGAATGAACCAAAAAAAGTAAACGCCTGATTTTATGTCATCTCTGCAACCTGCGCGCGGTACGCACGACCTTATCGGCGACGAGGCGCGCCGTCATGCCCATGTCATCAATATCGCGCGGCGCGTCACTGCGCGATATGGCTATGAGGAATGGTCGACCCCCATTTTTGAGGATACGCGCGTTTTTTCCCGAACGTTGGGAGATACGTCCGATGTGGTCACGAAGGAAATGTATTCCTTCGAGGATCGCGGTGGGGAGAGCCTGACGTTGCGCCCGGAAGGCACGGCCGCTATATGTCGCGCCTTCGTCTCAAACGGTTTGACGCAGAAATTGCCGCAACGTGTCTTTTATAACGGTCCCATGTTTCGGTATGAGCGCCCACAAAAAGGGCGGTTCCGGCAATTTCATCAGATCGGCGCGGAATATCTCGGCAGTTCTGACCCGTTGATCGATGCCGAAACGATCGCCATGGCGCAGATGATCCTCCGGGAACTGGGCCTTGAACAGGATGTGTCGTTACAGATCAACACATTGGGCGATGTTGAAAGTCGACTTGCATGGCGGAAGGCTCTGATCGCTTATTTTGTCGCGCATCAGGATGCGCTTTCCGAGGAAAGTCGGGCGCGGCTGCACCAGAATCCTCTGCGCATCATTGACAGCAAATCCAGTCAGGATCGCACGCTGCTGCAAAGCGCCCCGTCATTTTCGGAGTACCTTAATCCAGCATCGCGGGTATTTTATGACGGGCTGCGGCGCGGGCTGGACCTTTACGGCGTTGCCTACACTGAAAACCCGCACATCGTCCGCGGACTCGATTATTACAGCCACACCGCTTTTGAATTTTTGACGGAAAAATTGGGCGCGCAGGGCACGGTGCTTGCGGGTGGACGTTACGAGGGGCTTGTGGCCGAGATGGGCGGCCCATCGACTCCCGCTATTGGCTGGGCAGGCGGGATTGAACGCCTCGCCCTGCTCATCGCGCCGCCGGAAAGTCATGGCAAATATGTTGTCGTCCTCCCCATGGGTGAGGCCGGCCTGCCCAAGGCGATCTCTCTGTTGCAGACATTGCGTGAAGGCGATGTGCGGGCTGAAATGGCCCTTCATGGCGCTTTCAAGAAACGGATGGAGCGCGCCATCAAAGGGGGGGCAACGCACCTTATCCTGATTGGTGAGGACGAACTGGCGCAAGGCCGCGTCATCATCCGGGATCTCAGTCTGCGTGCGCAGCGGGACGTGCCGATTAACGAGGCCTTGCGCTTCCTGACACACGGCGCCTGACATATGGCGTTGGATGAACGGCTCGATCGCATTCTCGCGCGCCATGAAGAAATCGCGGCGATCATGGCAGAGGGGCAGGTGAATGGGGATGCGTTTTCCCGGCTGTCGCGGGAATATGCGGATCTCGACCCCGTTGTACAAGCCGTGCAGGCTTTTCGTGACGCTTCGCAACGCATGGCGCAGGCGCGTGAGTTGCTGGACGACCCGGAAATGCGGGAGCTTGCCGAGATTGAAATCCAGGAATCCGAAGCGAAGTGCGCTGAGCTGAAGCTGCAATTACGGCTGGCACTCCTCCCGAAAGATGAAGCCGATGCACGTAGCGCCATTCTCGAAATCCGGCCCGCAGCCGGGGGGGATGAGGCGGCGCTTTTCGCGGCGGAGCTTTTCGGCGCCTATAAGCGCTATGCGGAGCTGAATCACTGGCGCTTTGAAATTGATGAATATGATGAAAGCGACCTTGCCGGGCTGAGAAGTGGTGTCGCGACGATTTCCGGCCGTGGTGTTTTTTCCAAACTTAAATTCGAATCCGGCGTGCATCGCGTCCAGCGTGTGCCGACGACGGAAACGCAGGGACGCATCCATACCTCGACCGTGACGGTTGCGGTCCTTCCCGAGGCGGAGGAGGTGGATGTCGATATTGATGAGACAGACCTGCGCATCGATGTCTATCGCGCCTCAGGTGCGGGCGGGCAGCACGTCAATAAGACGGAAAGCGCTGTGCGGATCACCCATCTCCCCTCCGGCGTCGTCGTCGCGATGCAGGAGGAAAAAAGTCAGCATAAAAACAAAGCCAAGGCCATGAAAATCCTGCGCGCACGTCTTTATGAGCAGCAACGCGCCCAGGCCCACGCCACCCGCTCAGCCGATCGGAAATCCCAGGTCGGAACGGGCGACAGGTCGGAGCGGATCCGTACCTATAACTTTCCGCAAGGTCGCGTTACGGATCACCGCATTAATCTCAGCCTGCATAAAATTGACCGCGTCATGCTGGGCGAATTTAACGAAATCATCGACGCGCTGGTGCAGGATGAGCAAACCGCGCTGCTCGCCGCGGAAGGGCTGTAACCAAGAGGCCCGGCCCCGTCGCAGTTTAGCTGATCGGGCCTGAGCAGATCCCGGCTTTCCCTTTTTTATGCCGGGTTGCGCCGGGTTCGGAGGCATCCATCAGAAAGAAATCTCCGAGGTCATCATCAGCGGCCGCGATGATTACATGGCCATCGGGCCGGAGGAGAATGCCCTCACTCTCCACATGATGGACGACCCGCGCGCCCGTTTCATCGATGACGGTCATCTCACCGCAAAGCGCATAATGATGGGCGCGGGGCGCGTCTTTTACCGGGATGATCTTCTCGTAGGAATCGAGTCCGTCATGCAGGTGAATCACGGCGGCAAGCCTGCCATCAATATACAGCCGCGTCGTCTCGGATATCTCATTCGGCGCGCGAGGATCCTGCAATTTGAAGGCGCCAGCCTGCGCGGCTGATGTTGCGGTCAGCATCAAACAGGCGCAAAAAAGCAGAGTGCGAATTTGGGCAGGCATGATTTCCTTATAAAATGCGATTTACGGGAAAGTGTTAAATAAAATGCGCGTGCGTGACATTCTGGCAAGGGCGACCCTTCGATTGACGCAGGCAGGCGTTGAGGACGCGCGGGCGGAGGCGAGACGTCTGCTATGCTGGGCGGCGGGAATTGACCTCACCGCAATCGTGACCCTCCTTCGCCTTGATGAAGAGGCGCAGGCGCGTTTTGAAGCCGTCATTGCCCGCCGCGCGCGTCGGGAGCCCTATGCCTACATCACGGGCTCGCGCGGCTTCTGGACGCAGGATTTCCTGACAAACGACTATACATTGATCCCGCGGGCCGATAGCGAGACGCTGATCGAAGCGCTGCGTCACCACAAGCCGCAGCGGGATAGACCTTACCGCATTCTGGATCTCGGCACAGGGACGGGCTGCCTCCTTCTGGCGGCGCTCAGCCATTACCCGAATGCGCGGGGCATTGGCGTCGATATCGTGCCCGAAGCGACACAGCTCGCGCGGGAAAACGCGAAACTGAACCAGCTTGAGCGCCGCGCCCGATTTGTCACCAGCCATTGGGGTGACGCTTTGACGGGGCGCTTCGACATTATCCTGAGCAACCCGCCTTATATCAGAACCGAGGAGCTGGCAGAGCTGATGCCGGAAGTGCGTTATTACGAACCGGCTTCTGCCCTTGATGGCGGGGCGTCGGGCTTGGACGCCTATGCCGCCATTCTGTCTGACCTTCCACGTTTAATGCGCCGTGACGGGATTGCCGTGCTGGAACTGGGCAAGGGGCAGGACCACGACGTGCGGCATCTGGCGGCGGAAAACGGGTTGGAAATGCGCGCATGTTATAATGACCTTAACGGCATTGCGCGCGCCATGATTCTCGGTTTGGGCGCGTTTTAAAACTTGGCAGAGGTGAGGGGAGCTGCTAAACTCGCCTGCGAGGCTTTGTTCGATTGCGCTTTTAATGCGCATTTCGCTCTGCTGGAGACGGTATCGCGGTTACCGGTTATGACATTGTCAAACCTACGCGCTGTTTCCTCGCCCGACCTTCGACTTTGGAAAGCAAAGCAGGACATTTTCCACACTGCTTTGCCGATCATGAACCAGGCAGGGCTCAGCCTTGCCAGCAGGAAAGTCCCATTTAAATCCATGAACATCAAACGTATCAGAGGCCGTCATCATCGCTCCAACGGTGGGATGAGCGCGCGTCAGGGTAATAATCAGACGCCGCTTAATCGCAACCACGTGTTTGACAGTAACGGGCCTGAAATGCGTGTCCGCGGCACGGCGCAACAGCTTTTTGAGAAATATCTTCAGCTGGGTCGGGACGCGACCGGTGCGGGTGACCGTATCCTTGCGGAAGCCTATTTCCAGCATGCTGAACATTATTTCCGTATCATCAATGCCATGACGCAGGCGGCTCAGCAATCCCAGGCGGAACGTCAGGAGCGCCACCAGAAGCGCATGAAGGCGCAACAGGCCGAGTCAGGGGATGAGCGCCGCGGGAATGAAGAGGCGGAGGGTGAGTCGGAAGGCGAAACCGCCCATGCCGCTGAAGATAACGCGGAATAAGGAAAGATTAATCGCGACCTCTGCCGAGGTCGCGCCCCGTCCCGGGTGAGGCATGTTGTTTCATGCGGGGGAGGTCGCGCAGGGTCAGATGCGGCTATCGAGGCTGACCCAGTCGGGATGGTAGCGGCGGACGGATTTGAACCGCCGACCAAGGGATTATGATTCCCCTGCTCTACCGCTGAGCTACGCCGCCATCGCGACTGGTGGGTTGCAATTAAAGCCCCGGCGATATCGTGTCAACCACGTGCGCAATGATTTTGTGCGTGATATCAAAAAACTGCAATGGTGCCCGGCTGACGAAAAAAGGAAGCCGACCGGTCGTTGACCCGTTTCATCGAAAGCTTGTCTCGTGACCATCTATTGCTTTCGCTGACCGCGGTCGTCCTGAATGGGTTGATGCCGACATGAGTTTCAAAACCTACTTTATCGCCTGCCTCCTCCAGTTTCGTGCGTATTTCGGGTGGTTGCCCGCGTCTGTCGTGACGGTCGTCATGCTCGTCACGCTGGCTTTGATCGCGTTTTACGCCAGCCACTGGATGACGCGCTTTCTGCTCCGCCTGCTCAGTCGGGAGGGCAGCACAGTGGCGCGCAAAATCGTGCTGTCGACGCGTCGGTCCGTGCGGCTGATCATCGTGCTGGTTGTGGTGATTTCAGCCTTGCCCGCGGCTTCCGGACTTTCCTGGCGGACGACGCAGATCCTGCAAAAATCCTTCGTTTTCATTGCCATATTGATGGTGGGTTACAGTGCGATCAAAGCGTTCCGAATCATGACGGAGGCTTATCTCAGTCGCATTTCGCTCAGTGAGCATCATGATGATATCATCGTCCGCTCGCACCAGACGCAAATCAAGGTCCTGCAACGCCTTCTTGAAATCCTCGTCGGTATCATCACCGTGGGTGTCGCATTGATGACGTTTGATTCCGTCCGCAATTACGGCGTGTCTCTTTTCGCGTCGGCTGGTGCGGCATCATTGATTGTCGGCCTGTCGGCACGTGGCCTGCTGACGAATCTTCTGGCTGGTGTGCAAATCGCCATCACCCAGCCGATCCGGATGGAAGATCTGATCATCATTAATGGCGACTGGGCGTGGGTGGAGGAGATTACAGCGACTTACGTGGTGCTGCGCGTCTGGGACTGGCGGCGTCACATCGTGCCGATCTCCTATTTTCTTGAAAACCGGTTTGAGAACTGGACTCATAACTCAGCCGCCATCATCGGCATTGTCTATCTTTATCTAGATTATGAAGCCCCGATCGATGCGCTCCGGGAAGAATTGCAGGAGATCGCAAAGACATGCCCGCTCTGGGACGGGAAGGTGCTCGACTTCCAGGTTGCGGATTGTGATGCCGTGACGATCAAGATCCGAATCATCGCCAGCGCCCGAAGCGCGCTTAAAAGCTGGGACCTCCGCTGCGATATCCGTGAGAAGATGATCAAACGCATTCGGGAAGATTACCCGGAGGCTCTGCCGCGCCATCGTCTGGGGATGGTGACGGCGCATATGGGGCGGGAGGTCACCGCGATGGGTGAAGATGAGATTTCACCCCCGATTGACCGTCCGCCGCCACGCCCCCATTCAAAACTGGCCAAACCCACCGGGCCGAAGGGCAAGGGATAGTGACTGAAGAGCGGCGTGCGGCATTTTTTTTGAAATCCAGTCTTGTCAGTTGCGCTGATGAAGGTTAGAAGCACGCCCACGGACCAGATGGGCGCATAGCTCAGCGGTAGAGCACTACCTTGACATGGTAGGGGTCACAGGTTCAATCCCTGTTGCGCCCACCATTTGGTCCGTCATAAACGCCCCGATTTTGAGTTGATCGACGCGCACCCCGCTCTGCCGTTATGCTTCCAGGAGCGTCGGCGGTCGCCGCCAATAAAAGCGGCCACGAAGCTGCAAGACGCGCTTTTCTCCAGGAAAATCGTGAAGCTTCACGGCCTGCGCCAGGCCAAATGCCATCGCAAATAGTGACGTGGGTTTCGCGAGATATCATCTCTTAACGGCCCCGACCTTGATTCCCTCAATGCCCTTTTCATGACGGCGCGGACGGGATGTTGTCGGGCAGAAGAACCCATTTTTCCCCTTCGTCAGTGCTTCCTGACGCGGCGTGGCGCTCCCATGCCACAATCTCCATCGTGACCGCGTCAAGCGAGGGGTGGATATCAGCTGCGGCGAGAAAAACTTCCACAGCGGAGAGGGCTTTCTCAACAATAAAATAAAATTGAACTATTTAAATAAAAATTTATCAAGCCCGGTTAATCTGTCTTTTGCGCGAGATATTGTCGGTTCGTAGGTCCGGCTACCTCATTGCGTGGAAATAAACAGGTCTTCTCGACTTCCTCAGAGCTGAACGAGAAGGATTCATCCAAAAGGAATGGAAGAAAGATGGCAACGATCACCGTCCCGGGTATTACCGGACAGAATTACCAGTTCGACGCGCCTGAAGAGGCGACAAGCGCTTTGGCGCAGCAATATCAGGACGCGATCGCGGCAGCCGTCGCGGACGGTACTTTCGTCGCCGTCCCCCCCGACGTTTCAGCGTCCAACAGATATTCGGTCGTCATGGGGGACTGGATTGTCCAATCATATGGGACGACTCTCGATAATCTGGCGGACGGGATCACAAATCTCCTTATCCATGAGGGCAATGCGACGGCGTCTTCGAGTTTTTCCATCAATGCGACGGAATCACGCCAGCTCTCCATTCTTGATGCATCAACCTCTCCGGGAAATTACCTGATCTCCGGGGCGATCGGCGGCTCGGTTTCCGTTTTGGAAGGTTCCTGCTTTGCGGATTTCGGTAACGCGACGGGGGACTGGACGATTGCCGTCAATGCGGGCGGCGTTCCTAACTCACCTGCTGGCCCCTCCAATCAGGATGGCCTTAACCAACTCGTCAGCACGGCCTTGAATGTCGGCGGCAACGTCATCAACACCTCAAGTGGTGAAAATTACGTGACGGTGACAGGCGCGAGAAACCTGATCGGTCTCGGTCAGGGCAATAATTATCTCGTCTCACAGGGCAATGACACTGTTTACGGCCAGGGTTTCAACGTTGACTACCTCACCGGCGCCGGCACATCGGATTACATCGTCACGGAAGGGACGACTTACGGCACGGATTTTGTGACGATCAATGGCGGCGGCGGGCAGTATGATCTCGGACAGAACGCCAATGTTGTTGATGCGGCGACGGTTGGCAGTGTCATCAAAGTGCAGGCGGACAGCTCCATCTCAGGTGGTGCCGGGTCGACTGTGACGTTTGATAATGCAGGGGGCTCAGGGACGATCACCGGAGCTGTCGGTGACACGATTTCCGCCGCGGGAAATCTCTCCGTCTTTCAGGGGCAGGATCACGTCGTCAGTGTGGCCGGGGCCTTGACCTTTCTGAACGGAACGGGAAACTCAACGCTTTCCGGCGGCGAGAACAGCACGATTTGGGGCGGTGCGGGCCTTGATGCCGTCGTAACAATGACGGGCTATTCCATCATCACCCTGAATCAACCGGGCTCGACCGGCGATCAAACGATCGATGCATCAAACTCGACCGGCAATATCGATTTCTGGTCAGGGGCGGGGGAATCCTTCTTTACGGGCGGTGCGGGTGACGACCATATGGTCTTCGGCACCGCTTTTTCAGGCGCTTCGGGTGATTCGACTGTCACGGTGACAGGCGGAGAAGGTGCAAATTCCTTCGGCGTCCTGGCGGGTCATAGTGGCGGCAATATCACCATCACGGATTTCGATGCCTCGAGAGGCGATTATTTTTTCCAGTATTTCTACAACCCTATCGATTCAGCACTGGCGGTTCAAAATCTGCTGGCCACGGCGACCGTTTCGGGGGGGAATACGATCCTGCAATTGGATAACAATATGCAGGTGACGTTCCTCGGGGTTGAGCATCTTGATGCCTCTGCCATCCATATCAGTTGATCCGTCAGTAGCTGTCCAAAGAAACCTTCCGCCGCATTGAAGTCTCGCACGGCGGATGGGATCTGAGGTGGAAGGGTCAGCTCTGTTTTGTAGATGCGGACCCTTCCACTTTTTGAGCTCACATATATGGTCAAAATCTTTTTTGCGCCCGTGCTTCCGCCGCGTCCCAACCGATGGATTGTTACCTTATGGCTGTCTGTTGGCCTGAAGCGCGGCACGTTTGAGAAAACCCACCCCGCCGCGCAAAGCCTTTACTGGAAGTTTGTGTGGCGGCGCGCCATTTCAGCTTCGGACACCCCAAATTCCTTCACGAGCCTGACAAAAAGCGCATCGCAGGCCAGTAAAGCGCCTTGCTCAAAAAGGCTTCCTGCAAATTGCCGTAAGTCAGATGCCGGGATTTCGAGTGTGATGTCGGACAGTTTCTGTAAGGCACTTTCCCCCGCGCGCGTGATGGAGATAATCTTCGCACCGACATCGTGCGCGATTTTTCCGAAATGAAGTGTCAAATGCGTGCCGCCGGAGCCGGAAATGAGCACGATCACGTCTTCCGGCTGGATGGAGGGTGCGGAAGCCTCACCGACAAAATGCGTATTGAGACCAAGATGCATGAAGCGCATGGCCATCATTTGCGCGACCAGGCCGGACCGCCCCTGACCGGAAAAAAACCACCTCATTCCTGTCTTCCCGCCTTTGGAAATAGCGAGGCAAAGCTCGGCGACGGCCTCAAGCTGGGTGGGCGCGATATTCCGCATGAGACGCGACGTCTCATCCCTGACGATTTGCAGGCTGGCTTTGGCTGAAATAAGCGATTTCATAACGTCACCATCGGCTTGATTGAATGCGGGTCGCGCGTGGCCTCAAGTGCATCCTGGACATGCGCCAGGTCATAACGCGCCGTGACCATGGATGTCAGATCCACCTGATGGCGCGCGACCATTGAAATCGCGATTGGCCAGGTGCCGGTATAGCGGAAAACACCTGTCAGCCAGATTTCCCGCGTCTGAAGCTCGGGGAAGGGGATTGGCAGCTCATCGGCGCCCATCCAAATCAGTCAGTGGCCCGATATTTGACGGGGGTGAAGGAATAGGGCTTGAAAGGGCGCAGATCGCGACGACGTTGCGATGCCCCCACCCTTTTTTCGTTGCCCCCAAAAAAACCCCCAATTTCGTGCGCTTGGATGATATGGGGTGAGAGGCCATGAGAAGAGTTTATGGCGGAAAACAGGGAGAAATCAAGGATCGTGAGAGGGGATGAGAGGCCGTGATTACGGTTGCTGGCGGAGGGGATGGGATTCGAACCCACGGTACGGCTTGACACCGTACAACGGTTTAGCAAACCGCCGCCTTCAGCCACTCGGCCACCCCTCCGCCGTGAGGGACGTTGTTTACACGACGTTTGCAACTGTGCTTCTAGGGGGAATTGGCAAGGACGTCAAACCCCCTTTGATGCTGAAACGCGATTATCCCGCGAGTATTTTTTTCAGCAGGTCATTGACAAGGGCGGGGTTGGCTTTTCCCTTCATCGCCTTCATGACCTGCCCGACAAAAAACCCGAAAAGCTTGTCTTTTCCGCTGCGATATTGGGCCAGCATGTCCGGATTTGCATCCAGCACCGCCGTGATCGCCGCTTCAATCGCCCCCGTATCCGTAACCTGCTTCAGCCCGCGTTTCTCGACGATGTCACTTGCAAAAGCCTCCGACGTAAACATCTCCTCAAGAACTTCCTTCGCGATCTTGCCGTTGATCGTCGAATCCTGAATCAGCTTGAGCAGACCGGCAAGGCGTTGCGCCGAGATCGGGGAGCGGTCTATTCCGACGCTCAGTTTATTGAGCCCCGCGAAGAAATCCCCCAACATCCAATTCGCCGCCAGACGCGGCTCCGATTCTTTTGCGAGAACTTCGTAAAAATCCGCCACGGCCTGCTCCGTGGTTAAAATACCGGATTCGTAACGGCTGACGCCATATTGCGCCTCTAACCGTGCGCGTTTCGGCTCGGGGAGTTCCGGCAGGTGATCACGCAGCGATTCGACCCATTCTGCGTCGAGAACCAGCGGTAAAAGGTCCGGGTCCGGAAAATAACGGTAATCATGCGCATTTTCCTTGCTGCGCATGGAGCGCGTTTCACCGCGCACATGGTCAAAAAGCCGCGTTTCCTGCTGCACTTCGCCACCCGACTCCCAGACTTCCACCTGACGTTGCGCTTCAGCCTGAATCGCCTGCATGACAAAGCGGATCGAATTGACGTTTTTGACCTCACAGCGTGTGCGATATTCTTCCCCATCCTTGCGCACGGAGACATTCACGTCGGCGCGCATGGAGCCTTCCTCCATATTGCCGTCGCACGTGCCGAGATAACGCAGGATCTGCCGAAGCTTGCGCAGATAGGCCCCGGCCTCCTCCGGGGAGCGCATATCGGGCTCGCTGACGATTTCCATCAGCCCGACACCGGCGCGGTTGAGGTCGATCAGGGTGAGTTCAGGATCCTGATCATGGATCGACTTGCCTGCATCCTGCTCAACATGCAGGCGTGTCACACCGATTTTGCGCATCTGCCCATCGGCAAGCTCAATCTCAATCTCGCCTTTCCCGACAATGGGGTGTTCAAACTGGCTGATCTGATATCCTTGCGGCAGATCGGCATAGAAATAATTTTTGCGATCAAACCGGCTGAAAAGATTGATCTGCGCATTCAGTCCGAGGCCCGTCCGGACGGCCTGCGCAACGCATTCCTCATTCAAAACCGGCAACATGCCGGGGAAGGCGGCGTCAACCAGACTGACCTGCGTGTTGGCCTCAGCCCCGAACGCTGTCGGCGCGCCGGAGAAAAGCTTGCTTTGACTGACGATCTGGGCGTGGACTTCCAGCCCGATCACGACTTCCCATGCGCCGGTCGCACCCTCAATGGTGTAAGTGCTCATGACAGCCCCTCCGCGAAATGAGCAGGACGATGCGTGAATGAAGCGGCGTCTTCCAGCACCCGGCCGGCTGCAAACATGGTTTCTTCCTCAAAGGCGCGGCCGATCAATTGCAGGCCAAGCGGCAGACCTTCCTTATTGAGACCTGTCGGGAGGGACAGGGCGGGCAGGCCGGCCAGGCTGGCGGGCACGGTGAAGATGTCATTCAGGTAAACCTGCACCGGGTCACGCGGCTTTTCATCCTGCGCGAAGGCGGCGCTGGGTGCTGTTGGCGTCAGAAGCACATCGACATTCGCGAAAACAGCATCAAAATCGCGCTGGATCAACGTGCGCACTTTCTGCGCGTGCAGGTAATAAGCGTCGTAATAGCCGGATGAAAGCACATGCGTGCCCATCAGAATGCGGCGGCGGACTTCCTCCCCGAAACCTGCGCGCCGCGACGCTTCATAAAGCCCGTCCAATGTGTCCGCGGCGACTCGCGTCCCGAAACGCACCCCGTCATAGCGCGCGAGGTTGGAAGATGCCTCGGCAAGGGCGACGATATAATAAACGGGCAGGCCATGTTGCGTGTGGGGCAGGGAGACATCGACGATGTGCGCCCCCGCGTCACGCAGCCAGGCGATGCCCTGGTCCCAAAGCGCCTGGATTTCCGCGGGCAATGTGTCGGGGCGATATTCTTTGGGGATGCCGACGCGCAGCCCTTTCACGCCGCGATTTAATGCGTCTGCGTAAACAGGCACGTCGCGCTGCGCGGAGGTGCTGTCATGCGCGTCGAAACCGGCCATGGATTGCAGCAGCAACGCACAATCCGCGAGATTGGCCGCCATGGGGCCCGCCTGATCAAGCGAACTCGCGAAGGCGATCGTCCCGAAGCGTGAGCATCGACCGTAACTTGGTTTGACGCCGGTAATGCCGCAGAAAGCAGCGGGCTGCCGGATGGAGCCGCCTGTATCCGTGCCCGTTGCGCCCAGTGCCATCCCCGCCGCCACCGCTGCCGCTGACCCACCGGATGACCCACCCGGCACGAGGCGTTGCTCGGAGGAAGCGCGTTTCCAGGGGTTGGTCACGGGGCCGAAATGGGAGGTCATGTTCGTTGACCCCATCGCGAATTCGTCCAGATTGGCCTTACCCAGAAAAACAGCGCCGTCCTGCAGAAGATTTTTCGTGACCGTACTTTCATAAGGTGGCACGAAATCTTTCAGGATCGCACTTGCTGCCGTGGTCCTGACCCCTTTTGTGCAGAAGAGATCCTTGACGGCCAAAGGTAAACCGTCAAGCGGCAGGGCTTCGCCCTTTGCGAGACGCGCGTCGGAAGCTTTCGCCTGGGCCCGCGCGCCTTCCGGGTCAAGCGTGATATAGGCGTTGATCTCAGGGTTCAGCCGTTCCGCGGCGGCGAGGAAATGATCCGTCACTTCCAGCGCTGAAATCTTTTTGGCGCGGAGGGCGTCACGTGTGGCGGTAAGGGTCATGCGGGACATTATTCAACCACCTTCGGCACAGCGTAAAACGGGCCGCGCCGCAGGGGCGCATTGCCTAAAACATCTTCCCCGTCATTTTCCAGCGCGACTTTATCCTGACGCGTGCGCAAAGTTGCGACACCTGCGCCGGTCATGGGGGGCACGTTGGTGACATCGACATTTTTAAGCTGCTCGACCCATCCGAGAATATGATCAAGTTCCGACCCGACTTCAGCGCATTCCTGAGGCGTCAGGCCGATGCGGGCCAATTTGGCGATCCGCATGACGGATTCTGTGTCCAGCGACATAAATTCTCGACTTTCCTGCTGAGGGGCGGGTAGGGAAGAGTGTTAATTTTGGTCGGGTTATAACGCTGAATCATGTCCCTGTTCAATCCATACAAGCTGCGCGCCGCGCTCGGACGACATCAACGTGTGTTGGGCATTGATCCGGGAAGCGTTTCCGTCGGTCTCGCCTTGAGTGACGTCAGTCTGATGCTGGCCTCACCCTACCGCGTCATCAAGCGGCAGAAACTGGGGCAGATGGTGGCTGAGATTTCCGCCATCATCGCCGCGGAGGGCGTGGGCGCGCTGGTTTGCGGCCTGCCCCTCAGCATGAACGGGGAAAAGGGACCGGCGGCGCAGGCGGCTGAAGACTGGCTGCGAGAACTCTCCACACGTCTCGACCTCCCTGCTTGCTGCTGGGATGAGCGTCTTTCATCCTCCGCGGTTAACCGCTTTCTGATTGAGGAAGCCGACATGACCCGCAAAAAAAGGGCGGCGGTCGTGGATAAAATGGCCGCGTCCTACATGCTGCAAGGCTGGCTTGACGCGACACGCGACAGATAAAATCCACGCGTGTCTCAGCCCGCGTCAGGGCAGGGGGTTTACAACGCGTCGAGCAGGGCTGTGGTGATCTCGCTTGTGCTCGCAGTCCCGCCAAGGTCACGCGTGCGAACACCGCCTGTGGTGACGACGCGGGTGATGGCGTCATCAAGACGCTGCTTCAGATCATGCCGCCCCACACGGGCCAGCATCAACCCGCCCGCCATCAGCAGGGCCAAAGGGTTTGCGACGTTTTTACCGGCAATATCCGGCGCCGAACCATGGACGGCCTCAAAGATGGCGGCTTTCTCACCAATATTCGCCCCCGGCGCCATGCCCAGCCCCCCGACAAGCCCGGCTGTGAGGTCAGAGAGAATATCACCGAAAAGATTCGTCGTGACGATAACATCAAACTGCCAGGGATCGGTGACGAGCTGCATGGCGCATGCATCGACGATGCGCTCATCAATGGTGATCTTCCCGGCATATTCCTGCGCAATATCGCGGCCTGTCTCCAGGAAAAGCCCGCTGAAGATTTTTAGAATATTGGCTTTATGGACAAGCGTGACTTTTTTGCGGCCATTCGCGACGGCGTAGTCACACGCAAATCGGATGATCCGCGCACATTCTTCGCGGGAATTGAAGCCACCGCCACAGGCGATGGCGCGTGGGTCATCCCCCAACGGCAGGTAATATTCATTTGCAGCGTAAAGCCCCTCGATATTTTCCCGCACCACGACGAGGTCGATATGATCGAACCGCCCGCCGGGGATAATCGTCCGCGTCGGGCGCAGATTGGCGTAAAGCCCGAAGCGCTGGCGCAAGGTGACATTGACGGATTTGAACCCTTTGCCAACCGGGGTCGTCAGCGGCCCCTTGAGGGCCAGGCCGGTGCGGGAGATGCTTTCCAGCGTTGCCTCCGGCAAAGGGACGCCGCTGGTTTCAACCGCGCCGAGCCCGCCCGCACATCTCTCCCAAACGAAGGGCGCACCCAGTTTCTCAAGAATTTTCACGGTTGAGTCCGTGATTTCCGGGCCGATCCCATCACCTTCAATGAGGGTCGCCCGATATATTTTGCCTGTCATAGAAAGCCTCAATCAACAGTTCAGGGGTGCACATGCCTCCATGAGCCACGCCCGTGCATCTCCCTCCAGAAGCGGGGAAATTTCCTCCCGCGTTTTGGCGTGATAGACGTTGATCCAATCGATCTCCTCCGCAGAGAGAAGGGCGGGGCGGATCATTTTCCGGTCAAAAGGTGCGTAATTCAGCGTTTCGAACGCCAGAAATTCCCGCGGGCCTGTCCGGGGGGCGTTTTTAACGATCAGCAGATTTTCAGAGCGTATGCCGTAATGTCCCGGCTCGTAATATCCGGGTTCATTCGAGACGATCATGCCCGGCATAAGTGGGGTGGGACGCGGGGCCGCGCCGATATTTTGCGGTCCCTCATGCACGGAAAGGTAACTCCCGACGCCATGGCCCGTGCCGTGATCATAATCGAGCCCCGCCTGCCATAAAGCGTAACGGGCGAGGGGGTCGAGCCGGTAACCCGGCGTGCCGACGGGGAAGACCGCCCGGGCGATGGCAATATGCCCTTTCAGCACGCGTGTGAAAGCATCACATAGGGCGTCATCCGGCGCGTCCGGCCCGATCCAGATTGTGCGCGTGACATCCGTTGTGCCGGCCTCATACTGCCCGCCACTATCAATGAGGTAAATCTGGTTCGCCGTCAGTTCACGATCCTGGCCTTCGATCGCGCGGTAATGAGGCAGGGCGGCATTCGGCCCGGCGGCGGAGATCGCGGGGAAGCTCTCCTCCCGGAATTCCGGCGCTTCAGAACGAAACCGAAAGAGGTGATCGGCGAGTGCTGCCTCCCGGCATCCTACGCCTGACTCGGTGACGAAATGCAGGAATTTACATAAAGCGGCTGAGTCGATTTTCTGAATGCGACGGGCGCCATCAAGCTCGACGTCGTTTTTGTGCGCCTTCAAAAGGTGGCAGGGATCAGCATCATGCACCGGCTTCGCACCGATCGCATCGAGATGCTGCCGAAACCACACGGACGCGCTCTCCGGGTCCAGTCGCACTGTCTTGCCTCGGAGATTTTCCAGCGACGCGGGCAGGGTTTCAGGTGCGGCGAAAGTCACGCCAGGCCCGAAATGGGCGGCGGCGTTTTCAGGCAGGCGGGCCTTATCGATAAAGGCCGTCACCGCGCCATCCGGCGTGATCAGTCCGAAGCCCAGCACGACCGGCGTGTAAGGCACGTCATTACCGCGCATATTCAGCAGCCAGGCGAGGCAGGTCGGATCGGTTATGAGGGCGGCGTCGTGGCCACGCTCTGCCAGTATCTGCCCGATATGCGTGCGCTTCTGAAGCGAGTCCTGTCCGGAAAATTGCAGGTCCAGAAGCTGGACCCGGCCATCGGGCTTTTCCGGTTGTATCACCCAGGCAGCATCAATCGGGTTTTGCGCGAGGGGGACCAGCGTAACGGACGATAAGGTATCGAAATTTTCGAAAATGGTCTCAGAGGTCAGGCGCGGGTCATAACCAAGTTTTAGGGGCTTCCGGCGCGCTGCCACCCATTTTTGCGGACCACCCGCCACAAGGCTTTGCGCGGACCAGATGGACGGATCAAGCTGGGTGCGAAGCTGCTCGGTATAGCGACCATCTGAAAAGACGGCCCCTTCCTCCTGCAGCAAAATCGCCAGCCCGGCACTGCCGGTAAATCCGGTTAGCCAGGCAAGGCGCTCAGCATAAGGTGCGACATATTCACCAAGAAATTCATCGCCCCTCGGCAGGATCATCCCGTCCAGACCCTCCGCGGAGAGTTGTGCACGAATATGGCGGATGGAATCGCGGCTTGCGGATAATGTCACCTTTAACCCCTGCTTCAGGAATCGAGTATCCGATACATAAAGACGAGGTTAAGCCATCGGTCAAATTTGCGCCCCACTTCCGGGATCGCGGGCATGGCGGTAAAGCCGAATTTCTCATGCAACTGGATGGACGCCGTATTCGTGTCGGTAATGGCGCCGATCATCACGTGGCGCCCGGCTTCCGTCGCATGGGTGATCAAGGCGGTGAGAAGCATCTGGCCGATCCCGAGGCGGCTCATCCCCGGTTTAACGTAGATGGAGTGCTCGACCGTCTGCGCATAACCTTCATAGGGGCGGAAAGGGCCATAACTGCCATAGCCGAAAAACGTGCCCTCACATATCACCACAAAAACGGGCATGTCGTTTTCCTGCTGCTGTTTCAGCCAGGCCGCACGTTGTTTGAGGGTTTGCGGCGTGTTGTTCCAAAGTGCGTCGGAATGCGCGATATTGTGATTGACGATCTCAAGAATTTCCGGGAGGTCTTCTTCCCGCGCGAGGCGAAGCTGACAATCACGAGTGGTCATGCGGGTTTCCTCAAAATAAGAGTGCACCATTCCCCTTCATAAATGCGGCGCTCCAGCACAAGGCCCTGACGACGATAGGCCGCCAGGACCATATTGGCTTGTGACGCAAGCAGTCCGGCCAATATGGTCGTCCCACCGCGTTTGAGTTTGGCGGCAAGGTCCCGGGCCATGAGGCAGAGGGGGCGTGCAAGGATATTAGCAAATATCAGGTCAAAATTCCGGCTGCGTCGCACGGCGGACGTGGCCCAGCCTTGGCCCTGCACCGCGTGAATCATATTTTTGAGGCCATTGAGCCGCGCATTGCTTCGGGTGACACGCGCAGACCATGGGTCAATATCCACAGCCAGGGCCGGGCGATGGAGATGCTTCACCGCGGCCATCGCCAGAATGCCGGAGCCACAACCCATATCCAGAATGCGGCGCGGGCGGCGATAAGCGACTTTCTCAAAACCGCGCAGGCAACCTCGGGTTGAGCCATGCTCCCCCGAGCCGAAGGCGATCCCTGCATCGAGCGTGATAACGTGCCGTCCCGGCGCGCGCTGCGCATCGAGATGCGTGCCACAAATCATGAAACGCTGGCCGATCTCCTGCGGCGGAAAGGCTTCATAAATACGGGCCAGCCAGCCATCACTGTGGGTTGCCTGCTGATGAAGCGGCGCGTCATGGCCGGAGAGGAGGCGTGCCACCGTCAGGGCGCTTTGCAGCTCATCCTCACGATGGCCCTGATCACGCACCCCTTCAACCCGCCAGTTCCGATGGTCGTCATCCGCCTCGAAAATGCCGACAGTTGTGCAGACTGTGGCAAGCGCGCTCTCAAATAAAGGGACAGCGCTTTCCGCAACCGTGACGGAGAGGGTTTCAAGTTGTGTCGCGTGGCGCGGGCGGATCATGATGAGATCAAATCGACGTAACTGGCATGAACGGCCTTGTCGCCCGCTTTCTCGAAGGCGACGGATAAAGTCTCTCCATTGACGACCATAATTGTACCATATCCATATTTCTGATGGAAAACGCGATGACCCGCCTCAAATTCTTCCATCGGGGGCGACATTGATGTTTTGCCCCTATCACGTCGCGCCAGAATTGGCCAATGGCTGGCAGGGCGCGGGAAGGGCGTCTCCGGCACGCGAAAACCATTATAGGGGTTGATATCATTCCGCCATTCTTCCGGTATTTCCCCGACAAACCGGCTCGGAATGCTGTCCTGCCAATTGGCGTAAATGCGCCGCCGCGCGGCGTGGCAGATGATGGCTCGCACCCTGGCACGGGTCAGCCCGACATAGGCCAGGCGCCGTTCCTCCTCAAGGCTGCGTTCTCCACCTTCTTCAAGGCTGCGTTGCGAGGGGAAAATACCCTCCTCCCATCCCGGCAGGAAGACCGTATCAAATTCCAGCCCTTTTGCGCCATGGAGCGTCATGACATTGACCTTGTCATCCCCCTGTACGGCATCCGCATCCATCACAAGGGCAATATGCTCCAGAAACGCTTCCAGTGACGGGAATTCCGCCATGGCGCGGAAAAGTTCCTTGATGTTATCAAGCTTGCCAGGCGCTTCGATTGATTTATCGTCACGCCACATCTGGAGATAACCGGCCTCTTCCAGCACAGCTTCCAGCGCGACGACATGGCCTTCCCCACCCAGCTTTTCACGCCCCTGCGCGAATATGTCGGATAAAGCCGCCAGAGCTTCCTGCCCCTTGCGGGTTAATAATTTAGGACCATCTTCAGCCAAGGCGGCCGCCATAAGCGGAACATGCTGTGCACGCGCGGCGGCATGAATTTTCTGCATCGCGGTGGCGCCAATCCCGCGGCGGGGCGTGTTGGCGATGCGTTCAAACGCGAGATCATCACCCGGGCGCGCCAGAAGACGAGCATAAGCCAGCGCGTCCCGGATTTCAGCGCGTTCATAAAATCTTATGCCGCCGATGATGCGGTAAGGGATGTTTTTGGCCAGCATACGATCTTCAAATGCGCGCGTCTGGAAGGAGGCGCGCACCAATATCGCCATTTGCGCGTAATCATGGCCCTCACGATGCAGCGCTTCAATCCGTGCGGTAATGAGATGCGCCTCACCATCCGAATCCGGCGCTGCCAGAATGGTGACTTTCTCCCCCCTGCGGTCATCCGTCCCGGGGCGGAGTGTTTTACCCAGTCGGTCATGATTATGTGCGATCAGCCCGGAAGCGGCGGACAGGATTTCCTGCGTTGAACGGTAATTCTGTTCAAGCCGGATGATCTTCGCCTTCGGGAAATCACGCTCAAATCGAAGGATGTTCTCAATTTCAGCGCCGCGCCAGGAATATATGGACTGATCATCATCACCCACACAGGCGATATTGGCGTCTTCATCCTGGCGTTGTGACAAAAGACGTAGCCAAAGATATTGGGTTGTGTTCGTATCCTGATATTCGTCGACCATGATATATCTGAATAAATGATGATAAGATTTGAGAACCTCAGGATGCAGGCGCAGGATTTCATAAACGTGCAGGATAAGGTCGCCAAAATCACAGGCGTCGAGACTGCGCAACCTCTCCTGATAGGCGAGGTAAATATCGCGCGCCTTGCCCTGCGCGAAGTCAGTATCCTCAGCCGGCGTGATACTTGTCGGGGTAAGGGCGCGGTCCTTCCAACGCTGGATGACGCCGAGCATGGCGTTGGGCGACCAGCGTTTCACATCGATTCCGGTCGGCTCCATCACCTGTTTGATGAGGCGGATCTGGTCATCCGTATCGAGAATGGTAAATTGATTGCTGAGACCAACCAGAGCGGCATGTCGACGCAGCATCCGCACGCAGATCGCGTGGAACGTGCCCAACCACAACCCATCGACTGTATGCCCGACGAGCGTCTCAATGCGGTCTTTCATTTCCCGCGCTGCTTTATTCGTGAAAGTCACGGCGAGAATTTGATGCGGGCGTGCTTTGCCCGTCAGAAGAAGATGCGCGAAGCGTGTCGTCAAAACGCGGGTTTTACCTGTCCCCGCGCCAGCGAGGATCAATAATGGCCCGTCGATTGACTCGACAGCGGCGCGCTGCTCAAGGTTTAAGCGTTTCAGGTATCCATGTGCTTCAGGGGATGGTACAGAATGATTCACATTTACCGCACGACGTTGCAGAATTTTATGACACTATATCCTTTTAAAGAATGAGCAGGCGGTCTTCCAGTCAAAAGAACAGCGTGCTCGGCCATCGTGCCCGTATGCGGGAGCGCGTTTTGCGCAATGGCGTCGAATCTCTGGCGGATTACGAAATAATCGAAATGCTGCTGTTTCTTTCTGTCCCCAGGCAGGACACAAAGCCGCGCGCCAAGGAGTTGATGGCCACGTTTGGTTCCATTGGCGGCGTTGTAAATGCACCCGTGACTCGCCTGCGCGAGATTGGTCTCAACGACAAGGCGATTAAAATCATGCGCCTCCCGCAGGCAGCGGCATCATTGCTGGCCGTGTCTGAGCCACAGGCCGAGATCGTCGTTGGCGCATGGGAGGAACTCGTTGATTATCTGCATGACACAATGGAGATCATGCCGGAGGATAGCTCTCGCGTGCTATTCCTCAATAACAAGAACCGGCTTCTGGCCGATGAGGCTTTTAATGTAGGTCGCGACACGCAGGATATGTTCCGCCGGGCCTTATCTCTGCATGCAACGGCGCTTATATGTTTGCACTCTGTGCAATTCAACGTGCAGGGCGAGGCGCGTCGACTTCGGAGTGTTGCAGTCAAACTACAGAAAGAGACAGAACACCTCGCAATTACGCTGCATGACTATATTTTGATTGATAAACAATTCGAATTGTTCAGTTTCCGGCAACAAGGAATTATCGTCTGAAAGCAATTGCGCGGTGCGGTAAAAAAAGAGTTTTGATTAGGATCACCTTTCGCTAAGTTTGAAGCGCGACTTTCATCATTCGTTAACTGTTTGACGCTGTAGACTTATCCCGTTCCTCCCCGATCCTCATCAGTGTTTGTCCCAACGAGAGGCTACTCTGCCAAGAATAAATCGAAAAAATAGAACGAGGAAGAGGCCAACCGGGTCGAATGATCTCTTTGACGTCATCGGCTCCGGGTGGTCGCGGGTCGCCCTGAGTGAAATTGAAGCGGCGGAAAGCCTGCCGGTCAAAGATGACTATGACCAGATTCGACATTTCCTGCGGGTGTTGCAAATTCCGGAAGATGTCGCGGCTGCGGTGTCCGTCAATCTCAAGGCGCGCTTCGGCTCCTTCTCCGGTTTACTTTGCGCGCCCAATGAAGCGCTCACATCCGTCCCGAATTTTCCAGTCGGCGCCATCATCGCCGTGCGCCTCGTTCAGGAAGCGGCCATCCGCATTAATCGAGAGCGCATCAATAAAAAGAACGTTCTCGCCGATAAGCAATTTCTTCTGGATTATCTGACCAGTCGGTTAGCGCGGGAGGCCGTTGAGCAGTTTCGTGTTATTTTCCTGTCTGATGATGGCGGTTTTCTGGCGGATGAAGCGCAGGCGCAGGGCACGGTCAATCATACACCTGTCTACCCTCGGGAAGTTGCGCGTCGCGCGATGGAGTTAAGAGCCGCCAACCTCATTCTCGTCCATAATCACCCGAGTGGAGACCCGACTCCATCAGGCAGCGACATCCACATGACACATCAGATCATGTATGCAACGCGCCTGATCGGCGTTGATATTCTTGACCATCTGGTGATTGGTAAAGGGCGTTACGCCAGTCTTAAAGAACTCGGCTTACTCGAGCCCGTCATTGAGGATCGGCCCAAGCGCGGCGGCAAGCCCAAGATCCCCGGGTAGCGCCCCTTTAGGGAAAAGCGCATTGATGTGACCCATTTTGCGCCCGGGCCGTGCCTCCGCCTTGCCGTAAAGATGCAGGCGCGTGCCGGGTGTTTCCAACGCTTTAGAGGCCGCGACATATGTGCCGGGGCCGACCAGATTTTTCATGACAGCATCGCTATGACGGGTGAGGGGTTGGGCGCGCAGCCCCGCCACCATGCGAATATGCGCCTCAAACTGACTGATCAAACAGGCATCCTGCGTCCAATGACCGGAATTATGGGGTCGCGGCGCGATCTCATTCACGCGCAATTCCCCCTTCGCGTCCAGGAACAACTCGACGGCGAGGATGCCCACAAGCTCCAATCCATGGGCAATGCGGCACGCAATGTCCTGCGCTGAAGCAGCCAGCTCAGGGCTGATGCGGGCCGGGGCGAGGCTGATATCAAGGATGCCATGTTGATGGCGATTTTCCGTCACGTCGAAGCAGAACGCGTCACCATAGAGATCCCGCGCGACGATGACGCTGAGTTCCCGATCAAAATCAACGAGGCCCTCGGCGATAAGCGGGTAGGGCAGCGTGTCCTGGATAGCTTCAAGATCCTGAGGGCTGTTGACCCGCCACTGCCCCTTCCCATCATAGCCGAAACGCGTCTGTTTCAGGATAAACGGAAAGCCGAGTGCCGCCTCGATCGAGGCAAGCGCATCAGGGTCTGTCACGGCGACCCAGGGTGCTGTCTTCAGGCCGAAAGCGTTAAGCCGGGACTTCTCAACAATGCGGTCCTGACTGATTTCCAATATTTTGCGTGAAGGATGCACGGGCTTGAGCGATTCAAGCAATGCGATGCTTTCAGCGGGAATATTTTCAAATTCGAAGGTGACGACATCGACATTTTCCGCGAAACGCCGCAGGGCGGATTCATCGTCATAAGCGCCGATCGTCGCGGATGGGGCTACGTCAAGTGCGGGCTCATCGTCCCGTGGCGAGAAGATATGGCAGTGAAAGCCCATTTCCGCCGCCGCCATGGCGGACATGCGGCCAAGCTGCCCGCCGCCAATAATGCCGATTCGCCCCCCAGGCTTCAAAATATGCGGCATGGCCTAGCCCTCAGGTGCGTCTTTGACGTTATCCGTCTGAGCCTGGCGCCATTTTTCAAGACGGATGCGCACCGCGTCATCGTCCAGAGACAGGATCGACGCCGCTGTCAGGGCGGCATTGATGGCCCCCGCGCGGCCAATGGCGAAGGTTGCCACCGGCACGCCGCCAGGCATCTGCACGATGGAAAGGAGGGAGTCCATGCCTTTCAGCGCGCGGCTCTCGACCGGCACACCAAGGACGGGGAGGGTCGTCCAGGCTGACACCATCCCGGGCAGATGCGCGGCACCGCCCGCACCGGCGATAATGACTTTGAGACCCGCATCCCGCGCTGAAACAGCATATTGTCGCAGGCGGTCCGGTGTGCGGTGTGCTGAGACGATTTTCGTCTGGTGCGCGATCAACAACGCGTCCAGCGTCTGGGAAGCGTGCTGCATCGTCTCCCAGTCACTCTGACTTCCCATAATGATGCCAACATAGGCGGATCGGTCTCGATTTCGATTCACGCTTTCCTGTCCTGTATTCGGTCGTCTCTCATCTGACACGTCAAACCGGCTTCGGTTCGGAGGGAGGGGCGGGCAGGCAGGTTTATTGCACCGTCCTCACCTCTGAAGTGCCCATGCCCAGGCGCGATCAACCATGTAGCGCCATGATGTGACAGCGAAACGCCGAGATCCCGCTGCGCCACATAGGCTCAACGCACAGCATCGCTGCAATCGTCAGCGGCCTGCCTCAGGCGACATCATCCTCATGTGACGCAGTGTCATCCGTCGCCGGCGCGTTTTCCGGCACGTCATTGACGTCATCCGCCGGTGGGGCCGCGAAACGCATATCTTGCGCGCCGCCTTCCTTCTCAAGGCGTTGATCGGCAACATGCACAGCGGCGTTCAGGTCGGTCTGGCTGCATAAACCGATAATGACGGGGTCACGCGGCTTGATGTTGGCGCTATTCCAATGCTGACGATCCCGCACTTTGGCGATCGTATCTTTCGTGGTGCCCAGAAGCTTGATGATCTGCGCCTCTGATAATTGCGGAAATTGCCGAAGGAGAAACGCAATCGCGTCCGGACGGTCATTTCGACGGGCAATCGGGGTGTAACGGGCGCCCTTGGCGCGACGCGGAATCGGATTGGCAGCGGAGGAGAGCTTCAGAGTCGCATTTGAGTCACGCTCACAGCGGGCAATTTCCTCAGAGGTCAACTGGTTGTTTTTGACGGGGTCATATCCATTAATGCCGGAAGCAACTTCACCATCCGCTATAGCCTGCACCTCTAAAGGGTGCATTCCGCAAAAAGCCGCGATCTGTGAAAATGTGAGCGCCGTTTTGTCGATAAGCCACACCGCAGTGGCTTTTGGCATAAGTGGAAGAGTCATTCTCGGTCACCCCGGGTCAAGATTATGCCGCGCCAGGCACCGAAAGAGAGTTGTCGTATCGAGATACGGTCCGCATGGTGCCTGGAAATGCATTGCGAAGTTGTCATCGTATGACGGTGTGCGCGATAAAACGTCAAGTGTTTTCCGGCCTCTGAATAAGAAAAAAGGGCGCATTTGCACCCTTTTCTCTCTCAAAAGCGCGTCAATTTAAGCGGCGTTGCGCTGGGCCTTCGTCCCTTCCGCTTTTGCGGCGGCGGAGAGGGCTTCAACGCTTTTAATTTCGATACGGCGCGGCGCCAGAGCCTCCGGCACAACCCGTTTGATCGTGACCGTCAACAGGCCATTGACCAGTTCCGCGTCACCGATCTCAATGTGATCGGCCAGGACGAAACGACGCTCAAAAGCACGGGCCGCAATGCCACGATGCAGCACTTCACCTTCCGTGAAACGTGCGGGCGGCGTGCCTTTGATGACAAGGTTATTATCGGCAAGCGTAATATCGATGTCAGCCGGACCGAACCCGGCAACCGCCATTGTCAGCCGATACGTGTCGGCATCCTGCTTATCGATGTTGTAAGGGGGGTAACTATTATTCGGCGCGGCCATATTTGCCGCGTTGTCCATGAGACGCGCAAAACGGTCAAAACCAATCGCTGTCCGCATAAGCGGGGAGAAATCATAGGTCATAAGAACCTCCTTTAAGGCAGATCCGGCTGAGCCCTCCCCGAAGGGCGGAGGGCTGGGCCATTAAATTTGTTGCGGCCCAATGGCACCGCAACAAACTTAAAATGGGGATCGGAAAAGGAGGTTTCAAGAGATCCCGGAGAGGTCCCCGGCGCGTTTATTTCTTCACGTTGCGCGCGCCGATCCCGGCAAAGCGCTTGTTGAACTTGGCGACCTGGCCGCCCGTATCCAGAATACGCTGCACGCCTGTCCAGGCGGGATGTGACTTCGGGTCAACGTCGAGACGCAATGTCGCGCCGGGCTCACCATAGCATGAACGCGTGGTGAATTCGGTCCCGTCAGTCATCACAATTTTGATTTCGTGATATTCAGGGTGGATGCCAGATTTCATGATTGCCAAACTCTCCAGATAACCATGTCCCGATGCCGACCGGGACTTATAAGCGATGCGTCTTATCGCAATCAGGCGTGAAAGGGAACGCTTATTTGCGGGAACTTTCAGAATCACCGGGTTTTTCGATAAGAGAAGCGTTTCCCGATAAGGGAAGAGGCGAGCTGACAAATTAAGAGGGAGAAAATGGATAATAAATTTTCGATACATAAGCCCGGCTGGGTGGGTGAATTTCAAAAATTCATCATGCGCGGCAACGTCATTGATATGGCTGTCGGTATCATCATCGGCGCGGCCTTTACGGCCATTGTCAGCAGCCTCGTCAAAGATGTGATGACGCCCTGCATCGGTCTGCTGACCGGTGGCATTGATTTTTCAAATATTTTCATCACCCTCAAAGGTCCGGTCCTGCCAACTTTGGCGGAAGCCACAAAGGCAGGGGCGGTGACGATCAATGTCGGCGTTTTTCTGAATGCGCTAATTCAGTTCCTCATCGTTGCCTTTGCCGTCTTCTGGCTGGTGAAGCTCGTTTCAAGCCTTTATAAAAAGCAGGAAGAGGTGGCTGAGCCCACAATTTCAGAAAAGCTTCTGACCGAAATCCGTGA
Source organism: Candidatus Kirkpatrickella diaphorinae (assembly GCF_025736875.1). Classification (GTDB taxonomy): domain Bacteria; phylum Pseudomonadota; class Alphaproteobacteria; order Acetobacterales; family Acetobacteraceae; genus Sorlinia; species Sorlinia diaphorinae. Next base: position 611,028 of record NZ_CP107052.1, read on the forward strand.
TCTGCTTGAGCGTAAACCGTAAGCCGGGAGATTCCGCAGCGCGGAGAGCCTGACCGGCACTTTGATACGGTCAGGCTTTACACCGCTTAATAATGGTGCAGCTTACGACGCGTCGCGACGCAGCCTTTTTGCGCCCAGAAGCAAGAGAATGGGGCAGGCGATGAAAATCGAGGAGGATGTGCCGATGACGATACCAAACAACATCACGGTCGCGAAGCCGGACAGGCTGTGACCCCCGAAGATCGCCAAAGGCAGTGCGGCGAGAAACACGGTGGATGACGTGCCCAAAGTACGGTTCAATGTTTCATTGATGGAAAGGTCGAGCAATTCACGCAAATTCATTTTGCGATATTTGCGCAGATTTTCCCGCACGCGGTCATAAACCACGACCTTATCATTGGTGGAATAACCGAGGATCGTCAAAATCGCCGCGACCATTACCAGATCGAACTGAATGCGTGTGATGGCGAGGAAGCCGATCGTCTTGGTCAGATCAAGCACGAGGGTCAGCACGGCGCTAATCGCGAATTCCCACTCAAACCGCACCCAGATATAAATGAGGATCATGCCGAGGCTCAGAAGCAGCGCCAAAATGCCGTTGCGGAAAAGCTCCTGCGAGACAGAAGCCCCGACCGCATCCGCACGCAGGATCTGCGCGCCGGGCTGGGCCGCCCCAACTGTTTGACGCACCCGGTCAACAAGGCGTTGCGTCTCCTGATTATTGTCCGCCCCCGCTTTCGGCGTTTCGAGCTGGATCAGCACATCGTCCGGCGCCCCGAATGTGATGATGCCGGCGGCGGTGATCCCTTTTTTATTCAATGCTTCCCGAAGTACCGGCACATCGGCCGGGCCTTTGGTGCGCGCCTCCACAACGATGCCGCCGCGGAAATCCAGCCCTAATTCCAACCCCGGTTTGAAGAACAGGGCGATGGAAAGGAGAGATAAAGCGGCCGACGCAATCAGCCCGGCATAACGCCCCCGCATGAAGGGGATTTTTTTATCATCACGAAAAAAGCGCAAAAGAGGGCGAGAGAACATGATTTGTTACACCGGTAGGGTCGCAGGGCGCGTTTTGGCGTACCATCGCACGATAAGCAGCCGGGAAAGCACCATGGTCGTGAACAGGGTGGTGAGGATGCCGATGGTGATCGTCAGGGCGAAACCCCGCACCGGCCCGGTCCCGAAAGCAAAAAGCATGACATGCGCGAGGAAGGCCGTCGCATTACTATCCACAATCGTTGATTGCGCACGGTCAAAACCATTTTGCAATGCGGCGAGGGCGGTGCGGCCATTGCGCACTTCCTCCCGGATACGCTCATTGATCAGAATATTGGCGTCGACAGCCATCCCGAGCGTAAGCAGCATCCCCGCCATACCTGGCAGTGTGAGTGTCGCCTGGAACAGACTGAGTATCGCGATCATCAGCACAAGGTTGGCGATGAGGGCGAGATTGGCATAAAGGCCGAAAAGCCCATAAAAAAGCTGCATAAACACAATGACCAGCAACAGCCCGACCAGCAGACTGATTGCACCGGCCCGAATGGAATCAACACCGAGGGAGGGGCCGATGGATCGTTGCTCGACAACATTGAGCGGGACGGGCAATGCACCGGCGCGCAGCATCAGGGCGAGATCTGTCGCCGTGCGTGCATCGAAATTACCGGTAATCTGCCCGTTACCCCCCGTAATGGGTGTGCGGATCACCGGCGCTTCAATGACCTTATTATCGAGGATGATGGCAAACATCTTGCCAACATTCTCAGTCGTTGTTTTGGCAAAAGCCGTGGCCCCGCGATGATCGAATGAGAAGGATACCGCCCATTGCCCGGTCTGCTGGTCAATGACCGGCGCGGCATTGGTGAGGGCGGCGCCATCCACTTCAACATGATTCAGGACCGGCCATTGCCGCGAATTATCCGCTGCCGGTATCATCGTGATACCGCCAACATTACGCGCACTGCCCGCTGTCGCGACGAGCTGGAAGGTCATTTTAGCGGTCGTGCCCAGAAGCGCCTTGATCCGCTCCGGGTCGCTCACGCCGGGCAACTCCACCACAATCCGATCTTCACCCTGACGCGTGATCTGCGGGTCAACGGCGCCTGTGCCATCTATGCGGCGGCGGACAATCTCAATCGTCTGCGCCATCGCCTCACGCGCGCGCATTTGCAAAACCTGATGGTTGAGGGCGACCTCAATCCTCGCCTGCGCACGTTGCACACTGAATTCATCCGGTGAGGCGCGGGGGAGATCATTGACGACTTTGAAAGCGGCATCGGCCTCCTGCTCATCCCGAGGATAAAAATGGAGCGTCCGCGTTTTTGAGTCGATCGAGAATTGCCGGTAGCCTAGCCCTGCATCCGTCAGACTATGCTTGATATCGTCCTCAAGCGCGGTCAGGCGATCACTGGAGAGCGTCTCGGTATTGACCTGAAGCAGGAGGTACGATCCCCCCTGAAGGTCAAGCCCCAGATGGACCTGACGCCAGGGAAGGTGATAGGGCGCCTGACGCACAAAATTCGGGACGCATAGCAGAAGCCCGGCGAAGCAGATGGCGAGCACGCCGAGGAGTGTGAAGCGATTATAACGGATCATCGGCCGTCGCAGTATCCTTATTGCCTGTGCGGGAGTATAGCAGATAACGCAGATTTGTCCTAGCGCCTGAGGATGGCGTGTGCCTTGGCGTGATGCAACTCCCTTTATGGGTGATAAAGGCTTTGTAAAAGCCTCCGCTTTCTGAATTGTTTTTTAGGGTGATGACATGACTTTCCGTTCCGGTGCATCAGCGATGCGGCCCCTGCGTGTAGGATTGATCGGGGCAGGGCATTTCGGGCGGTTTCACGCTCTGAAATCGCGCGCATCCAACCGGGAAACGCTTGAAATCCTTTATGACCCTGACCCGTCGCGTGCGCAGAGCGTCGCGCGTGAGGTCGGGTGCGACGTGGCTGAAGATATTCCGGCCCTGCTGGCGCGAGTTGAGGCCGTCATCATCGCGGCCCCGGCGGAGCACCATTACGCGCTGGCCGCCACATGTCTTGAAGCCCGGAAACATGTCTTGATCGAGAAACCCATCGCCGCAACGCGTGAAGAGGGGGAGAAGCTCGGTGCGCTCGCCGCGGCGCAAAATTGCGTGCTCCAGGTTGGCCACCTCCTTCGTTATTCAGCGGAGCATGAGGCGATTTCAACCCGTGTGACAAAGCCCATTTATATCGAGGCCACGCGCATCGCGCCTTTCAAGGATCGTGGCACAGATGTCTCGGTCATTCTCGATCTGATGATCCATGATCTTGACCTCGTCCTCTCCCTCGTGCGCAGCCCGATCCGCGATATTGATGCGTTGGGTGTCGCGGTGTCCAGCGCGCATGAGGACATTGCCAATGCGCGTGTCCGGTTTGAAAATGGGTGCGTGGCCACGATCACCGCCAGCCGTATTTCCCTGAAGACTGAGCGAAAAATGCGGATTTTCGGCGCAGAAGGTTATCTATCCGCTGACTTCATGAAGCGTGAGCTGACTTTTATCGGTCGGGAGCGGGGACTTCCCTTACCCGGCACTGGCGGTTTCCGACGGGAGGCCATTCTTTGGGCGGATCACGATAACATCGAAGCCGAACACGAGGCTTTTGTCGCGTCCTGCCAGGATGGCGCGCCGGTCCTCGTCAATGCGGAAGCGGGGATCCGCGCGCTTGACGCGGCGCTTCAGATCACCGCCTGTATCGAGGAATCGCGCGCCCGTGTGCTCGCCTCCGGATTGGGGCAACTCCCCTAAGCGTCAGGAGGCGCGGAGAGGGCGCTTTTTTTGAGTTCAAGCGTGAGCCATTGTTCTTCCGCGGCTTCAAGCGCCTCCTCGCTTTGCGCCAGTTTTTCGGTGAGGGTGCTGAAGCGTGCCGGGTCTTTCTGATAAAGATCAGGTTGCGCGAGTTCCGCCGTCATACGGGAAATCGCTCCCTCTAATTTGCTGATGCGTTCTGGCAGTTGATCCAGGGCCCGTTGATCATTGTAGCTTAGTTTCCGGCTCGGCAGGGAGGGCTTGTTGGAGGGGGCTTTGCGTTCGGTCGTCACATCTTCCCGCGATGTGGGGCTCTTCAGGGGTTGGGAAAGCGCCGCGATGTCGGCATAGCCGCCCGCATACTCCGTCCAGCGCCCTTCTCCCTCCGCGACCAGCGTCGACGTGACGATACGGTCAAGAAAGTCGCGATCATGGCTGACCAGCAGGACGGTGCCCGCGTAATTCTCCAGCCATTCGAGCAGAACTTCCAACGTATCAAGGTCGAGATCGTTGGTCGGCTCATCAAGTATGAGAAAATTTGTCGGGGTCAGAAGGGCTTTCGCGAGGGCCAAGCGGCCGCGTTCACCTCCGGAAAGGGCGCTGACCGGTGTCCGTGCCTGCTCAGGGCGGAAGAGAAAATCCTTCATGTAACCTATAACGTGGCGCGTCTGGCCGGCACATTGCACCATGTCGCCCTTGCCATCCGTCAGACTTTCGACCAGCGTGCGTGATGGGTCGAGTGTTTCACGTCTCTGGTCAATCACGATGGGCTGGATGGAAGGGCCCAACGCGACACGACCGTGATCCGGCGTCAGTTCACCTGTGATGAGCTTGAGCAGCGTTGTCTTGCCTGACCCGTTCGGCCCGATAATGCCAATACGGTCGCCGCGCAATATTTTGAGGTTGAGGTTCTGAACAAGGCAGCGATCACCGAAAGATTTGCCGAGTGCCTCAATATCGGCGGCGAGTTTCCCGCCAGCGAGGGTGGTCCGGGCTTCTAGGGACATCGCGCCGCGTCGGCGTGAGAGAAGTTCCGAACGTTCTTTTCTCAGCGCGCCGAGTTCCGCCACGCGGCGCATATTGCGTTTGCGACGGGCGGTGACGCCGTAACGCATCCAGTCTTCCTCACGCGCGATCTGCCGGTCGAGCTTATGGGCGCTGCGTTCCTCTTCTTCCAGAAAATCATCCCGCCAGCTTTCGAATTTTTCGAACCCCTCACTCAGGCGATGGGTCTGCCCCTGATGAATCCACAACACCCCACGCGACATATTTTTAAGAAATTGCCGGTCATGACTGATGAAAATGACGGCGGCATTGAGGCGACGAAGCGCCGTTTCCAGCCATAAAATTGTGGGGAGGTCCAGATGGTTTGTGGGCTCATCCAGCAAAAGGAGGTCAGGCTCCGCCGCGAAAGCGCGCGCGAGGGCGGCACGACGCATTTCACCGCCGGAGAGCGCGGCGGCGTTCTTATCCGGCGTGAGTCCGACTTCCGAGATCAGGCTGCGCGCGCGGAAATGGCGCGCCGGCGGCAGAGCGGCCACAACATAATCAAAGACGGTCTTCGCATCGCCCGGGGTCGGCTCCTGCGGGACATAGATGACCCGCGTGCCGGGTTGTAGAAATCTCTGCCCCCCATCCGGCAATATCTCCCCGGACGCTATTTTCAGGAGAGTCGATTTGCCGCAGCCATTGCGCCCGACGACGCAAATACGGTCGCGCTCATGGACGGACAAGGCGGCGTCCGAGAGGAGTGGGGGGCCACCAAGCGAGAGCGAAATATTCTGAAGTGTTAAAAGAGGCGCATCCATGCGTCATCCGTGGCGAAACGCATGGGTTTTGACAAGGTCAAATCGTCGATAACCCACCTGTAACGGCCTGATAAGTCGTGATGGCGAGCGTCATTGGCTCAAAAGGTTTGGTGATGACAAAAGGTGGCTCCTCCGACTCACCGGTCAGGAGGCGTTCAGGATAAGCAGTCACAAAAATTACGGGAATGTCCTGATTCTGGCCGATGCGGCGCACCGCGGACATACCATCCCCGCCAGCACCCAGATTGATATCGGCAAGGATCAGGCCCGGTTGCGTCTCCCGCGCGAGGCGGACAGCATCGGCCTCCGTATGGGCGACACCGACGCAGCGATGCCCGCTTTGTTCCACAATATTCTGGATGTCAAAAGCGATGATCGGCTCATCTTCAATAATCAGGACGCTGGTTTCCGCCATGGAACGCAGGCCCTTATGAGCTTCCATAACTTTATGCATCGCCGTGCGCTCATCCAGCCCGATAATCTCGGCAGCTTTGCTGATCGGGACTTCCTCCAAAGCTGTCAGGAGCAGAAGAAAACGTTGATCCAGCGACAGGCCCGGCACGTCATCCGGCGCGATTTTGACAATCTGGCGGAAGGTTTCCGCGACGATGCGGTAAAGCCGATGCCGGGCGCTGAGGGATGTCTCCTCATCAGGCAATATGGGAAAACGCTTTAACGCCTCCGTTACAAGCTTATCCCCGGATTGCTGTCCGCGGGTCAGGGCGCGTGCGAACCGCCGGGCAAACGGGAGTGCACGGTAAAGCTCCTGACGCGGCAAATCTGATACCATGGGTCGATCCTCATATAAACGCGGTTCGAACGGAACAAGAAACGAAGCTTACTCTCCATTTTTATGGTAAACCTCTTGACGAAACAACTATATTGTATCTGCCTTCAAGATTTCTATACCCATCGATGATGGCAGGCCGAGAAGGGTCGATGAAACGTGGATGGTGAACTGAGACGTGGATTGGCGGCAATTTTGCCTGCGATGCGTAGCTTCGCCAGGTTCCTGACGCATGATGTTTCATCAGCTGATGATCTTGTGCAGGAGACGGTCCTGCGCGTCCTCCGGGCGCATGACCAATATAAGGAAGGTACAAATTTAAAGGCATGGATCCTCAAAGTGCAGCGCAACCTCTTTTATGAGGGGCTGCGCAGCTCAAAGCGAGAGCAGGAAGTCATGGCGGATTTTGAGGATCGCGCCCGGACTGACCCGCATGGCGCACCGCGATATCAGGACCAGGTCATGGATTTGAGTGTTCTGATCTGGCGACTTCCCGTCGTGATGCGTGAGGCCCTTATCTTAGTGGGGGCGCAGGGTTTCAGTTATGAGGAGGCCGCGCAAATCTGTGATTGCTCGGTCGGGACGATGAAAGCCCGCGTCTCCCGCGCGCGGGACAGGCTGGCCGAAATGCGGGAAGGGGATGTCGCGCGAATTTGACGAAAAAAATCCACTTTTTTTGTGAACCTTTCGCGCTACTGCAACCTTTTTTAATTCCCATCCATTTATGCCGGTAGAGGACAACCGGGAAAGGGTGGTTTTATGTCCAGCTTCCACGACCAAGTGATAAAAATTCTGCCAAAACTTCGTGTTCAGGCACTTTCTCTGACGCGTAACCGTTCGGCCGCGGAGGATCTTGTGCAGGATGCGGTGTGCAATGCTTTGGCCGCGCAGGACAGTTTTATCCCCGGAACCAATTTTTCCGCCTGGATGCATCGTATTCTCAGAAACCGCTTCATTTCCGACCTGCGGAAGAAGCGTGACACGACCGATATTGATGATGTGCCTGCATCGTCTTTCGCGACCAATGCGACACATGACGATAATCTTGCCCTCAAAGACCTGTCCCTTGCCCTGTCCCGCCTGCCGGCGGATCAACGTGAGGCGCTGGTAATGGTGGTGGTGCAGGGCCTTAGTTATGAGGCACTGGCCGAGGCGACCGGGTGCGCAGTTGGGACAGCAAAGAGCCGCGTATTTCGGGCGCGTCGCCAACTTGAAGCATGGCTTACAGGTGAATTACCTTCTAACGACAAGTTACGCCTGAAGGTAAGTGCTTTAAAAGCGGCTATTGATGAGCGCCGACGTCACGGCAAAGCTTACGACGACTTGTTTAATAATTGAAAACGAACGGCGACTCCGTGGAGTCGCCACGCTTCAAGAAGAATTATAAATTGAGAAAGCATCTGTAAACCTATGAAATTAAATAATCTGTCGGCGATAATGTCGAACGGTTCGACCGCGCGTCGTTGCAACTCGACGGCGGTCGTGCTGTTTATTAATGAAATTCTTGTCGGTCAGGATCTTATTTTCGAGGTGATGTTATGGGCGCGGGGAAGGAGATCAAACCGCAAACTGCCCGCCCAAATGACGACGCGGAGCCGGAAAACGCGTTCGATCTTTGGCTCAAGCGAGGTCTGCATGCTTTGTATGACGATATTGCGAATGAGCCTATCCCCGAGGAGCTTCTTCGCCTCATTCAGGACGATCGCGAGAAATCCTGAAACCGCAGGGATCAGAATTTGGCAGGCAGACGGTTTTAAATTGCATGAGGGAGGCCCAGATTGCGCCATTTGAGACTCAATTGTCTCTCCTCGGCCGGCGCCCGGGTCATCACATTCATCGTCCTCGCGACGCTGCCGCTTGCAGCCGTCTCAGCAGTGCTGGCCTGGCACGCTTACCGCACCTCCGTCAATGGCGGCTTTGACCGCAGCCAGGCTGATCTTTTTTTCGCCCGCTCCCTGATTGTTGATCAGGTCTATCGTGTCCGTCTCGGGCTTGAGGCGCTTTCCTCCCGCATTGTTACAAATGGTACGGTCCAATTACCTGACGTGCACATGCAGATGCCTTTAGGCACGATGTGCCGCCTCATGTTGCTGGATGAGACGGAGAAGATCATCTATCGCTTCCCGACACCTGATGAGTCGTCGCCGGATTGCGCGCCGGGGCAGCGTGCCTTCTCAAGCCATAGCTGGCTGAAAACGCCAGGAGGGGAGGATCCCGCCATCTCACCATTTGTTGGCGTGGCGGATCAGAAAGTTTATGTCAAAGTCACGCTCAGGACGCCTTATCCGCGCCCGAATAAAAGCTTCGGGCGTGGTTTTCTCGTCGGGATCAAATATTTTCCGATTGCGGAGGCGCTGAATTACAGCCACGCCATACGCGGTGTGACAGCGCCCAGCTTCGGTGACCTCTGGCTTTACTCGTCCCCCACCTCCACGCCGCTTCCCCTTGTCACGGGAGGGCACGCCCAGACAGCATGGACATCTTACGCCCTGGCACGCATCGCCCGGGATGCGCGGAAGAAGCTGGAGCTGGATCATTTTCAGGATGCGCATATATCCTATTCTTACGTACCTGTTTTTGAGGGACGGAGCCTGGTTGCAACGCGGCATCAGCAACCGAAGGAGGCCCATGCGCTTGACCTCTTCCTCGCCCGGGTCGCCTTTATTGCGCTGATGCTGATTATTGAGCTCGCGCTCGTCGCGATCGCTGCCCATTTTTACCTCGTCTCACCGCTTCAGAGACTGGCGCAATCCGTCAATGTCTGGCGTCGGACAGGGCATTTCAACCCGAGTTTCCCGAGATCCATCCCGTCAGAAGTGGCCTTCATGCTGCGGGCCTTCCGCCGTGCCACGCGCGATTTGGACCGCCATGAGGCGGAGCTGAAACGTGCCATGCGGGAACAGGATGTGCTGATCAAAGAAATCCATCATCGCGTCAAAAACAATCTGCAGATTGTGGCCTCGCTGCTGAACCTGCAGGCCAAGCGGATCAGCCAGCCAGAAGCACGACGTGAATTTCAGGAGATCCGGGAGCGCGTCCGCGCCCTGGCGACCCTGCACCGTCATCTTTACCCCGATGGCGGGGCGGCCATCCTGCAATTGGAAAATTTCCTAGGTGAACTGGCGCGACAACTTTACGCTGTCTATGCGCCCAATTTGCTGGGGCGGGTAGAGCTTGACCTCAAGCTTGATTCCGTCACGGTCACGGCGGATCAGGCTGTTCCTGTGGCACTGATCGTCACCGAAGTCATGACGAACGCCTTCGCCCATGCCTTCCCGGGGGAACGATCCGGCGCCGTCAAACTTTCCCTCACGCGGGATCAGGAGGTCTGCACCCTGACAATTCAGGATGACGGCATTGGCTTCGACCCGCAAAATGTTGAAAAGGAGGGCGGGCGCGAGAAGCTGGGTCTCAAACTGATCGCAGGCTTCACCAAACAGCTCGGCGGTGAAATGACACTTTCCACAATGGATGGGACGAATTTTGTCCTGACCTTTATCGTCAAGCCTGTGCGTCGGATGACGTTGTCATAAGCAGCCGCGCCAGAAGCTTGAAAAACGGTAAAATTTTCTCCTCCCCCTTAAAAATGACTATTTTTGACATGATCAGACGCTTATATGGCGGCATATGAATCGGGACGACAAAAATCAGGCGAAGTTATGGCTTCGGCAGCAGCAACGTCGTGTACGGGCGCAAATTCTGCCCCTCATTGTCATGACGTGTGTCGATAGCATGATCGGCGTCGTGATGGCGGCGCTGATCGCCTGGGTGATCACGGCGGCAATCGGTGGGGTTGATGTCCATGTCACATCCTGCATCCTCGCATTCGCGGCGCTGGCGGTGGCGCGCGCGCTCCTTTCATATTCCCGAGAGATTGCCGCACATCGCTGCGGTGCTCGCGCACGCCAGAATTTGCGGCAATATGTGATGCGCGCCATTTCCTCCGAAGGGCCACAATTGCTTCGCCGCCGCCATAGTGCGGAAATCTCGGCGATGGTTGTTGACCATATTGAAGCGATGGACGGTTATTTTGCGCGTTATCTGCCGATCAAGGCGTCATGGCGCATCACCCCCATAATTGTTCTGGGCGCGGTGGCTTATGTCAAACCCGCCGCCGCTCTTATCCTGCTTGTTTCCGCCTTCATTGCCGTTATCGCGCAGGCCGTCTTCGGCATCTGGACGGGGGTTGAGGCCAGGAAGCAATTTATCGCCATGCTGCGATTGCAAACGCGTTTTCTGGACAGGACGCGGGGTATTGCAACATTGGTGCTTGCCGGTGCGGTGCCGCATGAAGCGGCGCAATTGCAGATTTCAGGCAATGCGCTCCGCCAACGGACGATGCGCGTCCTGCGCACGGCCTTCCTTTCCTCAACAGCGACGGACCTCGCTTCTGTCATTGCGCTGGTCAGTGTGGTGGTGATCCATAGTGGGCAGATCCACCACATGCTTGCCCGGCCCGGTCATTATTCCTACGATATTTTTTCTGTCTTTTTCACCATCATCTGCGTGCCGGAATTTTATAGTTCGTTCCGCGCCAAGGGACTGGCTTATCAGGATGTCGCCCAGGCGGAGGCCGCCGCAGCCGAACTCGCCAGGCTGCCCTCTCTTGAAACGCCGCCTGATGCTCTTACCGTCGAGACCCCGCAAACTGTGACGCTGGGCTTTCATGATGTTTCCTATCGCTGGCGAAGTGACCGGCCACGCATCATCGACTCCCTTAATTTTGATGTTGCGCCCGGCGAAATTCTGGTGACGGACGGGCCTTCCGGGGCTGGTAAATCGACCATTATGGAGCTGATCCTTGGCTTTATCGTGCCGGAAGCAGGCAGGATCACTTTCAACGGGGTGGATGCTACGGAGATTTCCGCGGAGGCGCGGGCACGCATGATAGGCTGGATCGACCAGAAGCCCGTCATTTTCGCGGGCACGTTGCGGGACAGCATCCTCTTTGCGAAACAGGATGCGACAGAGGAGGCGCTTCTTCAATCTGTTAAAAGGGCGGCCCTGGAGCCTGTCATCCGGCAATTACCCCATGGGCTCGATACAATGATGGGGGAGGGCGGTTATGGTCTTTCAGGCGGGCAGGCGCAGCGCGTCGCCATCGCCCGGGCCTTCCTCAAAAATGCCCCGATACTTCTTTTGGACGAGCCGACAGCTCATCTCGACCCGGAGAGTGAGCAGGACATTATCGACGCCATCGCGGCCCTCGCGGTTGGGCGGACGGTGATCCTCGCCAGCCATGCAGAGAAGGTGCGCGCCTTGGCGACACAGAAACTGACGCTCGGGCGCGGGCGGGCATCATCATGACGCAGGAACACGTGACGGATCTGGAAAAACCAGCCGGAAAGGCGTTAAGTGTTTTCAAACCGATCCTGCATGTCTGGCAGCCTTATAAATGGCGCCTCACTTTCGGCGTCATATTGGCGATCCTCTCCGCCCTTATCGGCCTGACCCTGATGGGAAGTGCCGCTGCCCGTGTCGGCGTCGTCGGTGCGACGGCGCTTGTAAGTCTCCTGACCCTCCGCCTGCTGGGCGCGGGACGTGTCATTTTACGTTATTTTGAGCGCCTTTGCGCGCATGACGCCATGTTCAGGGCGTTAACCGCGACGCGTGTCTGGTTTTTCCGCCATCTCGCACGGGTTTCTGACCATGGGATGGGCTTTATGCGCAGCGGGGATATGCTCTCCCGGCTGGTTCATGATGTTGATGCGTTGGACGCGATCTATCTGCGGCTGATCACGCCTTTCTGCGCGGCGATCGTGACAATCCTCGCCATTATCTTTTTCGCCGGGGCACTGAGTTTCACCCTCGCTGTGACATTGGGGGTCATTGCCCTGGGCATGGTGACTGGCCTGCCCGTTTTATCCGCTTCATGGACGTCGCGTTCCGGTGGGGATGTGTTGCGGGCACAGGGGCAATTACGGTCCTCCGGCCTGGATTTCGCGGTCGGGCTGCGGGAGGCCCGGATCTATGGTGCGCAATCCTTGCTGGAAGGGCGCGTGCATCAGGATGCATCGCATCTGATCAAAGCTGAAGCCACGCAGGCCCGACGTCAGGCCGCATCCGGAATGGTCTCCTACCTTCTGGGTCAGGCCATGCTTGCACTCTGCCTTATCGGGGTCGGGTCTTGTATGGCCCATGGCAGCAGAATGACGGGCTTTGTCGCCCTGATTTTTATACTCGTTGCCGGATTGGAGCTGCTTCAGGGTTTCGCCCGCACAGGTGTTCTGCTCGGAAAATTGCGTCACGCGGCCGCGCGGGTAACGGTTTTTGTGACGCAGAAGCAAGCGCAACTACATGGCCGGAAGGAGTTTGACCCCGATTTCGCCCAGATCCGTTTCGACCATGTCGACTTTACCTGGCAGGCGGACAGACCGCCGGTTCTGCGAGATTGCGATTTCGTGATAATAAGAGGCCAACGCATTGCCATCATCGGCCCCTCAGGCGTCGGTAAATCGAGTCTCGTCTCCCTGCTTCTGAAAGTCGTCTCGCCAACACGTGGGCGCCTGATGATCGATGATCATGGCTATGAGGAATTTGACACAAAATCGCTGCGTCGCCACGTGGCCTGGCTGTCTCAGACGACTCACATCTTTGCGGACACGATCAGAAATAATCTCTGCCTTGATGGTTTCGCCCATTCGGACGAAACGCTCTGGCGCGCCCTGACGCAAGCGGGCCTGACGGATACCGTCAAAGCGCTGCCAGAGGGACTCGATCATTGGGTGGGTGAAGGCGGACGCACTTTATCCGGGGGTGAGGGGCGGCGCCTCGCTTTAGCGCGCATTCTCCTCTCCGACGCGTCGATCATCGTGCTGGATGAACCAACAGCGGGTCTTGACGCTGAAACAGAGCAACAGTTCTTCCGCACGATGAATCACGTTATGGCGGGGCGGACACTCATCATGGTGCTTCATCGCCTGACGGGTGTCGAAAAGCTTGATTCGGCGTGGAAACTGAGTGATGGTCAATTATCGGCGATTTCGACCTTCTGAGGATCATTGAGGGCGAAGTTGGTGATTCCATCCGCTTTATCGCAGGCGGTGAGTCGCATCGCCCCAAGCAAAGGAAGACAATAAATGCGCGCTTATCTTCGCCAAATGCCGTTTGTTGCTGTTCTCGGCCTCGCTGCATGTCAAAGCGGGTCGGATCGCGACCGTTATCCGGTATTTTTTGCGCCGAGATCGGTAAAACTGTCGAGCACGGCCGACGCCGTTATCGCGCGCGCCGCAAGTGATGCCATCAAGGAGCATGCGCGCAAAGTCGCCGTTATTGGCCATGCTGAAGCTGGACGCAATTTGTCAGCGGATGAGCTTCTGGCGATGAAGCGCGCCGCAAATGTCGCGGAAGCCCTTGCACGCCAGGGTGTTGATGGGCGCATCATTCAGCAGAAATCCCGCGCCCCGCGCAATGCGAAGGACGCCGTTGTCGCGTCACGGACCGTCACCATCGAGATTGACCCCTGAAGAAGGCCGCATCGTGCGCGTTAAGCGTCGACGCCATGTAAGGCTGGGCCCCGTCCATGGATGTTGAAAAACGCCATGACCCACGTGGCGTGCTTGAGACCGTTTTTGGTTATAGCAGTTTCCGAGGTTTACAGGAGGAGGTTGTCTTTGCCGCCATGCAGGGGCAGGATCTCCTCGTCGTCATGCCGACAGGCAGTGGCAAAAGCCTGTGCTATCAATTGCCAATATTATGCCGCGAGGGGATGGGACTTGTTATATCCCCGCTGATCGCGTTGATGAATGATCAGGTGGCGGCGATGCGGCAACTCGGCATTGAGGCGGCGGCGCTGCATTCCGAGCTGGAGGCGGATGAGCTGGGCACATTGCGGGACCAGCTGCGGCGCGACGAAATCAAAATCCTTTATATTTCGCCGGAGCGGCTATTGGCGTCAGGCGTCGCGTCATGGCTCGGCAGACGTCAGATTTCCCTCATCGCGATTGATGAGGCTCATTGCGTTTCCGTTTGGGGACATGATTTCCGGCCGGATTACCGGGAGCTTGCGCGCCTCCCGGGCTATTTCCCCGGAGTACCCCGCCTTGCCCTGACCGCGACGGCGGATCCGAATTCCCAGAAAGACATTCTCGCATCTCTCGACATGCGTGATGCGCGTGAGTTTGTTTCGAGCTTTCATCGCCCCAATCTTCACCTCGCGGCGCGTCCCAAAAACGCTGAGATCGCTGACCTGCTTGCCATCCTTAAAGCCCATGAGAAACATGCAAGCATCGTCTATTGTGGCACGCGCAATAAGACGGAGGTGATTGCCGAAAAGCTTCAAAAACAAGGTTTTGTCGCGCTACCTTTCCATGCAGGATTATCTTCTCAGGAGAAGCGCGCCGTCCTGACGCGCTTTAGAAGCGGGGAGCCGCTGGTCGTGGTCGCCACAATTGCCTTCGGCATGGGCATCGACCGGCCCGATGTGCGCTGCGTGGTGCATCTCGATATGCCAGCCTCACCGGAGGCGTATTATCAGCAGATCGGGCGCGCCGGGCGTGATGGGGAGCGCTCTCAGACCTACCTGCTTTACGGCATGGAAGACATCGCCCGCGCGCGATACTGGCTCGACCAGTCCGCTGCGCCGGAGGAAGCCCGCGCAATCGCGCGCAACCGCCTCGATGCGATGATCGCCTTTGCCGAGACAACAAAATGCCGCACCCAGCAATTACTTGCCTGTTTCGGCGAGGATTTCGAGGGGAAATGTGGGCATTGCGATAATTGTCAGCGGCCGCTCAACCTTTTCGATGCGTCCATACCCGTGCAGAAAGCGCTTTCCGCAATCTACCGCATGGGACAGCGCTTCGGCGCGACGCAGGTCGTGTCCGTTTTGCGTGGGCGCCTCACCACCGCCGTTGCGGCCCATGCGCATCAGCATCTGACAGTGTTCGGCACGGGTAAGGACGAGACTGAGAAATGGTGGCGCAGCCTTCTGCGCCAGCTTGTCGCGCATAATATCATCATGCTGGATGGTGAGCATAAGGTCCTGAAACTCAACGGCCAGGAGGTGCGGCCCATATTGCGTGGTGAGCGTGCCGTCATGCTGAAGGATGAGCGGGACCTTCATAAAGCTGCCAGCCGCGCCGCCATGTCCGAACGCGTATTGTCAGAGCTGACGGTCGCGGAAGAAGACGCGCCGATATTTGAGGCGCTGCGCAATTTCCGCAAGGAGGAGGCGCGGCGTCAGAACATCCCGCCTTACCTGGTATTTCATGACGCTGTCATCGCGGCGCTTTGCGCGGAGAAGCCGCCTGATATGTCAGCGCTCGAACACATCAGAGGGTTGGGGAATAATAAAATCGCGCGCTATGGCCAGCAGATCCTGGATATTCTGCGTGCGCACGGACGCGCCCTTCCACGAGAGCTGGAAGCTGAGGCTGGCTAGGCGTCGGCTCAGAACTCCTTATCATTCATGTTCAGCACGACACGTTTCTTACCGCCTGTCAGAAAGTGGAAATCCAGCGTGACCTGCTGTGGCGCGCCCTTCTCAGGCTGAAAACCGCGGCAGACAAGGTGATACCCCCCGCGGGGGAAGACGAGGGTCATTTTACGTGGGATTGTAAAATGGGTGAACATCTCTGCTGCCTGCTCCGTGTCATCCTGGTCGAAATTGACTCCGAAAATAGATGGGCAGGAATCGGAGCGTATCCCGGTGATAAGAAACGCATCCTTCCCCTCATTTGTGATTTCCATATAGATATTGATGACTTCCGGATTATGGCGCGATAGACGCAGCCATCCGCGAATATTCAGGTCGCGCGCCGCGTTGAGATCGCCGGACCCGGCATTTTCAATCCCCTCATCCATATTATCCGCATAACAGGGAAAAGAAATCATCAGGAACGCACAGAAAAGCGTCCTGACAACGTTATAAGACCATGTGCGCATCGTGATGACTTGAGCCTTTTCAAAAATAAACCGACGGTCGAAGCGAAAAAAAATGCCTGACAGGGCCCGCCTGAACAAAATCATAAGGTCAAAACGGTGCGGACAGTTTAAAACGCGTGCAAAACCTGCTGCATGACCGCATAATATTACCCCCATCACAGGCACGAGGACCGGCAATGCGCTGCCCATTCTGCGGTCACATGGACACCCAGGTTAAAGATAGTCGGCCTGCGGATGATGGTGCCTCCATCAGGCGGCGGCGTATCTG
Source organism: Candidatus Kirkpatrickella diaphorinae (assembly GCF_025736875.1). Taxonomy (GTDB): domain Bacteria; phylum Pseudomonadota; class Alphaproteobacteria; order Acetobacterales; family Acetobacteraceae; genus Sorlinia; species Sorlinia diaphorinae. The sequence continues at coordinate 627,539 of NZ_CP107052.1, forward strand.
TCCGTCCTGCACCAATCGCTTCACCACGGTTGAACGTTTCCAATTGCGGGAACTGGTCGTTGTTAAAAACGACAAACGCCGTGTTCCGTTTGATCGTGACAAGCTCAGTAAATCCGTCCGTGTCGCCCTGCGCAAGCGTCCCGTGGATGAGGAGCAGCAGGAGCGCCTAGTGAATAAGGTTGTGCGTCAGCTTGAAGCGATGGGGGAGGGTGAGGTCTCCTCCTCCCAGATCGGTGAGGCGGCGATGAACGCTCTCAAGACTGTCGATGAGGTGGCGTTTGTCCGGTTCGCGAGTGTCTATCTCGATTTCCGGGAGTTGGAGGCGTTTTCAAAACTGTTGACGGTCATGCAGCAAAAGACGTTTAAGGAGCCCGAACTTATGGATTCCGAAACAGATCGACCGAAGGATCAGGATTAAATGACTGGCGCGTCCGCCCCAGAACCAACAAGATCACGTACTGTCGCCCGCGTGGCCGCCATTCAGGCGCTTTATCAATGTGAGCAAAATGGTGAGCGCGCCGAACTTGTCATCACGCAATTCACCGATCATCGCCTCTCAATGAATGAAACGGGCTCATTTGAGGAAGGTCAGGCCCCGATGGCTGATCGCGCCTTATTTGAGAGCATTGTGCGCGGCGTCGTCAAAGAAGATGCGCGATTTGACGCGTTGATCACCGGCGCTTTGCCGCCTACCTGGCCGCTCTCACGTCTTGACCCGGTCTTGCGCTGCTTGATGCGTGCCGGCACGTATGAGATCTGCACCGGGGTGCCGATACGGATCGTCATCAACGAATATCTCGACGTGGCGCATGGGTTTTTCTCGGGGGATGAGTCAAAACTCGTGCATGGCGTGCTGGACGCGATCGGCCGCACCCAGGGGCATGACTCTCAGGAGACGGAGGGCGCACCCCTGGCATCATGATGACCGAGGAGGACGATCATCCAGGCGGTGAGTTTGACCTCATCGCGCGATATTTCACGCCTCTGGCCGGGTCAGGGGCCTTCCAGCTCGCGGATGATGCGGCTTGCCTCAACGCGGTGTCTGACGGGAAAAGACAGGTCATTTCAACGGATACAATTGTTGAAAATGTTCATTTCCTGCCCGATGATCCGCCGGACCTCATTGCGCGCAAGGCGTTGCGAGTCAATATCTCCGATTCTGCGGCGATGGGCGCGCGCCCTGTCTCATATCTGCTCAATCTGACCCTGCCGCCTCAGCGCGGAAAAAATTTTCTTGCAGGGTTTTCCGAGGGGCTCGCAGCGGATCAGAAGGTTTACGATCTTGCCCTGATCGGCGGCGATACCACGCGGACAGATGGTCCACTCGTCATTTCCGTGACGATGATCGGGGAAGTGCCTGAAGCCCACCTCCTGAAGCGAGGTGGCGCGCGCCCGGGCGATGCCATCTGGGTGACGGGTTCAATCGGAAATGCATGGCTGGGCCTTCAGGCTTTAACCGGCAAAATTGACCAGCTTGATGATGGTTTTGCAGCGCGTTATCGCTGCCCTGAACCCCGCCCGCATGTGATCCCTCCCGGCGTGGCGACTTCCTGCCTCGATATTTCAGACGGCCTCATTCAGGATGCCGGCCATATCGCTATGCAAAGCCAGGTCGTCATGGCGCTCAACGCGGCAGATATTCCCCTTCCTGAGAAGCTCCCTCCCGCATTACAGCAGAAATATTTTGAGGCGCTTGTGACGGGCGGGGATGATTATGAACTGCTTTTCACCGCCCCCGAAACCGCCACCGCCACGATATTTGAGGCATCACAGCGCGCCGCTGTGCGGATCACGCGCATCGGGACCGTCAAACCCGGCCCCGCCGCGACGCAATTGCTTGACGAGACGGGCGCGCCATACCAATTGACCCGCCGCGGCTGGCAGCATTTCTAATTTTTCGGCGGTCCCGCGAGGCTTTCCGAGTAGATGCGGTGGATTTTGTTGGGTTGCGCGACGAAACGCTCCACCAAATTCAGCATGGGCGTGTTTGTCTCTAAAATCCAGCCGAGTTCGACATATCGGTAAGGCAGACGGTTGCGGCGGGACAATAACTCTGAAATCGCCAATGGGGGCAGAAGGGCACCGAGCATCGTGCCGCGCACGAGATGCGATACGCCCAGAAGGATGACACGCGCCGATTCGCAGCGATGGGTCATGATTCGCCCTGCAAGCTTTATCCAGCCAAGGGGGGAGGGATGGGGGCCTATATCACGGGCGAGGTCAAAAATATTGGGCACGACGAGCGCCATGGCCACCGGTGCGCCATTCTGATCGATCTGAACGTAATGTTCAGGGCAGAGAACGGGGCGTAAAGCCTTGATCATGGTGCGCATCTCGTGCGCCTGCATGGGCACAAAATTATATGTGCCCGCCCAGGCATCATTATAAAGCGCCCGTAAAACCTCCCCCTGCGCGGCGATCTGCCTTTTCGAGAGGCGGGAGATCGAGATATCCTCATACCGACCCGTCCCCGGCGCAAAACCCTGCGGAAACAGGGAAGAGAAATCGTAATCCTGCTTCAGGTCGAGGCGGAATGTCAGGAGGTCCATTTCCTTCTTCAGCCCGGTCTGCTCCATCATGCGATGCAGGTGAAGCGGGTGCCATGGCGTGGCGATCATGGGGGCTTCATCCTGCCCGGTAATCATCACCCCCGAATCTCCATGGCAGTTGAGCGTGACGGGGCCGCGCATCTGCACCATGCCGTTTTCCCGAAGCCAGGCGCGGGCCGCGTCAAGCAGGGCGCGGATCACGCTTTCATCCGCTTCAGCATCCAACGCCCCGAAGAGGCCGATCCGCTCCTCCCAATGGGCTGTCGCGACGTAATCAACGATGGCGGCAATGCGCCCCACAGGCCGCGCACCCCGCCAGGCGAGAAAATATTGCACGGAGGCATGGCGGAAGATCGGGGCCTTGCCCGGGTCGAGGAGGTCCCTCTGCTCAATATCCAACGGTGGGGTATAAGATGCCATCCCCTGGTAAAGCAGGCGGGGCAGCTTTATGAACAACGCGCGATCCTTGCGGGTTGTGACTGACCGGATCGTCACGGCCTGCGTCCTGTCGCTTGAAATTCCCGCAGGATGATTGGCGGGATGCGCTGCACGCTGGGCAACCGGCGTTACCGATTTTTCAAACAAAGTTTCTCCCTTTTCAGCAAGCTGGTGTAAACCGGTCCGCGTTTTTAACTTCAAGAGCCTGTTCAATGTCACGTTCATCCGAAATGTCAAAGTGTTTGCAGTTATATGACCACGTCTTAATAACTGGTGCATCGGGCGGCATTGGCGCGGCGCTTGCGCAACATTATGCGGCACAGGCGCGACGTATTTCCTTGTGGGGGCGTGACCTCCAGCGTCTCGAATCTTTAGCAAAAATTTGCGCGGCGGCGGGTGCCGAAACCGATATCGTCGTCCTTGACCTCAGCAATATGCAGGAATCTCTCGATGCTTTTAAGAGAGCTGAGGCACAGGCGCCGATTGATCTCCTTTTTCTCAATGCGGGGGTTTCGGATATGCGTCAGCCAGGGCGGGTTGTCGAGACGCCTAACATTCTTCTTGAGACGGCGTTGGTCAATTACGCGGTGCCGACAGGGCTCGCGAGTGTCGCGGCCGAGCTTATGGTCAAACGCCGTCGCGGCCATATCGTCTTCACCGGCTCTGTCGCGGCATGGCATGATCTGCCTTTCTCGGCCGCTTACTGTGCTTCAAAAGCCGGGATAGAGCGATTTGCCGGGGCTTTGCGGGCGGCATTGACCCCCTATAACGTAAATGTGACTTTGGTTTCTTTCGGGTTTATTGACACTCGGATGAGCCGCCGCATTAACGGGTTTAAACCTTTCCTCGCCAAGCCGGAGAAGGCTGTTTCCGTGATCAGTAAAGCGTTAAAACAACGACGCGGACATGTTACTTTTCCCAGGATCTTCAATCTGTTACGCATGATTGAAGCTGTTACGCCACGAAATCTTGCCCATATGTTGTTGCGTTCGATTCGGGTATCACAGGGCCCGCGTTAAAGGGTAAACAGACAAATTTGAACATTCAGCCTGGCATGACCCCGCGCCTCATTATGCGCCGTCAGGGGCTGAAGACAGGAAAAGATAAAGGCAGTTTGATGCAGGAAGTAGTTGCGATCGATATCGGCGGAACCCACGCGCGTTTTGCGGTCGCGAAGATTGCTGACGGACGGGTGACGGAACTTGCGCCTGAAGTCACTTTGCGCACGGCCGACCATGCCAGCCTGGCGCTGGCGTGGCGGGCTTTCGCGCAGACTCAGAAAAACCCGCTGCCACGCCAGGCGGGCATCGCGATTGCGTGCCCGATCCAGGGCAATATTCTCAAAATGACGAATAACCCCTGGGTTATTCAGCCTGATAATCTCAAGCATAGTCTCGGGCTTGATGATTTTGTGCTGATCAATGATTTCGGTGCTGTTGCCCACGCCGTCGCCCAAGTGGATGACGCGCATCTGAAGCATCTCTGCGGCTCTGACGTGCCATTGCCAGAGACAGGGTCCATCACGGTTGTCGGGCCGGGGACAGGCTTCGGTGCGGCCTGCCTCCTGCGTCAATCAGGACGTTACGACGTGATTGAAACGGAGGGGGGGCATATTGATTTTGCGCCGCTCGACCGGGTGGAAGACCGCATCCTGACCGAACTGCGCGGGCGTTTCACGCGCGTGTCGGCTGAGCGTGTCGTATCAGGTCCGGGCCTGAGCAATCTTTATGAAGTCATCGCCGAGATGCACGGTGCGCCCGCCGCCATACGCCATAATCGGGAATTATGGGATCAGGCCATTCGCGGTAATGACGACATCGCCGCCGCCGCGCTTGAGCGCTTCTGCCTCTCACTCGGTTCAATTTCCGGCGATCTCGCTTTGGCTCATGGGGCGCAGGGCGTTGTGATTGCGGGTGGGGTCGGGTTGCGTCTTGCGGACCATCTCCCGCACTCCGGCTTCGCGGAGCGCTTCATTGCAAAAGGTCGTTTTGAGACGATGATGAGCCGTATCCCCGTCAAAATCATCACTTATCACCAGCCGGGCCTCCTTGGTGCCGCTGCGGCATACGCCAATCGGCGCCCTGGCTGAGCCCTCAGCGATGGCGCATGGCGATGCGACAGGGGCATCACCATTCAGGATGGTTTGACCTGACAGGGCGGCGGGGACGACACGGCCTTTTCGGAACGTTATGTTTTTCATGCATATGCATGGTGGTTCCTGGCATCGACACAGGACCGTGCGCCCCGACAAGTTAGCTGGGCTTATAAATCCGGATATTTTTCAGCGAGGGAGAGGATGATCGCGATCGTCTCATCATCGAGAACGCCATCATATTTTTCGGGGCGATAATGGAGTTGTACGGCGCGTATCAAACTTGTGAAGCCCGCTGACGTCGACGCGCCGGAAACGTCATATCCGAACCGGTTCAGAAGTTCGAGGATCATGCACCGACTTGGCCGCAGCATCTTCAGCCCGGATGCGGAAAGCACATCAAGGAATTTCTGCTTGTCCGCCGCATCGTACCATGTACCAATGCCTTCATCATAAAGCTCTTTCCACGGAAATTTCGGTCCCGGGTCACTTTTGCGGCTGGGTGCGATGTCAGAGTGGGCGACGACATTGCGCGGATCAATATCGGGGTAACGCTGCAAAATACTGTGCACGAGTTCCTTCACCGCCGCGATTTGCTTCTCCGGATAGGGGGGGAAGGTGAAGACGCCGTGATCATCCGTCGCCAGATTGACAATCTCAATGCCGATGGATGAGTGATTGAGGTTGTTGCGGCCGCGCCAGTAGCTTACTCCGGCATGCCAGGCGCGATCTTTTTCATCCACAAGATTGAAGATTTTTGTGTCCGTGTAACCGGCAGCCCGATAGGAGGGATCTGTCTCATCTGGTACGATGTAATGCACACTGACGAGAGGGCCGGTGAGGGCCGCGATTGAGCTCGCGAAATTCCCGGCAGTGTAATGGAGAACGAGAAAACGCTGCCGATTATCGAAACCTGAAACCGATCGATATTTATTATAAATAATTTCGTGCATATTATTATTCTTTCTCTTTTTTTTTGAAAAAGAAGTTGCGCGCAACGTTCTATCCGACGTGGAATGCCGGATAAGTTCCACCTGTCAAGCGTTTGAGATTGTATCTTTATTCAGGGGTACGCACGCGCGAGGTCCGAACCTGCAATGAGGTCGCCATCCCGCGCATGGAGCAGTCAACCTTCTGTCCATGTTTTTGAGGCAGAGGGGGACGGGATGCGGCGAAGATCAGGAGGAAACCGGACAAATTTGCGGACATTAACTGTCTCTTCCAATTTCTTGAAATCGATATTTTTACCGACGCTTCATTATAAATTGATTTTGATTTTCAGGCAACATCAATGCCCCGCCAATCACCGATCCGCACATATACTCGTCGTTTTTTCGCGTACTGAATGCGTGGTGCCGCTCCGTCTGAGAGAAGGGGGAGAACGTCTGGCCGCCGCGATGGGAAGGGGTCATCTGAGTTGATCCTGTTCCTGCGGGTATCCCCACTCCTGATCCATCCAGGCGACGCGCTGGCGGAACCAGTCAATAATGTAGGAGACTGTCCAGCGCCCATCATAGGGGATATCCACCCGGACTGTGTTATTGCCCCAGAGCGGCCAGATTTTGAGGTCATCCACCATCGAATCCCGGTCAATCAGGGCGATCTGGCGCAGGATGATCTTCTTCAGATTGTCAGTTGAGATGATCCCGCTTCCACGCAGTTCCGCCCATCTGGCACGCAGTTCAGGGCGGAGGCGGCGCGTAAGGATGTCCAGAAATCCGGGATCCTGATCAGCAGGATAACCACGCTGCGTGATCCACCCGATTTTATCCGGCGCGGCCTGGTTGATGTCCTGCCATGCCGACACCCCGAAGGCGCGGTCATGATCAAACGGCCAGATGCTCCACTTCTTCGCATCCCACGTGCCAAGGAAGAAATTATTCTGAAATGAATCATAGGACCCGGTCACATTGACCAGCAAAATATAATCGAGCCATGATTTCAGGTGCAGATATTGATGCATCTCCTGTCGCAACCGGGTTTCATCGGCGCGACAAGCCTGGAACCATCTGAACAGCCTTTCGCACGCCGCCTGCACGACGGGGGCTTTTTGTGAGATGTCATCCTGCTCTTCATAATCTTTGATTTTGGGGGATTGGATCGACCATCCTGTGCTGTCAAAATCACGACCCCAAAGGTCGATCAAATGCTCAGCCTGCATCAGGATGTGGTTACGATTGGAATCGTCCATTAGATAATCATCGTTGGTCGTGCGTGATCGCCAGACGACGAGTTGCTGGAATTTCCCGTTCCACCATAATTCACATGGCAGGCCATACGTGCTGAAGGACGCCGTCAGATGCATGCCGAGATCATGCTTGTCCCAATATTTATAAGCTGACATCGGCGCCAGGAGACGATCAGGGTGGGCATGCATCTGTCGCCACAGCTCGGTTGTGGTGGTTTCTCGCACCATTGTCCGATCCGTGCCGTAACCTTTCAGCGTGATCGTCGAGACGGGCGACCAGTCACCCATTTTCACATAAAGCTTTTTTCCGTTCGAGGGACGCCGCAATTTGAGATTGAAGTTTTTCTTCATCGCTTCCTGACTCGATTGGCCTTGCACATTGCGCAGGCCAACCGCACTGAAAAGCGGAAGGGTCCCGTCATAGACGGAAATGGAAACCGGAATATTGGAGGCGTTCGGGTCGGAGAAATCGCCATCGATTAGAAAGCGCATGACGCGGCGGGGCCGGTCGATGGTGACGGTTTTGAATTCATTGATGGCGGCCGGACCCCACGCCAGAACGCCATCATGTTCAACATAACCCGTTGTCGGAATTTTGACGTCCTTGCTCAAAACCCCATCCTCCCGAATATCAAGCCGGATTCATCAAATCGCGTCAGAGTCACGACGCTGATGGCCCCGGGGCGGCTGTCGATAAACGGTATCCGCCCTTCCACCCAATGCACATCAGAAGGCCATGTCGGTTCACACCCGCCATAGACAGGTTGCTGAATGACGAGCGTCATGGACTGGCGTTCTGCCGGATGGCCTTTTTCGATGGTGAGGGCGACATTCCCGGACAGGACCAGGCAGTAAACAATGTCGCCGTATAGCGCTTGCGGCAGATTTTGCGGACCCGACACGTTAAGGCGTGTCTTGACCGGCACGCCGTAACCGGGATTAGACGCCATGAGCCGCCTCCAACGCTGCGAGGCGCTTTTCCAAATCGGCCTGTTTCTGCTCCACAGCTTCCCGTTTCAGGCGCTCGCACACGCTCAGGAGCATTTGCAGCTCGGCGTAAATAAGCGCCTGCATCCAGATCGGCTGCCCATTTTCATCCAGGACAGGTCGGGTTTCATAACGATATTTCTGTACCGGGGGGGTGAAGGATTTCTTCTCACCCGTCTCCGGATTGACCGTCAGTTCCTGCGCCTGCATTTCTTCCGGGATTTGTACTTGCTCGTAACGCTGTTGCTGACTCCAGAGCGCCCAGTCCGCTGGGTCGAGACCCGCATGGAGCATGGCGGCTTCAACATCCTGGGCAACAACGCCGACATGGAGAGGGGCTTCCCGCGCTCCTTCAGTCATATCGGCTTTGTAACGGAAAAGCTTCGGGTGCAGAGCATCGTAAAAGGCCAGCAACTTGTCCCGATAGCTGGCATCAAGGTCGAGCAGATCTTCAATGACGCGCTTGACCTTGATATCCGACGTCATCTGCACATTGCCGGACAGATAGAGATTCCTGAAGCGGTTATCTGCCGTTCCCAGATCGGTAAAATCATTCGTGTCCGGTCCGAGCATGCTGCCGCGGAAGCTCAACGTGCCATCTGTCGCCTGCCCGGAGCCGCCACGCGCCACCCATCCCACATCGACGGATTTCGCGTGCGTGACATCATTATTCCAGATGAAGGATGTCGGCGCGCAGAAGTAGTTAAGATATTGCCAACTGCCGGAATCCGGCCTGCCGATCCAGACAGAAGCTGACGTTTTCGGTTTACCGAAATGAGCGTATCCCCAGCCGGAATAGAGCGCCGCGCCCCATGCATCCGTGTCGAGCGAGGTTGTGTATGTCTCTATATCGTAAAACCAGTGCCCCCCGACGCCGGAAGGCTTGATGTTGATATGAGACGTGCCGGCGCGCCCGGATGGGTCATTCCAGGTCTGCTGATAACCCTGGCCGATAATCGGCCGCGTAAAACGGCCCGTCGCGCCCTGGACCATGCCTTTCACCATCCCGGGCACCGCATCATGGTCCGGGATGTAAACGTCGGAAGATTTAAGGGCCCTGTCGACTTCCTCTAACGCTGACCCGGCAGCTTCCATCGCGTCATAGGCATTGGTGGCGGCATTCTGCGCCTTCTCCTGTGTTTCAGCGGCGAGCTGAGTCATGGAGGCGACGGCGCTGGCCAGCCCGTCAATGTTCTTCACGACATCCGCCATGGTTGAACGCGTACGGCCGCCATCTCCGGACACAGTATATTCATCAAGGACGAGGCCCTCAGGAGCACAGATATTTGAGTCGGAATTGGACATGATTTACCTCTCACGGCTTTTGAATCGCCGAATTTCTTGCTTGTTTTTGTGAAGAGCTTCTCAAAGCGGTCACTGCGTCAAAATCGCGCAGTCCGGCCGCTATCCACGATAAAATGGCGCCAACGCGCGGAAAGGCTTCCGTCACGGGCGAATGTCGCGGACGAAACCTGATATCGCCTATCCGATACGGTGCACGGCGATGGTGCCGCCGCCAGGATAGGGGTGCGCGGTGAAGGGCAGGCGCAAGATCATTGTCTTGTTTTTTTGATCAATCGGCGCTGTAAAATTGAAGAGCTGCGCATTGAGCAATATGAACTGGTAGCCCTTGCCTTGATCATCCACAATGCTGAAGGATATCTGCACTTTCCTGCCGGATTGCCAAAGTTGGATGAGCGCGTCATTGCGGAAATAAATCTGCGCTTCCAGCGTGACCTTCAATGCGCCAAACTGGATGCCCGCGGCGCCCATCCCGCCGAGTGCCTGATCCTGCGCGGCGCCATTTCGGGTAAGGGTGAGGGTCGCGGATTGGACGGCGCCATCATATGACGTCCCGTCAATGAAAAAGGCGCTGAAATTCCCGGCCTCCATGATGCGTGTCGTCGTGGCGGCCGCGACATATTCCAGGTTCGACACGTCTGTCAGCTCAAGATTCGCCCCGATAAAATCCATCTGAATTGTCGGCGTTTGCTGCGCCTGAAAGTTCAGCTGGATTTGCGAGACCATATTGCCGGTAAATAAATGATGGCGATCCGAGATTGTTTTGCGCAGGGCGAAGGTTTTCCCGACTGAACCATTCACAATTCCGACAGGGGTGTAAGTAAATCCCTGCGGACAGATAATCCTTTCCGTGATCGCCCGATCCGGGAAAAACTGCTTGAAATATGCCTCACCCGCCTGGCGTGAAAATGACAGCGTGTCGGTTGACGATCCGTGTTTCCCGATAATTCTGGTCGTGTAGGGCAGGATGAGTGTCAACTCGCCGAGAGCAATTTTGACCAGCCCGTTAACAGGCCAGTCCGACATGACGGAATAATTCTCATATGTCGAAAATTCGAAAGCCTCGTACGTCAATAACAGTGCCGGGAGATGGGCATCATCCGTCGCCTGGTAGGTCGTGCCTTCCGACCACTCTATCCCCATGATGGCTGCAATGAAATCATCATAGGTTTCATTGGACAGCAAACCGGAAATTGATCCACTTGTGCTTCGACCGGTGAGAACGGTCTCGGCCTCCTCCGGTATGGCGTTGATTTCATCAGGTGTCGCAGTGATGTCCTGCACGGCGAGTGTTTCACCAGCGTGGCGCAGGCGTCTGAAACCGTCTGAAGGGGCGACACCGAAACGGATTTCCTGCGCATAATCGAGTTGAGTGAGATTTGTCTGTTCACCCGCCGCGTAACCGGATGTCGGGCCAGTGATTGCCATTATTATTTTCCTTTTTGAAAAGACCGGAATTTTTTAGTTGCCGTGATTTGTCTGGGAGGCGGGCACGATGCGGGCGCCGGGAAAAGCTTCGCCTGCCGGTCAGACGGGCGTCATGGATTGCGTGCTAAACGGCTTCCGCCGCGCGCGACTCATGATTTCGATAAGCATAGGGGCTTGGACGGCTCTACGAAATTCGGAAGCGCCGATTGGACTGGTTGACGTCAGACACTGTCAGGACGCATTTGCGACGTCGAAACCTGACATTTTCCCGACATTTCCCATCGGGAGTGCAAGCCATTTGGCCATTCTTGGAGTGGCCTTAGCTGGATTGACTTTGGCATTAAAGTGATGGCCCTTGCGGAAGCACGATGGCCTCAGCCGGTGACGGGCGCTTTTTCATTCGGGATCCTGGCGCGCAGAACCGGTTGATACCGGGATGGCGTCAAGATTTCGAAATAAACGGCTTATCAGGATGATTTACGGACGCTGAAACGGTAAAATCCGCCTCGGCAGGGGCCTTAACTGTGGTATTTAAGGGGCAGGCCTATCTTGTCATAGAGTACTTCGAAGTCGGGCCAACGTCAACTCTTCTCATGTCACGATAGTCGTCTTGACGCCTTACCCGGATGATTGCCGCAGACAAACAGCAATTCCACGAAACAAACGCGCGTCTGAGGCACGGTGGAGTTTCAAGAGGGAATGGCTCAACCAATCGCATGTATTGCCGTTGGATAGAGGGAATCCAGAATCGCGCTCCTGTCCTGCCTGCAAATGCTTCAGCCGACGGCTATTCATTTTTGTCGTTACAAAAAAGATTGACTCCTGATTATAATGTAGCTACATAAAATAATGCGCATCACATTCGATCCCGCGAAGCGAGAGAAGACCTTGAGCGAACGAGGCCTCGATTTCCGTGATGCCGCGTCGGTGTTCTCGGGGCGGACTGCGACCGTCGAAGATACGCGTTTTGATTATGACAAGCCTCGCTTCATCACCGCCGGGCATTTGTCAGGACGTCTTGTTGTGATCGTATGGACACCAAGGGGTCAATCGCGGCGCATTATTTCAATGAGGTATGCACATGAGAAAGAAACAAAGCTCTGGTCAGCCCGAATTGCGTGACCCGGACGATGCGCCCGAACTCACGGACGCATTTTTCGACGCCGCGACCATTCGCGAAGGGTCCCGCATCGTCCGCCGCGGCCGCCCGCGTAAGGAGACAACGAAAACTCAGGTCACGTTGCGCCTGGATGCAGACATCGTCGAGACCTATCGCCAGCAAGGCCCGGGCTGGCAGTCACGCATCAACGCCGCACTGCGCGCGACGCTTGGGCGTTGAGCGGGACGGAGGACAGATCGATCTCTTGGAAGGTGGCGCGATGAAACGATCGCGTTAGAAGCAATACGCTTACGCACAATCGAGGCGCTTGAGGCTTCTTATATAGCTGAGCGACTAAAATCCATATTTCTAAACGTCGGTATTCAAAGGGCCGGATCCTTAGGCTTGACAAATCAAACGACAGTCAGGTGTCGCTTACTTTTTTCGGGGGCCGCAATCTTACCGACCAATCCGAACACAAGCTTTTCGACCTCGTCGTGAGGCATATTGAGGTGTCTAGCTAAATCTTCCTTCGTCATCTTTCTGGACCACATATCTTTCAAAACTTTGTCCCAGACCACGGATGTCTCTCTTTCGATGCCTTCGGCCTCGGAGGTTCGATACCCAGATCGACTTAAATCAATACATAGCGTCCGATACTGCCAATCGCTGAGCATTTTTAATCGATGAAGTCGGCGTGTTAGAGCCATAGCAGAGACTTTCCAACGTTTTTTCGCGTCAATGATGCGTCGCGCGTTGATGAAATTCCGTGGGATCACCGCTTTGACATCGTGCTCCGGCATTAAAAACGCAGATGCGAAACGGTCGGCGTCAATTTCTTCCGACTCACTACCATTGTTGGACTTCGATCTTCCCGACTTAGGAAGATCACCATGTTTGTGCAGAACCAAATGCCCTAATTCGTGACCACAATCGAAAATGCTGCGTTCTGGAGTTTTGAACGTGTTGAGAAAAATGAACGGTCTTTCGTTACGCCAGAAGGAAAACGCGTCGATCGACTTGTTTTTTTCCTCAAGCGACAAAATGCGAACGCCTTTTGATTCGAGTAGTCGGAGAACATTACCAATGGGTCGATCACCCAAAGCCCACTCTTGCCTTAAGTGGCTTGCAGCGGTCTCCGCGTCTCCGATAAGTCTGAGATCAGGAAGGGATGGTTTTGGCAAATAATATTCTTGCTCAAGCCAATCATAAATCTCCAATCCAAGCGATCCTGCCCAAAGTGCGGCATTGCGTTGCGCAGCGTTCATTTTTTTCATGCTGCGAAAGCTAACAATATCTGTTTGGAGCTGCTCCGGCGCTTCTTTGAAGAAAAAAGCTTCTGGGTAATTCAAAGTTTGAGCAAGGCGAGCCAAAGTGTCTGACGACGGAGATTCAGTTGGGCCACTTTCCAAGCGCGAAATCGTGACCGCATTGATGCCGCTCAGCTCAGACAATTGGCGACCGGTCAAGCCGCGGCGTTCGCGAGCAAGGGTCAATCGCTTACGGCAAAACATGATTAGTTTTCCCGGCGGGATACCTCGATATCAAAATCGTCCAGCGGAGATTCATCTCGTCTCTCAAAATCAAAATTCTCTGTGTCAATATCTGAGCCGTCGCTGACGAAGATGCGCTTTGCCATCGAGATATACGATCCTGCCTTTAAGACTGGAAGAGAAACTTCGACAGCTCCTTTCCTGTCAACCATAATGAAATAGACCGGCTTTCGTTTCTCAGCTTTTGGCTGGTAAAGCGGTAATTCGATACCGACTTTTGTAAAAAAAATTTAACTCACAAAGCGTTTCGGAAGCTGGACCCTTCCTTGAAATTGGTTGAGGACATATGTACCGATTACAAGCTTGGGTGACACTATGATATCCGACCCTAATACCCGACTCCACGTGGATGATGGTTTCAATTCCCCTCTTACGATCAGGAATCCAACCTAAAACGCAGTAAATCTCGCGAGCCGTTTCAATCCCGGTATTGTAAGCGTTCACGCCCGGTGCGGTCCGAGGAGCCAAAGGGCTCGTGTTTAGATAGTGACCATACGATCTATCTCGAATGGCGAGGACACCCTCTTTTGTCAAATGAATCTCACGAAGTGCTCGTTCGACGTCGTCGGGATCATCTATGATAACTTGCTCGCGCACCTCCTTGAACATCGATTCCCACCTTGCTTATATTTCATCCCACAATTGTGGTCTGAAAAATTAGTGCTGTCAAGTTACGGCAATGAGCTCAAAGCAATTTCGATCTAAGACACTTTGATGCACCCATGAGCGCTGCCAAGGTAGGCAATCTGAGCGCCATCACGTTGGCGGCCCAGATGACTCTTCACATGGCCCGGTCATTTTATGACCGCAATTGCTCCCGCCGTCGCAATGTGCCGAAGGTTGAAGAAAGCATCAAGGGTGGGGCGCGCCGCGTTGCTGAGAGGCCTTGCTTGGGAGAGATCCGCTCTTACGGCGTTTTGATGTGACAAAATAAAACTGTAAAACAGCGCACCCAAAACTGTAAAACAATTTCCTAAAGTGCTGAAAAACCCGCATTTTTTATGCAAGGTGGAGGTCCGGGCGGGAATCGAACCCACATTGACGGATTTGCAGTCCGCTACATAGCCATTCTGCCACCGGACCTCGGCTGTGGCGCCTATATCTCTTTATCTCCCGTCACACGTCAAGGGCAAAACGCGTTGATCGTGGTAGGGGGCGCCTTTTTCGTTTTCCTAATGTTGCGGGCGTAGTATGGTCCCTGTCTCGCTATGGTGGGTTGCTTTGTAGCGGGTTATGCTGGGTGACGGACATAGGGGCACGACAGGATCATGATGCGCGCGGTAAAGCCGACCACGTCAATTAGTGTTGGACTTCTGGCAATATGCAGCTCAGGGACTGCGCTGGGGCAGACATATGATGGCGCGGGCTCGCCGAAATTCATCCCCCATACTTTGCAGGAAGCCCTCGCATCGGCATACCTCACAAACCCCACTTTGCAGCAGGAGCGCGCCAAGCTTCGTGCAACGGACGAGCAGGTGCCCGAGGCCCTCGCGGGATGGCGTCCGACTATTCAGGCAAATCTCGCAGGCAGCTATTATAAGGGTTTCAACGCTTACGGGGCGCAGTCCGCGTCACCCGGTTCCCCCTTCGGCACACCGGCGTCGAACCGCTCCTACGCCACGCCAGGTTATTCCGCCGGTGTGACCATTCAACAGCCGATCTATCAAGGTGGCAAGACCACAGCGAAAACCCACCAGGCGGAGAATACCGTCCGTGCGGAACGCGCGCAGCTTATCGCGACCGAGCAACAGGTTTTCCTCGATACAGTCGATGCTTATATCGGCGTGGTGCAGGCGGAGCAGCTTCTTCAGATCAACATGAATAATAAGCGCGTCCTCTCTCAACAGCTTGAGGCGACGCGTATCCGTTTCCGCGATGGTGAAATCACCAAAACAGATGTCGCGCAGGCGCAGGCCGCCGTGTCCTACGCTGAAGCGAATCTGCGCAATGCGGAGGGCAGCTTGCAGGCGGCGCAGGCAACTTATCTGCAGGTCGTGGGCATCCCCGCCGCGCCAAACCTTAAAGCGCCGCAACCTCTGATCATTCCGTTAAAAAACGAAGCTGAAATCGTGCGCATGGCGGGGGAAAACAGCCCGAACGTCATCAACTCCCTTTTCATGCAGGCAGCGAAGAGGGACGCTTTTTCGGTCGCGATGTCGGCGCTGATGCCGCAGATTTCCGCAACGGCAGCCTATCAGCGTGTCAAAAATCAGGGTTATGGCAGCCTTGAAACTGATAATAAATACGCCTTGCTGACGTTATCCCTCCCGATTTATCAAGGTGGCGCGGAATATGCGGCTGTGCGCGAGGCGCGGCAGGAATATCTGGCGGCGCGCCGCGCAACCGATGTGGAACGTCGCCGTGCCGCGCAGCTCGCCTCGGCAAACTGGCAGCAAATGCGCGCTTATCGCGACTCTCTCACCAGTAACCGTGAGGCGATTTACGCCAACGTGGTTGCTTTGGACGGGATTGAGCAGCAGGCCGTTGTGGGCACAGCGACGACATTCGCCGTTTTGCAGCAGCAGCAGACACTTTTACAATCTCAGACGGCCCTTATCCAGAATCTCGCCGGGCTCGTGAAATCATCCTATACGGTTGCCGCCGCGATCGGACGCCTGACAGCCTCTGACCTGAAAATCAATGTGCCCCTTTATGACGAGAAGGCCTATTACAAGGCCGTGCGGCACAAATTATGGGGCATCAGCGACGTTGCCACCCAGCAGCCAGGTCGTTGATGGCGTCAGGCCCAGTGTTTCGGGCCAAATTCTAATCGGCCCGCACCCCTTATTAACGCTTTATCCATCTCGATACCTGTTTGCAGGGTGCCATAAACGGGTTTTTTTGCTATGGGCTCGCTGTTGACGTCGCCCACTCTATAGGTATGCCATGCTGGACAAATCCTTTGATCCTTCCAAATTTGAAGCGCGCCTTTACAAGGAATGGGAGGATGCCGGGTTTTTCAAAGCGGACCCCGCAAAGGACGGGGCGGCCTTCACCATTATGTTTCCGCCGCCCAATGTGACGGGTTCTCTCCATTTCGGCCACGCACTTAATTTTGCACTTCAGGACATTATTATCCGTGCAAAGCGTATGGAAGGCCGCAATGTGCTTTGGCAGGCCGGCACGGACCATGCCGGCATCGCCACACAACTCGTCGTCGAGAAAGCACTTGCAGAGGAGGGGCACTCCCGCACGGCGCTCGGTCGCGAGGCATTTCTGCGCCGCGTCTGGGACTGGAAGGAAACTTACGGTGGCACAATTGTCTCCCAGCTTCGTCAGCTTGGTGCCTCGGCGGACTGGACGCGTGAGCGCTTCACGATGGATGATGGCCTTTCCCGCGCCGTGCGGGAGGTTTTCGTCACGCTTTATGAGCAGAAACTGATTTATCGGGATCGGAGGCTCGTCAATTGGGACCCGGTCTTCGGCACGGCGATATCTGATCTTGAAATCGAGAACCGGGATGTCAACGGTTCCATGTGGCATATTGCCTACCCGTTGAAAAATGGCGGGCGGATCACCGTGGCCACGACACGTCCGGAAACGATGCTGGCTGATATGGCGGTTGCGGTGCATCCCGATGATACGCGTTACCGCGAGATGATCGGCCAGACCATTATCCTGCCGCTCGTCGGGCGCGAGATCACCATCGTTGCGGACACGTATTCCGACCCTGAAAAAGGGACGGGGGCGGTGAAAATCACCCCGGCGCATGACTTTAATGATTTTGCACTCGGTCGGCGTCATAACCTCGCCATGCCGAGTATTTTTGATGCGCAGGCTGCCGTCTCCCTTGACGAAATTGCGGGTGATCTGCGCGACGTACAGGATGTCACGGACACTGCTTTCGTCAGGGAGCTGGCGGGCGTTGATCGCGTTGAAGCGCGCAAGCTGATCGTCGCAAAATTGGAGGAAATGGGTTTCCTCGTCAAAGTGGAACCGCACCGCCTGAGCATACCGCATGCCCAACGCGGTGGCGCCGTGGTGGAGCCTCGCTTGACGACGCAATGGTTCTGCGATGCTGAGACGCTGGCGCAGCCCGCGATACAGGCTGTTGAGGATAAATCCGTAAAATTTGAGCCCCAGCAATGGGAAAACACGTTTTTCGCCTGGATGCGGGATATCCAGCCCTGGTGCATCAGTCGCCAATTATGGTGGGGGCATCGCATCCCGGCATGGTATGGCCCCGATGGCACGGTCTTTGTGGCGCATGACGATGTGGGCGCATGCCGGAAGGCCCGCGCGCATTATGGGCGTGACGTGGCTTTGACTCAGGATGAAGATGTGCTGGATACCTGGTTCAGCTCCGCTTTGTGGCCCTTTTCGACACTCGGCTGGCCGGAGAAGACGGCGGAGCTGGCGCGATATTACCCGACCAGCGTGCTTCTGACCGGCTTTGATATCATCTTTTTCTGGGTGGCTCGCATGATGATGATGGGGCTGCATTTCACGGGTAAAGCGCCCTTTGAAACAGTTGTCATTCATGGGCTCGTGCGTGACGAGCACGGCCAGAAAATGTCAAAAAGCAAAGGTAACGGGCTGGACCCGCTGGAGCTGATCGCGGAATATGGCGCGGATGCGACGCGCATGGCGATCTGTGCGCTGGCGGGGCCGGGCCGCAATATCCGCTTCGGGCGCAAGCGCGTTGAGGATTATCGCAGCTTCATCACGAAACTATGGAATGCGGCGCGTTTCTGCGAAATGAATGGCGTCAAGGCGGACCCGGCTTTTGACCCCGCTGCGGTGCAGACCCCTTTGGCAAAGTGGCTTCTGGCAGAAGCCGATATGGCTTTAAGCGCGGCGCAGCAAGCGCTTGATCATTATCGTTTCGATGACTATGCGGGGCAGGCTTATCGCTTTGTCTGGAACATTTTCTGCGATTGGTTCCTTGAGTTTGCGAAGCCCTTCTTTACAGGTGAGGATGTTGTTGCGCGGGGAGAGATCCAAGGCGTTGCGTCTTACGTTCTGAGCAGAATTCTCACGATATTGCACCCGGTCATTCCCTTCGTCACCAGTGTGCTATGGGAAAATCTCGGCCATCAAAATGCATTGCCCTCTGAAGCCGGGCCAAAATTCTCGGAGAATGCGCAGAGTGACCCGGCGATTGACGAAGTCCGGTGGATTATCGCGCTGATCTCGGAAATCCGGGCTTTGCGGGCGGAGATGAATGTGCCGGCAGGTCAGAAGATCGCGGTGTTTCTGCAGGAAGCGGGTGCAGGAATCCCGGCACGCATTGAAGCGTGGCGCCCCGTTATTGAGAGAATGGCGCGGCTTGAGACAATCGACATGCTCGATGGTGCACCGCCTGGTTCGGCCGCGCTCAGCGTCCTGCAGGGCGCGACATTGGTCATGCCCCTTGAGGGCCTGATTGACGTGACCGCTGAGAAAAACCGCGTGGGGAAGGAAATTGAAAAAGCGCGCAGTGAGCTGGAGAAGGTCGAGAAGAAGCTCGCCAATGCGGCCTTCATCGAGCGCGCGAAACCTGAAGTCGTTGAGGAAAATCGCGCCCGCGCGGCGAGCTTCGCGGATGATATCGCCCGTCTGGAAAAAGCCGTGGCCCGCCTGAACGCGATCAACTGACGCGCGGGCAAGTCTCCCTCCACATGCGTGTGCCCTGCTTTTAATCGCGTTTGGGTGAAGGGGTGAGGGTGGTGACATCCCGCACCGCACCATGCGCGGCACTTGTCGTCATAGCGGCATAGGCTTTCAACGCGCCCGAAACATGGCGGGAACGCGCGGCCGTCCAGGCTGCGGGACCGCGTGCTTCCATACGCGCCCGGCGCGCGGCGATAACTTCGTCACGCAACAGGGCCTTCATCCGGCGCTGCGGAATGTCGATTTCGATCTGGTCGCCTTCCTCCAGCAAAGCAATCAGCCCCCCTTCAGCCGCTTCGGGCGAGATATGGCCGATCGACAGGCCCGAACTCCCCCCCGAGAACCGTCCATCCGTGATCAGGGCGCAGGTTTCTGCGAGGTTTTTGGATTTAAGATAACTGGTCGGATACAGCATTTCCTGCATACCCGGCCCGCCGCGCGGCCCTTCATAACGGATGACCACCACATCCCCATGCGTGATCCGCCCCCCAAGAATAGCGGAGACAGCATCTTCCTGACTGTCAAACAGGCGCGCCGGGCCGGAGAACGTGAGAAGCTTTTCCGCAACACCAGCCGTTTTGACGATGGCCCCATCTTCCGCCAGATTTCCATAAAGCACAGCAAGCCCTCCATCCTGGGAAAAAGCATGGGCGCGATCACGTATGACGCCGTGACTCCGGTCAAGGTCAAGGTCGTGATAAGTGCTCGCCTGCGAGAAGGCCTGCGCACTGCGCACCCCGCCCGGCGCGGCAAGGAAACGCATTCTGGCGGCTTCATGACCATTGACAATGTCCCATGCCGCGAGGCTTTCCGCCATGGTCGGCGCGTGGACGGTCAGGGCCTCCCGGTGGATCAGCCCTGCGCGATCAAGCTCCCCTAAAATGGCGGGCACGCCGCCTGCGCGGTGGACATCTTCCATATGCACATCCGCTTTGGCGGGGGCGACTTTGCAGATATTGGGCACAAGGCGGGAGAGGCGATCAATATCCTGCATCTGAAAATCAACTTCCCCCTCCCGCGCGGCGGCGAGGAGGTGCAGCACCGTATTGGTTGATCCCCCCATGGCGATGTCGAGGCTCATCGCATTTTCGAAAGCCTGCTTATTCGCGATGGACCGGGGCAGGGCGCGACCATCATCCTGCTCATAATAACGTTTGGCCAGATCGACGATCACATGTCCGGCCTGCACAAAAAGCTCTCGCCGCGCCGCATGGGTCGCGAGGAGACTGCCATTACCGGGAAGGGAGAGACCCAACGCCTCGGTCAGGCAATTCATCGAATTTGCGGTGAACATGCCGGAGCAGGAGCCGCAGGTCGGGCAGGCTGCCTCTTCAATCGCGGCGGAATCCGCGTCGGACACATTGGGGTTGGCCGCGGCGACCATGGAGTCGACGAGGTCCAGCGCATGATTAATGCCGGGCCGGTTCAGCTTTCCGGCTTCCATCGGGCCGCCGGAAACGAAGATCACGGGTATATTGAGTCGCAGGGCGGCCATGAGCATGCCCGGCGTGATTTTGTCGCAGTTGCTGATGCAGACAAGCGCATCGGCACAATGCGCATTGACCATATATTCAATAGAATCGGCAATCAGCTCACGGGATGGCAGGCTGTAAAGCATCCCGCCATGGCCCATCGCGATCCCGTCATCAATCGCGATCGTGTTGAACTCCCGCGCGATGCCCCCGGCTTCCGCCACAGATTGCGCCACGATCTGCCCGAGATCACGCAGATGAACATGGCCGGGCACAAATTGCGTAAAGGAATTGGCGATGGCGATCAGCGGCTTGTCAAAATCCGCATTCGTCATCCCCGTCGCGCGCCACAGGGCACGTGCGCCGGCCATGTTGCGGCCATGAGTGGTGGTGCGGGAGCGATAGACGGGCATGAGCAATCCTCGGCGATGTCTCCTCGCTGAATTGATCAAACCAGCCAGGCAGGGCATGTCATGATGACGTTTGACGCTGATAATACCGTCACCGCCATGAAGCAAGTCACATCCGATTTAACGCTTGTAAGGTGCAGGGCGGATGGCGCTATCCTTACTTGGGATTAAGAGAAGTAAAGGGAGGGGTGGATGCGCCGATCTGAAATTGCGTTATTCGGGAATGGTTGTTTCTGGTGCACCGAGGCGATCTTTCGGAAGCTGAAGGGCGTTGAAAGCGTGCTGCCAGGTTATGCAGGCGGACATATGACGCACCCTGACTACAAATCCGTCTGCACGGGTGAAACGGGTCATGCGGAAGTGCTGCAGGTCGTTTTTGATCCGGACGTCATCTCTTACCGTCAACTCCTCCAGATTTTCTTTCTAACGCATGACCCGACCCAGCTTAACCGCCAGGGAAATGATGTTGGCACGCAATATCGCTCCGTCATCTTCGCCCTCACGCCGGAGCAGCGCGTCACGGCGGAGGCCGCTTTGCAGGAGGCGAAATCTCCCGCATTATGGGGCCCGAATGTGGTGACAGAGATCAGCGGCCCCGCCCATTTCTGGGAGGCGGAAGCCTCTCACCATGATTTCTTCGCGCGGAACCCGTCAAACGCCTATTGCAATGCGGTCGTCGCGCCCAAACTGCAAAAAGCGCGACGGCAATTTCTGTCCCTCATGCGTGACGATGTCTGAGACCGCGACGCGCTTTAATCCGGGTCAATGAGACGGAAACGATCTGTCTCTTCATCGAAATCATAGAGGTCCCCGTACCGGCCCCAATTAATGGCCGTTTGTAATGTCTGCGCGGCGTAGGAGGAGGACATCGTCTCCCGCATGGCTTCCAGGAAGGTGCTTTTTTCAATCACGTGAGAGGGCGCCTCATCCAGAGCCGCGCGAATCTGCCGGATGAGCGGGACGGTATGGAGGAGGCTGGTCCCGATCATATCCTTGCGTCCGTCATGATCGCTTAAAACGAAGCGGCTTCCGAGGTCAGTCAGGATGATGTCGCCATCTTCCAGCTCCGCCAGGCCTAGAAGATGGAGCGAGTCGCCGATCGCGAAGAGATCATCCAGCGACATTTGCAGGCTTGTCGCAAGCGGCGGTAGATCCGCGCGCCCATTGAATGGCTCCGCCGCGACGGCCTCCAGCAACCCGACGAGAAGCGTGACCGGTATGGCGGGCAGAACGACCGAAGGCGGTGCCTCCATTTTCTGGAGCCCGGATTCCTCCACGGGCAATTCAGCCTCGGAGACGATCGGCGTGCGGCGCGTCAGGATCGTGTAAATATGGTCGACAAAACCCTGATACGCCATGTCATTGCGGTTACGCGGATGCATGAAGGGCACTTCAAGCTCATGCTCAATCTGCCCCGGATTGGATGAGAAGAGCAGAATGCGATCACAGAGGAGGACGGCCTCCTCAATATTATGCGTGACGATCAGGATGGAGCGGGTGGGCAGGCGCTTTTCCGTCCAAAGGGAAATCAGATCGGTGCGGAGATTTTCCGCGCTGAGGACGTCGAGATCCGCAAAAGGCTCATCGAGCAGCAGAACTTCCGGCCCCATCACGAGGGAGCGCGCAAGACTGGCGCGCAGCAGCATGGATTTCGATAATTCATGCGGCATCGCGTTTTCATAGCCGCCCAACCCGATCAGGTCGATCATGCGTTGTGCCCGCGTCTCACATTCCGGCGGCGGGAAACGCTGGGCCTGCAAACCGAGCATCACATTTTCCGCGACGGATAACCACGGGAAGAGGGCGAATGACTGCAAAACGATGCCGATATGCGGCGTCGGGCCGTTAAGCGCCTGATCTTTCCAGTAAATATCTCCGGTGGTGGGAGGGATCAGCCCCGCCGCGATCCGCAGAAGGGAAGATTTCCCCGACCCGGCACGGCCAACAATACCCACAATTTCATCAGGATAGAGGTCAAAGCTGATATCTTCCAGGAGGGAGATATCTTTATGACCCTCATTATGAAAGGTTTTGCTGCAATCGCGAATGGAGAGAAGCGGTTCCATCATGATGTTTTCTCTCTTTCATCCTCAATTTGGCAAAAGGACGCTGATATGATGGAGCGCGCGCGCATCAGGCCGCCTCCGAAGGATCTTGTTCGATCAGGCGGACACAGAGCCACGCAGTGGCGGTCACGAGCATGACGAGCATCAAAGTTACGGCCACATCACCGCGCGTCACGGCCTGGATCAGATCGACGCCCAAAGCGGGAGCATGGGTAGGGGCGTGGAGGGCCACGATCAATTCCGCCAGAAGGGCGTTATGCCACCCCATCACCACGCTGTGCGCCAGGTTCTGACGCAGTGAGGGCGTGACGCAGGGCAGAAACACTTTCCGCCACCATAAGATACCGCGCATATTAAGGTTGCGCGCAACCTCCAGCAGGTCGGTCGGGAATTGTTGAAAGGCCTCAAAACAATGCACCGCAACCCCCGCCTGGGTTGAAAGAAAAACGAACAGGAGCGTCAGTGTCAGAGGCGGGAAATCATTAGTGGGGAGAAGATCCGTCAGAAAAGGAAAAACAAGAAATGTCGGGAAGAGCGTCCAGAATTTCAGAAGCCGCGGGATCGGCCGATGCGCCGCGACCCGCCTGCGCATCAAAACACTCAGAGGCAGCCAGATCGCCAACGCAATGGCCGATGCCAGCAGGACGATGAACGCCGTTTCAGCGAGGGAAGCGAAAATCTCGAGCGGAATATGAAAGGGGGGAAGCGCAAACCTGTCAAACCCGATCATCAGCCCGAAGATCACAATCAATATCGCGGGGAGCAGCTTCGCACGTGTGGGCGGCGTGGGGTCATGCGTCAGGTCAAGGTGTTGTGCCACTTTCGTGCGCCGCAGACGCCGATTGGCAAAGGAAAGCGCCTGACGGTGCAGGAATTTCAAAAGGAGGCTGGAAGCTAATCTGCGATGGAAAAAACTGTAAAAACGACTCTCCTCTACAAGTGAAGCGGTTTGAAGCCGGAAGCGCTGAGACCAGTGTCGCGCCGGGTTGATCACCATCCATTCGAAACCGAGCACAATGATGGCGGTGGCGATCAAAGCGCCGACCCAGACTGATGCGTGGCCCTCCGCAAAACCGTTCCGCAGCAAGCTGCCCAGCCCCAGTGAAATGACGTGACTTTCCCGGTGTGAAAGAATGAACTCCCCGCCGATCAGGGTCAGCCACGCCAGCGGCATGGCCGCACCGAGCGCGGCGATAATGCCGGGTGTGAGGATGGGGGCCTTGCATCGCCAGAACATCTGCCAACGCGTCAATCCCAATGCCCGGCAGAGTTCAATCAGGGCAGGGGGCGCTTCCGCCGCCGCGACGCGCGATGCATAGCCGATCTGGACGGCGAAACTCGTGGCGGTGGTGAGGATAATCGCGAGATCATAATTGATGAAGGCGAAAATCACGATCAGCCCAATAAAGGGCGCACAACGTAAAAGGTCGAGCAGTGCCGACAGCGTCACGCCCATAATATGGCGTCGGCGTGACAGTGATGTCAGGATGAAGGAAACGGGCAGGCTGATCAGAAGCGCCATGACCATGCGCAGAAGCGTGACGAGGAAGGCGGAGAAGACCTCAAGCCCCTCCGCATCCATCGGGGCGGCATTTTTCGGCGGGAGAGCGGCAGTTTGCCGCGGCAACCATGCAAGCAGAGAAAATGAGATGATGAAAAGCGCCGCCGCCCATAAAAATCCGAGAAGCGGATCCGCCTTGAGTCTCGATCGGTGCGTTTTCATCAGCGTTCACCGCTCTCCCGGTTGACATCACGTCATGGTTTCAATGCGCGGCGCCTGTGCTCCCGAAGCCCCCTTCGCCGCGCAAAGTCTCGTCGAGAGACGTCACTTCCTGCCATTCCAGACGCGTCACGGGTGCGACGATGCCCTGCGCGATCCGCATCCCGCGTGAGATGACAAAACTCTCCGCGCCGAGATTGATCATGACGATTTTGACCTCACCCCGATAATCCTCATCAATCGTGCCGGGCGTGTTGGGCAAAGTGATGCCGTTTTTGAGCGCAAGGCCGGAACGCGGGCGAATCTGCAATTCGTATCCGTGCGGCAATGCCAGTTTGAGGCCCGTCGGGATCAGGGCGCGCGCCCCGGGCGCGAGGACAAAATCCGCCTCAATCGCCGCGATAAAATCAAATCCGGCCGCGCCGTCACTGGCGTAACGTGGCAGGGCGAGCCCCGCCGCATGTGGCAGCCGCACGACGCGCACCTTGAGGCCGCTTATCATGTCTTGAGTTACAGGCATGGAAGACCTCATACTGAATGGGAAGTTCTTGCGCGAACCGCCTGGACGGCGCGCTGCACGAGACGCGCGGCCACCTCCTCCTTCGGGAGATGGGGCCAGGTCTCGGTGCTCGTTTCATCGATGATCATGACGGTGTTGTCATCCTGCCCGAAAGGGGCATTCTGCGCATCGACACCGTTCGCGACAATCCAGTCGCAATTTTTCCGGGTGCGTTTCTGCGCCGCATTCTCCTGAACATCATCAGTTTCCGCTGCAAAACCTATGACGAGAGGGGGGCGCGTCGGGCCTGGTTGTGAAATCGATGCCAGAATATCGGGGTTTCTGACCAAAGCGAGTTGCAGACGCTCTTCCTCACCCTTTTTCAGCTTGTGCGCCGAAGGTGTTTCGAGGCGCCAATCCGCCACGGCAGCGACACAGACAGCGATTTCAACCGGGCCAACATGCTGGCACGCGTAAAACATTTCCTCCGCTGTGGTCACATGGATGCGTGCCACATCTTCAGGGGCAGGGAGTGATGTTGGACCACTCACCAGCGTGACATGCGCACCGCATTGCGCGAAGGCGGCCGCAATCGCGTAACCCTGCTTGCCGGATGAGCGATTGGCGATGTAACGGACCGGGTCAATAGCCTCATGGGTCGGCCCGGCCGTGACAAGCACGCGCAGGCCGCTGGCAATGTCCGAAATCTTATCCGCGCGGGTTTCACGAATGGTCTGCACGAGTTCTTCCGGCTCAACGGCGCGGCCCGGGCCATATTCGCCACAGGCCATGTCGCCTTCCTCTGGCCCGACAAAGCGCACGCCGCGCGCCGTCAGGGCGTCAACATTTTGCTGCGTTGCCGGATGGTTCCACATGCGATGATTCATCGCCGGCGCGACAAGAATTGGCTTGTCCGTGGCGAGGAGGATGGTCGAGGCGAGATCATCCGCGAAACCATGATGCATTTTGGCAAGGATGTTGGCGGTCGCGGGATAGACCACGATCATATCGGCGTCGCGGCTCAGGGCGATGTGCCCGATACGGCTTTCTTCCGTCGGGGAAAAAAGCGCGGTGTGCGGTTCCGTGCCCGCCAAAGCCTGCACCGAAAGCGGCGTCACAAATTTGAGGGCGCCCTCTGTCAGCACGACATTGACGTTATGCCCCTCTTTTTTGAGCAGGCGGATCAAAGCCAGCCCCTTATAAGCGGCGATCCCGCCTGTGATGATGAGGAGAATGCGTTTCGCCATATTTACAGGCGCCAACCCGTATGGATCGCGGCGATGCCGCCCGTCAGATTTTGATATTTCACACGTTCAAACCCGGCTTCCCGCATCATATTGGCCAGCGTCTCCTGATCCGGGAAGGTGCGGATGCTCTCCGCCAGATATTGATAGCTCGCCGCATCCTTCGCGATCATCTGACCCATGCGCGGCAAGACCTTGAAAGACCACAAATCATAGATTGTGGACAAGGCAGCGACTTCAACATGGGAAAATTCGAGGCAGCAGAAACGTCCACCGGGCTTCAAAACCCGAAAGGCCTCAGCCAGCACCGCATCTTTCTGCGTGCAATTGCGCAGCCCGAAAGCCATGGCGACGCGATCCACGCTGCAATCGGGCAGGGGGATGGCCTCCGCATCCACGACGCAGAACGACATTCTGCCCGTCAGCCCGCGTTCAGCCGCGCGCTCCTCCCCGACACGGAGCATCGATTCGTTGATATCTGTCAGTATGGCAGGGCCACCGCCATGGCGCAGCCAGCCGAAAGAGATGTCACCCGTGCCGCCAGCCAGATCAAGCAGCGTCATATCGGGCCGTGGCAGAAGAGACCGGATGAAAATGGACTTCCAGACACGATGAATGCCGAGTGACATCACGTCATTCATGACATCATAGCGCTTCGCGACACTATCAAACACACCGCGTACCAGAGGTTTCTTCTCATCCTTGCGGACGCTGCGGAAACCGAAATCCGTCACATCATCATCAGGCGTGCCGATGGGCGGGGGCGTGTCATGTGCAGATATCTCTCTCATAAGTGTCTTTAATATCGTGTTGCGCGCCCGGATGCCAGTGCCATATAGAAAGCCCCTGCAGGGCGGGCGAAGCGCGACGTCCGTTCAGGGACGAGCTGTGCGGTTCATCCAGCCCTCACGGCATCGCCTCTTTTCAATACGGGTCATCAAAAAGTGCCGGAACTTCCTGAAGTTGAAACAATCTTGCAGGGCATTGCGCGACGTGTCCTGAAATCCCGTATCCAATCCGTGGACGTTATCCGCGCCGGTTTGCGCCGCGCGATTGACCCTGATTTTTCCGCACGCCTCGCCGGCGCCTGCGTGACAGAGCTGACGCGCCGAGGAAAATACATGATCATCAGGACGGACCGTGGCGACAGCATCATCGTGCATCTTGGCATGTCCGGTCGCTTCGTCCTCGCTGACATGGAAGCGGCGCTTGCCCGCCACACGCATGTGATTTTCCATTTTCCCGATGGTTTGCAGTTGCGCTTTGTTGACCCGCGTCGTTTCGGCGCAATTGACCTGATGCGGACGGCGAATGAGGGAAACTGGCCGTCTCTCGCTCTTTTAGGGCCTGAGCCCCTCGGTGCGGATTTTTCCCCAGATTATCTTTCCGCCGCCAGTTTGCGAAAATCCGCCGCGATTAAAACCATTTTGCTGGATCAACGTGTCGTGGCCGGGCTCGGGAATATTTATGTCTGCGAGATACTCTTCCGTGCGCGGGTCAATCCATTCACGAAGGGGCGTGACCTTGCCGCCACGGATATCTCTTATATCGTCAGGGAAACGCATCTCGTGCTGGCGGCGGCGATTGCGGCGGGGGGCTCAACATTACGGGATTACGTTGGCGCTGATGGAGAGAAAGGCGGGTATAAGGACCTGCACCTCGTCTATGACCGCGCCGGGCAGGACTGCCCCCAATGTGCCCGCCAGTCGCGCAAGGGTGTGATCCACCGGGCTGTGCAGGGGGGACGCTCCAGTTTTTTCTGCCCTCTTTGCCAGGAAACACGATGAGACCGCGATTTGAGTAAGAGAATGCTTGACCTGCGCCGTGAGACTGGATAAATCGGCACCGGAACATCGGTGTTTCGGAGATCGTCACAGGAAGGACGGCATTCGGGGCATCGTCACTGGGTCAACCGGCCAATAGCAGGACAGGGCTGAAAAGAGAACATGGCTAACACCGCATCCGCGCGCAAGCGCATCCGCCAGAATGAGCGTCGCCGCGCGCGAAACGTGGCACGCGTCTCCCGTGTGCGCACCTTCGTGAAAAAAGTCGAGACGGCGATTCTGGCCGGTGACAAGGACGCTGCGCGTGAGGCTCTGCGTGCGGCGCAGCCGGAGATGCAGCGCGCTGTCGGCAAGGGTGTCGTCTCCCTCAATACAGTGTCACGCAAATTGTCCCGCCTGTCAGCGCGGATCAAGGCGCTGGCCTCCGCCTAAACGCCTTCAGCCTGGCGAAGGGGCTTTATGATGCCCGTTGAAGCGAGCAACATCTTCGCGGATGTGCTCGCTTTATTTTTGACCCCTTAAGAAAAAATTCAACTTTTTTCGCGAGGCTTGTCCCTTCACGGCGGCTTTCATAGATTTCTGTTTTTCTGAAAATTGTCGTGCAAGGGTCCGGTTCCTGATGCAAAACAGTGCAACGGGTCAGCATGGCAATGTCCGAGGTTCATATGGCGGAAGAGGGTCCAGGTAAGGTACAGGCGGCGGCCTTCAACTGCGTCGAAGGCTCAACGGAAGAGCTTGCGGAACAATGGCTTAAAGTGCGTGAGCGCCTGCGTGCCGAGATCGGGGATGTAGAATATAAAACGTGGCTGCTGCAAATCGTCCTCGGCCCGCTGGAGGAAGATGAGGTCACGCTTCTCCTGCCGACGCGCTTTCTAAGGGACTGGATTCGCGGCCAGTATGGTGACCGGCTCGAAGCTTTATGGCGCGCTGAAAATGCGCTTGTCCGACGCGTTGAATTACAGGTCGTCCGCCCGGCAACCGCCGCCACAATCGCGGAACCGGCACCCGACTCGGCACCTGTCGCATCAGCGCCGCGGGATCGCGCTGAGATGGGTGAGGAAAATCCTTCCAACCCGGGCCCGGAAGCACGGCACGATCTCGCAGCCCCGCTGGACCCGCGATTCACCTTTTCCAGCTTCGTGGTCGGCAAACCGAATGAATTTGCCTATGCCTGCGCGCGGCGCGTGGCGGAAAAACCTTCCAGCCCCGGTTTCAACCCCCTCTTTCTTTATGGTGGGGTCGGGTTGGGCAAAACCCATCTGATGCACGCTATCGGCTCAGAACTGACGCAGGCGGGGGGTGTTTCCGTCGCCTATATGTCAGCCGAAAAATTCATGTATCGCTTCATCGCGGCGATCCGCTCCCAATCGACGATGGAGTTCAAGGAGCATCTCCGCAGTGTCGATGTGCTGATGATCGATGACCTGCAGTTCCTGATCGGCAAAGACAATACGCAGGAAGAATTTTTCCATACGTTCAATGCCCTGGTGGATGCGGGTCGTCAGATTGTTGTCAGTGCGGATAAGTCACCGTCAGATCTTTCCGGGCTGGAGGATCGCCTGCGCACCAGGCTGGGATGCGGCATGGTGGCGGACATTCATGCAACGACGTTTGAGCTGCGCATCTCCATTCTGGAGGCCAAGGCGCAGGCTTCCGGCGTTGTCGTGCCGGGCAAGGTGCTTGAGTTTCTCGCGCATAAAATCACCTCCAATGTGCGTGAGCTTGAAGGCGCGTTGAACCGCCTCATCGCCCATGCCAATCTCTTCGGCCGCCCCGTCACGCTCGAAAACACGCAGGATGTGCTGCATGACATCCTCAAAGCCCATGACCGGCGCGTGACGATTGAGGAGATCCAGCGAAAAGTGGCGGAGCACTGGAATATCCGCCTGACGGACATGTCCTCAGCCCGGCGCGCGCGCGCCGTGGCGCGGCCCCGACAGGTTGCGATGTTTCTCGCGAAGCACCTCACCAGCCGCTCCCTGCCGGAAATCGGGCGTAAATTCGGTAATCGTGATCACACCACGGTCATGCACGCCGTCTCCCGCGTTCAGGAATTGATGGAGCGTGATGTCGCCTTTGCGGAAGATGTTGAGCTTTTGAAACGTATGTTGGAGGGGTAGGCTTTCACCACGCTTCTTGCTCTGCTAATCTCATTTTGTTGTGTTTCGATTGTGGCCAGGGGTTCCGAGATCTCATGAAATTTCAAGCTGAAAGATCTTCTTTGATCAAAGCGCTCGCGCACATTCAGAGCGTTGTTGAGCGGCGGAATACCGTGCCGATCCTCGCCAATGTCATGATTGAGTATAGCAATGGCCGCATCCATCTGACAGCCACGGATATGGAGATTTTGCTGGTTGAAGTGCTGGAGGCGGAAGGCACGCAGGATGGCGCTGTCACGGTCGCCGCCAGCGTGCTTTACGAAATCGTCCGCAAACTCCCCGATGATGTCGCGATTGAGCTGGAACATGCAGGCGGGACGGCCCCTCTGGCCTTGCGCGCCGGGCGTTACGTGACCAGCCTGAACGTCCTGCCGGTTGAAGATTTCCCGACGATGGTGACGGGGGATCTCTCCCATAATTTCAAACTTCCCTCCGCCTCATTACGTCGTCTGATCGACCGGACGCGCTTCGCCGTCTCAACGGAGGAAACACGCTATTACCTCAATGGCATTTACCTTCACATCGCGGATGTTGACGGTAAGCCCGCTTTGCGTGCCGTTGCGACGGACGGGCATCGTCTTGCACGGACGGAAATCCCGGCCCCTCCCGGCGCGCCAGGTATGCCGGGCGTGATTATCCCCCGCAAAACCATCAGTGAATTGCGCAAGCTGCTCGATGAGGGTGGGAGTGATGTGCTGATCAAGCTTTCTGACACCATCATTTCCTTCGAGCGGGAAGGGATGAAGCTGACGAGCAAGCTGATTGACGGCACATTCCCGGAATATGAGCGCGTCATCCCGAAAGGGAATGACCGCATTTTACGTGTCAGCAAATCGGACTTCGCAACCGCGGTCGGGCGTGTCGCGGCGATCAGCACTGAGCGTTCCCGCCCGGTTAAGCTGGCCCTGCGTGAAAATGTCCTGACCCTGACCGCGCAAAGCCAGGACCAGGGCACGGCGACGGAGGAACTTACGGAAAATAGCGTCGCCTATAATGCGACACCGCTCGAAATCGGCTTCCAGGCGCGTTACCTGCATGACATCACGGATCAGATCGATTCCGAAGTCGTGTTTTCCTTCGCGGATAATGCCGCGCCTGTGCTGGTGACCGATTCAACGGATGAGAATGTTCTTTTCGTTCTCATGCCCATGCGCGTCTGAAAGCTCAAACCGGTTCATTGCTGCAAAAACTTGTCCTGACGCAGTTTCGCAATTATGCGCGCCTGACATGGGTGCCTGATGCGCTTGTTACCGTGTTTTACGGTGAAAACGGTGCAGGTAAAACCAATCTGCTTGAGGCCCTCTCTCTCCTTTCCCCTGGCCGCGGGCTGCGCGGCGCGCCCTTGCCGCAAATGGCGCGTTTCGGGGCGGATGGCTGGGGCGTGGCGGCCATTATCCGTGACCGGCATGGCGCACGTGATGTCGGTGTCGGCTATAATGCCGCCATGCCGGGGCGCCGTCAGGTGCAGCTTGATGGACAGTCCGTTAAATCCCAGGCGGATCTTGCCGGGCTTTTTCCTGTTATCTGGCTGACACCGCAGATGGATCGCCTTTTCTCGGAAGGCGCGGGGGGGCGGCGACGCTTTTTTGACAGGCTCGTTTTTTCCAATAATCCGCTCCATGCGCGGGAGCTCGCGGCGCATGATACAGCCGTGCAACAACGTAACCGCCTGCTGGCAGAACGACCGGATGAGGCGGCCTGGCTTTCGGCGGTGGAGGATAGTATCGCGCGCCACGCCGTCGCCGTCACGGCGGAGCGCCTTGCGCTTATTGATGCCATTCATCTCGAAAGCCCCAGTGACCCGATCTTCCCCCTGCCGGAAATCGCGCTGACTTGTGATATCGGTGAGGCCTTGCAGGACAGGCCGGCCCTGGAGGTGGAAGACGGGCTGCGCGCGCGCCTCCTCTCGTCGCGGATGCAGGACAGGGAGGCACGTGTCACGCGCATTGGGGCGCATCGGGCGGATTATGCCATTTGTGACCGCGTGACGGGTCGCTCGGCCCAGTTTTCAAGCAGCGGGCAACAGAAAACTCTACTCGTCGGGATCATTCTCTCCCATGCCGCCATCGTGGCCGCGCATCACGGCGCGCCACCGGCTTTGCTGCTGGATGAGCCCCTTGTGCATCTGGATGACCCGCATCGCCATGCTTTGCTGAAGGCTGTGGAAGCGATGCAGGCGCCCGTCATGATGTCGGGGACGGATGTCGGGGATTTCGCGGGACTTTCCACCAATGCATCGCGCATCTGTGTGCGGGATAACGCGTTGCATTCATAGAGTGACACCATTTTTACGCGGTGAAAGCTGAGCTGAGACAGGGTGCGCGCCTGTGGTCGCGCAGCGGATTTTCGTGTAAGACAATAGAAGATAATTCAGGAGCTCAGGATCACTATGTCCGAACAAAACCCGTCAATGGACCCCCACGGAGAAGGTGACGACATGAGTGGCCTTGACGGCGATTACGGTGCGTCGTCCATCTCGGTCCTGCGCGGACTTGACGCCGTGCGCAAGCGGCCCGGCATGTATATTGGTGACACGGATGACGGCTCCGGTCTGCATCATATGGTGTTCGAGATCATCGATAATGCTGTTGATGAGGCCCAGGCCGGCTATGCCACGCAATGCACCGTCACGCTGAACGGCGATGGTTCTGTCAGTGTGCGGGATGATGGCCGCGGTATTCCGACAGATGTCCATACGGAGGAGGGGGTAAGCGCAGCGGAAGTCGTGCTGACAAAACTCCATGCTGGCGGTAAATTCAATCAGAACTCTTATAAGGTTTCAGGCGGGCTGCACGGCGTCGGCGCGGCGGTGGTCAATGCGCTTTCGGAATGGATGGAAGTGCGTATCTGGCGCAATGGGCAGGAGCACGCCATCCGCTTTCAGCATGGGGAGCGGGATGCCGCACTTAAAGTTGTCGGGGAGAGTGATGCGCCGCGCGGCACGCTTGTCACCTTCAAGCCGAGCGCCGCAACTTTTGCACGCACGGAATTTGAACTCGCGATCCTTGAACGCCGTGTGCGTGAGCTCGCCTTCCTCAATTCGGGCCTGCGGATCACGATCCGGGATGAACGCCATGTGGAACCGATCGAGCACGAATTTTTCTTTGAAGGCGGGTTGAAATCTTTCGTGGAATATCTGGACGCTTCCAAATCCTCCCTTCTGCCCGAGCCCATTGTGGGCGCGATTGACCATGCGGAAAGCGGGATACGCGTTGAGTTCGCCATGACGTGGAATGATAGTTTTCATGAAACGATGCTGGCCTTCACCAATAATATCCCTCAGCGCGATGGCGGTGCCCATCTGGCGGGCTTCCGCCAGGCATTGACGCGCGTTGTCGGCAAATATGCGGATGGGCTGTCGAAAAAGGAGTCGGTTGCCCTGACGGGGGAAGATATGCGGGAAGGCATGACGGCGGTTCTGTCCGTCAAAGTGCCTGATCCGAAATTTTCATCCCAGACGAAGGACAAGCTTGTCTCCTCCGAGGTCCAGCCTGTCGTGCATGTCGCGGCGGCGGATGCGATCGGGTTCTGGTTTGAAACCCATCCGAAAGAAGCCAGGGCGGTCCTCTCAAAAGTCGCGGAAGCGGCCGCTGCGCGTGAGGCGGCGCGGCGCGCGCGTGAGCTGACCCGGCGTAAAGGTGTCCTCGACGTTGCTTCCCTGCCGGGCAAATTGGCGGACTGTCAGGAGCGTGACGCCTCGAAGGCGGAATTATTCCTCGTTGAGGGTGACTCCGCCGGTGGGACCGCGAAACAGGGGCGTGATCGGCGCTTTCAGGCGATTTTGCCGCTTCGGGGCAAAATCCTGAATGTGGAGCGCGCGCGGTTTGACCGTATGCTCGGTTCAGCGGAAGTTGGCACGCTGGTGACGGCGCTTGGCACAGGTATTGGCCGTGGCGACGTGGATCAAGGCGGGTTTTCCATCGATAAATTGAGATATCATAAAATCGTCATCATGACAGATGCTGACGTTGATGGCTCCCACATCCGCACATTGCTGCTGACGTTCTTCTTCCGCCAGATGCCGGAGCTGATTGAGAAGGGATATCTTTACATCGCCCAGCCGCCCCTCTATCGCGCGAAACGCGGAAATGAAGAGCGTTACCTTAAAGACGATGCGGCTTTGGAGCATTATCTCCTCGATAAGGCGCTGGGTCAGGCGAAGCTCGTTTTTGCCGACGGGCGTATTCTGGAAGGCACGGCCCTTCTGGATGAAATGCGCATGATCGGGCGCGTCGCGCAGACGTTGCAGAATATGTCGAGCAACGTACCGGTCTGGATTTTGGAGCAGGCCTTCATCGCCGATGTGCTGACAATCGATAGCGCTATAATGCAGACGCGCGCCCCGCTTTTGCAGGAAAGGCTGGATCAATCCTCGCTGGAAAATGAACGCGGCTGGAAAGTTGTGCCGTCAGATGAAGGCGGGCTGCGCCTGGCGCGGTTGGTGCGCGGTGTTCAGGAGGTGCATCATCTGGATGCTAATCTGATGCGTTCGGCTGAGGCACGCTGGCTGAATCAGGAGGCACGCGACGTGGCCCGTCATTTCGCTGAACCGGCGACGTTGAAAATGGATGGCGGCGAGATCAAGGTGGATGGCCCCGCTAAACTTTTTGAACGCGCCATGGTGCAGGGACGTAAAGGTCTCACCATCAACCGCTTCAAAGGCCTTGGCGAGATGAATAATGAGCAGCTCTGGAATACGACGCTCGACCCTGCAACGCGCATTCTGCTGCAAGTCAAAATCGGGGATGCGGAGGAGGCCGGGCAGGTCTTCTCAACCCTTATGGGTGACGTTGTGGAGCCGCGCCGCGACTTCATTGTGGGCAATGCCCAAAAAGTCGCCAATCTTGACGTCTAGCCGCGCCTGCGCTTTTCTCACCGTCACAGCATTGGTCGTGAGCGCCGCAGGCCCCCGCGCCACGGCGGCGGCGGCGCCCGTTTTGGAGACGTCACGCCAGGTTGAAGCCGCTTATCGGATTTATGTTCACGGCTTCAATGTGGCGCATGTTCTGGTCAAATATCGCCTGACGCCCATACATTATGATATCTCGACGGATGTGGACGCGTCGGGGCTCATCAGCCTGTTTCTGCGAATGAAAATTCAGAGCGCGGCGGAGGGTGCCTTTTCCACTGACTGGGTTTTGCCGCGTCGCTATGAAAGCGGCGGCTATTCTCGCGGGGCCGAGCGACATATTCTGCTGACCTATCAGGACGGTCAGCCGGAAATCACCGACCTTACCCCCAAAGAGGCGGACCGGGAGCCTGTGCCGAAGCAGGCGCTTAAGGGCACGCTCGACACGCTTTCAGCGGTTGCGATGCTTCAACATCGTATGTTGATGACGCAAACCTGTAATGGCGCGGCAAATGTCTTTGACGGGCTTCGGCTGACGGAGATGCAGGTCAAAGGCCCCATCATGGCGGATGTCCCGACAGGTAATCGGCAAAAATATGCCGGGAAAATGCTGCGATGTGATTTTATCGGACGTCAGATTGCCGGTTTCATGCGTCATACGCCGAACCGCGCGCTATTTTCAGCCCCATATCCCGGTGCGGCCTGGTTTGATGCGGGTCTGGCAGCACCCCTCATCGTTGTGCGATTTGAGTTCCATCATCCCAAACTGGGCAAGATCATCGCGGTGCTGGATCATTATTCGACGTCCTGACGTTTAAAGCGGCGTTTCGGACGCTGGTCACCGGCCCGATCCGGCCTGACGGAAATATTTGGAAACGATAAGTGACCGGTAAAAAATTGACGCACTGACCTATCCTTAGTTACCGGAAAACGATATCGATAGGTTGTGGAAACGATGTCGCAAACCCCCTCCGTAACGGGTCATGAAGTCACCGCCATCATCCTGGCTGCCGGGTTGGGCACGCGGATGAAATCCAGCCTGCCCAAGGCCATGCATCCCCTTGGCGGCGTGCCGATGATCAGATTGCTGATCGATAAGGCGGCGCAGGTCTTTGACCGCATCATCGTCGTGGTCGGTCCCGACATGGACGATATCGCGTCCTGTGTCGCACCTCACAAAATTATTGTGCAGCATGAACGCGCCGGAACGGGCCATGCGGCGCGCCAGGCAGCGGCAGAGTTCGGGGGTGGCGATGTAGCCGTCCTTTACGCTGATAACCCTCTTATCTCCGTCCCATTGATGCAGCAGCTTGTCGCGCCACGCCCTGACGGTGTGATGCTGCGTCTTCTCGCCATGCGTCCGAAGGATCCGGGCCGATATGGCCGCCTCGTCACCTCCGGGGACGACGTGCAGCGCATTACTGAGTGGGAGGACGCGACTGAGGATGAGCGCGCCATTTCCCTTTGCAATGCGGGCATGTTGTGCGCGGCGGCGACCGACATGCGCCGCTGGCTGAACGCCCTGACGCATGATAATGCGCAGGGGGAATATTACCTGACCGATGTGGTCGAGCAGGCTGCCGGGGAAGGGCGCGTCGCCTTCATTGAAGGGTCGGAGGCGGAATTGGCGGGGGTCAATAGCCGTGCCGAGCTGGCGGCGGCGGAACGCACGCTTCAAGAGCAGCTTCGCGCCGCAGCGATGGCGGATGGGGTCACGCTGGTTGCGCCGGAAACGGTCTTCCTCTCGGCGGACACAAAATTATCTCAGGATTGCGTGATTGAACCGCATGTCGTGTTCGGGCCTGGCGTCCGTCTCGGGCGTGGGGTGCATGTGCGTGCCTTTTCTCACCTTGAGGGCTGTACCATCGGCGATAATTCTCGGATCGGCCCTTTCGCACGCCTTCGCCCCGGCACGGTTTGCGCGGCGGAGACCCATATCGGCAATTTTGTCGAGCTGAAAGCGACCCAACTCGGCCAGGGGAGCAAAGTCAATCACCTCTCCTATATCGGCGATGCCGAGATTGGTGCGGGGACCAATATCGGTGCCGGGTCCATCACCTGCAATTATGATGGTGTGTTCAAACACAAGACGTCGATCGGGGATCATGCTTTCATCGGCTCCAACACCATTATGGTGGCCCCCATCCGCGTTGGGGACGCCACACTTGTGGCGGCGGGAAGCGTCCTGACTGAAAATGTGGCGGATACGGATTTTGCCGTTGCGCGCGCGCGTCAGGTAGCCAAACCGGGTCGCGGTCAGCAGATGCAGGACGCCCTCAAGGCGAAGAAGGAGAAAAGCTGATGTGCGGGATCTGTGGTGTTGTGGGCCATCGCACGGCTTCGCCTCTCATCTTCGAAGCTTTAAGACGGCTTGAATATCGCGGTTATGACTCCGCGGGCATCGCCACGCTTGATCACGGGCGGATTGATCGCCGTCGCGCGCCGGGCAAGCTTGACCATCTCCAGGCTGTGCTTGAGGCGCAGCCCCTCGCGGGCACGACCGGGATCGGCCATACAAGATGGGCGACCCACGGGGAACCGAACGAGCAGAACGCGCATCCTCATGCTGTGGGGCAGGTGGCGGTGGTGCATAATGGCATCATCGAGAATTACGAATCCCTGCGTGATGAACTCGTTGCGGAAGGGCGCGTGTTCTCATCAGAAACAGATACGGAAGTTGTCGCGCAACTCATTGATCTGATGATGTCGCGCGGTGCGTCACCGCAGGAGGCCGCGCGGGAGAGTTTGCAGCGCCTTCAGGGCGCCTATGCGCTGGCCATTATCTTCGCCCGCCATGACGGCCTGATTATCGGCGCGCGCCATGGGGCTCCGCTCGCTGTCGGATATGGTGAGGGCGAAATGTTCCTCGGTTCCGACAGTATCGCGCTTGCGCCACTCGCGCAGAAAATCACTTATCTGGATGATGGTGACTGGGTCGTGCTGACGCCACGCTCCGTGCAGATCTTTGATGAAGCGGGACAGAAGGTCAAGCGCCCGGCGCAACCCATGGCGCTGATTGCCGGTGCTGTCGGTAAGGATGGCTACCGTCACTATATGGAAAAGGAGCTTCACGAGCATCCTGTCGTGATCGGTCAGACATTGCAGCGTGTGATTGACCCCGTCAGCAAAGCCGTGGCGCTGCCGGAATTCGGTTTTTCCCTGGTTGAGGTGCCGCGCGTGACCATGACCGCATGTGGCTCCGCTTATTACGCAGCCCTTGTCGGGCGCTACTGGCTGGAGGCGGAGGCCCGCGTGCCCGTCGATATTGATGTGGCATCCGAGCTTCGTTACCGCGCGCCGCCTTTGACGCCGGGGGGTATGGGACTACTCATCTCCCAATCCGGTGAAACGGCGGACACATTGGCCGCCCTGCGGCTTTTACGCCGGTCAGATCAGCGCATCGTCTCTATCCTGAACGTCGAGACCAGCACAATGGGGCGTGACAGCGACGTCACGCTCGGCATGGTTGCAGGGCCGGAAATTTCCGTCGCCAGCACGAAAGCCTTCACCGCGCAACTTTCCGTCCTGGCCGCGCTGACAATCGCCATGGGCCAGGCGCGCGGCACGATTGACGCGTCGCGGGCGCAGCAGATGGTCTCCACTCTTTTTGACCTACCCTCCCGTGCTGCGGAGGTTTTTCAGCGTGTCGCGGATATCCAGAAAATGGCGGTCATTGTGGCCGAGGCGCGCGATGTCCTTTATCTTGGGCGGGGTGTGTGCTTTCCCATCGCGCTGGAAGGGGCGCTCAAGCTGAAGGAAATCTCCTATATCCATGCTGAGGCCTATGCTGCCGGGGAAATGAAACACGGCCCCATATCTCTCATTGATAAAGATGTGCCGATTGTGGTCATTGCGCCATCAACGATATTGTTTGATAAGACCCTTTCCAACATCCAGGAAGCGAAAGCCCGTGGCGGGCGCATACTCGCCTTCACGGATGAGAAAGGGGCGGCACGGCTTTCCGGCATTGCGGAGCAGATGGTTGTGTTGCCGGAAGTCGATGCTTTTGTGGCGCCGATCCTCTTTACCATCCCTGTGCAGATCCTCGCTTACGAAGTGGCGCTGCTGAAAGGGACGGATGTTGATCAGCCGCGGAACCTCGCGAAATCCGTGACCGTCGAATAAGCATCCGATGGCGATGTGATGGTCCCCGAAGATCTCCCAACCGCCCTTATTTTAAAGGTTGGGACGCCCTTCAGCATGATGTGGAAGGGGTTGCAGTCATGGGGCTAAAGCATTCTTAACGGGGACGGGGTTAAAACTCTCACGCTCGTAACCGTTTGATAATAAAGTGAATCGATAGGCGGGAGATATTTAAGGAATGATGGTCACGGGTCTGGCAGCCATTATATTGGTGCTGGCGCTCCTTTTGGCATTGATCAGTTTCGTGCAGCCTTTGGCGCAACGCCTTGGCGTGTCCGAAACGGTTCTGCTTGCCGTTGTGGGTATCTTGATCGGGTTGTTCGCGGATCTCGTCCTGCGTTCAACGTCGATTGAGATGTTCAATGGCGCGGCCGAGGCCATTCTCGATTTTCCGATCAATAGTGAAGCTTTTCTGCTGATATTCCTGCCCATACTCGTTTTTCAGGGGGCGCTGGCGATCGATGTACGACGCCTCGCGCATGAGACATCGACCGTTCTGCTGCTGGCCGTCCTCGCCGTGGTGGTGTCAACAGCGACAATCGGCTTTTCACTCTATCCTTTTGCGGGGCAATCCCTCGTGATCTGTCTCCTGCTCGGCTCCATCGTCGCGACGACGGACCCTTCTGCCGTTGCGGGGATTTTCCGGGATGTCGGTGCGTCCTCACGTCTGACACGCCTGGTTGAAGGGGAGGCCCTGCTCAATGATGCGGCGGCGATCTCCATTTTCTCCATTCTTCTCTCCTCCGTCGCATCCCATCATCACATCCAGTTTGGTGAAACCGTCGTTAATTTTGCTGTGTCTTTTACCGGTGCCATTGTGGTCGGTGTCGCATTTGCGCGTCTGGCCCTGATGATCATCACAGGGCTCGGCGCCTCGGCCGCCGCTGAAATCACGTTGACTCTGGCGCTGCCTTACGTCGTTTACATTATCTGCGACGAGTTTTTCGGTTTCTCCGGTGTGGTGGCGACGGCTTCAGCCGGGCTGACACTTTCTGTCTACGGGCCTTCAACATTTCGCCCGCAAGTTTGGCGCTTCCTTAACGAGTTGTGGCAGCAGCTTTTATTCTGGGCGGGCTCATTGGTCTTCCTGCTGGCGTCCATGCTGATACCGCGTTTGCTGATCGGGATGACGCGCTGGGATTGCGTGTTGATCCTGATTGCCTCCGTCGCCGGATTACTGGCGCGCGGCGCGGTGGTGTTCGGGATGCTGCCCTTGCTGGAAATGCTTAAAGTTTCACCCCCAGTGCCGCTGCCGTTCAAGACGACGATGGTCTGGGGCGGGCTGCGCGGCGCGATCACGCTTGCTCTGGCGCTGGCCGTGACGGAAAATCAACGTGTCAGCGGCAGCGTCGCCCATTTTGTCGGCGTCATTGCCACGGGCTTCGTCCTGATCACGCTTTTCCTCAAT
Source organism: Candidatus Kirkpatrickella diaphorinae (assembly GCF_025736875.1). Classification (GTDB taxonomy): domain Bacteria; phylum Pseudomonadota; class Alphaproteobacteria; order Acetobacterales; family Acetobacteraceae; genus Sorlinia; species Sorlinia diaphorinae. The sequence continues at coordinate 668,521 of NZ_CP107052.1, forward strand.
GGGACGACATTGCGCTATCTCGTTGTTTTCTTTGAGCTTGATCAGCTTTCTCCCATCAATAAGGCGTTGCGCCATCAGGTGCTCAGCAGCGGCTTGCGCCATATTGCCGAGCGCACGCACGGCCTTGCGGAGGAACTCGGTTTCGCGCGTGGGACGCAGCGCACCATCCTCGGCCATATCAACCGGCGCGCGGAGGAGGAGAGTGAAGCCAACACATTCGACACCGCCTTGGGTGACCGGCAACGCGTGACATTGGCATTGATCACCATCGCCAACCAGGAGAGGTCACTTCTGCTTGATCTTTTCCGCATTCAAGGCCTTTCCCGACGAGTGATGGAAACACTTCTGCGTTCAGCGGAGGCCATGGTGGAGGGCGCGCGGCTTGAGGGTCGTTACGGCTATGTCCGTGCGCGCCGCCGCCGCCTCCGCCCGACCTGGCGGTTCCGGATTGCGCAGATGTTGCATCAATATCTGCATATTGACCGACCTCTAATGACCTGCATGTCAGAGCGGTTTGAGATGCTGGTGATTACGCACCTTGTCTCGATTTCCCTTTCCCGCTTCATGAAGCATCGGCTTGAGCCGACACTGGGTATTCGCCTCAGCGAGATCGTTTCTGAGGTTTTGGGGCGACAGCGTCGCATGCTGGATGATGCGCTAGAGATGCTCCGCGTGCATTATCAAGGTTATTCTGAAGCACTTGAGAGCCGGATCCTCCATCAGATTTCCCTCCGTCTTGAGGGGGAGGAGTATGATGAACTTCTTTCGGATAATCTCATCACCGAGGAGGTCCATCGGGAGCTCTATCGTGACACGGAGAAACGGCGTGAGCGCCTGAGTAAACCGCTGCGCTTTGACCTGAAAAGCGGCATTTCCCAACGTTTGCGAGAATTTCCGGCGTTGCGCGGTGTGCCGGATGGCGTCGTGCATAATCTGTCGATGAATATTTCGCTGCGCTTCGTGTCACCTGGTGAGGAATTACTGCGGCGCGGGCGAAAGGTGCGCACGGTCTACGCCGTTGTCGCCGGCCTCGCGGAAATGCATATTTCGGAACATGATATCCAGTTTGGCGCCGGGGATCTGATCGGCGCGGATATGCTGCTTTCCAACCAGCCAGCCCCGGGGACGATCCGCGCTGTGCAGTTCGGGCATCTCCTGTCCATCCCGGCGCATGTCTTCAAGCGGTTGGTGGATGATTACCCGATTGTCAGGCGCTCTCTTGAAGTGCGTGCGACGGAAAGATTGGGCACGCCTCAGGATATCGCGCTGGTTCTCGGCGGCGCGACGCATACAGCGGATGAGGTGCGCGACGCGGCTGTCGGGTCCGGTGAGGTGGATTGTTGAGGGTGAGCTGACGTCTGCCCTGATCGCTCCCGGCGAGTAAAGCCGGGAGCGTACCAGTCGGGTCAGGGCAGGGACGGTTGCCGCACTTTGAGGCCCTTATCGATGGATGCGTCTTCTTTGAAGACATCCCGGAACGCCAGATAAATCGCGATGAACATGACCGCCCCCACGATCGAGGCGGCCATGTGCAGCCCCCAGAAGGGGATGCTGCCCATGGTGCCCAGAAGTGAGGCGAGGCGCCCTGCGAGAAGCTGGCTGAGGAAAGAGCTGAAAGGGTAGAAGGAGATCACGCTTGTCCTGATGGGGCCGGGTGCAAGTTTGGCGACAAGCGCCATGCCGGTCGCCTGAGAGAGGCCGAACCCGAAATCATTAAGGAAATGAAATGCAATCGCCCACCAGAGATTGACCTCATGCAGGCCTGGCCCGAAATAAGCGCCGGCCGTGAGGGCGAGGGGCCCCAGAGGCGTGATGATGCCGCCAATAACGACTTTCGCCATCTCCTCCGGCACGCGTCGATAACGCCCCCAGACGCGCCAGAGCCACAGGATCATGAACCCGGTCGCGACACTCGCAATACCGTCAAGTGAGATGAGAGACGAGACGGGGAGGGCGTAACCGAATAGTGAGAGGGCAAAATGTTGGCCGCCCCATAATTCATAGGCGCTCATCATCTGGCTGTTCGGCACACTGCTCACGGCGAGCGCTGGCAGGAACAGCGCGATCACCAGAAGCGCCCGCCTGTCATCCCGCGACAGAGCAATGCGGACACCTTTCCGGTGACGGGATGAGGCTTTTGGGAGGTGCTTCCAGCCAAGCCAGTAAAACAGCGCACCGAGCGGCGCGCCGAGGCTCAAAACAAGGAAGGCGGGGCCCCAACCGTAATATTTCTCCGTCAGCCCGCCCGCGAGCGGGGCGATAATGCCGGTAAATTGCAGGCCGAGGCAGAAGATCTGATAGCCATCCGCCCGACGTGGATCATCATGTTCATAAAGCTGGCCGAGCTGCGCGGGAAGCATGGCCCTGATCAGCCCGAAGCCGAGTATCAAAGACAGCAGCGCGAACAGAAAAGTCGCACTCGACGCCAGAAAAAGAAACCCGGCGCAGATCAGCACCATGCCGATGATGAAGGCATTTCGAAAGCCGAGAAGCAGGTCAATGATGATCCCGGCCGCGATGGGCCATAAAAAGGCGCACATCAGATAGGCGCTGGAAATCTCCGCCGCGAGTCCTGACATGGTCGTTGTGCCGAAAATCCATTGCAAAAGCTGGGAGAAAGGCCCCAGCCCGATCACGGTTGGCGCGATATCGGGACGTAGGATGTAATCGGCAGCGTAAAGCACAAGGAGGGCGCCGAAACCATAGAGGCAATAGGCAATCCAGGCCTCGCACAATGTGATGGCCATAAGGCCGCGAGGCTGTTTGGCAGGGGTGTGTTTTTCCGGAAGGGAGGGGGAGAAGATTTCGACGGGCTCGTCCGGAAAATTTTCGGTCACGAAGGCTTCCCTGTGTCTGATGAAGTCGTTTCGGATACGTTATGCGTTTTTTAAACCGAATCGCGCGGGAAGGGAAGGCAGGAGGCACCGCGCCTTGTTGCACGAAGGCGACATAAGGATGATTCGCGCGTCTCCAGCCCCACGCCATGACATGCGCGGATAACAGCCCGATAAGATATATTATGCCAACTGGATCAGGTTGCGGAGATGGATAGCTGGTCGCGATAAACCTCATCTAATGGTTTAAGTTCAGCATGTTGCGGACGTCTGATCACAAAAATCGCCCACCGTTAAAAATGTTCCAAATCGGAACTTCTCCTCCCCGCTCTTCGAGGCTTAGAGAAACCTTAGTTTCCGCCCCTCGCCTGATCCCCCATTTTGCGCGGCCACCCCGGGGGGTCAGACGTCGAACGTCATTGAATCGTAAGCGGGTTCCGTGCCGGGGGGCAGTTCCTGCGCGAGCGGGCCATAACTCAGGCCCGGGCCCATATGGGTCAGGATCACCCGTGACGGCTTAATTTCCGCACGCCATCTCAGCACGTCGTCAAGACAGGCATGCGCAACGTGCGGGTCACGCTGAAGGCACCCGACAACCCAGGTTTCAACGCCGCGTAAAGCCTCGATCGCGTCTTCAGAAAGATGCTCCACATCCGTGCTGTAAGCGAAATTCCCGATGCGCAGCCCTAATGTCGCCACCTTATAATGACGCTGCGCGAAAAAAGTGACGTCAGTCCCGTTAATGGCAATCGTTTCAGGCGCTGAAACAGGGTGTGGCGCCGGCACAGGGCGGAAAAATTCGCCGCCAGACCACGGCTGAAAGGCATAAGGAAAGCGCATTTGCATCGATTTAATGACGTCTGGCGACGCATAAAGCGGCAATGGGCGCTGAATGACGCGGTTGATCCCGCGAATATCGTCGAAGCCGCCAATATGGTCAGCATGTTCATGCGTGACAATCAGGGCGTCAATATGGGCGATTTGGTTACGCAGCAATTGCGCACGCAAATCCGGGCCGCAATCAACAAGCAGCCGTGTCCCCTCATCCGTTTCAATGACGATAGAAGATCGCGAGCGCGTATCTCGCGGATCCTGCGGGTTACATGCGCCCCATATGCCGCCCTCTCCCGCTCCGCCGATCATGGGGACGCCGCCGGAAGGACCACATCCAAGAATGGTGATCTTCATGCCGCTTTTTTAAACAAACGACAGAAGTTCGCGGTCGTGCTGGCCGCGAGTTGCTCTGGCGCGATACCCCGCAATTCCGCCAGACGCGACGCTGTATGGGTGACATAGGCTGGGGTGTTCGGCTTACCGCGTTTCGGGACGGGGGCCAGATAGGGGCTGTCCGTCTCCACGAGAAGCCGGTCTTCCGGGATGGACCGGGCAATCTCCTGCAAGGCTTCCGTCTTACGGAAAGTGATGATGCCGGAAAAACTGACATACCCACCCAGCTTGAGCGCCGTATCAGCCAGCTTCATGCCCGAGGCGAAGCAATGCAGCAGAAATGGGAAGGCCCCATTGCGGCTTGTCTCATCTTCCAGAATGCGCGCCACGTCATGATCAGCATCGCGCGCGTGGATAATCAGCGGCAAACCTGTCATGCGGGCGGCGGCAATATGGGTGCGGAAAAACGTCTCCTGAAGTGCGCGCACAGATACATCGCCGTGGAAAAAATCAAGCCCGGTCTCACCAATCCCGATGACGGCCGGGTGATCGCAACGTTCGGCGATCTCTTCAGCGGTAGCAAAGGGCGCGTCCTGCACGGCGTCAGGGTGCGTGCCCAGACTGCACCAAATTTTAAGGTCCGGCTGACTATGGCGCGTCAGGTCAATTTGCGTTTGCGCCTTGGAAAACTCGGTGCCAATTGTCACCATGCCCGAAAGCTGTTCGGCCCGCGCCTGGTCAAGCGCTTCCGTGAGATTCTCAACACGATCAAGATGGCAATGAGAGTCAATGAGCCCGGGAACCATCAGCGTCACGCCCCCTCTTCCACAAATCTCGGGAAGAGGCCCTGGGGCGCGGGCAATTCTGCTTCAATGTCACCCTGTGCAAGGTCAGCTAACTGACGCGCATTTTGAGAGATGCCGAGTTGCGTCAGCAATTTATCCATCGTCCCCGGCATGTATGGTTGCAGGACGATGGCGATATGACGCAAAGCCTCATGAAGCGTGCGCAGAACCGTGCCCATTCGGGCAGGATCTGTCTTTTTAAGAACCCAGGGCGCCTGGTGATCAATATAGGCATTGCACGCGCGCACCACTTTCCAGACGGCCTCCAGCCCATCCGTTAGGGCGAAGCGGGCAACATGTTGCCGCAGGAGGTCCGGCAGAAGTGAGGATTGCGCCAGTAAATCGCGATCATCCTTCTGCGTTTCGCCCCACTCCGGCAATTTGCCGTCGAAATGGCGGTTGATCTGCGTCAGGGTCCGCTGCGCCAGATTGCCGAGCCCGTTGGCGAGTTCCACATTGACGCGGTTGATCAGGGATTTGCGGCTTAGATCCGAGTCACCTCCGAAAGGCACTTCCCGCATCATGAAAAAGCGCACCGCATCGACGCCGAATTCTGAAGCAAGGTCCCGGGGGTCAATGACATTGCCCAAAGATTTGCTCATCTTCTGACCCTCAATCGTCCACCAGCCATTGGCGAAAATGGCGTCCGGCAGGTCCAGCCCTGCGGCCATCAGGAAAGCAGGCCAGAAAACCGCATGGAAGCGGATAATGTCCTTACCCACAATATGCGCATTGGCGGGCCAGAACCGCACCCCCTCACTCTGCATATCGGGATAGCCGAGGGCGGAAAGGTAATTTGCCAGCGCGTCAAACCAGACATACATGACATGCTTCGGGTCACCCGGGACGGGGATACCCCAGGAAAAGCTTGTCCGGCTGATGGAGAGGTCCCGCAGGCCCGATTTGACGAAACTGATGATTTCCTTCCGCCGTCCTGCAGGCCCGAGGAAATGTGGTTTCGCCTCATAGAGGGCGAGTAACTGGTCCTGAAAAGCGGAAAGGCGGAAGAAATAAGATTCTTCCTTCACCCACGTGACCGGTGCGCCGCTGGGGGCAATATGGGTGCCATCCTCCAGCAGGGTAATCTCATCCTCGCTGTAAAAACATTCATCTCTCAGCGCGTACCAGCCCTCATAGGCGCCAAGGTAAATATGATCATTCTCCGCAACCTGACGCCAAAGAGCCTGCGCCGCGTCTTTATGCCGTGCCTCCGTCGTGCGGATGAAACGGTCATAGGAAATGCCCATGGCATCCGCCATGTCCTTGAAATTGCGGGAAATACCGTCGACAAATTCCAGAGTGGATTGACCTGCCTGGGCGGCGGCCTGTTCAACTTTCTGACCGTGCTCATCCGTGCCGGTCAGGAAAAACACCTCCCGCCCGTCGAGACGGTGAAAGCGCGCGATGATATCGGCCGCGACAGATGTATAAGCGTGCCCAATATGAGGCGCGCCATTTACGTAATAAATCGGCGTGGTAACATAATATCGCGACGTCATAATCTGCCTATCATCGCAGCGGCTTTAAGAGCTGCCAGTGTCCTGTCGAGATTGAAGCGGTCGGTCTCATGCCGCAAATATATCAACTTCTGATAGATTTCCGCTGCCCGGTTTGCCGCGCTTTGATCTCCTTTGTGACTGGAAGTCAGCGCCGCATCCCGAATGTGCTCCTGTAGCAAATCGCAGAAGGTTGAAAAACCCCTCTCCTCTTTTGCGATACGCTCCGCCTGGGCAGGCGATAAAGCGTGAGATGCGCCGGAAGCGAGCTCTTCCACGATCTGCGTCAGATCTTCATAATGGCGGGAGGCCAGTTCCAGCGCATATCCCGGTCGGCCCTTCGCCTGGGAGATCAGGCGCTGATTCATATCCGGGTCTGTCAATTGATGTCGAGCGAGAAAAACCTGCATATCTGCATCCTGTAAGGGATGGAGGAAGAGCTTGTGGCAGCGACTCCGGATAGTGGGGATGACGGCCGCCGCATTATCGGCGGTGATGAAGAATACCGTTTTTTCAGGCGGTTCTTCCAGAAGCTTCAGTAAAGCATTGGCGGCGAAATTATTGAGTAGATCACCCCCCGCGACGATGACGACCCGCCAGCCACCCTCCGCAGCGGTGTGATGCAGAAGCTGTTGTATAGGCTTGATGTCTGCGGCGACGATCGTCTGGCTTTCCCCCCCCTTCCCGGTGCTTGCCCCGCGCGTAATCACCAGAAGGTCGCCATGCGTACCCGCTTCAAAACGGTGGGAGATCGGACTTTTTGGGTCCGTCGCGTTCAAAAGGATTCTGGCAAAAAACAGGGCCAGCGTGGTTTTGCCGATCTGGGGCGTCCCTGTGATCAGCCATGCATGATGGAGCCTGCCAGATTGTCGGGCGGCCTCAAATTGCTGGATTGCGGCATCATGCCCGATAATATCGCGCGCCCGGTTTTTGATCATTCCACCGCGCCCTCGCGTAACGCCATGATTTTGCGAAATAAAATATGGCTCAACGCGTCCGCATCGCCGCCTGCATTGATGCGTTCAATCCGCTCGGGCTCCTGCTCCTGAATTTTGTCAAAGCCTTGTCGAACGCGATCATGGAACGCGGCGCCGCGCGCCTCATAACGATCCGTGCGGCCCTTCCGCTTTGCAAGACGCTGCGTCGCGACCTGCAGCGGAACATCAAGAAGGAACGTCTTATCCGGCTCGAAAGCGATGAGGCGCCGCGCATCCTCAATGAATTTCAGGAGGTCAGCCGCGCCTTCACCCGCACCGTAACCCTGATAGGCGATGGTGGAGTGATGATAGCGATCACAGAGGACGAGTTTTCCGGCTTCACAGGCGGGCCGGATGGTCTGATCCACATGGTCGGCCCGTGCCGCCATATGGAGGAGGACTTCCGACCGCGCGGAAAAGGCGACGTCGCTGAATAAGATGGTGTCGCGCAGCAACTCCGCCCCTTGGCTGCCCCCTGGCTCCCGCGTGGCGATAAAGGGAACGCCTTGTTTTTCAAGCAATTTTGCGAGGAGGTTGAGCTGCGTCGACTTGCCGCACCCCTCCCCGCCTTCCAGGGTGATGAAAACCCCGCGCCGCCTCACTGCGTAATGCCGTTTGCGAAGCCAAGGCGCCGCGAGGCACGCCCGAGCAGGCCAAGGCGTGCCACAGCGTGGTCAGCCAACAGGGGGAGGCGTATTTCCTTCATGCCCGGGGCTGTAAAGACGAGTGCGCCGCAGCTTTGTCCCGCCGATATCGGCGCGATCAGCGGCGACGCGTAGGTGATGGAAAGGTGATCATGCGCGCGCCAATTGCGTGGCAGCGTCAGGCGAATATCGGAGGGGGCGACGAGGGGCAGATTATCCTCGACCCCCATCCAGACAGGCGCATGATCCACCACGTCACCCTTGCTGAAAATCGTCACCGTCTCAAACTCAGCAAAGGCCCAATCCAACACGCGCGCCGTCTCACGTGCGCGTACATTCATGGATGTCATGCCATTGAGGGTGACGACGACACGCCGTCCGTGCCGGTCTGAACTGACGCACATGCCAAAGCCGCCTGCATCTGTGTGTCCCGTTTTCAGCCCGTCTGCGAGGCCCTTATCAACGAGCGTATTGCGATTTCCCTGCTTAATATGATTGAAGGCGAATTCCTTTTCAGAGAAAAAATGATAATATTCCGGGTAATCCCGAATAAGATGCATGGCGAGGATCGTTGTATCACGCGCGGACATATAATGGTCAGGGTCAGGCCACCCGGTGCAGTTGGTGAAATGTGTGTTCTCCATTTTCATCCGGCTGGCCATCTGATTCATTAAAGTGACGAACTGCTCTTCAGACGCCGCGATACCCTCCGCCAGCACAATGCACGCATCATTGCCGGACTGGATCAACATACCCTGGATCAGTTTGCCAACCTCAACCGTCTCACCCAGCGGCACAAACATTTTGGAGCCCTGCATACGCCAGGCTTTTTCACTCACCGGAAGATGTTGAGCGAGAGTCAAACGGCCGGATTTCAGCATCCCGAACACGATGTAAGCCGTCATCATTTTCGTGAGGGAGGATGGCGGCATATGTTCATCGGCTGATTTGGACATTAATGTCGCGCCCGTCTCAAAATCCATCACGCAGGCCCATCGTGCATTGACATTGACCGGCCCGACCGGTGACTCCGCTGGGGTGGTGAGCGCCGGGTCCGGCACGATTTCCTTGGCCGGCAAGGGGGCCTTCAGGGCCTGGCGCTTCCGGGCCATTGCGGGGCGCGCGATCAAGAGGGCAACTGCGGCAGCCGAACTGCCGAGAAGAAAACGTCGAGTGGGCACGTGACTTCCTATCTAACCAAGAGGCGTGGATTACTGATGCCACATTTCTGGGCACGACTCTGCGCGTCGTCAGTTTTCTCTACCGTGAGGAATGGCCCGTAAACAACCTGCCATGCGGGATTACTGCCGTCTCCGGCATCCCGTGTAACAAGGGCCTGGCAGCGTGTCGCGACGCGCGCAGCGACACGATGCTGGTAGAAAGATCCAAGAACAACATAATAATCAATTGGATAAACAGGATTCTGAATGTAAGTCTGCGGCAGAGCTTCGGCCATGCTCAGCGCCTTCCTTGACTTGCTGCGCCCCGCATCCGCGTCGAAAACCTGCTTGTCCCGCCCATCCAGCGATTGCGCCGTCACCGTGCCACGCCCGGGTGACGCGATACCGAGATCGGGCATAGCCGCCGAATCATAACCCAAAGCGGCATTCTGCTGACGGTCCAGCGTGATCCGCACGGGCGTCGGGTTTTTTTCCATACCTAATATGCGCGCCACAGTCGGCGTGACGGCAAGAATGCGCCGCCCATCCATAGGGCCACGATCATTGAGGCGGATTTTGACAGCCCGCCCATTGGATAAATTCTCCACCCAGACCAAGGCCGGAAGCTGCAATGTCTGATGCGCGCCCGTCATGGCGGCGGCGGACCAGATCTCCCCATCCGGCAATGAGGTATCTGCTGGCCGCGTGTAGGTCTGGGCGAGGCCCGTCTCGCGATATTCCGTTTTGGCTTCGGGGTAGAACCAGCGATCAAGCCCCTTCCACGGTTTGCCGAGTGCCGGGTGCAAATTTGCTGGAGGGGGTGCCCCCGCATCGTGGCAGCCCGTCAGGATAATCAGCGTGATCAGCGCAGCCTTATGTTCGCGAAGCTTCATCAGCAATCAGACCCACCGCAAGCGCATAGAAATCCGCCGGGTTATAATGACGGAGTGTCATGAAATTATTATAGACCAAAAAACCGGATGGGAAGCCGGAAACGGTCACCTCCCCCGTCGGAATGATTGCGCCTATCTGCGAATCTGCGGGCAGGGCCGCACCATGCGCGCCGGTGACGCCAGCTTGTGACCATTGCTGATGGGTGGCGCGATGCCGTCGCCCCAATTGGCCCACCGGCAATGGCTTTGTCATCGTCACTTCGCAACCCCAGCGTTGGCCTCGCTGCCAGCCATAATGATGCAGAAAATTCGCGATGGAAGCGAAGACATCCGCCCGGCTGTGCCAGATATCAGGGACGCCATCCCCGTCACCATCCGCGGCAAATCTGAGATAGGCGCTCGGCATGAATTGCGGCTGCCCCATCGCCCCGGCATAGGAGCCTGTCATGTCAGCAGCACGGAGCCCCTTCCGGTCGAGAATATGCAGGGCCTGGATGAGTTCGGTGCGGAAGAAGTGCCGCCGCCGCCCTTCATAAGCCAATGTCGCCAAGGCATCGAAAATATTAAATTTTCCCATCTTCCTGCGGAAGGAAGATTCAAGCCCCCAGATCGCGATGATGACTTCAGGATCAACGTCATATTTGTCGGAAACAGGTTTAAGGACATCGCGCTGCGTCGACATATTGATGCGCGCTTGCTCGAATGTGTCTTTCGTCAGCACGAGCTTTTGATAAGCGTGCCATGTCAGCGTGCCCTCCGGCTGATGATGGTCACGGGCGATGACGTCGCGGTTGGGCGTTTTGAGGCTGGAGAACGCATCATCAATCACGACATCGCCTATGCCGTCCGCGCGTGCGGCGTTTCTGACATTATCCAGAAACGCCTGATAGGCGGTTGATGCGCGGCCCGTAACATTGGTGGCATGGGCGCGCGTGCCTAGGGCAGCGAGGCTTCCGGCAAGCATCAGGCGACGATTGAGCATTGAATTTCCTTCTTTTTCTCCGGGCGTATCGGACAATGCTCACATCATCCTGAAGCGCGCCGTTTGAGGCGGCCCTCAACGCTTATTGGAGATGGCCGCCAAAAATATAGTCACTCACCTGCTGTTCCAGCGATAATTGGTCCGTGGTTGACGTGATCATCTCCGCCGGGTTCAACCGCGTTGCAGCATGACCGGGATTGACCATCAAAGCATCATCGGACGTCATGTCCGGCGCGACGATCGCGACAGCGGCATCGACGGTTAAAGGCAGGTTTTTGTCGATGCTGAAAACGACCTTGGCGAGGTCCGTATCCTTGTCGATGGTGATCATATTGACCTGACCTACCGTGACGCCGGAGACCATCACCTCCGCACCCGGACGCAGGCCGTTCGCGGAATTGAACAACGCGGTATATTGAAGCGTCGCGCCGCTGAATACATGGCGATGCGCCCCGATATAAGCGGTAAAGCCCAAGGCGACGATCAGCACGGCGAGGCTGGCAAGGGCGGCGCCCCCGCGGGATTTCTGAGACAATAATGACCTCATGACCAGTAAATTCATGCAGTAGCGGCATAAAAGCTCACGTGCACGCGGCGTCAGGGTTGCCTTGATGCCGGGCTTGCGGCATTGATTTTGCACGCAAACAATTATTTTGGGAAGACCATGAACGTCATCCACGCGTTGGCCTATGCTGTCCTTCAAGGTGTGACAGAACTTTTCCCCGTGAGCAGCCTGGGGCATGGGGTGGTGGTGCCCGCGCTTTTCGGTTGGGGGTTTGACCGTCATGACCCCTATTTCCTGCCTTTTCTCACTTTTCTGCATTTCGGAACGCTGATTGCGCTGCTTGCCGTTTTCTGGCGGGATTGGTGGTCGTTGCTTCATGGCGCTTCAGGGCGGGATGGTGCGCAGCGTCAGATTGAGTCGCTACGCATCCTCTTCCTGCTGGTGGTGGCGACGATCCCGGCCGTCATCATTGGCGGGCTCTTCGAGCATTATTTCCGGCGCATCTTCGCAGATCCGCGTCTCGTCTCCCTGCTGCTGATCGGGAATGGCATCCTCCTTCTGGCGATGGAGGGGCTGCGCGCCCGGCAGCGCCCGCAAAAAAGGGAAGTCATTTCAGCTCTCGGGGTGAAAGACGCAGTTTTTATCGGCGTCTGGCAGTGCCTCGCATTATTGCCGGGACTTTCGCGATCAGGGTCGACAATTATTGGCGGCCTTCTGCGCGGGTTGAATCATGAGGTCGCAACCCGATTCTCGCTTCTCATGGCACAACCCGTCGTATTCGCGGCGACGGTTAAGGAAGGCTTCGCACTGCGCCACATTAAAGTGACCCGTGAAATGGCCGAACTTTCGGTCATTGCGGCGGTTGCGGCAGGCGTTACAGCGCTTTTAAGCACGCTTTTCCTTTTACGTTATTTTCGCAAGCATGATGGCTGGGCGCTCGCGCCTTTCGCTTATTACTGTATCATTTTTGGCAGTGTCGCTTATTTTACGCTGGCACGATGACGATTTTTCCGCCATCAAAACGTTTCGGCCCTCTCTAAAATTTAATTTTTCTTAAGGTGCCGCCGATTCCTGCCTTTGAGTGATGAGTATGCCATCCCGCCGCAAAACGCTTGTGCAGATAGAGCGTGACTTCAAGGATCGATCCCTGAAGCAGACACTCTCCGCGACGCAACTGACACTGCTCGGTGTCGGTTCGACCGTGGGTGCGGGGATTTATGTCATGACCGGCATGGCGGCATCGCAATATGCCGGGCCTGCTGTGCTGATCTCCTTCATCATCGCGGCGGTCGCGTGCCTCTTCACGGCGCTTTGTTATGGTGAGTTGGCGGCGAGCATGCCGGTTTCCGGCTCCGCCTATTCCTACGCCTATGTCTCAATGGGGGAGCGCGCGGCCTGGGTCACGGGCTGGTTGCTGCTGCTTGAATATGGCATCTCCTGTATCGCGGTGGCGTCGGGTCTGTCCGGATATGCGTCCAGCCTGGCCGGGGCCTTCCATATCCATGTGCCCGCATGGTTCTACACCTCCACTCTCATCACAAATGTCACTGCGGAGGCGACCCGCATCGGTTTTGACTGGCGTATCAATGGCGTCGGCGCGCTCGCTGTGTGCCTCATCACTTTCTTCCTCGTTATCGGGGTGCAGGAGACGGCGCGGCTCAACGCCATTGTGGTGTGCATTAAAGTGGGTGTGCTCCTGCTGTTTATCGGGTTTGGGGTGTTCGCCATCTCGCCGCATAACTGGGTGCCATTCATGCCGCATAATGAAGGCGGATTTCGCTATGGCTGGGGCGGTGTGTTCCGCGCGGCGTCGGTAATTTTTTTCGCTTATGTCGGGTTTGAGGCCGTTTCAACCGCAGCGACGGAAGCGCGGAACCCGCGGCGTGATGTGCCGATCGGCATTATTGGCAGCCTCGCGATCTGCACCATCATCTATCTGGGTGTAGCGGTGGTTCTGCTCGGTATCGTGCCCTATCGTCAACTCGATGTGGCCGACCCGCTCGCGATTGCGGTTTCGAAGATGCATGCGCCTTTTCTGACTTTATGCGTCAATATCGGCGCCACGGTGGGGCTGTGCTCCGTCCTGCTCGGCTTGCTATACGGGCAATCGCGCATTCTCTACGCCATGAGCCGGGACGGGCTGATTTCGCCGTTATTCTCCCATGTTCACCCGCGCTTCCGTACACCCTGGACGGGGACGATCATCCTCGGGATATGCGTTGCCGTCGGCACGGCCACTTTGCCGATTGATGTTATCAGCGAAATCGTAAGTATCGGCACGGCTTTAGCCTTCGCCATGGTGTGCTTTACAGTCATCTGGCAACGCAATCACGCGCCGGACGCGCCACGCCCGTTTGAAGTGCCGCTCGGTGGGGTGGTGATACGCGGTTATTGGCTGGGCGTGACACCCATGCTCGGAATCGCGCTGTCCGGTGTGATGATGATCCCGCTGGTGGTGGATGTTGGGCGGGATGCGCTTGTGGGCAATCCGCTACCCGTTATTCTGCTTTTCGCTTATGCCATGCTCGGCGCTCTAATCTATATGGTCTATTCCCGCCAGCATTCCCGTTTCCATCCCACGACAGTAAATGCCGAAGTCGATGGAAATGAGGCGTAGAGCCAGCTTGTTTCAGGCGTAAGGGCGTTACCTTGGCTGGCAGATTCCGGTCGTGCGTAAGACGTCGATGGCGGCCGGGTCACCATTGAGGGCTCTTTTGATCGTCAGGCTACATGCTTTGCGGGGCTGATCCATGTAGCTGGAAGCCGCATTACCCGCATTTGCATAATCGAGCCCGGCATCGACGAGCTTGTTCATGATCGACTGATACAGAATCTCGTGTGCATTTTCAGGCGTGTCTTTGAGGATGAGGTCAAAATAAGGCTCAGCGCTTATTCTACGCAGCGTGCAATTCAGGATTTTAACGTGATCGGCCGGATAAATTCCGCCCCCATGCCCGCCATAAGTCAAGGGGGTGCCGTTCGGCTTGCCCTCATAAGCGTGGATCAATTCGAGCACCGTGCCTTTCTTCCCGTCAAAATCGTTGCCGGGGATGGTTTTGATGACGACTCCCCGGCACTCATCTGCCCAGGCGTTGTGGGCGGTGAGGGAGATGGCGATGGTGATTCAGATTAGTTTAAGAGATCGTCTCATGACATGGATTTCCCGATCACACTTGGCGAAGGGGGAAGCATCTCAGCCTTGCAAATCAGTTTCCATTAAAACTTTTTCGGGCGAATGCCTGTCCGACCATGACGCGCGCGCGGGACGCCATTCCGGCTTCATGCAAAGACCGGGAGATTGATCGAACTGGTGGGTGCGACAGGGATTGAACCTGTGACCCCTGCCGTGTGAAGGCAGTGCTCTACCGCTGAGCTACGCACCCCAATTGCGATGCCGGGATCACTACCAAACTCGGCACCGCGTGACAAGCCACTTACGGGAAAATCTCAGAACCCGAACATGTGATCGAGTGAAAATCCGGCCTTCCCATTCATCTGGCCATGATAGCCGAACAGGCGGCATGTCATGTCGCGGATGAGGACATAGCCCCCCTCCCCGGCTTTCCCGATCAATTCCGAACCGAAGATTTCATCCGGCCAGATGATTGCTGAGCCCGACGGCGCAATATGGATCGCTTCCTGCGCGATTTCCGTGCCGTCCCGCGCCATGAGATGCAGGATCGTTTCGGAGGGCGTCCCCCCTTCAAGAGATGTCGGGTAAATGAGATGGCTGAAACTGCGCATCCCCGCCTGGCCTAATTTAAGGAAGAGTCGTGTCGTCAAACCTGGTGGCGGCCCGGTATAGGATTGCGGCTCATTGCGCCACGTCATGAGCGTGTTGAAGATGTGTGCGCCAAAGCTTGTTTCCGCCGCATGTCCATTGGTGCGGTCTCGATAGCGCAACATGGCGTGGAGCCAACCATCGGCCGCGCCACCATCACGGAAGTCATAAACAAGCTCCCCATGCCCCTCATGCGGCGTGAGATCATGCATCGCAAAAGCCGCCGCGTGATGGCGCGGGAGATTCCCGAGAAATTCCTGCCCGACTTGCCTCCCTTGCCGATCAAATAAATCCACCCGCACGGGGAGATGTGTCACTTCTTCTGACATGGGGTTAGGCTGAAGGAAGGTCGTGTATCTCGCGGGGTCCAGCACGGGGAACGGCATGATAAACCCGCGCCCCATCCATGAAGGCATTTTCGCGATCGTGGGGTCGGGCTTAAGGTCCTGGCGCTCGATATTAAGGTGCGCGATGCGCGTCAGGCCACGTTGCACAACCTCATAACGCGGACGCACAATGTGATTGCCCGCGCGCAATTCAAGTTGTACGGGCCATTTGACGTCCGGCATCAGCTCCCCCACATCCAGCCGATATGTCCCGAAAGCCGGGATTTCGACGGTGACAGGGTATTCGCGCGTCTCACCCATACGATTCAAGGTGATCTCACCCACGCTGATGGGAGAAGCGTGACTGTTCTGAACCCAGAGGATGATCTGCTCATCATCATCCGGCGCAGGCAAGGTCGCGAAACGGGGTGACGGCCATGCATTGGCGTCATGTGTGACGGAAAGACTCGCATCTCGCCCCCGCCCGTAAATATCGAGGGCATATTTGACGGTGTCATGCCCCCGTGCGCCCAGGATATGCAGAAATAACTGCCCGCAGAAAGCCGGGAGGGCGAAGCGTTTTCTGACGTCCTGACTGTCGATAATGATGCCCGCACCGGGGGAACCGATATGCTCTTCCCATTCGGCGATGACTCGCCCGACCCCGTCATAAAGCCGAGACCAGTATCGCACATTTGTCGCACCGTAATGGCCCCAGTAATTTGCGGCGACAAGACGCGTGGACAATTGATCATCATCGCGAAAGAAGGCGAAATTTGTCGCGAAATTGAGTTTATCGAGATAATTCCGCTTATTGCTGAGCATGGCCTCCGGCAAACGGGCCCCGCCGAGCGTGATGATCTGCTGATCTCCGCGCGTCACGCGGGAGAGGCGGGAGCGCGTTTTGGCGTCATCAAATGAGAGGGCGAGAATATGGGTGGCGTCGCTCTGCGCAATTTCGACCACAGGCTGCATCACGCCGCCTCTGCCATCATCCTTTCCGACTTCTTCAGACCGATGGGTGAAGAAACCGTAAGTTGGCTGGAAGGCCGGGTAGAGCGCGAAAAAATTCGAAGCCTCATGATCAGGGTCATAAACTGCGAGGCGCGCATCGCCGCCGAGGTCAGAAGCTAACTTTTCAATACGGGACGCGGCAAGAGGATGGGCGATGGCCTTGTAAAAAACATTACCGCCGCGCTGAGGCGTGAAGGTGCTGATATCGAGCATATCATCCTCAAATCCGTGTCAAACCGGCGGGGACGCTAGCCCGGCAGGCGCTTTCTCACTTCTTCGACCGCAATTTGCGTGTCGTCAAGCGGGGAAACGCCCCAGGGGCACCAATCCGGCGTAAAGGGGCGGACGCGATCCAACGCCGTCAGGCCCTGCACAAAAGCCGTAATCCGTCGGGACCGTCCGGGCAGGGGGATGATCTGCACAGGCGCTTTCGTGGCCACTGCTTCCGAAATCATGGACACGCTGTCCGTCGTGACCGCGATCATATCCGCCGTTGCCAGCATGCCGAGATAAGGGTTGTCGCCCGCGCCATGCCAGATATAGGCATCAAAACCCTTAAGCTCGGCCTCTAAAGCGGCAAGAGCCTGTTTGTCGGTGCGCCGTGAAGGCGTGATGGCGAGCGCGATATTCTGTTGCCGCAGCAACTGTGCCAGGCTTCGGCCAATCAGGCGGCCCTCTTCACGCCCAAGGCGGAAGCGCCCGTTTGATCCGCCAAGCATGACGCAGAGGAGGGGCCGACCCGCCCGCTGCAAACGCGCCGCCCATTCAGCCCGCGCCGCGGCGAGGCGGTCGGAGGTGACATTATGCAGGGCGGTGCGGATGGAGATGACGTTGGGGCCTGCGATATCGTCGTGATGATTGGCGATGATGAGGTCAAATTGACTAAAGTCCATGCGCGGATTTTGCACTTGGACGAGTTTCAGCCCCGTCTTCCGGCGAAGGGCCGCGCCCACCGCGCCGCCGCGCCCTCCGACACTTAGGAGCCATTGCGTGTCCGGTGCAAGCTGGATCGGCGCGGCCGCTTTGAGGGGGTCGGGGCAGAAACGCGTTGGCAGATGGCGCCACATGCCTTTGAGCTTGACGGTGTGGAAACGAGGTTCAACATCCAGCCGGTGCAGCAGGCCTTCAGCCTGCGCACGCATCCCGGCAAAATTTTCACTTATAACCGCGACTGACATGTTCGCTCTTTGCGCCAGACGCTCATTTTTGGCAAGAAAGGAATATGACGCCCGACACAAACATTGCAGATTTCGGTTTCGATGCCCGACTTTGCGCCGCTATGGCGCGTGAGGGTGTCACGCATCCGAATGAGGTGCAGCTCAAAGCATGGCCGCATGTCCTTTCCGGGCGGGATGTTATTCTGACGGCCCAGACAGGCTCGGGGAAGACCATCACCTACCTCGCCACCTTATTGCAAAGGCTCGTGACGCAAAGCGCCGCCACCCCCTCCCCGGCACCTCAGGCGCTGATCCTGTCCCCCACAAGGGAGCTGGCGATGCAGATCGCCGGCATTTTGCGCAGTCTGGCCCGCCCTTTCGGGATCTCATCCGTCATTGTGATGGGCGGTGACGACCGCGCGCGACAGGTCAGGAAGTTGGAAGGCGGGGCGCAGATCATGGTCGCCACACCGGGGCGGCTGCGCGACCTGTTGCAGGATGGCGTTGTCACGTTGTCTCAGGTCAGGACGCTGATTATTGACGAGGTCGATCGCCTTCTGGATGAGGGTTTCGCGGCGGACGTGTTACACATCGCGTCCGGCTGCGCCGATGGGGCGCAACTTATCCTGTGTTCCGCAACGTTACCGGCGGCACTGAGAGATCTGACTCAGCAAATACGCCCGAAAGGCTTCATTCGGGTCGAGGTCAAGCCTGAAGCCGCCATGCCGCGTCAGATGCACCATCAACTCGCCTTTATCACCGGTCAGGCAAAATGCGATATGCTTCTGGCACGTCTTGAAGCGCGGCGCGGGCGGGCCATCATTTTTGTCAATGTCAAAGCCGAGATCGATGCGGTGATGCGTTTCTTGCGTCAGGCGGGCGTTATGGCCGATATTCTGCATGGGGATATGCGCCAGGCGGCGCGCACAAAATCATTACGCCATTTCAGTGAGGGGCGTGATCATATCCTCGTCACAACTGACGTCGCGGCACGCGGACTGGATATTGATGATGTCGGACTCGTGGTGAATTACGATTTTCCGCCCAATGTCGAAACTTACAT
Source organism: Candidatus Kirkpatrickella diaphorinae (assembly GCF_025736875.1). Classification (GTDB taxonomy): domain Bacteria; phylum Pseudomonadota; class Alphaproteobacteria; order Acetobacterales; family Acetobacteraceae; genus Sorlinia; species Sorlinia diaphorinae. The sequence continues at coordinate 687,365 of NZ_CP107052.1, forward strand.
CCACCGCGCGGGCCGCACGGCCCGGGCCGGGTCGCGCGGTCTCGCCATCAGTTTCTGCGGGCCGGAAAAGCGCCACCTTGTGCGCGAAGTGGAAAAAGCAACGAAAATCCGGCTCAAAGTCATCGCCTGAAAAGGCATGATCTCAATGTGACCTCAGCTCGGGCGGCGGGGCACGCCGCCCGGATGCGCGCCTCAGGCGGAGGGGTAGGCACCTTTATAAATCGGGAAACGACGGCACAGCGCCTTGACCTCTTCTTGCACGCGGGCCTCGACAGCATCCTGCGACGCACTGCCATGTGCGGAGAGCACCTCGTCAATCATGCGTCCAATGTCACGGAATTCCGCGACGCCAAACCCGCGTGAGGTTGCGGCCGGGCTGCCGAGGCGAATGCCGGAAGTGACGAAGGGTTTTTCAGGGTCAAAAGGCACGGCGTTTTTATTGGCCGTCATGCCTGCCCTCTCTAAAGCCGCTTCCGCCACTTTGCCGGTGACTTTCTTCGGGCGTAGATCCACGAGGGCGAGGTGACAATCCGTGCCACCCGTCACAATATCGAAACCGCGCGTTTTCAGCTCATCCGCGAGCGCCTGCGCATTGGCCAGAACCGCCTGCTGGTAGGACTTGAAGGCGGGTTGCAACGCCTCACCAAATGCGACGGCCTTGGCGGCGATGACATGCATCAGCGGACCACCCTGAAGCCCGGGAAACACAGCGGAATTGATTTTTTTGGCGAGGTCCTCGTCATTTGTCAGCACGACGCCGCCGCGCGGGCCGCGTAACGTTTTATGTGTTGTGCTGGTCACGATATGCGCATGGGGCACCGGGTTGGGGAACAGCCCAGCCGCAACCAGCCCTGCAAAATGTGCCATATCGACCATGAGGTAAGCGCCGACCTCATCCGCGATCTGACGGAAATGCGCGAAGTCAATAACCCGCGGATAGGCGGAGCCCCCGGCAATGATGATTTTGGGCTTGTGCTGACGCGCGAGACGCGCCACCTCCTCCATATCGATCCGCCCATCTTCAGCCCGCACGCCATATTGCACGGGCTTGAACCATTTGCCTGAATAGTTCGGCGCGGCGCCATGCGTCAGATGCCCCCCGGTGGCCAGGCTCATCCCCATGATGGTGTCACCGGGTGTGGCCATGGCCATGAAGGCGGCCATATTGGCATTCGCGCCGGAATGCGGCTGCACATTGGCGAATTTTGCACCGAATATCCGGGTCAGCCGGTCAATCGCGAGCGTCTCGACCTTATCAACCTCGACGCAGCCACCATAATAGCGTTTCCCCGGCAGGCCCTCCGCATATTTATTGGTGAGGACGGAGCCCTGACTCTCCAGCACGGCGAGGGACACAATGTTTTCCGATGCGATCAGCTCAATCCCGTCCTGCTGACGCACAAGCTCCTGATGCAGGATATCCGCGACTTCTTTGTCGGATTGAGCAAGATTGCCTAAATAAAATTTCGAAAGATCAGCGTGCGCGGCGGAACACATAAGAATTTTCCCTCATCAGAGCGCTTGAAAATGATGGCGTTATGGACTTTGACTTCATATCCCATATTATCAGTCATCGCCATCCTGACGAGACGGGATGGTGTTCGTTAAGGATAGTTTTATGCCCGCTAAGGCGAAATCGTTACTGCGCCGTAAATCGATCGACCAGGATATCTACGATTCGCGTCACTCTGCAATGCGTCGTGTCATCGGCCCTTCGGGCCTGATCGCGCTGGGTGTGGGCACGATTGTGGGCGCTGGTCTCTTTTCCCTGACAGGTGTCGCAGCGGGACAACATGCAGGCCCTGCTGTGGTCCTCTCATTTCTGATCGCGTCCATCGCCTGCGCACTGGTCGGGCTATGTTATGCGGAACTGGCGAGCATGATCCCGAGTGCGGGTTCAGCCTATTCCTATACATATGCGACCCTCGGTGAACTGATTGCGTGGATCATCGGCTGGGATCTGATCCTGGAATATACAGTCGGCGGTGCGGCCGTGTCCGTCAGTTGGTCGAGTTATTTTGCCTCGCTCGTGCATCAATGGGGCATCTCCATCGATCCGCGCCTCCTGACCTCGCCTTTTCTCATGACAAAACTGGCGGACGGGACAACTGTCCATGGTTGGGTCAATCTGCCCGCCATCATCGCCCTAACCCTCATCAGCCTCCTTCTGGTCCGCGGTATCTCGGGCTCACTGCTTTTCAATAATTTTGTCGTGTTTCTCAAAATCGGCGTGATTGTTCTGCTCGTCATTTTCTGCGCCCCGCACGTCAATTTTGCGAACTTCCATCCCTTCCTGCCGGAAAATGACGGTCACTTCGGGAGTTTTGGTTTTTCAGGCGTGTTGCAGGCTTCCGGGATGATGTTCTTCGCTTATCTCGGCTTCGACATCATCGCCACGACTGCGCAGGAAACACGCGATCCTGAAAAAACCATGCCGATCGGGATTCTCGGCAGTTTGATTGTCTGCACGATCCTCTTTGTCGTTTTCGCCTTCGTACTGACAGGGGTCGTTAATTATAAATTATTGGCCGATGATGCCAGCCCGGTCGCGACCGCAATCGACGTCACCCATCTCGACTGGTTGCAGACTGTCGTCAAAATCAGCCTCCTCTTCGGTTACGCGGCAACGCTGATCGGCGTCATGCTCGGCCAGGCCCGCGTCTTTTATGCGATGAGCCGTGACGGGCTTCTGCCCAAGGCGGTCGGGTACGTCAGCCCCAAAACAGGCGCGCCCGTCATGGGGCATGTCATTACATGGCTGTTGGCGGCGTTTCTCGCTGCGCTCTTCCCCATCTGGGTGCTCGGGGTGATGGTGTCGATCGGCACGCTGTTCGCGTTTGTTCTGGTCTGTGCCGGTGTGATCTATCTGCGTATCCATGAGCCGCATCGCCCACGGGCCTTCACCGTGCCGGGCGGGCTTGCTGTGCCGATTTTGGGGATTATCGTCTGTGTCGGTATGATCGTCACGCTCGACATCATGACCTGGCTTCGTCTGGCGATATGGCTTGCGCTCGGTATACTCGTCTATGTTCTCTATGGTCGGCGGCATAGCCGTCTGGCCAATGCGCGCCTCCGGGAGGATTGAACGCGATGGCTTTCCCCGCGACCCGGATGCGCCGCAATCGCGTCGATGATTTTACGCGACGCCTCGTGCGTGAGACATGTCTTACGACGGATCATCTGATCTGGCCGATCTTCGTCTGTGACGGGCAAAATCAGCATTCCGCCATCAAGGCGATGCCCGGCGTTACGCGCGTCAGTGTGGATCGCCTGAAGGATCATCTTGCTGAAGCGGTCGAACTGGGCATTCCGGCAATCGCGATTTTTCCCGTGACGCCGGAAGATTTGCGGGATGCGATGGGCAGAGAGGCGGAAAATCCGGATAATCTGATCTGCCGGGCGGCGCGGGAAATCAAGAAACATTACCCAAATCTCGGCATTATCGGTGACGTCGCGCTCGATCCTTATACAGATCACGGCCATGACGGCCTTATTTCCGATGATGAAGTCGTGAATGATGCGACGCTTGAGGTGCTGGCGCGGCAGGCGGTCAATCAGGCCCGGGCCGGCATCGACATCATCGCGCCGTCAGACATGATGGATGGACGGGTCGGCGTGATTCGGCGCGCCCTTGATCAGGAGGGATTTCAAAATACCCGCATCATGTCCTACGCCGCAAAATATGCCAGCGCCTTTTACGGTCCATTCCGGGAAGCGCTGCAATCTGGCGGTCGACTGAAGGGGGATAAAAAGACCTATCAGATGGACCCGGCCAATACGGACGAGGCTTTGAGGGAGGTTGCGCTCGACCTAGAAGAAGGCGCGGATATGGTGATGGTCAAACCCGGAATGCCATATCTCGATATTATTCATCGTGTCCGCACCGCATTTAAAGTGCCGCTTTTCGCCTATCAGGTCTCGGGCGAATACGCGATGCTGGCAAATGCCTTTGAAGCCGGTTTGCTGGATCGGGAAAAAACAATCCTGGAAAGTCTGATCGCTTTCCGCCGCGCGGGGTGTCACGGCGTGCTGACCTACTTTGCGGTTGAAGCGGCGCGGATTTTGCAGCAGCAAAAGTGACGTTGCGCCGGGCGCTGCGTGGTGCGGATGCCTATCGGCGTGGCATCGCGGCGGAAGATCGCGTTGCACACCTGTTTCAGGAGGAAGGCTGCGATATCCTTGCAAGGCGTCAACGCACACCATTTGGTGAAATTGACCTGATCGTCGCCGATCCGCGATACCTTGTTTTTGTCGAGATCAAAGCGCGTCATCGCCTGACTGACGCCGCGCAGAGCCTCTCATCCCGTCAGGCACAACGCATCCTCCATGCCGCGACATACTGCCTCGAAACGCAACCATCCTGGCAGCGTGATGCGACACGGTTTGACCTCGTCATTATCGACGAAATGCATGAGATTCGCCGTATCAAAGACGCTTTGCGGTTGATGTAATGATTGTGTGCGTGCGACGTGTCTCCGGCGCCCGCATATCGAGGCCGGGCGCCGTCAACGTTTAGCCGCGATGGCGCGTATGGCGCGATTTCACCGTGCGGGATTTAACGTGCCGGTAGGAAGCCTTGCGGATAAAGCGCGCTTTTACGCCATTCTTCGTTGCTTTATGGCGATAGCTTGCCGTGACGACCATTTTGCGGCCGTAACCACGCTTGCGATGCCGCGTCGTGTGCACGACAGGGCGTGGGGGGGCGGTAAGCGCTGCAAGTGTCAGGCGACTGGCTTCAACGTTTGAAATCGTCCGGCCGGAAGCTTTTGACGTCGAAGGGGAAAGCACAAGCCCGACAGCAAAAAATCCCGTCGATAAGATTGAAGCGAAACGTCGCATGTCTTTCCCCATCCGATGAAACTGGAAGCTTTACGCTAAATCACGGCATTAAGTTCAGTTTGGCAAGTAAAAACCTGCTTCATCGAAGGCGTTTTTTTCGCGCGGCGGTGCGCCCGGTTTGTCGCCGGGGCACGCCGTCACGGATGCTCAAGCCTTCGCGCGTTCGATTTTTTTCTCGTCCAGCAGGGAGTCAAGCTCACCATTTTGATACATATCGACGACGATATCGCATCCGCCAACAAACTCGCCCTTAATGTAAAGTTGCGGAATTGTCGGCCATTGGGAAAAGGCTTTAATGCCTTCACGGATTTCAGCATCCTCAAGGACGTTGACCGTCTGATATTCAACACCCATACGGTTCAATACTTGCACAACGCGCGCCGAAAACCCGCATTGAGGAAATAACTTCTCCCCTTTCATGAATAACATGACGGGATGCGTGTCGATTTCGCGCTGGATGCGCTGAAAAATGTCCTGAGACATAGCGGATTTCTCCTTAAATAAGGGTCTTGCGCGACGACGCGCGTCAAGGCGTTTCAGTTTTGAGTGCAAGTGCGTGAAGGGTTGACCCCATTTTCCCGCCGAGAGCCTCGTAGACAAGTTGGTGCTGTCGCACGCGATTCAAGCCCTCGAACGCTTTACTGACGACGCGACAGGCATAATGGTCGCCATCCCCGGCGAGATCGGTGATTTCCACCACCGCATCGGGGAGCGCTTCCAGGATATGCGCGCGGATTTCTTCCTCCTGCATGGCCATCTGCGTCATTGCTCCATCAATTTGGGGAAGAACGCGGCGTTGACTTCCCGCAGGCGATCGGCTGAAAGCGAGATGCCCTCAGCCAGAGTGAGATGCGTGCCGCCACTGCGCCCAAGGCGGCGCACGGGGACATGGGCGGCTTCAGCGCGGGCGATAAACGCGACCGCATCAGGGACCGCAACAATGTAGGCGGCTTGATCCTCCCCGAAATAGAAAGCGTGCGGCGCCATATTTGATGGCGGATGCTCCACGACGCAACCAACGCCGCTCGCCATCACCATTTCCGCCAGTGCAATCAGAAGGCCACCATCTGAGACATCGTGGCAAGCAGAAATTTCCCCGGACAAAATCCTTTCACGGACGAAATCACCATTGCGACGCTCGGCCACGAGGTCAATAACCGGCGGCGCACCGTCCTCGCGTCCGCATATCTCCCGCAGCCAGAGTGACTGGCCGAGATCGCCCCGGCTTTCACCGACGAGGACAAGCTCCATTCCATCAGGCATCGCGTACCCGACGGACCGATCAATATCCGCAATGACGCCAATCGCCCCGATCGCCGGTGTTGGCAGGATCGGCACGCGCAGTCCGCTCGGGTGCGTCGTCTGATTATAAAGCGAGACATTGCCACTGACGACGGGGAAATCCAGCGCGGTGCAGGCTTCCCGGATACCGGCAACGGCATCCGCAAATTGCCCCATGATTTCCGGCACTTCAGGATTGCCGAAATTGAGATTATCCGTCACCGCAAGGGGTTGCGCCCCGGTTGCAGTGATGTTGCGCCACGCTTCAATCACGGCCTGCGCGCCGCCCGCTTTGGCATCGGCCTGGCAGTAACGCGGCGTGCAATCCGTCGTCATAGCGAGTCCTTTGGACGTGCCTTCAATCCGGATCACCGCGGCATCGGCGGTGCCGGGGCGTCGCTTCGTCTGGCCGCCAACGCCACTATCATATTGGTTCCAGATCCACGCGCGGGAGGCCAGGTCCGGGCAGGCCAGGAGATGCAGCAGGGCGTGCTCCACCCCTTCCGGGTCTCTCACCCCGCCGAGACGCGCTGGCGGTTTGCCGTTAATGAGGGGGCGATGATAGAGAGGTGCTCCATCCGCAAGGGGCGCCAGCGGGATATCCGCCTCGACCTGTCCCTTATGCCGGATGGTAATGCGTCCCGTATCTGTCAGCACACCGATAATTGAAAAATCAAGCTCCCATTTTTCAAAAATCGCGCGGGCAACATCCGTTCGCTCCGGCTTGAGGACCATCAACATGCGCTCCTGACTTTCGGAGAGCATCATTTCATAGGCCGTCATGCCGGTCTCACGCTGCGGCACCTGGTCGAGATCCAGCTCAATCCCGACACGTCCTTTCCCCGCCATCTCCACGGCGGAAGATGTCAGTCCCGCAGCCCCCATATCCTGGATGGCCACAATGGCATCTGTTTCCATAAGTTCGAGGCAGGCTTCAATCAGCAGCTTCTCGGTAAAAGGGTCCCCAACCTGCACTGTTGGGCGCTTATTGAGGGCGTGCTCATCAAATTCGGCTGACGACATGGTCGCGCCATGGATGCCGTCCCGCCCCGTTTTGGAGCCGACATAAACGACCGGGTTCCCAACCCCGGCTGCCGCGGAAAGGAAGATCCGATCCTGCGCCGCGATGCCCACCGTCATCGCATTGACGAGCGGATTACTATTATAGGAAGGATGGAAATTGACTTCCCCACCCACTGTCGCGACACCGACGCAATTTCCGTAACCCCCGATGCCGCGCACGACACCATCAATCACATGGCGTGTGACAGGCAGGGATGGATCACCGAAGCGCAAGGCGTTGAGGTTAGCGACCGGGCGCGCGCCCATCGTGAAAACGTCGCGCAATATACCACCGACCCCGGTGGCCGCGCCTTGATAAGGCTCAATGAATGAGGGGTGGTTGTGGCTTTCCATCTTGAAAACCGCGGCCATCCCATCCCCGATATCGACGACACCCGCATTTTCCCCCGGGCCGTGAATGACCCAGGGCGCCTTCGTCGGAAGTGTCTTCAGATGGGCGAGAGACGATTTATAGGAGCAATGCTCTGACCACATGACAGAAAAAATGCCGAGTTCGGTCAGGCTGGGCGTCCGCCCCATAATATCGAGGAGTTTTTGATATTCGACATCTGTCAAGCCAAAACGCTGCGCGAGTGCAGCGTCAACGTTAGCGGTCATTTAACCAAGCTTTCAACGAGACTGGTAAAAAGCGGAGCCCCATCTGTCGGGCCAAGCTGCGGGTCAACCATATTTTCCGGATGCGGCATCAAACCGCAGACCCGGCTATTCTCACTTAAAATCCCCGCAATTGCGTGTGCGCTGCCATTCGGGTTCGCGCTGGGGCACGTCTCATCGAGGGTGCCATCTGCCTTTACATATCGGAACGCGACCCGCCCCTCGCCTTCAAGCGCGTCAAGCTCAGCGGGTGACGCGGTGTAATTGCCATCCCCATGCGCGAGCGGGGCGCGGAAGACGTCGCCGCTCTTCCAACCTGACGTGAAAGCCGACTGATCATTCTCAACACGAAGATAGGCATCCTGCGAGAGGAAGCGCATCCCGGCATTGCGCAGCAGCGCACCGGGCAGAATATGCGCCTCCGTCAGAATTTGAAAACCATTGCACACGCCAAGCACATACCCGCCCCGTGCCGCGAACTCCCGCACCTCACGCATAATGGGTGCATGAGCCCCCATCGCGCCGGAGCGAAGATAATCTCCGAAGCTGAAACCACCGGGGATGACGATGAGGTCCAAAGAGGGCAGCTTCGTGTCACGATGCCACAAAATCTGCGGCGCCTGTCCCGAGACGATTTGCAGCGCCTGGGCCATGTCCCGCTCCCGGTTCGTGCCGGGGAAAAGAACAATACCTGCCTTCATTACGGCGCTGCCCCGTTACGGACGTCATTGCAGGGATAAGCACCATGCAGGGCCGCGACGACGGTCTTGCCCACCGGGCCGGACAGGTTGGATTTCTGGCGCTGCTGATTCAGAATCCAGCGCACGACCTTGCTGCGCATCGCGCTCGTTTTCTCATCGGAAGGGATGCAGAAAGCGGCTTCACCCTCACCTGTTCTGTTGATGGAACTCAGATAGGTCAGTGCGCCACCATCCGCAACACCGGCAAGATAAGCATCGCACAGGGCGCTCTTGCCCGAATCATTACAGATGCGGAGAAATCCCCCGACGCTCATTTTTGAGAGTCGGTGCTCAGACGCGAAAGCCGGATGGGCGGCGAAGCACCCCATGGCGAAAAAGGTCAGCAGTGCTTTGCGCATTATTTCATAACCTCCACCGTGTAATCCTCAATGACGAGATTGGCGAGCAACGCCTCCGCCATTTTACGGCCCTGATCGGCCGCGGATTTCGTGTCATGGCAATCCACGTCCAGCAAAATCGTTTTGCCAACGCGCACGTCGCTCACATTTTTGAAGTCGAGCGTTTCGAGGGCGTGACCAATCGCTTTGCCCTGAGGGTCGAGGACGCCTTCCCGTAACACAACATCTACGCGGATTTTCATCGATTAACCCTCTGACCCTTTAATTTCGTGATTTCCTGATTCCGGAAGGATGCCGAGCCGTCGCGCGACCTCCTGATAGGCTTCCTCGACGCGGCCGAGATCCCGGCGGAAGCGGTCCTTATCCAGTTTCTCACTGGTGTTCATGTCCCAGAGGCGGCAATTATCGGGAGAGATCTCATCCGCCAGCACGACGCGCATCTCGTCCTGCTCCCAGAGACGCCCGAATTCAAGTTTGAAATCCACAAGCTGGATGCCGATGGCCTGGAATGTCCCACAGAGGAAATCATTGATGCGCAGGGCGTGGCTGTTGATCTCCTCCATATCCTGAGCGGTGGCCCATTCAAAGGCGGCAATATGCTCCTCTGATACCATCGGGTCGTTGAGCGTATCGTTTTTCAGGTAATATTCGATGATGGTGCGCGGCAGGCGCGTCCCTTCCTCAAGCCCGAGGCGACTCGCGATTGACCCCGCCGCAACATTACGAACAACGATTTCAAGCGGGATGATCTCGACCTCACGAACCAGTTGCTCGCGCATATTGATGCGCTTCATGAAGTGGGTCGGGATGCCGATCGCCTGCAAGCGCAGCATGAGATGCTCACTGATGCGGTTATTCAGCACGCCCTTGCCGGTGATAATGCCTTTTTTGGCGCCATTTCCGGCGGTGGCGTCATCCTTGAAATACTGGACGATTGATCCGGGCTCCGGACCTTCGAAAAGGATTTTGGCTTTACCCTCATAGAGTTGTCGGCGGCGGGCCATCATAGACTTTCAGCAAAAGCAAGGTGAGAAAACAGACATATAGCAGTGCGCAGGGCGACGCGACAGACCTAAAAGACCCCCCGTCCTGAAGGACATCACGTCGCCATCCCGCTTCAGTTACGGGAAGCTGGCAGGAATGTGCCGTCCCGAAGCGATTTTTCAAGGGCTTCGAGGCTCTGCCCCTTTGTTTCCGGGACATAGCGCATCACGAAAATAAAGGAAAATGCATTAACCGCCGCGAAAAGCCAGAAGGTCGCCCCCGGCCCAAGGAGGGTGACGAGGCTCAATGTCGTCAGGGAAATCACCAGGTCCGCGCCCCAATGACTGGCGGCCACCACGCTCATGCCGCTCCCCCGGCAGGAAAGGGGAAACACTTCGGCCCCCACAAGCCATACTGCGACGGACAGACTGCCGACATTGAAAATGACATAGCCGATGAGGGAAAGAAGCGTAATCCACGCGCCGACGCCACCGGTCAGGTGCAGGGAGAACATCGCGCCGAGGATGATGAGGGAAATGACCGCGCCGGGAAGCATACGCAGCATCAGGGTGCGACGCCCCCAGTGATCAACGGCCCAGCCGCCGAACACGGTGGCCAATGTCATGGCCACACCCACCGCAACCGACATAAGCAACGCATATTGATGACCAAACCCGGCTTCAGAGAAGATCGTCGGTGCGTAATACATGACGGCATTCGTGCCGGTAAGCTGACAGAGCAGCCCGATCCCGACAGAGGCCAGAAGCGCAGGGCGCACCCAAGGCTCAAAAATCTGGCGGAAGGGCGCTTTCTGGTCATGCGCGTCAATGATTTCCGCAAGCTCCTGATCGGCCTGCGCGTCGGTCGGGCGGACACGGCGCAGAACTTCTCGCGCGCGCTCCGTCTCCCCTTTCATGGCAAGCCAACGCGGGCTGTTCGGTACAAACAACATGCCGATAAAGAGGATGGAGGCTGGGACAAAGCCGAGGCCGAACATAAGGCGCCAGCTTTCCTCACGCAGCAAATAGCCGGTAATGAATGAGATGGTCATGCCGGACACAACCGCGAGCTGAAAGGCCACGACAAGCGCGCCGCGTCGCTCCGGCGGTGAGATTTCAGCGATATAGATCGGCACAATCTGGGAGGCCGCGCCAATGGCAAGGCCGAGGATCAGGCGCGAAGCGACCAGCAAAGCTGTTGAATGCGCGAATGTGACGATTACCGTGCCGATCAGGAACAGGATCGACGCCGCCATGATGGTGCGCCGTCGGCCCATTCGGTCCGATAAAGGTCCGGCCGTGATACAACCCACCAGCGCGCCGGCAATAATGGCGGAGGTCACAACCTCCTGCGCGAAGGTTGAGAGGTGAAAGTCCGTCTTAAGTTGAAGCAACGCACCGGAAATGATGCCGGTATCATAGCCGAAGAGCAATCCGCCCGTTGCGGCAATGATCGCGATGAAGTTTGTGAGGGCTCGTCCTCTGACAGGTTTTTGCGCGTCCATAACGGCTGACCTTTCTTTGAACTCAGCGCGGGAAATCAACATAATGATGCCCCGCGCTGATCATGATTTTCTGCCGGATGATCCGGCGAATTTGCAAAAAAGTCCTTACGCGCCGAAAACTTTTTTGAAGATGTCGTCCACGGCGACGAGGTGATTTTCGCTTCGCATCGCCGCGTCAAGGGCTGAGGGGGTAATGTGCTGCGTCACTTCCGGGTCGGAGAGGAGATTTTCACGGAAGCTTCGTCCCTCCGGTTTGCCGAGCAGAGTCCATGTCGCCATCGCATGTTTCTGCACGAGGCGATAAGCATCCTCCCGAGAAAAGCCTGCTTTGGCCAGCGCCAGAAGAACCTCACCGGAATGCACCACCCCGCCAAGCGCATTGAGATTGGCCTCCATACGCTCCGGGTAGATAAGAAGCTTGTCCATCATACCGGCAAGCCGCATCAGCGCAAAATCAAGGCCGATTGTGGCGTCAGGGGCGATATTCCGCTCCACGGAGGAATGGCTGATATCCCGCTCATGCCACAAAGCCACGTTCTCAAGCGCCGGAACGGCCGCGCTGCGGACGAGGCGGGCGAGGCCGGTCAGATTTTCCGACAGAACCGGATTGCGCTTATGCGGCATCGCGGAGCTGCCTTTCTGCCCCGGATGGAAGAACTCCTCAGCTTCCCGCAATTCCGAACGTTGCAAGTGGCGCACTTCGGTCGCCAGGCGCTCAATGGCGCTGGCTGTCACGGCGAGGGCGCAGAAATAAGCCGCATGACGGTCACGCGGGATGACCTGGGTGGAAACATCCTCACAGGCCAGACCCAGTTTTTCGGCAACAAAGGCTTCAATGGCTGGGTCGAGATGCGCAAAAGTGCCGACCGCGCCGGAGATGGCGCAGACGGCGATTTCTGAGCGCGCCGTCTCGAGTCGCTTCCGGTTGCGCGCAAATTCAGCGTAATGCCCGGCCAGTTTGAGGCCGAAACTCGTCGGCTCCGCATGGATGCCGTGACTGCGGCCGATCGTGACCGTGTTTCTGTGCGCGAAAGCCTGTTTCCTGAGCGCTGCGAGGACCGCATCCATATCCTGTAACAGGAGATCAGTCGCCTGCTGAAGCTGCACGGAGAGGCAGGTATCCAGCACATCGGAAGATGTCATGCCGAGATGCACAAAACGGCTGTCAGGGCCGATTTTTTCAGCCAGCCAGGTCAGAAAGGCGATGACATCATGGCGTGTCTCCGCTTCAATCTCATCAATGCGGGCGAGATCCGCCTCGGAAAACGCCGCCATGGCCTCATCACCGCGCCTGCGAATGGTTTCGGCGGCTTCACGCGGGATCGTGCCCAGATTCGCCATGGCCTCACAGGCGAGCGCCTCGATCTCGAACCAGATTTTATACCGGTTCTCGGCAGACCAGATGGCTGTCATGGCCGGACGGCTGTAACGGGGCACCATAAATTTCGCTCCTTGACTTTAATCGTGCCCTACATAGCGGATTTACCAGCATTCGAACATAGGTCCGGTCAAATAACGTTACAAATATCATAAGTCGCGTTCAAAACCGCCAGGGGCTTGATCCTTTTCAGATAACAGCGAACAAATGCCCGATCAGCGCGGGTTCATGGTGGGACAAGGAGCATCTCATGGCAGTGACGTGGGCAGAGGTGGTGTCCCTCATTCAAATTCTTTTGATTGATGTCTCACTGGCGGGTGACAATGCCATTGTCATTGGTCTCGCCGTGCAGGGCCTCGCGGCAGGCCAGAAGAGACGGGCCATTGCTGTCGGGGTGGGGCTGGCCGCGCTCATCCGCATTATTCTGGCGCTGGTGGCGACGAAACTCCTGACCGTGATCGGGCTGACGCTGGCGGGTGGGCTCCTTCTGCTCTGGGTCTGCTGGAAAATGTTCCGGGAGTTGCAGGTTTCTGAGTCGGAAGTGGGGACAATTGTCCCGTCCAAAAAACTTTCATCCGTCATCCTGAAAATCGTCATCGCCGATCTCTCAATGAGCCTCGATAATGTGCTTGCCGTCGCCGGGGCCGCGATCGGGCATCCTTATCTTCTGGCTCTGGGCCTGCTTTTATCCATTCTGCTCATGGGATTCTGCGCGGCGGCGATGGCGAAGTTGCTTGAGCGTCATCGATGGATTGCCTGGGTCGGGCTCATCGTGGTTTTCTATGTCGCGATCAGGCTGATCATCATTGGCGGCTTTGAAGTCAGCAAGGTTATCGGGCAGTTTATGAGCTGATCATTGTGCGGAAAAGAGGAAAATATGAGACGATTTGCCCGGATGCCCACCGCCTGCCGCACTTTGGTGGGCGCCTCACTGGGCGTGACATTATCGCTCTCCCAACCAGCCTCAACGGCCGCCGCTCAGAATGCGCCGTCCCCAACGATCAAAGCCCGGGTGAATCAATGGGTCGCGTTGACGGACACACGCAACAACCCGACATTGTCAGAATATGCTGAATTTCTGAGTAGACGCCCTCTCTGGCCCCGCCGCCCGGTCCTTTTGGCGCGTTTCCAGGCAAAATTATCGGTCACGAGTGGCACAAACAATCTCTCGCATTATTGTCCCCTCTTCCCGCTTTCCGACGTGCAGGCGCTGAATCGCTGTGGCCCTTTTCTTTCGGACACGCATGACCAGGCAATCAGGATATGGGAATCCGGGCGGGAGCATGAGGGTGAGGAGACGATGCTTCTCAACCTCATCGGTTCAATCCCGGATCAGACCGCGCAAGTCAGGCGATTTCATGCGCTGATGTCGCGCAGTCGCTACGTCGCGGCCCGACGGCAGATTGCGCGTTTATCGGGCGTCAATCGCAGGGCGGCCCCGGTTGAACTGGCTTTCGCGACCAAAGATGCGACGGCTGAGGCGCAATTTAACGCTCTTCCCCCGGCCCTCCAGCATCGGTCACGTGTGCTTCTTCCCTATCTGCGATGGTTACGCCTGGCGGGGCGACAGGATGAAGCCGTGCGATTATGGAAAAACACGGCTTTCACCGTGCAGGCGGCCCATCCCTCTCATGGCTGGATGCAGGAGAGGCTGCGCCTGGCCTATGACCTCCTCGCGGCGCAGGATATACCATCCGCCCTTGTGATGGTGAGTGCCCCCCGGCCGGGCGGCGCGACGACGGCAAATCTGGACGCGCATTTTCTCGCCGGATGGATCGCCCTCAAACAAACCCATGATTATGTCAAATCTGAGCATGAGTTCGCCCGCCTCACGCGTCAGACCAATATCATCCAGCGTGCAAGGGGCGATTTCTGGATGGCGCAGGCCAAGCTGGCGCAAGGCGATAAGGAGGTCGGAACGCAGATGCTGCAGAAGGCGGCGCGCTTCCCGACAACTTATTATGGCCAGTTGGCGATTGCCGCGCTCAATCATGAGGAAGGTTACTTCCGCCTGACGAAGACATCTTTCCCCGGCCTGCGCAGGGCTTTGAAAGCTCTGCCCCCGGTGGCCGCCACGGCCCCTTCCCGACCGGATCTGATCCAGGCGGCACGCTATTTGGCTTCGGAGGGACGCATTGATGATGCGGATGTGTTTCTCCTCGCAGCATGGGTCAATGCTGAAAGCCCGGCTGAGATGGCGGCCATTGCCCGCACATCCGTCAGGATGAAGATTTACCGGCCCGCCGTCTTTGCCGCCCGAAGGGCGGGTGCGCAGGGTGTGGCGCTCTATCCGGAAGGGTGGCAGCATCCTGACGTGACCGTGCCGCCCGGTGCGTTTCCGGCGGCTTTCTCCTGGGCTGTTGCGCGTCAGGAAAGCAGTTTCGACGCGGATATCATCAGCCCTGCCCAGGCGGTCGGGCTGATGCAGTTGCTACCCGGTACGGCGCGCGACATGGCGCATCAGGTTGGTGTGCCCAACGCCAGGAAGCTGACGACGGAAGCTCTCAAAAACCCCAGGCTCAATATGCAGCTCGGAACGGCCTATCTCAGTTACCTGCTCGGCCAGTTGAAGGAAATGCCGCCGATTGTTCTCGCTGCTTATAATGCCGGCCCGACCCGCGCCAAACGCTGGTTGCAGGCCCGGGCGATCAACCCTGAATCGCGCAATGCGGATGTGATTGACTGGGTGGAGAACGTGCCTTTCGCGGAAACGCGCGCCTATATTCAACGTGTGATGGAAAACTTCAAAATTCTCGAAGTGGAGGCTGAAAATGGTCAATGATCGCGAACTCCTCAAGCTTGCCGACACGACAATTGAGGCATTGCGAAAAAGGGGTTTGAGGGTCGTGACGGTTGAGAGTTGCACCGGCGGCATGGTCGTGTCCCTCCTAACCGCACATGCGGGTGCGTCTGACGTTGTGGAGGGAGGGCTGATCACATACTCCAACACGCTCAAGCAGGATCTCGTCGAAGTGGATCGTCGCACATTGGACAGGGATGGCGCCGTCAGTGAGACGGTTGTCGTTGAAATGGCCATTGGGGCGCTGGATTGCGCCGTCGAGGCCAATCTCGCGATTGCCATCAGCGGCATCGCAGGGCCTGACGGTGGCACGGATGAAAAGCCGGTGGGCACGGTGTGCTTCTGCCTCGCGGATGATGACGGTGCCCGCCCGATCTGTGAGACATGTCATTTCGAGGGGGATCGCACGGCCGTCCGTAAGGCGGCCGCCCGACATGCGCTTGAATTGCTGATCCGCGGGGCTGAAGCGCGTGATGCGGCATCAGCCTGAATCTCACAGCAAAAAAAAGGCGGCCCGTTTGGACCGCCTTTAAAAACAGGGTCAGCAGGCTTGCGCCCGGATCCCGTTATTTACCGAGGCACGGAAGCGGAAGGGCCCATGGCTGACGGTGGTGTGCCGTAAGCCGGGTCATTCGTGTTCACGGATGGCAGGGTCGGCTTTGCCATCGGCGCGCCGGGCGGCGTTTGACTGGCGGGAGCACCCATACGCGCCTGGTCAAGGCTGCGGGCATTGAGGGCTTCAGTGGAGTCACTTCCACGGGTGGCGCCGTGGCGCGTCATGCAGTGGCGCGCATTGTGCTTGCAGTGATGCGCTGATTTCCAATTACTGTGATGGTTCATATGATGTGCTGCAAAAGCCTGAACCGGTAAGGCTAAAGCGGCCACAGCCGCGAAGAGAGAGAGGTTTTTCATCATGAAATCCTTTTAAGACTGGATGAGAGGATCGCGGAAGCAAGTTCCGTTCTAATTTAGGTCGTTGAAGGAAACGTTAAAGTTTCGTGCAAGTTCAAGGCGATGCCCGAAATTGCCGTCATGATGCGTGTGCAACCTGTTATTTGGAAACGTCATCCCGCACAGGGATCATCGGGGGGCCATAGATCTCCCGCGCCCGGCGAATGAAGGCCGAGACCATCAATCGCACGCCCTCATTGAAAACGACGCCGATGGCATTTTGCAACAAGCGTGAGCGGAACTCGAAATCCACGAAAAAATCGACGCGTGTCCCCCGCGCATCGGGGATAAACTGCCAGACATTATTAAGATATCGAAACGGCCCTTTTTCATACCGGACCCGAATGCGGGAGGGGCGGTCCAGCGTGACGCGACTGGTAAATGTCTCCCGAAACGGCCCGAAACCCACAGTGAGATCGGAGACAAGCTCCTGCTCCGTTGAAGATTTAACGACCGAACGCAGGCACCATGGCAGGAAGGCCGGATATTTACCGACATCCGCAACAAGGTCAAAAAGCTGTTCAGGCGTGTAGGCGATGATCCGCTGTTCGGCATGAGTGGGCATGGATCAGGCTTTCGCGTCACGCTGGAGAGATTGCTGCCGCGCCGTTCTGAGAGCGGCAAAATCAGAGTCAGCATGGTAGGAGGAACGCGTCAACGGGCTGGCGCTGACCTGCAGAAAGCCCTTGCTGCGTGCGACCGCCGCGTAGGAGTCGAATTCATCCGGCGGGATAAAGCGCGCGACAGAAGCATGTTTCGGCGTCGGTTGAAGATATTGCCCAAGTGTCAGGAAATCGACATCAGCGATGCGGAAATCGTCCATAACCTGTGACACCTCCATCCTGTCTTCACCCAGCCCCAGCATCAGGCCGGATTTCGTGAAGATTTCCGGATCACGCTGTTTGACACGGTCGAGCAATCTCAGCGATTGGTAGTAACGCGCGCCGGGACGGATGGACGGATATAGGCGTGGAACAGTCTCGATATTGTGATTGAAAACGTCCGGCTTTGCATCAATAACAACGTCCAGAGCATTGTTTTTACGCAAAAAGTCGGGCGTTAAGATTTCGATTGTGGTCGCTGGCGAGGCGGCGCGAATGTGATGGATGGTGGCGGCAAAATGGGCGGCACCTCCATCTGCAAGATCGTCCCGATCAACGGACGTGATGACGACGTGCCGCAGCGCCAGACTTGCCACAGCATCGGCAACCCGGCGGGGCTCATCATCGTCCAGTTCCGCTGGCTGTCCGGTAGCGACATTGCAGAAAGCGCAGGCGCGCGTGCAGATATCGCCCATAATCATCATGGTGGCATGACGTTGCGACCAGCATTCACCAATATTGGGGCAAGCCGCCTCCTCGCACACTGTGACAAGTGATTTGTCGCGAATGAGCTTGCGCGTTTCCTGATAAACAGGGCTGTTCGGCGCACGCACGCGGATCCAGTCCGGTTTGCGCTGCACAGCGTTATCCGGCCGATGCGCTTTCTCTGGATGGCGCGCTGCGGGGGGCCTGCCCTTTCGGTGGTCAATGACAATGCGTTGCATGACGGAGTCAGAAATGGAGTGCGCCTCCCCAGGCTGCAAGGACGGCTTCATGCATTGATTCCGAGATGGTTGGATGCGGGAAGACCGTTTCCTTAAGCTCGGCCTCCGTCAATTCACCGGTTTTGGCGATGACGTAACCCTGAATCATTTCACTGACTTCTGCGCCGATCATATGCGCGCCGAGGAGTTCACCCGTCTCCGCGTCGAAGATGGTTTTAACGAGTCCCTCCGTCTCCCCCATCGCCAGCGCTTTGCCGTTCCCGATAAAGGGGAAGCGTCCGACCTTCAGGGTGCGACCCGCCTCTTTCGCTTTCGCCTCCGTCAGGCCCACAGAGGCAATTTGCGGGTAGCTGAAGGTGCAGCCAGGGATATTGAGGGGATGGAGTTTTTCCGGGTGAAGGCCCGCGATTTTCTCGACAGCGATAATGCCCTCATGAGACGCTTTATGTGCCAGCCAGGGTGCGCCGGCAACATCGCCAATGGCCCAGATATTCTCTTCAGCCGTCCTGCCAAAGCCATCTGTGACGATGTGCGTCTTCTCGATTTGGACTTTCGTCTTCTCAAGGCCGAGATTCTCAACATTACCAACAATGCCGACCGCCACGATGACGCGGTCCACCGTGATGTCGGTCGCCTGACCCTTCACTTCAATATGGGCCGTGACATGATCACCCTGCTGTTTCAACGCACCGACCTGCGCCGAAGTGATGATCTTGATCCCCTGTTTGGTGAAGGCTTTCTCAGCCAGTGCGCTGATTTCCTCATCCTCAACGGGGAGGATGCGCGAAGCGACGTCAATAAGTGTCACCTCCGCGCCCATCTGACGGTAAAATGACGCGAATTCAACGCCAATCGCACCCGTGCCGATGACAAGAAGGCGTTTCGGCACCGCATCGGGCACGAGGGCCTCACGATAGGACCAGATTGTTTTGCTGCCCGTCTCCAGCCCCGGGAGCTGCCGCGCGCGCGCACCCGTCGCGAGGATGACATGGCGGGCAGCGAGTTGACCCGTCACCTTGCCCTGTTGCGTCACCGCGACGATATGGTCGCCAGCCTTTTGACCATCGAGCGCGCCCCTGCCCTCATAGACGGTGACTTTCGCTTTCTTCAGAAGATGCGCAACACCTTTGGAGAGCTGGCGTGAAACAGAACGAGAGCGCTCAACAATCTTTTTGATGTCAAACTGGATGTTATCCGCTGAAAAGCCAAAGCCTGCCAGATTATGAAGCTGATGATGGATTTCGGAAGCGCGGAGCAAAGCTTTTGTGGGGATACAGCCCCAATTGAGGCAGATGCCGCCGAGATGTGTCTCCTCGACCACCGCCACTTTCAGTTTAAGCTGCGCAGCCCGCAAGGCGGCGACATACCCGCCCGGGCCGCCGCCGATAATCACAATGTCAAATTTATCCATAAGCCTAGACCACCAGGAGATAAGGATTTTGCACAATATGGCGGAAGGCTTCGAGCCAC
Organism: Candidatus Kirkpatrickella diaphorinae; assembly: GCF_025736875.1. Classification (GTDB taxonomy): domain Bacteria; phylum Pseudomonadota; class Alphaproteobacteria; order Acetobacterales; family Acetobacteraceae; genus Sorlinia; species Sorlinia diaphorinae. Next base: position 706,894 of record NZ_CP107052.1, read on the forward strand.
TCCGCGCCGAGAATGCCGTCAACGGCGCGGTGATCCACAGATAATGTCACGGTCATGACCGTTGCGATGGCGAGTGCATCATCACGCACGACAGCCCGTTTCTCGCCGGCGGAAACCGCCAATATCGCGGATTGAGGCGGATTGATGATGGCGGCAAATTCTTTGACGCCACGCATCCCCATATTGGAGATTGAGAAGGTGCCACCCTGATATTCTTCAGGCTGAAGCTTCGCGCCGCGAGCCTTCTGCGCGAGTTGCTTCATCTCAATGCTGATTTCCCGAAGGCTCAGCCGGTCCGCATCCCTCAAAATAGGGGTGATCAGCCCACCCGGCACGGACACCGCGACGGAGATGTCGACAACATGATGTTGGATCATCTCATTTTCAGTGAAACTGACATTGACGCCGGGCACTTTACGGAGCGCCAGGGCCGCGGCCTTGATCACCATATCATTGACGGAAATCTTGACGGTCGCACCTTCTTCATCGGGCATGACGGCGTTGAGTTCTGTGCGGAGTTTCAACAGCGCATCAAGTTCCACATCCATCGACACGTAAAAATGCGGCACGGATTGTTTGGATTCAGTCAGGCGCTGCGCAATGACCTTGCGCATACCGGAATGGGGGATCGGCGTGGATGGCTTCCGCTCAAACACGCCTTGTCGGCCCGGCGCGATCGGGTGCTCACCCTGCGGCGTGGCGGCTTGCGCGTTCCCTGTGTGGCTTTCAACGTCCCGTTTGACGATGCGCCCGTTAGGACCTGTGCCTTTGACGGCGCTGAGATCAATTTGCCCCGCTTTCGCGATGCGTCGCGCCAATGGGGAGGCTTTGACACGCGGGGCGGTCGCTTCGGCCCGCGACGCCGCAGGTTTTTCCGGCGCTTCAGCGGCAGGTTTATCGGCTTGTTTTGCCGCTTCCGGGCCGCTGGCTTTCACGTCGGGCGTCGCTGACGGGTCTTCTCCCTCAGCCAGCAGAATGGCGATGGCCGTGTTGACCGCGACATTCTCCGTCTTTTCCGCAACAAGGATGCGGCCGATAATGCCATCGTCAATGGCCTCGACCTCCATCGTGGCCTTGTCCGTTTCAATTTCAGCAATTAGGTCACCGCTTTGCACGCGGTCGCCGGTCTTGACGTGCCATTTGGCGAGCGTCCCCTCCGTCATGGTGGGAGAGAGGGCCGGCATCAGGATAGAGGTCGCCATAATTGAAACGCCTTAAAAAAGTTTACGCACGGCTTCAACGACCCAATCCGGTTGGGGAAGCGCCAGCTTCTCCAGATTGCTCGCATATGGCAGCGGGATGTCAAGCCCGCAAACGCGCGCGGGCGGTGCATCAAGCTCGTCAAACGCCTTTTCACAGATTACAGCGCAGATTTCAGCACTGATACCTGCGACAGGCCAGCCTTCCTCAACGGAGACAACATGATGGGTTTTGCTGACGCTCTCAATGATTGTCGCTGTATCGAGCGGCCTGAGACTGCGCAGATTGATCACCTCCGCCTCTATGCCCTGCTCCGCGAGTTTTTCAGCGGCTTCAAGCGCGACGCCCACCATGATTGAATAGGCAACAAGGGTGACATCCTTGCCTTCCCGCTCGATTTTAGCCTTGCCGATGGGCAGGATGAAATCCTCATTGACGGGGCACGGAAATTTCTGTCCGTAAAGAATCTCGTTCTCAAGAAAAACGACGGGGTTCGGGTCACGTATGGCGGCGCGCAGAAGCCCTTTTGCATCGGCGGCTGACCATGGTGCCACGACTTTGAGGCCCGGCACATGCGCATACCAGCTTGCGTAACATTGCGAGTGCTGGGCCGCCACGCGCGACGCCGCGCCATTCGGCCCCCGGAAGACAATCGGGCAATTGAGCTGCCCGCCTGACATGTAAAGTGTTTTGGCGGCTGAATTTATAATATGATCAATGGCTTGCATCGAGAAGTTCATCGTCATGAACTCGACGATCGGTTTGAGGCCCGTATAGGCCGCGCCCACCGCCATACCGGTGAAACCATGTTCCGTAATCGGGGTGTCGATTACGCGTTTCTCACCGAAGCGCTCAAGCAGCCCTTGAGAGACTTTATAAGCGCCCTGATATTGCGCAACCTCTTCCCCCATCAGGAAGACATCGTCATCCCGCGCCATCTCCGCCGCCATGGCGTCACGCAAAGCCTCACGCACCGTGATAAGTTCCGTCGCCCCCCAATCCCGGTCAGCCGCCGCGCCCGGCTGAGAGGTAGGCGGCGCAGGCGGTGCGGAAATGGTCGCGCTTCCTGTGACGGGTGGCGCGCTTGCGGGAAGCGCATCGTCCACAGATTCGCCATCCTGAGAGAGGATCGCGATCGGGGCGTTGACAGCGACGTTCTCCGTCCCTTCTTTCACCAAAATCCGCGCCAGAATGCCGTCTTCCACGGCTTCAACTTCCATCGTCGCTTTATCTGTCTCAATTTCAGCAATGACATCGCCGGACTGGACGCGGTCTCCCGATTGCTTGACCCAACGGGCCAGTCTGCCTTCGGTCATGGTGGGGGAAAGCGCCGGCATGGTAATTGTCGTCGCCATTCTTCAGTACTCCACCAACACGTCGGTCCATAATGAGTCAATGCCCGGTTCGGGGCTTTGCTGCGCAAACTGCGCGGCGTCATTAACCTCCGCCTTGACGTCATCCTCTATCTTTTTAAACACGCTATCCGCCACGCCCTGTTTGGAGAGATATTTCCGAATATGCTCAATCGGGTCACGCGTCTTGCGCATTTCATCCACTTCCGCCCGATCACGGTAACGTGCCGGGTCGGACATGGAATGACCGCGATAACGATATGTCTCCATTTCCAGCAGGAAGGGGCCCTTACCGGCGCGGCAATGGGCCATAGCCTCCCCAGCCGCCTGATGGACGGCGAACAGATCCATCCCATCCACCTTGAGGCTCGGGATCTGCCACGGGCGACCAAGCTGTGAGAGGTCTTTCGCCGCGGAAGAGCGCTCAACACTGGTGCCCATACCATAGCGATTATTTTCGATCACATAGATGCAGGGAAGCTTGTGCAGGGCGGCGAAATTGAAGCTCTCAAAAACCTGTCCCTGCTGCGCCGCGCCCTCACCGAAATAGGCGATCCCGACTTCCTGCGTGCCACGATATTTATTGGCGAAGGCCAGCCCGGTGCCGATCGCGACCTGCGCCCCGACAATGCCGTGCCCCCCGTAAAAATGCTTCTCACGGGAGAACATGTGCATGGAGCCACCCTTCCCGCGGGAATAGCCATCCTGACGCCCTGTAAGCTCCGCCATCACGCCGCGCGCCGTCATCCCGACGGAGAGCATATGCGCGTGGTCACGATAGGATGTGATGACCTTATCGCCCTCTTTCATGAGAAGGCCGATCCCTGTCACAACGGCCTCCTGCCCGATATAAAGGTGACAGAAACCGCCAATCAGGCCCATCCCGTAAAGCTGCCCGGCTTTTTCCTCAAACCGTCGCAGAAGCACCATGCGCTGATAGGCTATGATTGTCTCTTCCTGGCTCAGAGGTGAACCATTGTCATCGGCGCGCAGAACAGGCGTCAATTTCTTTGCAGTTCGGGTCAAGCTGGCCGTCTCCTGAATATGCATCGGTCGCTGACATGTCCGATGCCGTTTTGACCAAGTAAAATCATCATGGCGTCGTCAACTTTACAACGTGCCCATGAGGCGTCGCGCCGCGAGGCCAGGGTCTTCCTCCCGGAGGAGACTTTCACCCACCAGCAGGCCGGACGCACCGGCCTCACCGATCCGCAGCACATCCTCATGCGTTTTGATGCCGCTCTCGGAAATCACGATACGGTCAGGCGGCACGAGGGGAGCGAGCTCAAACGTCGTGCGGATATCTGTTTTGAGCGTGCGCAGGTTCCGATTATTAATCCCGATCAGAACGGTGTCCAGAGAGAGGGCGCGGGTAAGTTCCACCTCACTATGAACCTCGCAAAGCACATCCATATCAAGGCCGCGCGCCAAAGCGATCAGGTCTGACGCCTCACTATCCGTTAAAGCCGCGAGGATGATCAGGATGCAATCCGCGCCGATAATGCGACTTTCATGGACCTGCCACGGGTCAACGATGAAATCCTTCCGCAGGATGGGCAGGGTCGATGCCGCCCGCACCTGCTCAAGATCCTCCGTATCACCATGGAAACATGCTGACTCCGTCAGGACGGAAAGACATGTTGCCCCGGCCGCCTGATAGGATTGCGCGATCATGGCGGGGTCATAATTCGGGCGGATGATACCGGCGGAGGGGGACGCCTTCTTGATCTCCGCAATCAGCCCCACCTGGCAGTTTGCCGCCATCTGTTTGAGGGCATGCCCGAAGCCGCGCGTTGGCGTGTCAATTTCGCGCGCTCGGGCCGAGATTTCCTTCAGCGGCGTAATCTGGGAGCGTTGCTCAACATCAATACGCATCCGCGCGCAGATCCGCGCGAGCACATCGGGGATTTCCGCCGGCGCGTCCAGATCAAGCGTGGTATTTGCGGGGTCACCGACATCCATCGCGTCCGGCTCATGCGCGTGATGTTGCGACGCCGCGCCCTGCTCCGACTCAGGATGATGGGATGAACTATTCGACATTCTCGCTTTAATAACCTCTACCATGATGATGAAGCCATCGTGATTACGCTGTTAACATATTTATATCGCGCGCTCGTTCCATAACGGCAAGAGCGTGGCCTTCGTCAATGACTTTTGCCACACGCGCCATATTTTCAGACAAGGCGTCAAGACAGATGCGCCCCTCTGTAAAGACATCCCCATGGCCTGCAACGTCGAGGGCAATGGCTGCGTTCAGGCAGACTGTGTCGCGATAGACACCCTTTCTGCCCTCCAGCATCTCCATCAGCGCGCGCGCATTCTGCGCCGGTGTTCCGCCTGCCAGGGTCGCGATCTTTTGATGGGGGCCGAATAACGCGGCGGGGTCAAGCGTGTATTCCGTGACGCCGCCATCGCGCCAGACAGCCAGATGGGATTTGCCTGAAAGGGTCATCTCATCCGAAATGCCGCGATCTGTCTCGCCGTAAATGACGGTGACGCGCGTCCCACCCAAGCGGCCTGTCGTTTCCGCCAGTTTCACCATCCATCGCGGGTCACTGACGCCGATCATCTGGCGTTTAACGTTGGCGGGGTTGCAAGCCGGGCCGATCATGTTGAAAATCGTGCGGAAGCCCAGTCTGCGGCGCGTTTCCGCAATATCACTCAGGGCCGGAATATGCAGGGGCGCGGCAAGAAAAGCCAGATTCTGCGTTTCTAACCGCTGACGCTGGCGGTCGAGATTGCCATCGGGGTGGATGCCGAGTTCCGACAATACATCTGTCGCGCCGGAATTTGATGAGACGGCGCGGTTGCCATGTTTGGCCACCGGTATCTTCATCGCTGCCAGCACGAAGGCAACGGCTGTCGACACGTTCAGCGTGTTCAGCCGGTCACCCCCTGTGCCGCATACATCGACGGCGTCCGGCGCGTTATGGCGGAGCGGAATGGCCGCCTCCCGCATGGCCTGCACCGCGCCAACCAGCTCCTCCGTTGTTTCCTGCCGCAGATGCAGGGCCGTGAGAATGGCGGCGAGTGATGTCGGGTCAACCGCGCCTGAGAGGATCTGCCGGAAGAGGTCATGGGCCTGATTGGTTGTCAGGGGTGTGCCTTCAGCCAGCTGGATGAGGCAGGTTTGTATGAATCCCGTCATCATCTGTCAGGACCGTGCTTCCCGACCCCGATGCGCCAGGGCCAGAAAATTACCCAACAGGCTTTTCCCCTCTGAAGAGGCGATGCTTTCTGGATGAAACTGCACGCCATGAATGGGATGATGTCGATGGTGAACACCCATGATGATGCCATCTTTCGTGCGTGCGTTAACGATGAGATCTGCCGGGAGCGTTGCCGGGTCAAGCACCAGACTGTGATAACGCGTCGCGCGCGTCGGGTTGGCGAGATCGGTGAAGACGCCCGTGCCGTCATGATGCATCTCATCCACCTTGCCATGCACGGGGTGCGGCGCGCGGATGACGTGCGCGCCATAGACCTGACCAATGACCTGATGCCCGAGGCACACGCCCAGCACCGGCACTTCAGACCCCAATTCCGCAACGAGCGCACAACAGATGCCGGAATCATCCGGCGTGCCGGGGCCGGGGGAAATCACGATGGCTTCCGGCGCGAGCGCACGCGCCTCATCGACAGTGATGGCATCATGCCGCCTGACGTCACATGTCGCGCCCAACTCGCCCAGATAATGGACGAGATTATAGGTAAAGCTGTCGTAATTATCGATGAGGAGAATCATGACGAGGACATGGTGCCTTTATCTCGTGGCGTCAATTGCGAGGATCGGTTCCGTGCCCAGGCATCTTCCATCGCTTTTTCAGCCGCGCGGAACAAGGCGCGGGATTTATGCCGCGTCTCCTCCTCCTCCAACGCGGGAACACTGTCCGAGACCACACCGCAACCGGCCTGCACATGCAGTTTCCCGTTTTTCATGACCGCCATGCGCAGGGCGATACACGTGTCCATCTCGCCATTCACGCCGAAATAACCGAGGCATCCGGCATAGGGGCCGCGTCGGGTCGGCTCAAGCGCGTCGATGATCTCCATCGCGCGGATCTTCGGCGCGCCTGTCAGCGTGCCCGCGGGGAAGGCGGCGCACAGCGCATCCACGGCGTCACATTCAGGGCGGATCATGCCGTGCACGGTGGAGGAGATATGCATGACGTGACTATAGCGCTCAATGACAAATTGCTGCGGCACCGTCACTGTCCCCATCTGGGAGACACGGGCGACGTCATTCCGCCCGAGGTCAATCAGCATCAGATGTTCCGCGCGCTCTTTCTCGTCAGCGAGCAGGTCTTTCTCAAGTGCGAGATCTCCCTCCGTCGAGGCGCCGCGGGGGCGCGTGCCCGCGAGCGGGCGCAACGTGACCTCGCCATCCCGCAATCGCACGAGGATCTCGGGCGATGAACCGACGAGTGCGTAGCCGTCCAGCTCCATCAAAAAGAGGAATGGCGCCGGGTTGACGCGCCGGAGCGAGCGGTAAAATGTCAGCGGGCTGAGCGGAAAATTGACGGAGAAGCGGCGGCTGGGCACGATCTGGAAGGCATCACCGGCGGTGATATGGGTCTGCGCCGTCCGCACCCTGGCCTCAAATTCGGCATCCGGGATGGATGGTTCCGGCTTGAGGGGCAGTGAAGGGGGGGCTTCAAGATGCTCATCCGCATCATCAAGACCTGTTCGCAGTGCGGCCAGGACTCGCGCCAAAAGCCCCTCAGCCGCTTCCGCCGTTAAACCGCCCTGGCGTGAAATGACCGTGACAAAAACCTCGTCGCGCAGAGAGTCGAACACGGCAAAAATGGTTGGCCGCATCAAAATACCGTCCGGCACCTGGAGATCATCAAGGCCGGTATCAGGCACGTCCTCAATCTCACGCACGAAATCATAGCCGAGATAACCGAAGAGACCGGCAATCATGGGCGGAAAATCTTCCGGCAGGGCAAGTTTGGAATCGCGGATGAGCTGCCGAAGTGACGGCAAAGCTTTTTGCTTCGCGGTTTTGAAAGAGTTCGCGCCGGAAAGAACCGTCTCATTCATCGCGACGACAGTTTTTTCATATCGCCAGATAAGGTCAGGATGCATGGCGATGACGGAATAGCGCCCACGCGCCTTGCCGCCCTCGACGCTTTCAAAAAGCAGGCGATAAGGCGCCGCACCCGAGCGCTCGGGAAACAGCCGTCCGAGACGCATATAGGCAGCGACGGGCGTGAGCAGGTCCGCGGAGATCACGGCATGGAAAAGGCGACTCATTTCACCATGATCCGTTACGAACCTTCACCGCTCAGAACCTGATTGAGCAGAGGCTGGTTGATGTGCATCTTTGCCTGTTCAGCAGCCCGCTGCCGGAACGTATTAACGACGTCCTCCTGCAAACCGCGATCGGCCATCTTCTGCAATGCCTTGCGGGCCTCATGCGCGGCCACCGGGTCGGCGGGGAGTGACGTTACCGTGAACACTTTATAAGTCCCGTCAACGTCAATCATCGCCGTCTCACCGATTTTGGTCTGGAGGACAGCATAGGGCAACGCTCCGTGACTTTGCTCCGCCGATTGAACGGTCTCAAACTGCCCGGCTTCGATCTGCGGGCCGCCCTGTCCCGGCACCGCCACGTGCGACACGCCGCCCTTCTCTTTCGCCTGCGTGAAAAACTCTGTGGCCGCGACGTTGAGGGCGCGGTTTGACGCGTCCTCACGATAGGCTTTCAGCACGGTATCGCGCGATTCCTTGAAGGTTAATTGCCGCCCCGGCTCGACCTGATCGAGCTTGATAACAAACGCGCCGCCATCAGGCAGGGCGACGAAACGCGGCGGGGCATCGACTTTCTGGCTGAAAATCGCGTCGATGATGGCTTTGCGTTCCGCTTCGGTCCCCGGGATGGGCGCGTCATCACCCGACTTTGTTTTACCTTCCCGCGTCAACGCACCTTCCGCGGGGCGCGCGCCGAGTTCAGCGGGGATGTGGTCGAGGCTTGTGTCACCCGCGACGATATCCTGAAGCTTCGCCACTTTATCCGGCAGCTGATTAACGGCCTCCTGCGTGCGGATTTCGCTGGCCAGACCCTCTTTGGCTTCATCAAGGCTGACATGATGTGCGGGCGAGATTTTCGAAACGCGAAACACAATCCAGCCGCCGGGTGAGGAAATCGGGCCCGTAACGATGTCCGGCGCAGCGGCGAAAGCGGCCTTGGCAAGCTCAGGCGCGGGGATCGCGCTCTGAGGTATCTGAGACAGCACGTCGGCAATGGCGCCTTTCGCCTGTTTCAGCACGTCCTGCCATGAAGCGCCATCCCGCCAGGCTTTGGCGATGGAGTCAATCTGTGCACGATCTTTCGACATGACATAGGCAATATCCCGCCCCTCAGGCCGGTCATACAGCGCCTCCCGACTGTCATAGAGTGCTTTGACCTGCGCATCAGATGCGGTGACGGCGCTTTGCAATGTCGAAGCATTCAGCAGAATGATCCGTGCATGGCGGAATTCCTGCGTTGTGTAATCCCATGGGTGGTTGTCGTAATATCTCTGCAAAGTCGCTTCATCGACGGCAGGTTGGGGGCTGCCGCCCGCCGGTTGACGGAAAGTCGCCACGTCATAGACATGACGCTGCGTCATATAATCCGCAAACCGCGCGACGATGGCATGGGGTGCCGTAATGTTGCGGGCCATGGCCATGCCCAACGTCAGATTTTCAACTTCCCGGCGGACGATGTCGATAAAAGCGGGCTCCGTCATCTGCGCATTGCGCAGCCAGTTACGGAAGCGGTCGGGACTGAAATGATGTTGCTCATCCTGAAAAGCGGGGATGGAAAAAACTTTTTCCCGGATGATCTTATCCGGGACGACCATCCCCTGCGCGTGCGCCTGGGCCTGCATGGGCAGTTCATTCAGCATGGACTGGAAGACAACCTGCCTCAATTGCCGTTTTTCCGACGTTGAGAGATTATCTCCGGGGTGGTGGCCCATGGCCTGGGCGATGCGGTCCCCCATCAATCGCACGCGCGCCTCATAATCCTGAAGTGAGATTTTTGATGGGCCCGCCATGGCGAGGACGTTCGGGTCATCATATGCTGGTTTCAGGAAGACGTCATTGGCGCCCCATCCGATAAATGCGACAAAAATAAGCAGCGCGATGATGCGGCCTATCCATGAGTCAACAACGAGGTGTCTGAGCGTGGTGATCATTCTGTCGATTATCCCGCTGAAGCTGAAAGCCTTAAGGCGCTCCCTATAAAGGGCGAAAAGATTTTAGACCAGCCTTAAAGGCCGCAGGGACCCCTTCAGCACCTCACGGTCGCCCGTTATGATACCATATCAACCGTTCACCCTCCTAGCCCGGTGCAGGCGTTGCGTGTGCAGGCGCAGCCACCTTCCGCCGCGTGGCGGATGACAATATCATGATCTCATCGTATATTACGGGGCAGAGCGTCGGACGGGCGGCGCTTCAGGCGGTGGTCGCAAGCCTTGCCGAATTCCTGACACTGACATTTAGGTAAAGAAACTTACTGATGACGACCATTCTGCTTATCATAAATGTGTTTGTGACCATCGCCCTGATCGGGGTGATCCTTATCCAGCGGAGTGAGGGAGGTGGTCTCGGGATCGGGAGTGGTCAGGGTATGGGCTCCTTCATGTCCGGCAGGGGTACGGCCAATCTTCTGACGCGCGCAACCGCGATTCTCGCCGGTATGTTCATGGTGCTCTGCCTGGCGCTCGCCTACCTCAACCAGGGCGCGGCCGGGCATCATGCGGGCGATTCGATTTTGGCGACGCCCCCTTCCGCCTCGACCGCCCTGCCCGAAAATCCCGCGCCGGATTTCCCCGCCGGAAAGCCTTCGAAATAGAGTGAGGCAATTTTAAAGCATGGTCAGGGGCTTCCATCTTCTATTCAACACCAAAGCGTTGTAGGACAGCCCTCCATGACGAAATTTGTTTTTATCACCGGTGGTGTTGTTTCCTCTCTTGGCAAGGGCATCGCTTCAGCGGCCCTGGCGGCTCTTCTGCAATCCCGAGGCTATTCGGTCCGTATGCGCAAGCTGGACCCGTATCTCAATGTTGATCCGGGGACGATGAGCCCCTATCAGCATGGTGAAGTCTTCGTCACAGATGATGGCGCGGAGACGGATCTTGATTTGGGGCATTATGAGCGTTTTACGGGCGTGCACGCAGCATGTGCGGATAATGCGACAACCGGGCGGATCTATTCCGACGTGATCGCGCGGGAGCGTCGGGGTGATTATCTTGGCGCGACCGTGCAGGTGATCCCGCATATCACGGATGCCATCAAATCCGCCATTGTTTCCGGGACGGAGGATTATGATTTCGTCCTCGTCGAAATTGGCGGGACAGTGGGTGATATTGAGAGCCTGCCATTTCTGGAAGCCATACGTCAGTTGCGGAATGATTTGGGACATGCGCAGACCATGTGCGTGCATCTCACACTCCTGCCTTACATCCCCGCAGCGGGTGAACTGAAAACGAAGCCCACCCAGCATTCGGTGAAGGAACTTCAGAATGTCGGTATTCAGCCGCAAATGCTGATCTGCCGTTCCGACCGGCCTATCCCATCGCAGGAACGGCACAAGATCGCAAATTTCTGTAACGTCAAGCCGGAAGCCGTGATTGCCGCGCTGGATATCGACACGATCTATGCCTGTCCGCTTTCCTACCATGCGGAAGGGATGGATGATGAGGTTCTGCGCTATTTCGGGCTCCCGGCTGATCAGGCGCCTGACCTGCGTAAATGGGAAAAGATCGTCGACGCGATCCGAAACCCTTCCGCCACGGTGCGCATCGGTATTGTCGGTAAATATACCGCGTTGCTTGACAGTTATAAGTCACTGATTGAAGCCCTCCTCCATGGTGGCATCGCCCATAATGTGCGCGTCCAACTTGAGTGGATTGAGGCCGAGAACCTTGAAAAATCCGGCGCGACCGAGGCGCAGTTGCGCCAGTTACACGGTATCCTGGTGCCAGGCGGTTTCGGGCGCCGCGGTTCAGAGGGGAAGATCGCCGCCGTGCGCTATGCGCGTGAAAAATCCGTGCCTTATTTCGGGATCTGCTTCGGGATGCAGATGGCGGTGATCGAATGCGCCCGCACCCTGGCGGGCATCTCAGATGCTTCCTCCACCGAATTTGGCGCAACGACGGAGCCCGTTGTCGGGTTGATGACGGAGTGGGCGCGCGGCGATGAAATCATGAAACGGCGTGAGCAGGGTGATTTGGGTGGCACAATGCGCCTCGGCGCCTACCCGGCAAGCCTCACGTCGAAATCTCGTATCGCGGAAATTTACGGGGAAACCACCGTGCGGGAACGTCACCGTCATCGCTATGAGGTGAATGTGCATTATCGCGACGCCCTTGAGGCGACGGGGCTCCGTTTTGCCGGCATGTCACCGGATGGCGTGTTGCCGGAGACGATCGAATATCCTGACCATCCATGGTTTATCGGCGTGCAATATCATCCGGAATATCTCTCCAAACCCTTTGCCCCTCACCCGCTTTTTGCTGGCTTTATCGAGGCGGCCGTTAAAAGGATGAAAGCCGATGCGTGACATCGACATTAATGGCCTTAAAATCGGCAATCGCCTCCCTTTCACGCTGATTGCCGGGCCGTGCCAGATTGAGTCGGCTGACCATGCCATGATGGTCGCGGAGAAATTGACGGAAATCTGCAAAAACCTCTCAATCGGGCTGATCTATAAAAGCTCCTACGATAAGGCGAATCGTACGTCGCTCAACAGCAAGCGCGGTGTCGGGATGGAGAAGGGGTTGCAGATCCTCGCGGATGTGAAAGCCCGTTTCGGGTGTCCTGTGCTGACCGATGTCCACGCGCCGGAGCAATGCGCGCGCGCCGCCGATTACGTGGATGTGCTGCAGATACCCGCTTTTTTATGTCGCCAGACGGACCTCCTCCTGGCGGCGGGTGAGACAGGTGCTGCGATCAACGTCAAAAAAGGGCAGTTTCTTGCACCCTGGGACATGGAAAATGTCGCGGCCAAAATCGCTTCAACGGGTAATGAGCGTCTGATGCTGTGTGAGCGCGGCACAAGCTTTGGATATAATACGCTGGTCAATGACATGCGTGGTCTGCCCATTATGGCGCAGACAGGCTATCCGGTTGTGTATGACGCCACCCACTCCGTTCAGCAGCCGGGCGGGCTTGGCGGCGCGTCAGGCGGACAGCGGGAATTTGTCGCACCGCTTGCCGCTGCATCGGTGGCAATTGGCGTGGCGGCCGTATTTATTGAAACACATGAAAATCCCGACCAGGCCCCCAGTGACGGGCCGACCATGGTGCCGCTTTCAGAGATGCATACCCTGCTCGAAAAACTGAGCCGCATTGATCGCCTCATTAAAACGCAGCACCAGATGGACGGCGCCGCGACGCGCGCCTGAAAATTTCGCGCGATGCAGAGCTTTTGGCGCCGAGGAGTGGCGTCGACTTGGTTTGTAACGCAATCGTAAAGAGCGCAAATGTCAAGAAACGGCAAGTTGTGGTGATAGTGGTGACGCACCGTATATTTTTCCATGTCATTATTCTCTAAATATCTCTTAATTGGTTGACATGAGGGCCAACAGGCGCACTTGTGTTGCGCAAAGATTTCAAACTCAAAGGGAGCATCATCGTGAGCGCCATTATCGATATCGTTGCGCGGGAAATTTTAGATAGCCGCGGTAACCCGACGGTTGAAGTTGACGTCGAACTCTCCTCCGGCGCGAAAGGTCGTGCGGCTGTTCCCTCAGGCGCGTCGACCGGTGCGCATGAGGCTGTTGAACTGAGAGACCGGGACCCGTCACGGCATTATGGTAAAGGCGTCACGAAAGCCGTTGCCTTCGCAAATAACGAGATCCGCGAGTTGCTTCAGGGTGCTGAATCATCTGATCAGATCGCGATCGATAACGCCATCAATGACCTTGATGGCACGGATAACAAAGCGCGTTTCGGTGCCAACGCCATATTGGCCGTCTCCCTAGCCGTTGCAAAGGCCACCGCGATTGAGCTTGAAGTGCCGCTTTATCGTTACTTGGGCGGCGTAAACGCCCACACGCTTCCCGTCCCGATGATGAACATCATCAATGGCGGCCAGCATGCTGACAACCCGATCGATATTCAGGAATTCATGATTCAGCCCATCGGGGCGAAATCAATGTCTGATGCTGTGCGTATGGGTGCCGAAATCTTCACCTGTCTGCGCAAAAATCTGGCCCAATCCGGGCATAACACGAATGTCGGGGATGAGGGTGGTTTTGCGCCAAACCTGAAATCCGCTGAGGAGGCGCTGACATTTATCAGTCAGTCTGTCGAAGCGGCGGGTTATCGCCTGGGTCAGGAAGTCACGATTGCGCTCGATTGCGCGGCGACAGAGTTTTACAAGGACAATCATTATCATCTGAAGGGAGAAGGCAAAGTTCTGGATGCTGATGGCATGATCAGTTATCTGGCGGATCTTGTCGCCAAATTCCCGGCAATTCGGTCGATTGAGGACGGGCTTGCTGAGGATGACTGGGCAGGTTGGGCTGAAATGACATGCCGCCTTGGTGATAAACTCCAGCTTGTCGGGGATGATCTTTTCGTCACCAATACTGAGCGCCTTGCCAAAGGCATTGAAAGTAAAACGGCAAATGCTGTCCTGATCAAACCCAACCAGATCGGCACGTTGACGGAAACGCTCGATGCCATGGAGCTGGCGCACCGCAACGGTTATAAATGCGTCATGAGCCATCGCTCAGGTGAGACGGAAGACACGACCATTGCTGACCTCGCCGTCGCGACAAATTGCGGCCAGATCAAAACAGGTTCTCTCTCCCGTTCGGACCGTATTGCCAAATATAATCAGTTGATCCGCATTGAGAGTGAGCTTGATACGGCTGGTTTTTACGCAGGTCAGTCCATCTTTAAATAATGTGAAGAGCGCAACTTTGGCCTTATTGTGAAATAACGGCCAGGTTGCGCGTTAAAACTTTGAGCAGCGAAGTATCGGCTTAACGCTGCCTCTCCAACTGGTTAGAATATGCAGGCGCAACGACACATACGTCGGTTTTTTCGGTTGGTCATCCCGCCGACCGTTTTCCTAGGACTTACGGCGTATTTTTGCTGGAATGCGCTGCAGGGCGACCATGGCATGCGCGCTTATGAGGCGCGCCTCGGCCTTAAGCGGAAAGCCATCGCCTCTCAGAAGGCGGCTGAGGATGAGTATGTTTTGTGGCAGCAGCGCATTAACAGTTTAAGTGAACGCGCCCTGGATGCGGATCTTCTCGATGAGCGCTCCCGTGCGATGCTGAATCTCACGGAGAAAAACGAACTCGTGATCCCTTACGGCAAAAACGACCGGCTCTATTAACAGGGCCGGATGTCAAGCAGCACAGATCCGACCCGAGCGAACCCGGATCGGGCGGTGTGCGAACCCGCTTACTTGATTTTTGCTTCCCGGAATGTGACGTGCTTACGGACGACCGGGTCATATTTCCGCACTTCCATCTTGCCAACGGCGGAGCGCGCGTTCTTCTTCGTCACGTAGAAATATCCGGTATCCGCTGTCGAAACGAGACGAATCTGGATGACGTTTGTCTTAGCCATGTGATCCTCAACACAGTGTCGGTGTGCCCCACGGTCAAACATGGTGGCATCGTCAGATTGCGTGCATAAATGCTTTGAAGTGGGCGCGACGTCAAGCTTTAACGTAAGCTTTCGCCTAGAAAACAAAAATATTCCGCGCATGCTTGCGTAATACGGCCACAAATTTTAAAAAGAACAAAATGGAAACAGAAGCGCCGCGTTGCGTTTCCATCCCAGTGAGGACAACGATGCTTACACGGAAACAACACCAGCTTCTTACTTTCATCGATGATTATCTTCATCGCACGGGATTCTCTCCCTCATTTGATGAGATGAAGGTTGCAATCGGTCTCCATTCCAAATCCGGCATTCATCGCCTTGTGACAGCTCTGGAGGAGCGCGGTTTCATCAGGCGCCATCATCAACGTGCCCGGGCACTTGAGGTCCTGAAGCCCCCTCCCCGGCCCGCTGATAAGATTGTCCCGTTCTCATCGCATGGCCTTCAAGGTAAAGCGAACGTCTCGACGCTTGAAACCTCTAAGAATCCCCCATCAGGCGGGTCCATTGAAATCCCGGTTTACGGGCGGATCGCTGCCGGTGTCCCGATAGAGGCGGTGAAAGATACGGGCGAGACGGCTATGGTGCCGACCAGCATGCTAGGTCGAGGGCAGTATTACGCCCTCATCGTCGCCGGAGATTCGATGGAGGGCGCTGGCATCATGGATGCGGACACGGTGATTATCCAGGAAACGCCGAACGCGGAAAATGGCCAGATCGTTGTCGCGCTGATTGATGGTGAGGAAGTGACCTTGAAGCGTCTGCGTAAACGCGGCCCGTCCATCGCGCTGGAAGCTGCCAATCCACGTTACGAGACGCGTATTCTTCCGGCGGAGCGGGTGACGATACAAGGTGTGCTGACATCGCTGCTGCGGAAATATTAATCCGCGCAACTGGTGGTTGCGCTTAATTCTTGCCGCTTTTGCGGATTGTCACCGTGCCGTCCGGCGCAATCAGGGTGGATGTGCCATCCCCGTTCGGGATCTCGACGATACCACTTTCCTGCTCGATATATTTTTTTGACGGATCAATGACAGGCTGCGTCGTGATGGCTTCCGGCGTGCGCATCACGCCGTGTTTCACCGCAAATTCCTCGCCGATACTGACGCGACTTCCCTCTTCAAACAAAGCCTCATTTTCCTTGCGCCCCGAGGCCATGCGGCCAAAATAACTGTTCGGGTCATCAAGGGTTTTCGCAATTGACTGGGAGGAGCGCGAGACATCCCGAAGCGAGGGAAGCGGGTCAGGTGCGCCAGGCCAGATATCGCCCCCTTCCGACATGAGGGGAAGTTCAGAAACCGGTGCCCCGGTCACCTTCGCCATGGTTTCTGATCGGCCAGCGGGGAGGTTGGGGTTGGCACCCGGAAGAGAGACCGTATCATGAAAAAACGTGCCGAGGCCTGAACAGCCGCTGAGGAAAAGCGGCGTGACGACGAAGAGCAGTTTTCTCATTAACGAAATCCTCGGCCCATCAAGGGAATGATTACTTCAATTCGTTTATCAGATGTCGAATTTTTGTCCAATCACGCTCAACGGCTCAGTCTCTCCCGGTTTGTCACGCCGAGCATATATGTCACACCGGTTGTCAGATAGCGCCACCCGCTGAGCACCGTCGGAATGACGGAGAGCCACAGCATAAGTGCCCCCAATTGCAGGGCGGAGCCGAATGAAGTGACCTGCCACGCGCCATTGGCGCTTCCGGCCATCAGAAATCCGATCGCGATCATCTGTATGCCGGTTTTCCATTTCGCGAGGCGGGAGGATGGGAGTGTCTGGTCCTGGCTGGCCATATATTCCCGCAATCCACTGATCAGGATTTCACGTATCAGAATGATAATGGCCGCAAAGACGGAGCCCTCCACCAACCGGCCATAACCGGCCAGCGCCATCAACAGCGCCCCGACAAGAAGCTTGTCCGCGATCGGGTCCATCATCCGACCGATCTCGGAATTCTGCTTCCAACGCCGCGCCAGCATCCCGTCAAAGTAATCTGTCACACAGGCGATAATATAGATGACGCATCCGACAGCACTGGCCGCATTGTTCTGCAACGCGATGCTGACAACCAGGAAAGGGATTGTCGCGATTCGCGTCAAAGTCAAAATGTTCGGAAGGTCAGTCAGCATCACAGGCCCTCGACGTTGGAGTTTCGCTGATACCATGAAAACGCCGTAAAGCCACCTTGAGACAGGGCCAACGGTACTTTTTTTGCCTCATATTTCAGTGTCGGGATGGAAATGGCTGAAAACCAGGCGCGCCGTCTCCATATTAATGCCCTTGGCCTGAGTCAGTTCCGTCAGACCGGCCTGCTTCACCGCGCGTGCTGAGCCGAAATGCGCCAGAAGCGCCTTCTTGCGAACGGGTCCGATCCCTTCAATGCGATCCAGCTCAGATTTACGGATCGCGCCGGAACGGCTGGCGCGGTGAGTCGTGATTGCGAAACGATGCGCTTCATCGCGCAGGCGCTGGAGGTAATAGAGAACCGGGTCCTTTTCCGGAAGCTGGAAGGGGGGCTGGTCATCCGTGAAAAACCATTCGCGCCCGGCATCCCGATCCGGCCCTTTCGCGATTGAGACGAGTTTGACCCCCTCAACCCCGAGCTCCTCCAGCACTTTTTTGACGATATTATATTGTCCCTGCCCGCCATCAATCAGCAATATATCCGGCATCCGGGCATATTTGCGACTGGCCTCCGCGTCACTGGTTTTCCGGAAGCGACGCTCCATGACCTCCCGCATCATGGCGTAATCATCGCCCGGCGTCAGGACTGATTTGATGGAGAATTTCCGATAATCGCGCCGGTGAAATCCCTCCGGGCCGCCGACGATCATCACCCCGTAAGCATGGCGGCCGGAAATATGGGAGTTATCATAGACCTCAATCCGTTCAGGCGGCGTCTCCAAATGAAAGACCCGCGCCGTCTCACTTAAAAGATGCTGTGTGCCCGCACTCTCAGCCAAACGCCGCCCGAGAGCCTCACGCGCATTCTGCTCTGCATGGAGGACGACTGAACGCTTCTCGCCGCGCTGCGGCACCATGATCTCCACACGGTGTCCTGCCGCTTTCGACAGGGCACTGGCCACGAGGGCTGGTTCACTGAGTGGTTGGTTCAGAAGGATGAGCTCGGGCGGGGGCTTGCTGTCGTAAAATTGCAGCAGAAACGCGGAAAGAATGTCTTCCCGGCTTTCCTCATCCGTCTGAACGGGGAAAAGCGCGCGATTGCCATTATTACGTCCGGCCCGGATGAAGAACACCTCGACGCAGCATTGGCCCGCATCCTGCCAGATCGCGAAAATATCCGCATCATGGAGGGAAGCCGGGTTGATAACGCCTGAATCCTGTAAGCCGGAAAAGGCCCGGATGCGGTCGCGGATCATCGCCGCGCGCTCATAATCCTGCGCCTCGGCCGCTTCCGCCATGTCCGTCGCAAGGGTCTCACGCAGATGAGTGCTTTTACCGGACAGAAACTGGCGCACTTCCTCGACCAGGACGCGATAATCATCCTGCTTGATGCGATCGACGCAGGGGGCAGAACAGCGCTTGATTTGGTAAAGCAGACAGGGGCGCGTCCGCGTCGCCATCTCACTATCGCTACATGAGCGCAGCAGGAAGCTCTTCTGAATCAGGTTCAGAGTTTGATTGACGGACCAGGCCGAAGCGAAAGGCCCCCAATAGGTCACGTCCTTTTTGGGCTTGCCCCGCTGCTTGCTGACCTGCGGGAACGGATGATTTTCTGACAGCATAATCCATGGATAGGATTTATCGTCCCTTAGCAGGATATTGAAGCGCGGCTTCATCCGCTTGATGTAATTCGCCTCAAGCAACAAAGCGTCCGCCTCAGACGCCGTCGTGACGATTTCCATCTGCCGCGTCATGGAGACCATGCGCGTCAGCCTCTCCGGCAATTGCGTCGCACGCGTGTAGGATGTGACGCGATTTTTGAGGTTGAGCGCTTTTCCGACGTAGAGGACGGCGCCTTTTGCATCGAGCATGCGATAAACGCCGGGCGATGTCGGGATCGTCTTCAACGCCGCGCGGATGGTGGCGACCCCGCTTTCCAGTTCCGCCGCTGTTATTTTGACGCCGCTAATGCTCATCGACCTGGCCGGACCCTCAATTGAAGCAAGCGCACGAAGTGCTGTGAACGTTCCATCGCTCTCTCCAAAACTTCATCCACCGATCCTGTGGAAAACTCTGTGGGATAAAACTTGGTAGATTGACGGAAAGCGCTTCCTAGCAGGTTTTGCATCGATTTGCCTAAAAATTAATCACACTCCGCTAACATATTGATTTTTAAGCAAAATAGGTAAAGGTAAAAATTCTGCCTTACGTGGAATGAACGTTTCGGAACCACTCTCACCATGTTGCGCATCGGGCGTGGACAATTCTTAATAATAATCGCTTTACGTCGTGAGGAAGGGCAATATTCATCCCTCTATACATGTGCTTTGCCCTGGCCCGGCCAGGATGCTTCCCGACAAAACGGCCTCATTTATCCTGATTACCGTTATGGCGCACGGTTGAGATCTGGGGGTGCCCTGTTGCAGGGCCGGGGCGTTCACGTCGCATCCTGCGCAAAGCGACTGCACCCGGCAACTTCCCCCCTTGCGTGAATGGTTTATTTACGCCAATCAGGGCCCATGCGCATCATGACCTGGAACATCAATTCTCTTCGGCTGAGATTACCGCTCCTCCAACAGATCGTCATGCGCGATCAGCCGGATATTCTCTGCTTGCAGGAGACGAAAGTCCCTGATGATCTCTTTCCCGCAGAAGCCTTGGCGGCGCTCGGCTTTAAATACCAGCATTTTACCGGGATGAAGAGCTATAATGGCGTTGCCATTCTTTCCAGGACGCCTTTCATCCGCGCTTTAGAGACGCCGATCTGGTGTGAGAAGTCCGATTGTCGCCATAATGCGGTTGAAATTGGTGACCCTCAAAAGCCGATCACGATCCATAACTTTTACGTGCCCGCGGGTGGTGATATCCCCGACCCGGTCGAAAACCCCAAATTTGCCCATAAGCTGAGATTTCTCGATGAAGTCAAAGCGTGGTTTGCTGCCCATCGTCCTGAGCGCGCCATTCTCGTTGGAGACCTAAATACCGCGCCGCTTGAACAAGATGTATGGAGTCACAAGCAATTGCTGAATGTGGTCTGCCATACAGAGCCGGAAGTCAGACGCCACGTGGCCTGGCAGAATACTGGTTTCACCGACGTGATGCGCGTCATGGTCCCCGCTGATCAGAAACTCTACACATGGTGGTCTTACCGCAATCGGGACTGGGCCGCGTCTAACCGTGGTCGTCGCCTCGACCATATTTAGGTTTCTGACGATATCGCCGCGCAATTTGAGACCATGCGCGTCTTGCGCGATATCAGAGGTGCGGAAGGCCCATCCGACCACGTGCCCGTTTTTGCGGATATCGCCCTGTAAAGAAGGGTGCCGCGCCTGTTGCGAAGGGCGCGGCCGCTCCTTAACCCTCTATCATCTCCAGCATCAGGAGACGCGCAGGGGGCGTGCTGAAGGTGCTGTGACGAGGCGATACCCACCTGTTTCCGTCACCAGGATCGATGCCTGAGCGGGGTCGGGTTCGATTTTCTGGCGCAGGCGATAGATATGCGTCTCAAGCGTGTGGGTCGTCACGGCCGCATTATAACCCCACACTTCATTGAGCAGGATCTGCCGCGCGATCGGCCGCGCCCCGGCACGGTAAAGAAATTTGAGAATCGCCGCCTCTTTTTCAGTCAGGCGGATGCGGCGGCCACTCCGCTCATCATGGAGGAGTTTCGTTGAAGGGCGGAATAAATAGGGCCCGATGCTGAAAACAGCATCTTCACTGCTTTCAAACAACCGAAGCTGGGCGCGGATTCGTGCGAGGAGTTCCGCCACGCGGAAGGGCTTTGCAATGTAATCATTCGCGCCCGAATCGAGGCCGCGTATCACGTCCCCCTCTTCGTCAGAACCTGTCAGCATCAGGATCGGGACTCGAACCCCGTCCTGACGAAGCTGCTTACAGAAGTCACGTCCATCACCGTCCGGCAATGTGACGTCTAGGAGGATAATCTCGACACGTGCGCTTTCCGATGAGATGAACGCACTTGCCTGAGCAATTGTCGATGCTTGAGAAAATTCGAACTCCCCTTCCTGCCGAAGCTGTTCGATAAGGAGTGAGCGGAGCGAGTCATCGTCGTCGACAAGCAAAACGGAGCGTAAACCAGGCATTAAAAACCTTCTCAAACTTTTCAGGTGGCATAACAAAATGATCAGCGCCACCTTGCACCTTATGTTAACTTCAATAATGAGATTTGACTAGGAAGTTTAATATTCTCCTAATGTTACATCCTGTTCATGTCCTATCAAGCACATTGCAGATGAGGATAAAAAGTGACAACACGACAAAGTTTTCGATTTTTTCACGACAATTACGCGCATTTACGGACTCGGTATTGCCGGTCGCGCCTCTTCTATAGAGGGTATGTTTTTCCGGCTTCCATTGGGGAAAATGGTCTGACGTGCTGCAAAGGCGAGGGTGATCTCGCGACTCCAGTCGGAGTCCTTCCGCTCCGACGCGTATTTTACCGTGCAGATCGGACCCATCCCCCCGAGACGGGTCTGCCCTGCCGCGCCATCAGGCCGGATGATGGCTGGTGTGATGACCCTGAAAGCTTAACCTATAACCGCCTCATCCAGCGCCCCCATGCGGCGCGTCATGAGACGCTCATGCGGGATGACCACGCTTATGACATCGTGGCCGTGCTGGGCTGGAATGACGACCCGCCCAAGCCGGGACAGGGCTCCGCAATATTCCTGCATCAAAAGCCCCAAAGCGGTGTGACAGCCGGGTGCATCGCCCTTTCGCCACGTGATCTGCGTTATTTCCTCAGTCTCAATCCGAAGGGAATCATCGTCCATCCTTCAGGATGACGCGTCCTTAGTCGGCGTTTCTGCCGTCGCGGATGGCGGGCCCGCGAATTCCTGTATCGCCGGCAGACTTTGTGGGACAAAACTGAAAAGCAGATCGCCTGTTCCCGGCTTCAGCTTCGGGCCGTCTTCTGTGGAGTAAATGGTGATCGACACACCCTTTTTGACGTAAAACAGGTCCAGCCGTGCTGTATTGACTCCGATGGAGGGCAGAATTGCCTCATCCACGGTGAAACATCTGAAGCGCCAGTTCTTCTTATAAAGCGTTTCGAAGAGACTGTAATTCCAAGACGGCTCACCCATCAGGCGTCCCCGCGCATCGCGGGAGAGGCCGTGATGGAAATCCATGCGCGACACACCCGGACTGATCTGGAAGACACGTTGCCGCCCCATATCGGGGGCGAGATGGGCACAGATCAAACCATTATAAATCGCATCCGGCGTGGCGGCGATCAGGTAATCACCGGGCCGCTCCTCCAACGCCTCCTGCCCGAAGGGCGACAGGACTTCGGCCCGCAATGTGGGCACGCCATTCCTCGCAGCAGGCATCAAGGCGGTTGAGCGGTAATCAACGAGCAGGACGGGGAGTTTTTCCCGGTGCACCGTGGCGGCGAGATTACTGACCCAGGGTGAAGCGCCGACCAGCATGAGGACGGGCTCATTTGACAATGTCAGGCCAAGGACACGCGCCAGCGGGCGCAGTGAAAACCCATGGAAAATCATCGTGCCGCCAATGATCGCAAAAATGGCGGGCATGATCACATCTGCACTGCTATAACCAGAATCCGCAATGCGAAGCCCCGCCGCGCCAGCGACCGCGGCGGCCACAATGCCGCGTGGTGCGATCCAGGCGACAAAGAGGCGTTCCTGCCAGGTCAGGTCGGAGCGAATGGTTGAAAGCAGAATGGCGACGGGCCGCACAACAAACAACACCGTTAACATCAGCGCAACGATGGAGAATGACAGGCGCGTCAGCACGTCACGTTGAAGATCCGCCGTCATGAGGATGAACAGCACGGCAACGACCAAAGAAACGAGCGCCTCCTTGACCCGCCTTAATTGTGCCATACCCGGCACATGCAGATTGGTCAGCGCCATGCCGAAAACGGTTGCGCCAATCAGTCCGGCACCTTCCATGAAAGTTGTGCACAGCGCGAAGATCAGCAATGCCAGCGTCAGGAGGAGCGGGGTTTTAAGTGTCTCCGGCATTAAGTCCCGCACGAAGAGCGCGCGCACGCCGTAGGCGGGTAGGATCCCGGCCGCGACGGAAAGGGCGGAGGAGGCCAGCAGGTCCGGGAGGGTCAGGCGTAGAAACCCTTGCGTCCCGATCGGCACGGGGGCGACGACAATCTGCAACACGACGGCGGCAAGGATGGCGCCAATCGGGTCATTGATGATCGCCTCCCATCTGAGGAAAGCGGCGACGCGGGTGCTGAGCTTGTTGAGGCGTAAAAGCGGCAGCACGACGGTGGGGCCCGTCACGGTGATGATCGCACCGAAAAGAGCGGCCACCTCCCAATCCATTTTCCCGACTTCGTAAGCGGCAGCCCAGCCAAGGCCCCAACTGAGCGGCAGGGCCAGAAAGATCAGGCGCTTCACGCCGTCACCCGCCTTCTGCAACTGGCGGAAATCAAGGAGCAGGCCACCCTCGAAAACGATAATGGCGACTAGAGACGAGACGAGTGGCCGGAAGAGCCAACCCAGAGATTCTGACGGATGCAATATGCCCAGCCCCGGCCCGAAAGCCAGTCCAAGGCAGAAAAGTATGACAATGGCGGGCAGTTTGAAGCGCCACGCCACCCATTGCGCCGCGACACCGGCGCCGAGTGTCAGGCATAGTCCTATCAGAATTGCAGTGGCCATGAATTCTCCCGTCCTTCAATGACACGCTAATGGCGTCAAGAGTCTGATTTTAAACGTAAAAATCCGTCATCACGGCATTGGCCCCGCATGCCCGCTTCAAACTTACGCGTCTTTCCTTACCAGAGTCGCGGCGAAAAAACCGTCCGTGTGGTTTGTCGCGGGCGTCAGGCTGAGTTGCTTCTCTCCGCGCAGATGGGGCGGAAGGTGCGCAGAATCCGGCGCGGTCGGTGAAAAGGCGTCATGGCGCTGGCAGAATGCAGCAATCTGATCCTCATTCTCCGCCGGAAGGAGGGAGCATGTGGCATAAACAAGCCGCCCACCCGGACGGACGAGCCGCGCAGCCGTGTCGAGGATCCGGGCCTGTTTGACGACAAGTTCCTCAATGTCATTTCTGGAAAGGTGAATCCGCGCATCAGGATTACGCCGCCATGTGCCGGAGCCTGAGCAGGGCGCGTCCACCAGCACGCGATCAAACCGCCCTTCCCGCCTTTTGACCCATTTATCACCGGATGTGAAAATATGGCGCTCGACATTGTGAACGCCTGCCCGCCTCAGTCTTTTGACCGCACCTTCCAATCGTGGTGCGGAGACATCGCAGGCGGTGATATGACCGCGATTTTCCATGAGCATGGCGAGGGCCAGCGTCTTGCCGCCTGCCCCGGCGCAGAAATCAACGATCCTCTCTCCCGGCTGCGGGTCGACACAGGCTGCGATGAGCTGGCTGCCCTCATCGTGGATTTCAATCCAACCCTCCTTGAAGGCAGCCGTACCGGTAACGGACAGGCGCGACGGCGCGCGCAGGCCCCAGGGCGATAAAGGCGTTTCTGTGACGTGGATCTGCTCTTCCGCCAGATTTTTCTTTGCTGAAGCACGATCAGATTTCAGGAGGTTCACCCGAAGGTCGAGCGGGGCGGGCGCATCCATGGCGCGCATCTCTTCCTCCAGCCGGTCACCAAAACGCGCGACCAGCGTCTCTTCCAAGAATTTCGGGTATTCCAGCCGCACGTCCTGCGGCATGGCCGCATCATCCAATGTGCGCCCGGCCAGGGCTTCCAGCCCTCTCGCCTCCCGCATGGATAAGGGAGATTGCGCGAAGCGATCCCCGTCAAAAAGACGCGCTACATCCGACACCGCCTCACCGGAGAAAATTAGCGATGCAGCGCAGAGAAGACGGGGGGACGCGCCGCCATCAATGGGGGTCAGGTGCCAATGCAAGCGCTTCCACTTGCGCAGAACGTCCCACACAATGCCGGAAATTGCGCGCCGGTCACCGCCACCAATAAAGCGACGGTCACGGAAGAACTGGTTGGCCGTGGCGTCAGCCGGGCGGCGCGGGTGATTTTCGATCGCGCAGAGGAGATCAATGGCAGAAGATAAACGTGCTTTAGGGGTCATGACGCTACCCCTAACCTTTTTTCTTAATCCTGGCGATAGTTCGGCGCTTCACGGGTGATCTTGACGTCATGGACGTGGCTTTCCCGCAAGCCGGCATTGGTGATCCGCCGGAATTTGGTGTTTTTCTGCAAGTCAGCGATTGTTGCGGCACCAGTATAACCCATACCGGCCCGCAAACCACCGACAAGCTGATGCACAACGGCGGCCATACCACCTTTATAAGGCACCTGCCCCTCTATCCCCTCCGGCACGAGTTTCAGCGCGTCCTTGACTTCCTGCTGGAAATAGCGATCGGCCGAACCACGCGCCATCGCGCCCAATGAGCCCATGCCGCGATAACTTTTGTACGACCGCCCCTGATAGAGGAAAACCTCCCCCGGGCTCTCCTCACACCCCGCGAGGAGGGAGCCGACCATAACGGCATCTGCCCCGGCGCCGATCGCCTTGACGATATCGCCCGAAGTGCGGACGCCACCATCCGCAATGGCGGAAATCCCGCTTTCATGGCAGGCCAAAGCGGTTTCCATCACGGCGGAGAATTGCGGCACGCCAACACCCGCCACCACGCGCGTGGTGCAGATGGAGCCGGGACCGATCCCGATTTTAACGCATTTCGCACCGGCCTCGGCCAGGGCCATGGCGGCCTCCGGGGTTGCGACATTCCCACCGATAATCTGCACGTCAGGATAACGGTCGCGCAAGGCGGCGACCGTGCGTAGGACGCCAGCGGAATGGCCATGCGCCGTGTCCACGACCATGACATCAACGCCAGCCTCCATCAAAGCCGCAGCACGCTTAAGACCATCATCACCAACCCCGATCGCGGCCGCGCAACGCAGGCGGCCCATCCCGTCCTTGATCGCGAGCGGGTGGGCTTCCGACTTATCCATATCCTTGACGGTGATCAGCCCGATGCAGCGATCATGATCATCCACCACAAGCAGTTTTTCGATCCGGTGCTGATGGAGAAGCTCCCGCGCTGTGGCGGCATCCGTCCCGTGACGCACGGTGACGAGGTTTTTATGCGTCATCATGTTTTTGACCGGGGTCGTCGGGTCAGTGGTGAAGCGCATGTCCCGGTTGGTCAGGATTCCGACCAGCTTACCTGTTTTTTCCTGCACAACTGGCAGGCCGCTAATGCCATGGCGTTTTGTGATGGCGAGCACATCTGCCAGGGTCTGCTCCGGGCAGACAGTGACCGGATTGACGACCATCCCCGATTCAAAGCGCTTGACGCGGCGGACATGCTCCGCATGGTCTTTATTGCTGAGATTTTTATGGATGACGCCCATCCCGCCCTGCTGGGCCATCGCGATGGCCATGAGATCTTCCGTCACTGTATCCATCGCGGAGGAAAGTAACGGAATTTGCAGTTCAATTTCCGGCGTCAGCTTTGTGCGGGTGGATGTCTGGGCGGGGAGGACATTGGATTCGGCGGGCTCAATAAGAACATCGTCAAAAGCGAGGGCCTCACGGATGCGGCCAGCGAGTTTGTCATGCCCCGATCTCGACGTTTTATTTTCCATAATAGCTGACTCTCCCGCATCAATTCCCGGGAAGCCAGCGGCTCCCCACCGTTGACGCGTCCTCATAAACGATTCTGACCCGGTTTGTGAAGAGAATTGTCGAAATTCAAACGGCAATGAAAATAAATGACGGTGATATCTTCGAGCAATCTCTTCGCTCAGGCAGCCGCAACCTCTCACATTGCGGCCGTCAAAACCATCCCGCTACGCCGTTACAGCTCAGAAACAGGCGCGCCCGCAACGGTCAAGCCCTTATCGTCAGCATTAACCTGCACGGTCTCACCATCCAATATGCGTCCTTCAAGCAAGAGCCCGGCAAGCGAATTCTGCAAGGTGCGCTGGATGACGCGTTTGAGAGGGCGCGCGCCGTAAATCGGGTCGTAACCCGCATCCGCCAGCCATTCCATCGCCGCCTCTGCCAGGTCAAGCGACACATGACGCTCTGCCAGTAATTGCCGCAGGCGTGAGAGCTGGATGTCGACAATCTGCCGCATATCCGCGCGCTGCAGGCGGGCGAAGAGCACGATTTCATCAAGACGGTTCAGAAATTCCGGCCGGAAATGATTGCGCACAACCGCCATGACCTGGGCTTCAACAAGGTCGGGCGCTTCGCCCTCATCCTGCTTTGCCAGAATGTCGGAGCCAAGATTGGACGTCAGGACAATGATCGTATTGCGGAAATCAACAACCCGCCCCTGCCCGTCCGTCAGGCGGCCATCATCAAGGACCTGAAGGAGGATATTGAAAACATCCTCATGCGCTTTCTCCACCTCATCGAAGAGGATCACCTGATAAGGGCGGCGGCGCACGGCCTCCGTCAAGGTGCCGCCTTCCTCATAACCGACATAGCCGGGGGGCGCGCCGACCAGTCGGGCGACGGCGTGCTTCTCCATATATTCGCTCATATCGATGCGGAACATGGCGCGGTCATCATCAAAAAGGAATTCCGCCAGCGCTTTCGTCAATTCCGTCTTGCCGACACCGGTCGGGCCGAGGAAGAGGAAGGACCCGATCGGGCGGTGCGGGTCCTGCAAACCCGCGCGGGCACGGCGCACGGCATTGGCGACAGCTTTTAATGCGGGCTCCTGCCCCACGACGCGATGGCGCAGCGCATCTTCCATGCGCAGAAGTTTGGCGCGTTCACCTTCCAGCATTCTGTCAACCGGCACCCCCGTCCAGCGCGAGACGACGGAGGCAATGCCCTGATCGGTCACGGCCTCACTGACCATACCGCTCTGCGCTGATGCGGATTCATTATCCTCCCGTGCCTTGTTGATCTGCTGCTCCAGCCCCGGAATGACGGCATACATCAGCTCAGAGGCGCGACCGAGATCCCCCTTGCGTTGGGCCACTTCAATTTCCGAACGAGCCTGGTCCAGTTGCTCCTGCAGTTTCTGCACTTCATTGACGCGGTCTTTTTCAGCGTGCCAGGTCGCGCTGAGCTGGTCCGACTGCTCCTGAAGGTCAGCGAGTTCAAGCTCCAGCTTTTCGAGACGCTCCCGACTGGCATTGTCATCTTCCTTCCGGATCGCCTCACGCTCAATTTTGAGCTGGATGATGCGGCGGTCAAGCTCATCCAAGGCTTCCGGCTTGCTGTCAATCTGCATACGTAAGCGGCTCGCCGCTTCATCGACGAGGTCAATCGCCTTATCGGGCAGAAAACGATCTGTGATGTAACGGTTTGAGAGTGTGGCGGCCGCGACGAGCGCGTTATCCGTAATGCGCACGCCATGATGCAGCTCATATTTTTCCTTAATGCCGCGTAGAATTGATATCGTATCCGCGACGGAAGGTTCCCCCACGAAGACAGGTTGAAAACGTCGGGCCAGGGCCGCGTCTTTCTCGATATATTTCCGATATTCATCCAATGTCGTCGCGCCGATACAATGCAAGACGCCGCGCGCCAGTTCAGGCTTGATCAGGTTGGAGGCGTCCATCGCGCCGTCTGAGCGGCCTGCGCCAACAAGTGTGTGCATTTCATCAATAAAGAGAATGACCTGCCCCTCGGCGCTCTCAATCTCTTTGAGGACGGCTTTGAGGCGCTCCTCAAATTCGCCGCGATATTTCGCACCGGCGATGAGGGCGCCCATATCGAGGGAGAGGAGCTTTTTATTACGTAGAGCTTCCGGCACGTCCCCATTGACAATCCGCAGCGCGAGCCCTTCCACGATCGCCGTTTTACCGACGCCGGGCTCTCCGATCAGAACGGGGTTGTTCTTCGTGCGGCGCGCCAGAACCTGGATGGTGCGCCGGATTTCCTCATCCCGGCCAATCACCGGGTCAAGCTTGCCGGACTGCGCCACCGCGGTGACATCGCGCGCATATTTCTTCAGCGCGTCGAACCCCGCCTCCGCATTGGCGCCATCCACGACACGCCCGTTGCGCAGCCGCGCCACCGCGCCTTCCAGCGCCGCCGCTGTGACATTGGCGGCTTTCAGGACCTTCGCTGAAGGTGAGGCGGATTTGGCGATCGCGACAAGGAGGCGATCCTGCGCGACAAAACTATCGCCAGCGCGCTGCGCATCCTGTTCCGCCTGGTCGAGGACGCGTGCGAGGTCGGGCGTCAATTGGGGCTGGCCAGCCCCCTCACCCTGCACTTTCGGGAATTTTGCAACGACCTCATCAACACCGGCCAGCGCTTTTACCGGGTCACCGCCCGCAGCGCGGATCAGCCCGGATGCTGCGCCCTCCGGGTCATCCAGCATGGCCTTGAGGAGATGTTCCGTGGTGAGCTGCTGATGATATTCCCGTAATGCGATCGTCTGCGCCGCCTGTAAAAACCCGCGACATCTTTCCGTCAGTTTTTCGATATTCATGAGATTCTCCTTTGCCCCTCAAGCGGCAGCATGGTTTGAGCCCGGCATCCCGTCAGCGGCGAAGCCGGATTTCATGGCTAAATGTGGCGTCCTCAGGGCGTCTCTTCAAGTCGTCAGGCACGATTTAGTGCCTTTTAAGGGACATCGCGCATCATCATTCCGTTTCCGATTTTTTTATTTTCCTGAGCTTTCTAAATAGCAAATTTCCGATCATCTTTTCTTGCTTTATAAAAGATGCAACCACCGTTTTTGCTTTTAAACAAATTTTCAGGTTATGATATGCAAAATCGATAATTGCAGAGGGATGCCGCGCCACGATGTCTGTGAATGAAGTCAATGCCGAAACTCAGGAATTTCAGGATGTTACGCCGAAGCAGGCTTTGCAAGCCGCTGAGGCGGCGGTGCATCATGTTGAGATCTCCTCAAGCGCGAAGATCATGCTGGGCCTGACGGCCTTCGTCGCGGCAATTTGTGGGGGCCTTTACGGTTACGATACCGGCATTATCTCCGGCGCGCTGCTTCTCATTACGTCCGACTTCCAGCTTAATAGCGGTATGCAGGAGCTGGTGGCATCATCCATCCTGATCGGCGCGGTGGTGGGTGCCCTTGTTGCCGGGTCCATGTCCGAGAAATATGGGCGTCGTTTCACCGCAACCATTGTCAGCGCCGTATTTGTGCTGGGCGCCATCGCCTGTAGTTTCGCGCAGAGCGTCACGCAACTGATTATTTTCCGCGTTTTCCTTGGTCTTGCGGTCGGTGGATCGACGCAGGTTGTGCCCATGTATATTTCAGAACTCGCACCAGCGGGGCGGCGCGGCAATCTTGTGACGATGTTTAATGTCGCGATTGGCATTGGTATCCTGCTTGCCAACATCATCGGTTTCGCCGCGCGCGATGCGTGGGGTTGGCGGCCGATGATCGGACTCGCAGCGATCCCGGCGGCTTTCGTCTTTCTCTGTCTACTCTTTCTGCCGCGCAGTCCCCGTTGGACGGCTGAAAATGAGGGCCTCAAATCGGCCATTGCTGAATTGAGTCGTATCCGCACGTCAAAAAAAGCGATCCTGCGTGAAATCCGTGAAATGCATGAAATCGCGGAAAGCACGGACCCGCTCGATAAAGGCTGGCGTGGCCTCGCCCAGCCCTGGGTGCGCCCCGCCGTTATCGCTGCTTTAGGTGTCGCCTTCTTCACGCAGGTGGGCGGGCTGGAAATGATGATTTATTATGCGCCAACATTTCTGCACGATGCCGGGTTTGGTAAAAACTCCGCCCTACTGGCCTCACTGGGTGTGGCCATCACTTATTGCATCATGACGTTCCTTGGATGTCTCACTGTTGACAAGATTGGTCGGCGTCGCCTCATGCTGATTACGGGGCCGATTTCCGTATTGAGCATGATCGGGCTTGGTGTTGTCTTCTCCATGCATCCGGCGGAAGGCAGCTTCGGGGCGTGGCTTGTGATCTTCTTCCTGCTCAGCTTCATGGCCAGTAATTCTATCGGTATTCAGATCTGCGGTTGGTTGACGGGTGCGGAGATGTTCCCGCTTTGTATGCGCGGCCAGGCGACAAGCCTGTTTGCGGCAACCTTATGGGGTGCGGACCTCCTCGTGACCATTACGGCTTTGACACTTGTTCAGCTCGTGACATTGGGCGACGCGATGTGGGTTTATGCGGCGGTCAATGTTCTGACAGTTCTCTTCGTATTCCGCTTCGTGCCGGAGCTTTCAGGTGCGTCGCTTGAAGATATTGAGTATGCGCTACGTAAAAAACGTTTCACGCCCCGCAAAGGCCATACACGCATCGTGGATGCCAGCGACGTTTAAAAACCGGTCCTCACCGTTATAGATGGAGGCGGGTCGGTCATCAGCCGACCCGGTTCCCTCCGCCATCTTGTACGGTGTTACCGGGGAACTGCCCCCTGAAGTCTCTGTTGAATCCGTGACGCATCCGTCACATCGGGCCGCGTGCCGGTAACAGGACTGACTCAAATGCAAATCGCGACGGAAGCGCATCGCCTCTGGCTCCTTAATCAAGGGCAGCGCCTGCTGGATTTTTCAAAAAATGCGCGCGTCGCGGACGGTTTTTGCGCATTGGACGGGATGGGGGAAAAATCGCGGAAGGCCGAAGCGGACGGTATATTAACCGCACGCATGACGCACAGCTTCGCGCTCGGCGCTCTTCTCGGCATTCCGGGATGTCATGCCATGAGCGCGCATGGTGTGGACTGCCTTCTGCACCACCTGAATGACCCCGATCACGGAGGGTGGCGGGAGAAACGCGCTGATATCGCGGGCCGGAAACAGGCTTATTATCACGCCTTCATCGCCCTTGCCGGGGCGACCTGCAAGGAAGCGCGCATCCAAGGCGGTGACCTTCTCTTTCAATCTGCGACACATATTTTAGAGACGCATTTCTGGAGCGAAACGGAAGGCGTCGTCTATGAGAGCTTTTCAGCAGATTGGCAGGATCGGGAGGATTATCGCGGGGCCAACGCCAACATGCACACGACGGAGGCCATGCTCGCCCTCTCCGCCGCGACAGGCGACATCAAATGGCTGCACCGCGCCGTGCGCATCCTCGAGCGCTTCGTGCATCACCTGTCGCGCCAGCATGATTATTGCATGGCCGAGCATTTTGACGCCGATTGGAATCTCCTGCCCGACTATAATATCGAGCGCAAAGCCGACCCGCTGCGTCCTTACGGCCTGACGCCGGGCCATTTTGCGGAATGGGCGCATCTGACGCTCAAGGCGGAAGCTCATGCGATCGCAAAAATGGGGCGCGCGCCCGCATGGATGTGCCCTGATGCGGAGGGTCTTTTCCGCAGCGCGGTGGAGAAGGGCTGGTGCCATGAGGGGACAGGTGGCATCGTCTATACGCTTGATTGGGAGCGTCGCCCCTGTGTTACCTCACGCGCGCACTGGGTGCAGGCGGAAACGATCGTGGCGGCGGACATTCTTTATCGCCGGACGGGCCATGAATATTACCGCGAATGGTATCAGAAACTTTGGGATTACGTCGATCTGACGATGATCGACCCCAAATATGGAAGTTGGTTCAATGAAGTCGATGCTGAAGGGGTGGCATCGGGCGAGATTTACCCGGGAAAGGCTGACCTCTACCATGCCTTTCAATGCACACTGAGTCCCCTCCTGCCCGTTGCGGCAAGCCTCGCTGAGGCGATCTGGCTTTCCAAAGCGTAGCGGGCGCGGCGTGATCGGGCTTCGGCTTAGGGCAGAAGATGATCGATCTCGTCACTCTCGATCCGGTCATAGCCGGTTGAGCCGGGCGGTGCACCGGATGGCACGGAGGACTCGGTTTCGATCTGATAGAGGATCGCGCCTTTCTCTCCGATTTTTTCGGCGATAATCAGCGGGCCGGAGCGTGCTTTAAAGGCACGGCCGGAGACGCTCAGCGCGTCACCGACGTGAAATTTGTTGCCATCAGGAAAAGCAGCGGGGAAGCGGATTGTGACACCATCATCCAGCACGACACCCCCGACATCACCCTGACTTGTATGGAGAAGGCGCGCAATGCGTCCGTCACGATGCTGCCTCTGTGTGAGGGCCAGAGAGGGCATGTGCCCTGAAGCGCAGACCCAGCCCGCGCCCGATGAAACGGCAAAAGCGGCGATCATTTTGCTTTTGTCGGAAACGAGCCCTTTGACAGTTAAATTCTGCCCCGGCGTCAGGGAAACACCGAGAATATCGAAACCATCGGAAAGGATGACCTCCCTGCCATCCTTCAATATGACATTCCCCGCCCCGCCGGAGATATTCGGATAAACATCTTTTATCCTGGCCTTGACGGTTGGGAGGACGCTGATATCAAAAATACATGAGGGCGACAAACGTTCAGGCGCTGCGTGGATGGTAGGCGCGATAATCAGCAGCGTCAGACCGACGATGCCATTTATCATACACGTACTGATTTGCTTGTCCCTGCCCATAACCCCATCACGATCACGTTGATATTAAACGATTTCAGTGCCTAAAATGGCGCATCCCTGTCAGCACCATCGCGATCCCCGCTTTATCTGCCGCAGCGATCACCTCATCATCACGAATAGAGCCGCCCGGCTGGATGACGGCGACGGCACCCGCCGCAATGATCGCCTCCAACCCGTCGGCGAATGGGAAGAACGCATCAGAGGCGGCCACGGATCCGACGGTCAATGCCGCGTCGGCACCGCTTAGGGATGCCGCGTCCTGACTTTTCCGGCCTGCGATACGTGCCGAGTCCAGGCGGGACATCTGCCCTGCCCCGATCCCCACTGTCGCACCCTCTTTCGCAAACACGATGGCATTTGACTTGACATGTTTCGCAACTCTGAAGGCGAAGAGAAGATCCCGAAGCTCCGCCTCTGTCGGCTTTCTGCGTGTCACAACTTTGAGCTGGTCGAGCGATACGCGGCCCGCATCACGATCCTGAACAAGATACCCGCCCGCGACGGATTTAACCACGCGGCTCTGCGCCTGAGGCGCGGCCATGCCGCCCGTGATGAGGAGGCGCAGATTCTTTTTGGCGCGCAAAATGTCACGCGCCGCCGCATCCGCATCCGGTGCGACAATCACTTCCGTGAAAATACCCGCAATCTTCTCCGCCGTGGCGGCATCGAGGGGGCGGTTGACGGCAACAATCCCGCCGAAAGCTGAAACCGGGTCGCAGCGCAGTGCCAGGTCCCAGGCTTCGGAAAGGGTTTCCGCCATCGCGACGCCGCAGGGATTGGCATGTTTGACGATCACGACGGCGGGGCCATCAAACTCACTGACGGCTTCGAAAGCCGCATCCGTGTCATTTAAATTGTTATAGCTCAGTGCTTTGCCCTGAAGCTGTTCGGCCGTGGCAACGCCATTACGTGCTTCTGCCGTGGTGTAAAACGCAGCTTGCTGGTGCGGATTTTCCCCGTAGCGCAGG
The DNA here is from genome assembly GCF_025736875.1 of Candidatus Kirkpatrickella diaphorinae. Classification (GTDB taxonomy): domain Bacteria; phylum Pseudomonadota; class Alphaproteobacteria; order Acetobacterales; family Acetobacteraceae; genus Sorlinia; species Sorlinia diaphorinae. The sequence continues at coordinate 741,498 of NZ_CP107052.1, forward strand.
CTTTCCTGCAATGAGGCGGTGATGGTGAGCGTCTCCGGGAAGCGTGTGCCCTCCTGCCCCGCGAACCAATCGGCGATCATGGCATCGTAAGACGCTGTGTGCGCGTAAGCGGCCTGGGCCCAATGACGGCGCTGCGCCATCGTCGTCCCACCGGACGCCAGGGCGTCGATCAGGGCGTGATATTGCGACGGGTCCGTCAGAACGACTACGTGCGCATGATTTTTTGCGGATGCGCGAATAAGGGCAGGCCCGCCAATATCAATATTTTCAATGCAATCTTCCGGCGAAGCGCCGGCACGCACTGTTGCGGCGAAGGGATAAAGATTGACGCAGACGAGATCAATCGGCGCAATCTGATGTTCGGCCATTTGGGCGACGTGCTTAGCATCATCGCGCCGACCCAAGATGCCACCATGTATCTGCGGCAGAAGCGTCTTGACGCGGCCATCCAGAATTTCGGGGAAGCCCGTATGCTCGGAAACGTCTTTCACCGCGATACCGACCTTGCGCAGCGCATCTGCGGACCCGCCTGTCGAGAGGATTTCCACGTTCGCCCGCGTCAGCGCCTGGGCGAATTCAAGGAGCCCCGTCTTGTCAGAAACAGAAATAAGGGCGCGTCGAATGCTGAGGGGCGATGATGAGGACATGAACCGATCCGCGATTAATGAAAGGTCAGAAAAATGAGGACATAGTCCGCATAAAGCTTTTGCGCAATGAGACGGGGAAAATCCGCGCTTAAATATTACTCCGACATCGGTGTGACAGTGTGGCCATTTGCGCCGTCAGCATAGTCCCATCCGCCGCCAAGCGCCTTGTAGAGCGCGACGAGCGCGACGTTGATTTCCGTCCTGCTTTCGGCAAAAGCGGCCTCTCCGGCAAGGACGTCGCGCAGGGCGCTATTCACGTCGAGATAGTCCGTTGCGCCCTCGCGATATTGCTGCCGCGTCGCGGAAAGCGTTTTGCGGGCCTCCTGCAATGTATCAGATACGGCGGTGATGCGGGTTTTAAATTGCTGATAGGCGGAGAGGGCATTATCAACCTCGTTCCACGCTGTCAGCACCGTCTCCCGATATTGCAGCGCCGCTTGCTTCTGCGCGGCTTTTGTCAGGCGTAAATTGCCGGACAGGCGCCCGCCTTCAAAAATCGGCAGGACTAGAGAAGGCCCGGTTGTGAATTGCCGCGCTGGCATGGAGAAGAATTGTTGCGCGCTGAGTGTCTGGGTGCCGACCTGCCCATTGAGAATGATATCCGGATAAAATGACGCCTTCGCTGCGCCGATTTCGGCCGTCGCGGCATGGAGCTGGGCCTCGGCCTCCCTGATATCCGGTCGGCGACGCGCCAGGGATGATGGCAGGCCGGTCGGCACGGAGGGAGGTGGCGCGGGTTGGGTCACGGCTTGACGCAATTCAACTGCCAGGGCTTCCGGCGGCTCGGCAAGCAGAAGCCCGATCGCATTAATGAGCTGGGTTTCGCTGTTCTGCAGGGGCGGGATCATCGCGTCGATGGCCGTGACCTCACCCCGCGCCCGAGCGAGGTCAGCGGTGGTGTTGGCGCCCTCGCGGTAACGATCCTCAACCAGTTTGCGATTGGATATCGTGATGTCGCGCGTGGCGCGTGTGACGCGCAGCACATCCTGCACGCCGCGTAACTGCATGTATGTGTTCGATAATCTTGCAACGACACTCAAGGCCAGGGCGTGGCGTCGCTCCGTCGCGGCAAGTTGACTGGCGCGCTGCGCCTCCGTCATGCGGCGCACACGACCAAACAGATCAAGATCCCAGGAGGCACCGAGCGTATTCTGGAAGAAATTATAATCAGACGGCGCGTCAGGTCGTCGCGTCACAAGTGACACAAAGCCGGATTTGCTTTGATGCACGTAACTATAGGAGCCGGTCCAATCCAGATTAGGCAATCCCTGGGACCGTGCAATGCGTACGCGCGCGCCAGCCTGATCGATTCGGGCAAGCCCCTGTTTGAGGTCAAGGTTCTGGCGGGCGAGTCGTGAGACGAGGCTGTTCAATTCCGGGTCACGGAAGGCCCGCCACCAACGCGCATCAACCGCGGCAGCATATGTCTGATCCGCCGCTTTCTGCTGCCCATACCGCGCCGGCGCATGCATCTCCGGCGACTTGAAGTCAGGCCCGACCGCGCATGATGTGAGACAGAAAAATCCTGCAATCAGCTTCAGGCGCGCGCTGAAAAAATGGGGGCGGTGGGCGCTCATTTATCCGTAATCGCCTCAGATGTTTTGGCCTGACGCCCCACAATGTCAGCATTATCAGTGTAAATCGTCGTTTCGACAGAAAATCCCATCCGCAAAAGGTTTGCGAGGGGTTGATCGGGCGATATGACAATTTTGACCGGCAGGCGCTGCACGATTTTTGTGAAGTTGCCCGTCGCATTCTCTGGCGCAAGCGGCGCAAAAGCGGCGCCTGAGGCTGGTGGGACGCTGTCAACGACACCATCAAGGTCGATATTATAAGCATCAACGTGGATACGCGCTTTCTGGCCTGGCTGAACGTGCAGGAGGGCAATTTCCCGATAATTGGCGCGCACCCAAAGGTCACTCATCGGGACCAACGCCATCAAAGCCGTGCCCGGCCCGACGTAATTTCCGTCCTGAACGGTTTTTTCACCCACCATCCCATCAAAAGGCGCGATGATTTTCGTGTAAGAAAGGTTGAGTTCCGCTTGATGAACACGCGCCGCATCCTGTTGCAGCGTTTTCAGCGCGGCTTCATGCCGGGCCGTCAAGACGCGTGTCTGTTCCTCCTCCGCCTTGACAGCGGCTTCCGCGCCCTCAATCTGCGCGCGCAATTGCTGAAGCTGCGCGGCCGTCGCCTGCCCTTGCTCACGCGAGCCCGCGCCTGTCGCCGCCAGGTTTTTAAAACGGCGCGCATTTAATCTGGCAAATTGCAATTGGGCTTTGAGACGACTCACATCAGCCTGACGCTCAATCACGATGGCAGGGTGGCGGTCCACCGTGGCTTCGGTGTCAAGGACAAGCGCCTTGTCCTGCGCCAGCCTCGCCTGCGCCTCGGCAAGTGCGGTCTCGTAATCCCGAGGGTCAAGCTGCACGAGTACCTGCCCGCGTTTGACCATCTGGTTATCATCGACGCGCACCGCCTGGACCTGCCCCGATATCCGCGGGGCAACTGTCGTGTAATGCGCCGTCACATAGGCATCATTCGTCCACACGCGACCACTCGGAAAGAAAACAATCCAGATGACGATCAGCAGAAATACGAAAACAATAGTGCCTGCCATGACAAATGGCAAATAAGGGATCGGTTTTTGATCTTCATCAGCCATGAAACCTGCTTACTTCTCTCCAAAAATGATGCGCGGTGGATAGGTGCGTTGCGGCACGATAAGCACCCACATGATCATTGCGACCACAATGCCACCCATAACCATATAAAAATCGGATATCGTCAGAACAGCCGTTTGTTTCGCCAATTGCGCCTTGAACGTGATCAGCGCGTCCGGTGTGCGTGGAGCGCCATCCGGCAAAAGGGGTGGCGGGCGCTGCGGCACCGGGTTCTGGCCTTGAAAAAGCCTGAACCTTTCGACACCCAGTTGATCCGTCAATCGATCTGAATGGAGATGGCCGCGCCAGCGATAAGTAAGCTGCGCCAGCCAGATCCCCATCGATTCCGCAATGGCGCGCGGCGCATTGACCAGCGGCGAGGCAAACGGGCCGTCTGACGGTTTGAGCGAATTTGTCGACATCATCAGAAGCGGCAGTACGATCATGGGTGCGGCGAGGCCCTGCATAAATTGCCAGAGATAGAAATTATCCCGGTTCCAGCTTGAGGTGACGAAGCTGCTTCCGACACATGCGCCGAGCATCAGCACAAGCCCGCATATCGTCACAACACGGGAATCGACATGGCGGAAATTCAGCACCATGGCGAGGATGGGGAGCAGCGCAAACTGCATCATCGCGATGAGAAGCGTCAGGGGATAAATCTGCTCCGGCCTGTAACCCGCAACCGATGTCAGAAAAGAAGATGGGATGGCGCTGGATGAGGCATTTGTCAGGATGAAGGCAAACAGCATGATGTTGCCGTAAAGAAAATTACGCGCCCGAAGAAGTTGAAACCGCATGAGCGGCACGGGATGGAACCACTCATTGATGACGAAGAGCGGGATACAGATAAGGCTGACAATGCACAGAAACCAGATGCCAGGGTGATTGAACCAGTCGAGGCGGTCACCCTGCTCCAGCATCGTGGAGAACGCGCCCATCCCGGCAATCAGCAGGCCGGTGCCGCGCCAGTCAAATGACTGGAAGCGCTCATATCGTGGCTTTTCAACCGGCATCCCGACCCAGAGTAACGCTGTGGCGATCGCGCCTAACGGTATGGCCTGCCAGAAGACAAAGCGCCAATCGACGAAATCCGTCCAAAGTCCAGCCAGCGCCGTGCTCAGATTCGGGAAACATGTCGCCGTCAGGGCATAGGCCGCCAAGCCATAGAGCCTTATGTGCGGTGAAAGGACACGCAGGGCGACCGTGATCAGCATCGGGATCGCAAAACCCGCCGCAAGCCCCTCGATGATGCGCAGCGCCAGAATAATATGGAGATTAGCCGTCAGCGGGATGAGGGACGCGGCCCCGACAGACATGATGGCGATGAAAAATGCAAAACGCCGCAGGGTGAAGGTTAAGGCAAGCCATTGCGACAGGCCCATCCCGATGATCTGGGCAGAATGGAAAAAACTGATGAACCAGGTGCCCTGATCATGACTGATGCCGAGCGCACCGAAAATATCCGGTGCAGCGACGGATGAGACCTGATCATTCAATTCCGATGTCATGGCGAGAATGATGACACCGGCCAGACCTGTTAAAGCGCGGCCCCGATCCGTCACCTTGCCGTGAAACCTTTGAATGTCAAAACCGTCCCCCTCAATCTGACCCGCGCATGCGGGAAAATAATCACCGCATCACTGTCATATTATAAGATTTTTTAACATCGGCTCAGCAACATGTAAATCGCGCGCCCGGTCCGGCGTGCCGATGCGCGGCCTCTGCAGCGATGACAGCGTGGTCTCATTTCTCGTAAAATCAACGCAATATATTGGTCTTTAATGGTATTTAAAGGTGGATTCAAAGCAATTTCCGCGGTGATTTATTGTTGCGATGTGACTATTTAGATTTCAAACGATATCACATTTGTAATTCGTAAATGTTACCATTCTCCCGCGGATTTTCTGATCACTTTTACTTGAGTTTGAAGGGTCATAAGTCCAACTGTTGTAGATTAACCACAGGTGAACAATTTCGTTACAGTCAGTTACGAAATCGCGCTTGACCCGTTGCGCGTCCCCCAAACGTCATGCAAGATTTCCAGCATATCCCATCAACCTGAACGTAGAGCGATCAATGGCCGTATCCCCCGGAAGTCATCTTTACGCGGCCCTTTTTTTGGGCACGACCGTTTTGATAGCGTTACCATCCCCGATCGTGGCTGACACGATCAATGCGCCCCAGGCGCACAAAAAAGTCACAGTGCGCGCCGGGCAAAAGCAACAGCATAAAATTGCGCCCGCGACGCGCGCCGCACCGACAGGGGCTGCGGTGCGTGCCGCCAAAGCCAAACGCGTGCTGTCCGCGCCGCAATCCTTTAATGCGTCCCAGGCGGAAAGCATTACCGTGACGGGCTCCATGCTGGGTGCTGGTAAAAATGTGGACCCCAATCCTGTTCAGGTGGTTACCGCAGCCCAAATTGAGAAAACAGGCGCGACAAATTTGTCTGATTTCTTCTCCCGACTTCCCTCTGTCGGGTCATCTGGCCTTGGTAATAATAACCCGAATGGCGGTGCCGGCGTCTCCTGCACCGATTTACGCAATCTCGGCCTCACGCGCGTCCTGGTCCTGATTGACGGCAAACGCACCACGGTGAACGGCAACTCAAATTGCGTTGACCTCAACAGCATTCCCCTTGAACAGGTTAAAAGTGTTGAAATCCTGAAAGATGGCGGCTCTGAGCTTTATGGTGCTGACGCAGTCTCAGGCGTTATCAACATTAAAATGCGCCATGATGTCGGCTATGGCAGTATCAATATTTATGGTGGCATCAGCCAGTATGGCGACGCGCCGGTTGGGCGTCTCTCCGCTTTCAAGGGCTGGAATTTTGATCACGGTAAGGGGAATATCACCCTTTTCGGTCAATATCTGACCCAGACGGGCATCATGGCGCGCAATCGTGACTGGGCCAAAAATCCGCAGATGAACAACCCTGTCTCCGGCGCGCCGAGATTTGGGTCCTCCCTGACGCCGAACGGGCAATTTCTGACGGCGGATGGCAGCGCCTATACGACGACAAATGGCGGTCAGAGCTTCCAGCCTTACACGGCGAAGGATAATTATAATTTCAACCGTCTATCTTCTTTGACGAGCAGTTTTCAGAATGCGTCCCTCTCAGGCGATGCGCATTATGACTTCAACAAACATTTCACCCTTTATTCCAACGTTCTCTACAGCCATCGCACAAGTAATTCCTTCCTCGCGCCGGAGCCCATTCAGGGTTCAATCCCGCCAAGTACCTATGCGTCTAACGTCACGGTGCCTGCCAATTACCCCGGAAATACGTTTGGCCAGGATGTGACAGCCTTCAAGCGGATCGCCGAATGGGGACCGCGTCGTAACGAATATGCGACCGACACGGTAACGGCCCAGTGGGGCGCCAAAGGCGAAGTTTTCGATAAATGGATGTATGACGTCTCCGAAACCTGGGGGCAGAATGAGGAACGTGCCCGAATGATCAATGCGGGCAATTACGCAAGCCTGCTGAATGTTTGGGGCTTGCGGGCTGCCAATCCAGGCGATCCGAATACGTCATTGATTTACGACCCTTCTGTCTGCATGGCGTCGGCAGGGTGCTCGTTCTCCAATATTTTCGGGCCGCTCTCTCAAGGGTCAGCGCGCTACTCTAATCTTTCAATCGTCTCAGACACGCGTTACACCTTCCACGACCTCAATTTCCGCGTGCATAAGAATGACGTCGTCAAAATGCCCTGGAAGAATGGTGGCAGCCTCGGCATCGCCTTCGGAATGGAGCATCGTGATGAGTCCCTCTCCTATCGTCCCGACCAGTTTATCACCAGTGGTCAGGCCGCGACGAACGTCCAGGCGGCGACGCAAGGCGGATTCAATGTCAGTGAGGGTTATCTGGAAGGCAAATTGCAGCTTCTGAAAGATGCTGCCTACGCCAAGGATCTGACCATTGATGGTCAGGGACGATTTTCCTCCTACAATACCTTCGGCTCAACGAAGAACTGGAAGGTCGGGATCAACTGGTCGCCATCTCGCGATATTCGTTTCCGCGGCACGCTGGGCACGTCTTTCCGTCAGCCTTCAGTCTGGAATCTTTATGGCGGGCAGGTCGTGAGCTATGAGCAGGCTTTCGACCCCTGCACCCAGATTGGTTCCTATGGTGCTGCGTCCGGTAATGTCGCGGCCGCCTGCGCGCGCGCCGGTCTGCCGCCAAATTTCCAGCAAGTGGGGAATTCTCAGGTCCAGACGCTTCAGGGAGGCAATCCTCAGGTACAACCGGAGGTCGGTCGCACCTACACGTTCGGCACGGTCCTGACACCTCGTCAGATCCCCAATCTGATGGTCTCCGTCGAATATTGGCACTACACCGTCAAAAACATGATCTCTCAATTAGGGACTCAATATATTCTTGATCAGTGCTACGCGCAGAACTCTGCCGGTTACTGTGCTGATGTGCAGCGAAATGCTGGCACGGGTCAGATCCAGGCCGTGCAGGCACTCGTGGGTAATAATGGCGGCTTACGCACAGGCGGTATTGATTTCGATCTCGATTACGCCATCCGACTGACGCGCCATGATCGCCTGTTGCTCAGCAATAATTTCCAGGGCCTCGTGAGTTATGAGCGGCAATGGAATAATGGTGGTCCGTGGTTCAATTACACAGGACGCCTCCTTTATAACAATGATAGTGGACAGCCGCGCGTGCGTGATTACGCAACGCTGACATGGCGCCATAAGGATTTCAGCCTCACTTATATGATGCAATATGTGGGTGGCATGGTCTGGAACGATCAATCGAATGACCTCACCGCGCAAACGGGAGGACGCCATTCGACACCGGGGATTTTCTCACATGATCTGACGGCTTCATACCATCTGAATCAGTGGAATTTCACCGTGGGCGTCAATAATCTGTTCGACAAAAAACCGCCCTTCGTCGTCAGCGCCGGGACAAACACAAATGCCTACCAATATGGTTATCTGATGCTGGGCCGCAACGTGTTCGGCCAGATCGGCCTGGAGTTCTGACACATCGTTTGATGGCGATAAGATGGGCAAAAAAGGGGCTGCTTCGGCGGCCCCTTTTCATTTGATATGTGATCTTGCACAAAAAATGCGTTCCGGATATTGCGAATTTTGCGTTTCCTTCGCATCATGCCCCTTACAAATTGTAAATAAGGCATGTCATGGACGTTGTTATCGGTATCGATGTGGGGACGGGAAGTGCCCGCGCAGGCATATTTGACCTATCCGGCATCAAGCTGGCTTCCGCTGTTGTCGAAACACAGACATGGCGCCCGCTACCTGACTTTATTCAACAATCATCCGAAAATATCTGGCAGGCCGTTTGTCAGGCCGTCCGTGAGGCTATGGGTGAAATCACGGACTCAACGTTACATGTCTGTGGTATCGGGTTCGATGCAACATGCTCAATGGTTGTGCGTGACAAAAACGGCGAGAGTCTCTCCGTCGATCCGCAGGGCGCGGCGGGGCAGGATGTCATCCTTTGGGCAGATCATCGCGCTTTAGCGGAAACAGCGGAAATCAACGCGAAGGGGGATGATGTCCTTCGTTATGTGGGTGGTGTCATATCACCCGAGATGGAAACGCCGAAGCTTCTCTGGATCAAGCGGCACCTCCCGCAAATTTATCAGGAAGCGGGATATTTCTTTGACCTGCCAGATTTCCTGACATGGCGGGCGACAGGCTCTGACGCGCGTTCTTCCTGTTCTGTCACCTGCAAATGGACCTATCTTGCGCATGAGAATCGTTGGAGCGCATCGTATTTTGAAAAGATCGGCCTCACCGAACTCGTGGATGAAGATTTCCGCCGTATCGGCCAAACGATACTGCCCATAGGGGAACATGTCGGGGACGGTCTCACGGCGCAGGCTGCTTCTGAACTCGGGCTGCCGGAAGGCATAAAAGTCGGGGTGTCGATTATTGATGGCCATGCGGGCGGGATCGGCCTGCTGGGCATCGCGGATGAAAAGCTCGATTTTGACGCTGTGATCAATAAGCGTGTCGCGATGATCGCGGGGACATCCAATTGCCACATGGCTGTCTCCCCTGAAGCGCGCTTTATTGACGGCGTCTGGGGGCCTTATTATCAGGCCATGATCCCTGAAATGTGGTTGACGGAGGCGGGCCAGTCGGCGGCCGGGGCCTTGATTGACTTCAACATCAAAACCCATGCCGCCTTCCCTGCTCTCAAGGAAATGGCTGCACAGGAGAATATCAGTATTTATGAAGCGCTGAATGGCTGCGTTCAGGAGATTGAAGCGCGTGAGGGTGAAATGCGCCTGACGCGGCGGCTGCATGTCCTGCCCGATTATAATGGCAATCGCGCACCTCATGCCAATCCGGAGAGTCGCGGCGCGGTGCTGGGCCTTTCACTCTCCGCCGAGTTGCGTGACCTGGCCGCACTTTACCTCGCGACAATCCAGGGGCTGGCTTACGGCACGCGGGATATCATCGAGGCGCTCAATGTAAGAGGCTATGCGATTGACACCATTATCGCGACAGGGGGAGGCACCAAAAATCCGATCTTCCTGCGGGAACATGCCAATGCCACAAATTGCCGCATCATCCTGCCGAAAGAACCGGATTCCGTCCTGCTGGGCTCGGCCATATTAGGTGCCATGGCGGCAGGCCGTTTCAAGAACTTCCCGGAAGCCATGGCGGCCATGAGTCAATATGGCACCGTGATCTACCCTGAAGCCCGTTCAAAGGCGTTTCACGATGCGAAATATGCAATTTTCAAACGGATTTATGCTGGGCAGGAAAATTTCCGCAGCCTTATGGCGCCGTTCTGACGTCGTGCGACCGCATGTGTCGGGAGGCCTGATCGGAAAGTTCCGGACGCCCGCGCATCGGCTGAGAAGGAGAAGTCATGTACGCTGAAAAATATCGTCTTGATGGCAAAGTCGCGCTGATCACCGGTGGTGCGCAGAATATCGGTCTTTCCTGTGCGACGGCGATGGCCGAGATGGGGGCCCGTGTCATTCTCGGCGACATTAATCTTGATCTCGGCCGGAAAGCTGCTGAGGGGCTTCGACAAAAATCTTTTGATGCACGCTGCGTCACGCTTGACGTCACATCCTTCAATTCCGTGCGCGCCTGCGTCCATGACATCATGTCAATTGAGGGACGCATTGATATCCTCGTGGCCAGCGCCGGGATCTGCATTTCCGAGATCCATGCTGAAGACATGTCGGAGGAGCAATGGCTCAGGCAGATCGACATCAACCTCAACGGCATGTTTCGCACCTGCCAGACTGTGGGCAAAGTTATGATCACGCAGAAATCCGGCGTCATCATCGCGATTGGCTCCATGTCAGGGCAGATCGTCAATCGCCCGCAGGGTCAATGCGCCTATAATGCGTCCAAGGCCGGTGTGCATCATTACATCAAGTCGATCGCCGCGGAATGGGCAAAATATAACATCCGCGCCAATGTCATCGCGCCAACCTATATCGAAACCGAGCTGACACGTTTCGGTATGGAAAAACCTGAACTTTACGATTCATGGATCGCGGACACACCCATGGGGCGTGTCGGACAGCCGGAGGAAATCGGGAGCGTTGCCGCCTTCCTCGCCTCTGACGCGGCCAGCCTCATGACGGGCGCGGTCGTCAATGTTGATGGTGGCTTCACGGCCTGGTGACACCAACCCCACCCGCCTCAAGGCGCGGTGACGTCACTTATCATGCGTGTAGGCGCGCTGGGTTGCCGGGCGCGCGATGATCGCATCGCGCCATTTCGCCACGTGGGGAAATTGATCAAGATTGATGGATTGCGCCTTCCAGGTTTTCGTCCATGGAAATGCCGCCATATCCGCGATGGAATAATCCGAGCCGGCAAGCCACCCCCCATTTGATGCGAGGCGCTTATCAAGCACGCCGTAAAGTCGTGTCGTCTCATCCTGATAACGCTTGATGGCGTAGGGAATTTTCTCCGGCGCATAGAGGGAGAAATGGTGGTTCTGCCCCAGCATCGGCCCGAAACCTGCCATTTGCCAGAAAAGCCATTCCATCGTTTCCAGCCGGACCCGCGCGTCACTCGACAGAAACTGCCCCGTTTTTTCTGCGAGATAGAGGAGAATGGCACCGGACTCAAACACACTGACCGCCGCGCCCCCATCGGCGGGCGCGTGATCAATGACCGCGGGCATTTTGTTATTCGGAGAAATCTTCAGAAAAGCCGGGTCAAATTGCGCGCCCGTTGAGATATTGACGGGGATGATGCGATAGCGAAGTCCCACCTCCTCCAGAAACAACAAAATTTTGAAACCGTTTGGCGTGGGCCAGAAATAGAGATCAATCATGCGTCAACTCCTGTCTGCTGCGTAACGCTTTTACACAGCGTCACGCAGATCGGTAACCCCAAGCCGATCACAGCGCCATTTTTAAAGACAGTGATCTCACTGGATCGGCGGGAGAAGAAGCCGCGATATGTCAGGCGGAGAAAAGCGCCGCCTTATCAATCTTTGAAGGAGCCCGGATGCCCGTAACCACCGGGCGCACGATGGGGCATGCGCCGCCCTCCCGGTCGCGCTGCATGCGGTGCTGCATGCCCACGCGCGGGGCCGCGCCCGTTTTGGTTGCCGCGGCGACCACCATGCCGCCCGCCCCCGCCCAGAACAGGCGGTTTCATGCGGGACAATCTCGCCGTCTCGGAGTGGAAACGGTGCTGGTCGATAATTGTCAGGGATTTGCCGATCAGCTTCTCGATGTCATGAAGCCAGGCGCGTTGTTCCGCATCGCACAGGGCAATAGCGCAACCATCGCGACCGGCGCGGGCCGTGCGCCCGATGCGGTGGACGTAGCTTTCCGCAACATTGGGCAGGTCGTAATTAATGACGTGACTTACATCATCAACGTCAATGCCGCGAGAAGCGATATCTGTCGCGACAAGCACCTTGACCCGACCGGATCTGAAGCCGGACATGGCCCGCTCCCGCGCACCTTGCGACTTATTGCCATGTATCGCTTCGGCTGCGACGCCGTTTTTGGTCAGGAATTCAGCGACCTTATTCGCCTCATGCTTCATCAGGGTGAAAATAATCGCCGATTTCACTTTCTCACTCGCGACGAGCTCCAGCGTGAGCGGCTTCTTATTTTCCGAATCCACAAAGAGGACAACCTGTTGAATGCGGTCAACCGTGCTGGAAGGCGGCGTCACGGTGACGGTCGCCGGATTGTTCAGTAAAGATTGCGCAAGGTCCGAGATGGCATTGGGCATCGTCGCTGAAAACAGCAATGTCTGACGCTTGGGCGGCAGAAGCGCCATGATGCGCTTGATGTCTTGGACGAAGCCCATATCAAGCATACGGTCCGCCTCATCCAGGACGAGGACTTCAAGTTGGGAGAGGTCAATATATCTCTGCCCGATGAGATCAAGCAGCCGCCCCGGTGCCGCCGTCAGGATATCGACGCCCGATCGCATCGCTTCCACCTGTCGGCCCTGACCAACGCCGCCGAAAATCACGGCGTGGCTCAGCCTCATATGCTTGGCGTACGAACGGATATTGTCGTTGATCTGGGAAGCGAGTTCCCGCGTTGGCGCCAGGATCAGCGCGCGGGGGCAGCGGGGTGTCGTCGCCTTGGGGTGGCGGCTGATATGGTCCAGAATTGGTAACGCAAAGGCGGCCGTCTTGCCTGTGCCCGTCTGTGCGAGGCCCAGAAGGTCACGCCCTTCCAGCAGATAGGGGATTGCCCGCTCCTGAATCGGGGTCGGGGTGACGTATCCCATATCCTGCAAGGCGCGTTGTATCGGTAGCGCAAGTTCGAGATCTGCAAAGGTAACCATCGAAATGCCCCTTCGGGACGTTTGAGCGGAATGGGGAGGAGAATCGATACCGGAATCGGCAGAGGACACATCTGCCACGGAAATTAATCAAAATAAAGATAATGATATGAATCAAATTTTTAAATAAAATGCGCCCCGGGTGAGCTTGACAGATTCCGCGCTTTGAATTTCGGACATGAGTCATGCATAGGACAGATCGTTCGACAGCGCTGTTTCAAAGCGTTACCGCTTATGACTGTCGTGTTCGCCGGACGGCGAAACAGTGACCAGACGCTTTTGGAGACAGGTGTTTAGGCGCGCTGCAACATAAAGACAGCCTGGTCCGCAAATATATTGGCCAGACGGGTTGAGCGGCGCCAGGGTGCGGAGGCACCCGTGTCATTAACGCCCAGCCACGCAACGACGCGATAACCATCACACCGGCATAATTCAAGGAAATCCTTAATCGTGCAGGGATGGACGTTGGGCGTTTCATACCACGGCGTGTTCCAGACTCGCGTCATCGGCATCCGCCCGGTTGAAAGAAACTGTAATCTCAAGCGCCATTGCGCAAAATTCGGGAATGACACGATCGCGTAACGGCCGATGCGCAGCATCTGTTTCAGCACTTCCCGGGGACGCCCGACAGCCTGCAAAGTGCGTTGAAGCACCACATAATCGAACGTGAGGTCCGGATAATCCGCAAGGTCGTGATCCGCATCGCCATGCATGACGGGAAGCCCATGGGCGACGGCGCGCGTCACATCCTCCATATTGATCTCAATGCCCCGCGCATCGCATTGGCGGGTTCGGAAGAGATGGTCAATCAGCGTGCCGTCCCCGCTGCCAATATCGAGGACGCGACTGCCCGGCACGATCATGTCGGCGATGAATTTCTGATCAACCCGCATGTATCTCTCCGGCGGCGACATAATGGAGTCGGGCCCCTTCCAGAAAGCCGCGGATTGTCCGTTCAAAATCCGGCTCATCAAGGAGGAAGGCGTCATGGCCGCGATCTGACTCAATCTCAACGAAAGAGACGTTCACGCCGGCCTGGTTCAAAGCGCGGGCAAGCGCGCGGGATTGCGATGTGGGAAACAGCCAGTCCGAACTGAAGGACACCACGCAGAATCGCGTGGTGCAGTTTCTGAAGGCCCTGGACAGGTCGCCATCATGGTCCGCGGCGAGGTCGAAATAATCGAGCGCACGCGTGATCGTCAGATAGGAGTTTGCGTCAAAACGTTGCACGAAGCTTGACCCCTGATGGCGCAGATAACTTTCCACCTCAAAGATCTCACCGAAAAACGCGGCCGGAAGCTGGGCCCCTTCCTGCGCAGCCTCCGGATTGCGGCGCGTTCGGCGGCCGAATTTCCGCGTCAGGGCTTTCTCTGAAACATAGGTGATGTGCGCCATCATGCGCGCCACGGCCAGACCACGCGCCGGGACGGCATCATGTGCCCAGTAGCGCCCATCATGCCAATCAGGATCAGCGGAGATGGCCTGACGACTGACCTCGTTGAAAGCAATATTCTGCGCAGAATGATAGGGTGAGGTTGCGATGGGCAGGGCGGAGAAAACGCGGTCCGGATAGGTCACGACCCATTCAATGGCCTGCATCCCCCCCATAGAGCCACCGATGACCGCAAAAAGACGGTCGATCCCCAGATGCGTGATCAGCCTCGCCTGCGCCCTGACCATATCCCTGACCGTGATCGGCGGAAAGGACGTGCCCCAGCGCTCTCCATCCGCTTTAAGGCTTTTCGGCCCGGTGGAGCCCATGCAGCCGCCAAGCACATTGGCGCAGATGACGAAATATTGATCCGTATCGACCGGTTTCCCCGGCCCGACGAGGCGGGACCACCATCCATCCTTGCCGGTGACCGGATTGCGCCCCGCCACATATTGATCCCCCGTCAGAGCGTGGCAGATGAGGATGGCATTGTCTTTCGCGGGCGATAACTGACCATAAGTGCAATAAGCGACATCGAGCGGGGCAATAATCTCACCGCATTCCAGCGTGAGCCCGTCATCAAAACGCGTGGTTTCGCTCGACTGACCGGCTTCTGCCTCTTTTTCAGGCGATATGATCATATAGTTTCGTCCATGATGTCATACAGGACGCACCGGCGACGCCACGACCTGATGACACGCGGTTTGCCCTCTTTTCCCAGCATGCGGAGCCCGACTCATATGCCATTATCATCCCCCGGAGGCAATTGCCTGACAAAAAGCCGCGCGCCGCATGGCTCACAAACTTGTAAATTAAATGCCCCTTTAAACATCCGATAAGCACCCCCATCTCCATCCACAATGCGACATCAGGAAGGCGTCCCGCGCCCGTTTCTCTGGCAAGGACTCAAAGTTGGTTTGCGTCGGGGTGACAATAAGTGTAGCTTGAATATTGAAGGATGGATAACCCGTTCAGGATGTCGCGGGTTGTCACCCGCTTTCCGTAAAGTCAAATTTCATCAAAGGATAATAAATGCGTCCTTTGAATTCATCAACTGTTTGTTTCGTCGCTTTCCGTGACGATGAAGGAGCCACCACGTGACAAAAGTTCTCGTTTTATATTACTCAACATATGGACACGTTGAACAAATGGCGCAGGCTGTCGCTGAAGGCGTCAAACGCACCGGCGCCACGGCCGACATCAAGCGTGTCCCTGAACTTGTCCCGGAGGAAACCGCCAAGGCGAACGGCTTCAAGCTTGACCAAAGCGCGCCCGTCGCGACACCGGATGAACTGGCCGCCTATGACGCCATCATCGTAGGTGCGCCGACGCGCTTTGGTCGTATGCCGTCTCAGATGGCGCAATTCTGGGATCAAACGGGCGGGTTATGGGCCAAAGGCGCGCTGATCGGCAAAGTGGGCGCGGCTTTCACCTCGACAGCCTCACAGCATGGCGGGCAGGAGACGACGCTTTTCTCCATCATCACAAATCTGATGCATCATGGCATGGTTATTTCCGGCCTGCCTTACAGCTTCCCCGGTCTTGTCGGGCTGGATGAGGTGCTGGGCGGCACGCCTTACGGTGCGTCGACACTTGCCGGCCCCGATGGCTCACGCCCCGTGCATGAGACGGAGCGCGAAGGTGCCCGCTTCCTGGGTGAGCACGTTGCCAAGCTTGCCGGAAAGCTCGCCTGAGCTCAGCACGCGACCCTCTTCGTGGGCGTGTCATCGTCGCAACGCGTGGTGGAAGCACGCGTTGTTGACGGATGACCCGGGATGCTGCTTTCCTGACGGTACCTGGTCAGGCGCGCGGTGTAAGAGGGCTTCAGGCATGACGGCATATCGACAATGACAATGAGTATCGACCTGGCCTCTCAGCCGGTTTTCACCTCCGTTCCCACCAAAATCTGTTTCCGCGCCGCGCGCGTGCCTCTGGCGCAGGCCTCTTACGAGAAGCTTGTCGCACAATATGGCAATGTCGCGCTTGAAGAAGCGGAGGTCGTCGTCTGTCTGGGGGGGGACGGGTTTCTGCTGGAAACATTGCACAAGGCCCTGCCCTATCACCTGCCGACTTATGGCATTAATTGCGGGTCTGTCGGCTTCCTGCTGAACCCGCTCAGTGAGGGTGATCTGCCGGAGCGCCTGTTTCAGTCGCTGCCCAATATGATGCGCCCGCTGAAAATGCAGGCGACGGATGTGGAAGGTCAGATTCACGAGGCCATCGCCTTTAATGACGTGTTTCTCTTCCGTGAGACAAGACAGGCCGTTAAACTTCGTATTGAAATTGATGAAGTGGAACGTATGCCCGAACTCGTCTGTGACGGCATTCTCCTCGCGACGCCTGCTGGCTCGACCGCCTATAATCTTTCCGCCCACGGGCCCATCGTCCCGCTGAATGCGACGCTGCTGCCTTTGACTCCGATCTCCGCCTTTCGCCCACGGCGCTGGCGCGGCGCTCTCCTGCCCTCCTCGGCGCGCGTCCGCTTCTCACTGCTTGAGCATGAGAAACGCCCGGCCGCCGCCGTCGCCGATTTTACGGAAATCCGTGATGTCTGTGAGGTCCTTGTGCAGGAAGAGCGGGATATTGGCGCCACGTTGCTCTTCGACCCGGAAAATGACCTCTCAGAGCGCATTATTGCCGAGCAATTTGCGGAATGATGCGCATTACCGATCCCGCCATCTGACACAGCACATTCAATCTTGCCTGCGCCGCAGCGGTGTGGTTTTACATCCGATCAGGCGCGGCGGAATTCGATGAGGCTGACCTTACGCGCTTATTCATTCAGTCCCAGGGGGCGTTGAGGATGTCGTCATGACAGGCATGGTCCGGCTCGCAATCGCCCTCTTCCTCACCTACCTCGCTGTCGCCATGCCTCTGGCCGTCATTCCACCTTATGTAACGGGCTGGCCGGGTTACAGCACGTTTCTCGCGGGGGTCAGTGTCGGATGCTCGTTTTTCTCGACCCTTCTGACCCGCGGCCGCGCCGGACGGTTCTGCGATCATCATGGCGGCGACCATTCCATGCATCGCGGCCTGTTGCTCTATGCCATCGGGTGCTTTTGCTGCGCCCTGTCAGCGATTCCGGCGCTTCCCTTAAGCTTGCGCTTCGGCCTACTGATTTCAGGGCGGCTCATTATCGGCGTGGGTGAAAGCTACACCATGGTTGGTGTCCATATCTGGGGCATCGGGCTGGAGGGGCATGAGAGATCGGGGCGCGTCCTGTCCCTCACCGGGATGGCCATGTATGCCGCCTATGCGGTGGGCGGCCCGAGCGGCTTATGGATCTTTCATCACTGGAATTTCCTGACCCTCATGCTTCTCTGCATGGCCCTGCCCGGCCTTGGCTTCATCCTGACACGCGGCCTGCGCCATGTGCCACCTTCACAGGGTGAGCGACGCGCGTTTTTCTCTATCCTTTCCGCTATAAAATGGCATGGCGCGGGTGTTGCGCTGCAAGGTGTCGGGTTCGCCGTGCTGGGGGCTTATATTGCCCTCGCCTTTCATCATCGCCATTGGGATCATGGCGGACTTGGCCTGACATTTTTCGGGCTGGCTTTTGTCGCGAACCGCCTTCTTATCGGTTCCACCCCGGACCGTTTCGGCGGCCTGCCCATCGCTTTGGGGTCGCTCTTGGTGGAAGCTGCGGGACTGGCCTGTATTTCCGCCGCCGCGACGCCCGTCATGGCGCTTTTTGGCGCGGCACTGGCAGGGGGTGGCTGTTCGATGGTCTATCCTGCTTTGGGGCGTGATGTGGTGCGTGTCGTCTCACCTGATCATCGCGCCCTCGCGCTTGGCGGGTTCGCGGCTTTCCAGGATGTCGCCTATGCTGTCACCGCGCCCATTGCGGGTTCGCTGGTTGATGGTTTCGGATATGGCACTGTTTTCATGCTGGCTGCTTTCTGCGCCACCATCGGCGCTATTATCGTCATTGGCCTGATGCTGCGCGAGAAATCGGGATCGAACCTGGCGGCCTGAAAAGCGTGGCGTCCCCGCATCATTTCGCACCGCAAACGCGTCGTGCGTTGAATCATCTTTACCTGCCACAAAAACACTTTTATCAGCGAAGGGCTACGGGGAGGGCGCTTCTGCGGCACTCATTTGGCAGAAGGGGCTGTTGCTGCGTCATGCGCCGGGACTATTTTGTGACGCGCCGATTTCTGCATCGCGCTGCCATTTTCACCCTTTATGGCCTGCCTCTGCATGCACATTGTGCTGAAAACGCCGCCGCCCGCCCGGAGGCGGAAACCATCAAAGTCAAAGCGTCGGCGCTGAATGACAAAGCGGATTTTGGTGAAGGGGGGCTCATGCGCCCCGTTTATGCGGCGCAGGCGACCAGTGTCGTCTCAAAACCTTTCATTGACACGCAGTCGCCAATTTCCTCCGCCTATCAACTTGTCAATAATCTGCCCGGGGCCAATGTCGCGGCGTCTGACCCTTTCGGCCTGTCTCCCTACACAAATGTGACGGTCAGGGGGCTGAATAGCGACGCGCTTGGCTTTACGCTTGAGGGGACGCCACTCAACGACATCGCCTATTACGGCGCCTACCCCGCGCAATTCGCAGATGCGGAGAATTATCGCGCCATCGCCGTGACGCAGGGTGCGGCGGCGATTTCCGATCCCGTCCTCAATGCTGCGGGTGGGCTGATGGCGCTGACCTATCTCCAGCCCGCCAAAACCCCTGGTGGCACGGTCAATATCTCCTATGGCGCCTATGCCAATAGCCGCCAGTTTCTAAGGCTTGAAAGCGGGGAGATCGGCCATACTGGCGTCAGGGGATTTATCTCCTACTCCCACACCACAGCGCATAACTGGCGCGGCCCGGGTGAGGATCGCCGCCAGCATGTCGACCTCAAATTCATCAAATCCATCCATCAACATTCGGATATATCCCTCATCGGCTCATGGAATCGCGCAACGTCGAGTTATTATCCGCAAGTGACGCTGGATGGCTGGCACGCTGACGGGATCGGCGGCAGCAACGACCTCAAAGCCTGGTACGATGCGGGTCACACCGCGCAGGCACAGAATTATTACCGCCTGTGGGAAGCGCCGGAACAGACTTTCTACGCCGGTCTACCCAGTCACTTCACCCTGTCCGATCATCTGACCTTTGCCGTGACACCCTATGCCCAGGCCGCTTACGGGTCAATCGCGAGCGGCGCGACCCTTCCCGTGTCAGGGGTCTATAATGGCGTCATGCCCGTCAATGGCCATCTGCGCAACCTCAATGGTGATGGGGGTGACGCGGTCGTCCGGGCTAATGGCGTGCAGGAAAGTTACCGCACCGGCTTCAACGCCCATCTCAGTCTCGAAACCGGGCGCAATAAGCTGACTTTTGGTTATTGGTATGATTATTCCGATGATCGCGAGGTGCAATCCTTCACGCCCGTCGGGTTGGATGGCCGCGCGCCGGATCTCTGGGCCCGCCGGAAAAGCGGCCTTGTCTTACTGCCTGACGGGCAGGCCCTTTACGGTAGCGCCTTCCACACAATCGGGCAGGTCAATGCGCTCTATATCAATGACCGGTTGTCGCTTTTCAGGGATAAAATGGTGCTGGAGGCCGGGTTCAAGGATGTGATGTACGCGATCCGGGGGACAAATAATCTCCCCGGCCCACAATATCGCACGGGCGGGAGCTATCAGGTGCCGCTCCCCCGCATGTCGATAAAATATCATTTCCGCCCGGAACATCAGATTTTCGTAAACGTCACCACCAATTTTCGCACCCCTTCAAGCACGGCATTTTACGATTATTACGACGTCACTTCGGGGGCGGTCGTGACGGATGGGGCGCAGAAGCTGAATCCCGAATATTCGATTTCACAGGAATTAGGTTACCGTTATTTCGGCAAAAAGCTTCTGGGCAGTGTGACTTTCTTCAATTACAACTTCACAAACCGGCAGATAACCACCGAGATCTTCCGCTTCGGCGCGCCGGTGCAGACGACGGTGAATGCGGGCGGGCAGACATCGCGCGGCGTCGATGCTGAAATTTCGATGCGGCCTTATCATCACTGGAGTCCCTATATCTCAGCCGAGTATCTTCATGCGACGATTGATAATGATATCGTCGTCAATAATGACCTCCTGCCGACGCGGGGTAAAATCGCGGTACGCAGCCCTGCCTTCCAGGCTTCTGTCGGCCTCTCTTATGATGATGGGCATGTTTTCGGGATGGCGACGGCCCATTATACCGGGCGGCAATATGCGAGCTTCATGAATGACGTTGCGATGCCGGGCTATATCACAGGCAATCTCGCGCTGGGCTATCGATTTGACGATAAATTCCGGCTGAAATCACCGAGTGTCCGCGTAAACTTCACAAATATCGGCAATAACCACGTGCTTTCAGGCGTTTCAAGCGTGACCCTTGCCGGGAGAAACACAATCGGCCGGCGCGGCACCGTTATCGCGGGGAGTGACCCGCTATTTTACATCGGCAGCGGCTTCGCCGTGCTCTTCACAGCAGGTGCGGGGTTTTGACTGAGGAACACGCAAACCGTCAGTTCGGTGTCGATGGCCCGATAGCCCCCCGTATCTGGCCCGCCATGACAGAGGCGGAGAGAAGGCTGCTCATTCCCCATTACCCTTTTCTAAAAGATGCGCCGGAGATCAGCCACCATTCGCCGCGCCCTTTCTCCTCCGCCTGTATTTTCAGCGGCGCACCCGGTCGGTTTTTCGTTAAACGCCATGACCACCGGGTCAAAAACGAAGCCAGTCTGCGGGAGGAGCATCGCTTTGCCCGACATCTGGCGGGCCACGCCCTGCCCGTGCAGCCCTTCCTCAAAAATAAACAGGGGGAAACGGTCACGCGATGCGGCGATTGGGTTTATGAAATCACGGCGGCATCGCCTGACATCGATCTTTACCGTGATGTCCAATCATGGGAAGGGTGGTTCAATTCCGCTCAGGCCCATGCGGCCGGGCGTCTCCTCGCGCAGTTCCATGATGTGATGGCGAGTGACACCGCCCCGCCGCGTGTCGATCCTCAATTGGTCTCAAACATGGATTTGCTGCGCCGTGTCGATTTCGCATCGTCCCTCGATGAGGCTGTCGCTCATCTGACACCGGCAGAGAATGGACTTCTCCATCACCCTTCCTATCAGCAGGCGCGGGCCGCGTTTCTAAAATTCCATGACGCGTTAAAACCCCTCCTGCCGCATCATAAACCATGTTGGGGCCATGGGGACTGGCATGGCTCCAACCTGATGTGGCGCGGTGAGGGAGAGGATGCCGTGCCGGTGTCCGTCTTTGATTTCGGCATGGCGGATCGTACCTCCGCCCTTTTCGATCTCGCCGTCGCGATTGAACGCAGTATGGTCAGCTGGCTGGCCCCCGATATGAGTCAATGGCAGGTGCGTTACGATGCGCTTAGGGCCTTCCTGCGCGGTTATGAGTCGCAACGGCCGCTTTCCGCAACGTCACGCCAGGCGCTGGCCGCTATGCTGCCCCTTTGCCACATCCATTTCGCCCTCAGTGAATATCGATATTTCGCGTCACTTCTCCATGATGAACATAGTGCGCAGGTGGCGTTTGAGAAATATTTCATCGGCCATATGAAATGGTTTCAGACGCCGCCAGGTCAGGCGCTCCTGCAATATATCGCGCAGGGTGAAGAACCGGGTGTCACATCATGAGCCCGATTGAATCCGCAGGTGTCCTGCTCAGCGCGGGTGGTGTGTTCCTGGAGACGCAACGCGTCGTGCTGTGCTGGCCCATCAACATCATGGCGGCTGGCTGCTATTTTTACATATTTGGTGAGCAGCATCTTTATGCGGATGCGGCGCTTCAGCTCCTCTTCATCAGCCTGTCCCTCTATGGGTGGGTGATGTGGCGGAGAAAGCCGCCTATTGCATCCGGTCCGACGCCGGCGCGAAGATGGTTCATAGTGCAATGTTGCGGCATGCTTTTTGCGGGGCGTCTGCTCGGCGTGGCGCTGTCGCGTTGGTCAAGTGATCCTGCACCTTATGCGGATGCGATGCTGACAGCGTCCAGCATTCTGGCAACTTACTGGATGGCGCAACGTCTCCGGCAGGCATGGCTTGTCTGGATTATCACAAACGGCGCCTATGTCGTGCTCTTCCTCTCGCGGGGGCTGGATGCCACGGCAGCGCTCTATGGTGGCTTCATGCTGCTCGCCATTTATGGCTGGTTTAAATGGGGCTTCAATCGTGACGTCGCGACATGACACCGCGCCGACGCTTCGCTATTCTGGAAAAACGATGACCGACGCACGCCCTGAGCCCGATCCCGCCCCTCTTAGCCCGAAGGCTGGAAGAGATTATACCCGGTTTCTGCGCTTCGCTGTTGTCGGATCTTTCGGATTTTTGTGGGATACCGGCACTGTCTATCTTTTGCGACCCTTCATCGGGCTGACATGCGCGCTGCTGGCCGGGTTTTTCGTCGCCTGCTCCATTAACTGGTTTGTCAATCGCATCTGGACTTACGGCCATATCTCCCATGGCGGGCACGTTCTTGCGCAATGGATGCGCTTCCTCGGCGCCAATAGTCTCGGGTTTATCCTCAATCGCGGTGCGGCACTGATGTTGAGTTTCAGCTTCCCCCTTTGTGAAAGAAACCCGGTCATACCGGTGGCGGTCGGCGCGATTATCGGGCTCGCGACCAATTTCAATCTTTCCGATCGGCTTGTATTTCGTGCAGATCGCGCCAAATCAGGTAAGGGCGTCTAATCGTCCATTTTGTTACTGAGACCTGCGCGCCCCGACGCATGTCAGCAGGATTTTCTCCCTTATCCATTTTCTTTACAAGATATTTGTAATAGGGAGGTGCCTCACACTTCTTGTTTGACAGCGTCCCGAGAGACCATGACGATCAAAGCCCTGAACAACACGACTGCCGAGCTTCGCGCCACCTTTTTGAATTACTTCAAATCCTGCGGGCATGAAGTCATTCCCTCCGCATCGCTGATCCCGCAGAACGACCCGAGTCTGATGTTCACCAATGCGGGGATGGTGCCCTTCAAGAATGTGTTTCTCGGGCAGGAAACCCGGCCCTATCGGCGCGCGGCGACGGCGCAGAAAGTCGTGCGCGCGGGCGGAAAGCATAATGATCTGGATAATGTCGGGTATACGGCGCGCCATCTGACGTTTTTCGAGATGATGGGGAATTTCTCTTTCGGCGATTATTTCAAGGCTGAAGCCATTGAATTCGCCTGGACGCTCCTCACCGAAGGCTTCGCCCTCCCGAAGGAAAAGCTCCTCGCAACAGTCTATGCGGAGGATGAGGAGGCAGCGTCGCTCTGGCGGCGCATTGCCGGGCTCAGTGATGACAGGATCATCCGCATCGGGACAAATGATAATTTTTGGCGCATGGGGGATACGGGGCCATGCGGCCCGTGCTCAGAAATTTTTTATGATCACGGACCCGATGTCTGGGGTGGCCCGCCCGGCAGTCCGGAAGAGGATGGCGACCGTTTCGTCGAAATCTGGAACCTCGTTTTCATGCAGTTTTTCGAGGGTGAAGACGGCACGCGCAGTTCTTTGCCTCGCCCCTCCATCGATACGGGTATGGGGCTGGAGCGCTTCGCCGCCGTCATGCAGGGCAAGCAGAATGTCTGGGAGACGGACCTCCTTTATGGGCTGGTCGAAGCAACCGCCGCGCTGACCCATACGGACACGGCCGGGACGATGCTGCCAAGCCAGCGCGTTGTCGCCGACCATCTGCGTTCCTCCGCTTTTCTGATTTCCGATGGCGTGCTGCCAGCGCGTGACGGGCGCGGCTATGTGCTGCGTCGCATCATGCGCCGCGCCATGCGTCACTTGAAACGCCTGGGCGCGACGGAACCGATGTTCTACCGCCTTGTGCCGAAACTCGTTTCCGAAATGGGGGCAGCCTATACGGAACTACGCAATTACGAAGCCCTGATTACGGAGACAATGCGCGGTGAAGAGGAACGCTTCATCGCTCTTCTTGATCGTGGCATGGCATTGCTGGATCAGGAACTCGACAAGCTCGGCTCTGGCGCTGTGCTGCCGGGGGATGTGGCTTTCAAACTTTACGACACTTACGGATTTCCGCTTGATCTTACGCAGGATGCCTTGCGGGAGCGCCATGTTGATGTCGATGTGGCAGGGTTTGAGACGGCCATGCAATCCCAACGCGCCCGTGCCCGCGCGGCCTGGACGGGGTCAGGCGATGAGGCGACGGACTCCATCTGGTTTGATGCGGTGGAGAAATTCGGTGCGACGGATTTTGCCGGATATGATTCCGAGAAAACTGAAGCGAGCATCCAGATGATCGTCAAAGGCGGCGATATCGTGCTGGAAGCCGCCCCGGGTGACGAGATTGCGGTCATCCTCAATCGCACAGTTTTTTACGGTGAAAGCGGCGGGCAGGCGGGTGATCATGGGCATTTATCCGCCTCAGGGATCGATGTAGAGATCACGGAGACCCAACGGCGCAATCATGATCTGATCGTGCATTACGGCACGGTCAGGCAGGGGCCGGTCCGGGTCGGTGCCTCCGTCACAGCGGAAATTGATGGGGACAGACGTCGTGATACGCGGGCGCACCATTCAGCAACGCATTTGCTGCATGAGGCATTGCGCCGCAAATTAGGCGCCCATGTGACTCAGAAAGGCAGCCTCAATGACCCGGATCGCCTGCGCTTCGATTTTTCCCACCCACAAGCCATGACCGCCGCGGAATTACAGGCGGTGGAGCAGGATGTGAATGCGATGATCCGGGCCAGCCACCCGGTCCTGACGCGGGAAATGACACCGGAGAGCGCACAGAATGAGGGCGCGATGGCGCTTTTCGGTGAGAAATATGGTGAGAAGGTGCGCGTCGTCTCCATGGGCGCGGCCGAGACGGATCGGAACGCCTACTCCATCGAGCTTTGTGGTGGCACGCATGTCCATAATACAGGTGAGATCGGGGTTTTTCGCATCCTCAGCGAGTCCGGTGTGGCTGCCGGGGTGCGTCGGATTGAAGCTGTGTGCGGCCGTAAAGCGGAGGAACTCGCGCGGCAGACCGAGCAGAGTCTGAAGGACATCGCCGCCCTCCTCCGCGTCCCCGTTGCAGATGCCAAAGCGCGCGTCCAGAGTTTGATGGATGAGCGGAAATCACTTGAGAGGAAACTGGCGGACCTTCAGGTCAAAATGGCCTCTACCACCACGGCGGCCGATCAGGAGAAGATTGGCGAAATCACTTTCATCCCGCGCTTTATTGAAAACCTCCCCGCGCGTGAATTACGTAACGCGGCTGAAAACGCTGTCAAAAAACAGCAGAACACCGTGATTGCCGCTTTGTCTGACGCGGACGGGAAAGGCAGCATCGTGATCGGCGTCACGCCGGACCTGACGGAAAAAGTCGATGCGGTCAGCCTCGTCCGGGCAGCGGGTGACGTGATGGGCGGCAAAGGTGGCGGCGGGAGTAAAACCCTCGCCCAGGCGGGCGGGCCGAACCCTGAGAAGGACAAGGTTTTTGCAAAAATGCGGGAAATCCTTGCGCAATTATGAACGCTTCGTGACAAAGTTTTTCCGTGGCGGTTTGCGGTGGACAAAGGAACGGGTGGCCTGCATCGTTGTTTGAAAAAAATCTTACAACTGCGCGGGCCGTGAAGCCATCGCGCGAGAGCAAAGAGCGCCTGTATGAAGCCTGAAATCAAAAACAGCCTTATCCGCCTTCTTGAAGGCGTTCAGCTTTTCGACGAGACCGTCTATGAGGAGCATAAGGCGTTATTTGAGACCCTCGCGGAGTCGCAATCACCTTCGACGCTGTTCATCACCTGCTCAGACAGCCGTGTTAACCCCAATCTCATCACCCAGACCCTGCCGGGGGATCTCTTTATTGTGCGCAATGTCGGCAATATTGTGCCGCCCCATGGGGAAATGATGGGAGGCGTCTCCTCCGCCGTTGAATATGCCGTTATGGCATTGAAAGTAAAACATATTGTCGTTTGCGGGCACTCTAATTGCGGCGCGATGACCGCATTATGTGATCTTAGCTCCTCCAAATTTGACGAGATGCCGACAATCCGCCGCTGGCTGCAAAATGCCGAAGCCGCGCGCGCCGCGGTGATCGGTCTCAAGGCGGAAGATGCCGGCCCCGACACGGTGAGGGAACTTGCCGAGCAGAATGTTCTGCTGCAACTTGCCCATCTCAGGACGCATCCCGCCGTCGTGCGGGCGCTGTCACTGGGAGAAGCGACCTTACAGGGTTGGTTTTACGATATCGGAACGGGTCAGGTCATCATACTTGATGAACAAACGAGAAAAACGCGTCCGGTCAAAGAGTTATTGGACGAGCTTAAAGCCAAAAACTAACTGCATCGCGGCGGTCTTTCTGGCTTTGGCCGTCACGACACCCGCGCGGGCGGCGCGCATCAAACTGGCCACCTGGAATATGGAGTGGCTTTCGCACCGCCCACTCAGCGACCCTTCTCTTCCTTTTGACCGACCGGATCGCGGGCCTGAGGATTACCGCCACATCGCCACCACCCTTGAAAAACTCGCCCCGGATATCATCGCTTTGCAGGAAGT
This sequence comes from Candidatus Kirkpatrickella diaphorinae, assembly GCF_025736875.1. Classification (GTDB taxonomy): domain Bacteria; phylum Pseudomonadota; class Alphaproteobacteria; order Acetobacterales; family Acetobacteraceae; genus Sorlinia; species Sorlinia diaphorinae. The sequence continues at coordinate 768,525 of NZ_CP107052.1, forward strand.
CGATGGCGCAGACGCTTTAGCGGGCCTTTTCAAAGACGGGGCCTACCAGTTTTTCATGACGCCCACGCCCATCGCGCAACGTGTGGTCGTGGCGGTGCGGCAAGGTTACGATGTCACGCTCAACCCGGCCCTCATGGCCCTCAATGTCAGTCCGAAAGGCCACCATCCTTTGCGGGAAGGTCTCGATCTCACCATCACGATCAGGAAACAGCCTCTTCGCATTTTGGCCCTGCATCTCAAAACCGGGTGCTGGGAGCAACCCCTCAACCAGCGCCTCCATGCCTGCCCGCTTCTTTATCGGCAATTATCAATCATCGCGGATTGGGTGGCGGCGCGGCAAAGTGAGGGTGTTCCGTTTATTCTGATCGGCGATTTCAATCGACGCTTTACCGATCAAGACCCTGCTTTTAAATTATTATCGCGCAATGCGAAGCTTGTACTTGCGACCGAAGGACTGGCAAACCCCTGTCACGGTGGAGAGTATTTCATTGATCATATCATTCTCGGCGCATCGGGACGCGCGGCATTCAGCAATCATTCCTTACGCGTGATGACATCCGCGCAGAAATTCGATTCAGGTGTAACTTCTGACCACTGTCCCGTTTCCGTCAATATCAACCTCAATGACATGCAGGGCACGTCACCGACGCAGAATGCGGCGAGGTGATCTGTCTTGCAACAAAGTTAAAGGCCTGAAATACTGGGCGCGTTGTTTAAAATCGATTTGAGGCGCATGGAATGAAACGCTCGATCCGTATCGCGGACGATAATAAGGTTGTCATTACGGGCAACCGGTTGAAGGATGGGCGTATCGTATGGCTGACAGAAGCTGGCGGTTGGTCAGACTCAATTTATGACGCCCGGCAGCTTGATTCGGACGTGTTTCAAACCTATCTGGATGATGCTTCCAAACGTGCGGCGGGGGACGGCATTATTGATGTCTATGAAGTGCCCGTGACGCCGGGGCACCCGCCCTCACCCATCAGCATGCGCGAGAGGATCCGGGCATTCGGCCCGACCACTCACCCACAATTTGCAGTAAAATCAACGTCATGAGTTCCAAAAGCCCAATCGGCCATTACCAGTATGAAGAAATTGACCGAGAATTTCTGAAGGCGCGCGTCGATGAGTTCGCCGAGCAGGTTGAACGCCGCCTGTCCGGCAATTTGACGGAAGATGAATTCAAGCCCCTGCGCCTCATGAACGGGCTTTATCTTCAGCTCCACGCTTATATGCTGCGTGTCGCCATCCCCTATGGGGTTCTGGATAGTCGCCAGATGCGGCAATTCGCGCACATCGCCAAACATTATGATCGCGGTTACGGTCACCTTACGACGCGGCAGAACATCCAGTTCAACTGGATTTCGCTTGAGCAGGCACCCGAGATCCTGCGGCAACTGGCGCAGGTGGACATGCACGCCATTCAGACAAGTGGCAATTGCATCCGAAACGTCACCAGCGATCATTTTGCAGGCGCGGCGCATGATGAGCTTTTTGACCCGCGCGTTCATGCGGAAATCCTGCGTCAATGGTCAACCTTGCATCCTGAATTTTCCTTCCTGCCTCGCAAATTTAAAATCGCGATCACGGGCAGCGTCGAGGACCGGGTCGCGGCGCGCTTCCACGATATTGGCATTCTGGCCCGACAATCTGAGAAAGGGCCAGTCTTCCGCATCTTCGTCGGCGGGGGCCTCGGCCGCACGCCCCTGGTGGGGAAGGAACTGTTCGATGATGTGGCGGAGTGGGACCTCCTCAAAACGGTGGAGGCCGTTCTACGCGTCTATAACGCCCATGGTCGGCGCGATAATATCTACAAAGCGCGCCTGAAGATATTGCTGCAACATCTTGGTATTGAAGAATTTCGTCGTCAGGTGGCGGAAGAAATCCGGACAATGGATGACCGGCATTACGCGCTCCGGCCTGAAATTGTGGAGAAGATCAAAGCACGTTTCGCGGTCCCGACCCTGACAGAGACGGATACGGCAGAGGCTGAAATTTCAGCCCATCGTCAGCGCGATGAGGGTTTCGATTTATGGATGGCGAGCAACGTCACCCGCCATAAAAATGATGCCTATGCCGTGGTGACGATCTCCGTCAAATCGCCCGGAGAAATTCCGGGTGACCTCACGAGTGATCAGATGGCACGAATCGCCGCATTGGCGGATGAGATGAGCTTTGGGGAAATCCGCGTGTCCCATTTGCAAAATCTCGTTTTCGGCCATGTGGCGCGGAAAAATCTCTTCCGCCTCTGGTCAGCCTTGCAGGAGATCGATCTGGGCAGTGCCGCAAATAATCTCATTGGTGACATTATCGCCTGCCCCGGGCTTGATTATTGCGCTTTGGCCAATGCGCGCTCCATCCCCATCGCCCAGAAGCTCAGTCAACGCTTCGCGAGTTTCGCTTTACAGAAGGCGATCGGGCCGATTTCGATCAATATTTCCGGGTGTATCAATGCGTGCGGGCATCACCATGTTGGAAATATCGGCCTGCTCGGGGTAGATAAACGCGGTGAGGAATTTTTCCAGATCACTTTGGGCGGGCGCGCTGGTGAGGATGGCAAAGTCGGGTCTATCCTCGGTGCTGCTTTGAAAGAGGATGAGATGGTCGATGCGATTGCGCGGATCATTGATCGTTTCCTTGAGCTGCGCGCGCAGGATGAGAGTTTCCTGGCGACTTTAGACCGTCTTGGTGAATTGCCCTTCAAGGAAGCTGCGTATGAAACGGTTTGACCTGAAAAGCTGCGTTTCATCACCCATGCCGCCCGACAGCGCTGCCGTGGCGCTGCCTGAGGCGACGGAGGCCGCGACCTCCATCCGCTTGAACGTTGATGACGATATTGCGGCCCTGTCGCCTTTTTTACCGCATTTACACAGCGTTATCCTCGTTTTCCCGAGCTTCCGGGATGGACGCGCCTTCACCCAGGCGCGCGCTCTGCGGGAAAAGTTGAAGTTTACAGGAGAGATTCTGGCGGAGGGGCACCCCCTTCCGGATCAGATCGATTTTATGCGGCGCTGCGGTTTCAATGCGGTTTTACTTGAGGACGAAGCGACCTGCGCGGCGTGGGCCGCGCATAAAACGCATTTCCCGCAAAATTATCAAAACCGCTTTTTTCTGTCAGAGTCACCTCAGGGCTGAGACGAAATCGCGTCACACGGCGCGCAGGTGAACATCATTCTCCTGCGTGCCGCTTGACCAGGGTTTTGATCAAACTTCCGCTGTCTGCTTCAATGATTCTGCGACGACCTTGGCGACAAGGGCAAGCGACAATGCACCAGCATCCGGATGGCCGATGCTCCTCTCTCCGTGCGTGCGTGATCGACCCCGCCGCGCCTGAAGAAGGCGCGTCACTTCAGCTTCCCGTTGCGCGGCTGCCGCGCCCCTCTCCCAATTGGTAGCGGGATCGTCCTGCGTTTCAGCCGCGAGAGATGTTGCTAACGGGTCAAGCGCATCAATCAGGGTTTTGTCGCCCGGCTTTGCCCCTCCAAGGCGCATGATGACATCTCGCGCTTCCATGACACCCCGCGCCATCTCATGGGCTGTTGCCTGCTTCTCATCACTCAGCTTTGTGCTGAAGGCGTGCAGACCGGCACCCCATAGCGCCCCTGACGTGCCACCTGCCCGATCCGCCCAGGCATCAGCCGCAATAGCCAGGACGGTGCGCGCACCCCCACCCGCGTGCGCCGCCGCGCGCGCCGCTTTGGCGGCCGCGTCAGAGCCGCGCGCCATACCTTGCCCATGATCCCCATCGCCTGTCTGCGCATCAATACGCCCCAATTCGGCCTCCGCCGCCGCGAGAGCCTGCGCAATCGCCGTCATGACCCGCGCGACGCAGCGCCCGCCCTGCCTGCCTTCTTCCGTCGCGGCGGGGGGCGGCACGGTTGCTTCAGCAGGTTCAGGCGTCAGTGTCTGAAGCCCCGCCCCCTCGATGCGTTCACGCGTCAGGGCCGGGCTGATGACGGGGGCGCGCCAGAGCGGTTCCAGCGCGGCATCTAGCCACGTCAACGTCAAGGAACACCCCGCCATATCGAGACTGGTGATGAATTCCCCAACGCAGGGCGCGACGATCTTCAATCCATGCCGCGTTAAAATGTCGGTGATATGGGTCCAGAGGACGAAAAGCTCTTCATATTTCGTGGCGCCCAGTCCATTGAGGATGACAGCAACAGATTGCGAGCCGTCCGAAGGCTTTTCCGCGAGGAGCGCGGTGCAGAGACGTTCCGCGAGTGCCTGCGCGTCAGGGATGGGCGTCTCCTCTAACCCCTGCTCACCATGCACGCCGAGGCCGATCGCCATTTGCCCCGCCGTAACGTCAAAAAGCGGTGCCGCTTCACCCGGAAGCGTGCAACCCGCAAAGGCCACGCCTAAACTCTGCGTCCGGCGATTGGCTTTTTCCCCGATTGCCATGACCGCATCAAGGTCAAGCCCCTCTTCCGCCGCAGCGCCCATGATTTTAAGGATCGCGAGGTCACCCGCTATCCCGCGGCGCTCAAGATGGCGCGCGGTCGGTGCGCTGGCGATGTCATCACTGACCGCCATGAGGCGCGTCGGAATGCCCTCTGCATTCAGCCGCTCCGCCGCGATGCTGAAATTCAGGACGTCACCCGCGTAATTTCCGTAGCCCAATATGATGCCGCGCCCCTGATGGGCTGCGCGTGCGGTACGGATGATGGCCTGCGTTGACGGAGAGGCAAAAACATCCCCGGCGACGGCCGCATCCGCGAAACCCTTCCCGACATAACCGAGAAAGGCGGGGTAATGGCCTGACCCGCCCCCAACGACCAGCACGACTTTCGGGGCTGCTTGTGTGTCCCGACGCATGACTCCGTCCGGAAGGAGACGCACCATGGATGCGTGGGCAAGGGCAAAACCTTGCAAAGCCGTTTTGGCAAAGCGAGATGCTTCCGCACCGCAGATTTTTGTCATGCGACCAATATCCCTTCCTCTGACCGACGCGGCCGTAAGATATCATTTCCATCCGAGTTGGCTAACAGGCGTTCGTTATCGGCCGCTGCTTAAATCTGATCAAAAAAAACGGCCCCAAAGGACCGCTTTTCTTAGTGACGCGTCAGGCACCGGGCTTATTTCGGTGCTGCGTATTTCTTATCCAGTGCATCAATGCCCGCGACATTTTTTGCCGAGGCGCTTGCGGGGTCGAATGTTTCATTCAGCCAGGCTTCCGCGATGGACTTCGCCAATTCCAACCCGACGACGCGTGCGCCCATGGTGATGATCTGCGCATTATTCGAGAGTGCCGCACGCTGGGCTGAATAAGTGTCATGGGTGAGGGCGGCGCGAATGCCAGGGATCTTATTGGCGGAAATGCACACCCCAATCCCCGTGCCACAACAGAGAATGGCGCGCTCAAACCGGCCCTCTTTCACCGCGAGAGCAACGCGTTCGCTCAGGCTTGCATAAAGCTCCGCCGCGCCATTTTCCGGTTTGGAAAGGTCGGTCGCTTCAAAGCCCTTTTTCTGAAGGTGGGTCGTCAGTTGGTGGGCCAGCGCCTCACCTGCACTGTCACCCGCGATCGCGATTTTCATAGTCTTCGTCCTTTCTTTCGTCGCACCGGACATCAATTTTCCGGCACGTCCAATTCTGTCCTCACCGGTTCGATGAGGCTGCGCATGCATCGATGATGGCGGCGAAATCTTTCGGTGCCCATGCGGCGCGGCCGATAAAGATGCCGTCAATATCTTTCTGCCTCACATAATGCGCGGCATTTTGCAGGGACACACTGCCCCCATAGAGAATATTGATCGCGCGCGCTGTCTCGGCACCGTAAATATCTGCCAGATGATGGCGGAGACGTGCATGGGCATCCTGCACAAAGTCGGGCGCGGCCGCGCGCCCTTTAGCCCCGATGGCCCAGACGGGCTCATAGGCGAAAAGCACCTTTTTAACCTGCTCCGATGTCAAACCATGCAGGGCAATCCTGGCCTGCCGCGCCAAAGTCTCATGCGTCACGCCGAAATGATGGTCTTCCGCCGTGTCACCAATGCAGATAAGCGGGGTCAGATCGTGGCGCATCGCTGCGGCAACTTTGAGATTAACGGTTGCATCTGTCTCATTGAAATGCGTGCGCCGCTCAGAGTGCCCAACCTCAACGATCGTCGCGCCGCTTTCCTTGATCATGGGGGCGGAGATTTCGCCCGTCCAGGCGCCCTCATCCTCCCAATGCGTGTTCTGTGCACCGACCTGAAAAGGTGATTTGTCCAAAATGCGGGAAACATCCGCAATGGAGGTGAAAGGGGGGATGACGAATGAGCTGATATGAGATGGTAATGCGATTTCTGCCAGTGCCTCCGCAGCCTGACGCGCCTCCCGGGGTGCCTTATTCATCTTCCAACTCGTGCCGACCCAAAGCGGTTTGCTGCGCATAATCTTCTCCATTTCATGCATGGCGTCGTTTTACCACGTCACGCCACCGGCTCAAAATTCGCCCGATATAATGTGATCAACCCATCCAAGGATTTTTGGTAGTGTCTCCGGGTAGGATTGCACGCGGAGATAGCATTGATTCGGCGCGGCAGGTTGCAAGTTTTTGTGGTTGAGATAACAAATTTAAAGTGATAGTGTTTCAATCATGAGACTTTCGGCAGGGTTGCAAGATTTGAGTGTCCGTTGATTTGAGCGGTTGTAATAGAAGGGATAGGACATACTAAATGAGTGATAATAACGGAACGCTCCTCTTCGATACGCAGACGACAAGTCTCAAGCGTCGTAACTTGAAGTCCCGCCAGCAGCGCATTCTCGATTTGCTTTTTGAACATGGCAGTATGAGCATTGAGAGCCTTGCGGATAATTTCGGCGTCAGCCGCATGACGATTCATCGCGATGCGCATAATCTGGCTGATAAGGGTTTGATCGATAAAAATCACGGCGGCGTTTCCCTCAAAAACCGCGCCAGGACTGAGAAAAACATCGCCTACCGCCAGCATCGCGCCGCTGATCTCAAAAGGGAAATCATCCGGGAAGCTGTTTCCATGGTGAAGCCGGGCGACGTCATCATGCTCGATGACTCAACCACGGTCGCCGAAATGTTGCCGCTTCTGCCTTCCCTTGCCCCCTTGACGATCATCACAAACGCGCTGGGCGTGATGCAGGCGATGGCTCCCTTCCCCGGGATCAAGTTGATCTGTCTTGGTGGTGAATATAATGGCGCGCGCAATGCATTTTTCGGCCTGGTGTGTGAGCAGGCGACGCGGGCATTGCGGGCCAACACATTTTTTGTGTCGACATCCATCATTGCGGACGGCACGGCCTATCAGAATGATCAGGACGTCGTCAAAGTCAAAAGGACGATGATGGATATTGCCGATCGATGCGTTTTGCTGGCGGACAGCACGAAGTTCCGGGCGGGCGGGCTGCATCGTCTGGCCCAATTGCAGGAATTCGACGCGATCCTGACGGATAAGCAGATTGACCCCGAGCGCCTGGCGGAAATCCGGGAGCTCGGGGCGGTTGTGACGGTCTGCTGACCGTCACATGGCTTGAAGTGAAGTGACCCTTACGCTGCTTCCTCGAGCGTCTTGAGGTCGATGACGAAGCGATATTTCACGTCTGATTTCTGCATACGCTCATAGGCATTCTCAATGTCTTTGATCGCGATCATCTCGATATCTGACGTGATGCCATGCTTGCCGCAGAAATCGAGCATTTCCTGCGTTTCCGGGATGCCGCCAATGAAGGACCCCGACATGGAACGCCGCTTGGAGGCGAGATCCATCGGCATGAAACCGAGTGGGTCCTCCGGCAGACCGACGAAGACAAACACGCCTTCCCGCTTCAGTGTTTCGAGATAGGGCGCAACAGGGTGTTTGACGGCCACCGTATCGATAATGAGGTCAAGTTTACCGGCGCATTGTGCCATTTCCCCTTTATCTTTTGACATCACCACGTGATGCGCGCCAAGCCGCTTGGCGTCTTCCACCTTGCCTTGTGACGTGGTGAAAAGCGTCATCTCCGCGCCCAGAGCCCGCCCCAGTTTTAACGCCATGTGGCCGAGACCACCGAGGCCAATCACCCCGACCCGCGTGCCCGGCCCGGCCTTCCAGTGGCGGAGGGGGGACCAGGTGGTGATGCCGGCGCAAAGCAGCGGAGCAACAGCGGCGAGGTCAAGATTTTTAGGGATGTTGAGCGCGAATTTCTCCGTCACGACAATCGCGTCAGAGTAACCACCAAATGTTGGCGTCCCCATCTCCGGATCGTCACTGCCATATGTCATTGTGGAACCGGTCTCGCAATATTGCTCCAGCCCTTCCTGACAGCTTTGACAATGCCCGCAGGAATCGACCAGGCAGCCCACTCCGGCGAGGTCACCTTTTTTGAAGCGTGTGACCGCGCTCCCGACTTCGACAACTTCACCAACAATTTCATGGCCGGGGACACAGGGATAGATGGTGCTTCGCCACTCATTGCGTGCCATATGGAGGTCAGAGTGGCAAACGCCGCAATATGCGATCGCAATCCGCACATCCTTGGGGCCGACATCCCGGCGCTTGAACGAAAACGGCTTGAGAGAATCATTGGCACTCTGGGCCGCATAACCTCTGCATTCGAGCATGATCTATCCTTTACAAAATATGGAATGACCAAGCGCAAAGCGGCATCTCAGGCTGTTGCCGTAAAACAATGCCGCATTTTTTGACAGTATCTGTTGTCGCTATTCTTCAGGCGTCTTGCCGACGCGAACACCAATACGTTGCACCTGTGTCAGATTTCCGAAACGGTCATAATAAAAGATAGCAGTTCCGCGCTGCTGTGCATAGCCATCGGGCGTTCCATCCGGTCGGCGGAAAAGGAGCTGCTTTGAGTCAGCTCTCTGAATGACCTCGTCACCCTTTGGAATAAAATGAAAAAGGCTGAAATCCGCATGGGCGCGCGGTAATTTCGACTCGCGGGCCTGTTGATGCAGGCTTGGCACCTTAGGCGCCTCATCTTCCGGCGGCGCCTCCTGCGCCCATAAAGGTGACGCGGCGAAAAGAACGGACGTAGTGCAGATCAGCGCAGGAACGTCCATCCTGCGCGTCCAGCAACGTAACTTTACCAGCATGTCAGACACCTTTTTGCGCGTGAGCAGTTGTAGGCAGCTGCACGTCTTTCTCACTCCAGCCGCCGCCGAGCGCGCGATATAAGGTGACGATATTCTGATATCGCGCAAGTTGGACCATGATGAGGTTTTGCTGCGCCAGATAGAGCGTCCGTTGCTGAGTCAGGGTCGTCAGATACGGATCAATCCCGGATTTGTAGCGCATCATCGCGAGATCGTAAGCTTTCCGGGATGCTGCGACAAGGCGGGTCAGATGCTGATCCTGCCGCAGGTAGGTTTCCCGCCCGGTCAATGTGTCTGAAACTTCCTGAAAGGCTTTCTGCACGCCTTTTTCATAAAGAGCGACCTGACGTTTTTGCTCTGCCTTCGCCATTTTCAGGTTACCGGAATTCTGCCCCCACGTGAAAATCGGCAGCGTAATGGCCGGGTTGGCGCCCCATGTCTGTGCATTCGGGGTAAAGAGATTGCGAAACTGCAAGCTGCTGATCCCCTCCTGAGATGTCAACGTCACTTTCGGGAAGAACGCCGCGCGCGCCGCGCCGATACTGGCATTGGCACCGATAAGCTGATGCTCAAGCGCGCGCACATCCGGGCGATTGGCAATCAATTCGGAGGGGAGGCCGGCCGGGATATCGGCCATCAATGTCTGCTGACCGAAATTTGAAGGCGGGGGGAGTGTGTCCGGCAATGGCGTGCCGACAAGCAGTTGCAGAGCGTGCTCATCCACCGCCATCTGACGCGTGAAGCGTGCGACATCACTGGCGGCACTCTCAACCTGCGTCTGGATCTGGCTGAGGGTCAGTTCCTCCGTCTGGCCATAAGCGAAAAGATTTTTCGTCAGTTCAAGCGTTTGCTGCTGCGATGACAGCGTATCCTGCGCGATATGCAGCAAAGCGCGGTCGCTCAACCATTGCAGATAGGTGTTGGCAATCTGAGAGATCAATGTGATCCGGACAGATCGCGTATTTTCCGCCGCGGCGAGGACGGACTCGGCCTGAAATTTCGACAGGTTACGGATACGCCCGAATAAATCGACCTCATAAGCTGAGAAACCGATCCCGGCGCCGTAATAGCGTAACAGAGAGGCATTTGTGCCGGTGGAAGGCGCGAAGGAGAAACCGGCAAGGTCAGAAGGCGCATTGTAATTAGCCTGACCTGTCACGCTAATGGGAGGGAAAAGCGATGCATGCTGGACCTGATAGCTCCCCTGTGCGGAGATGATCGCTGCGGCCTTCTCCTGCAGATCACGGTTATTGCGCAAAGCCAGCGAGATGATCGCCTTTAAACGCGCGTCACGGAAAAAATGCGTCCACCCCATATTGGCGGAAGATGCGCCATCAACGCGACTCTGCGCATCGTCCGGGTATTTATTCTGCACCGGTTGATCTGGCCGCTTGTAATGGGGCGCCAGATTGCATCCTGCCAAAAGCGCAACCATCCCGAAAATTGTCAGGGATTGCGCCCAATCACGCAGCCTCATGATTTGACTCCCTTCGATCGCTGCGACTTTTTGGCGTAAATATCGATTTTCTCCTTCAGGCGCTTCACGCGGAAAAGGCGAAGAATAATGACGAAGAAGACTGGCACGAAAAATATCGTCAGCGCCGTCGCCGATAACATGCCGCCCACCACGCAGGTGCCGATGGCCTGACGCGAGGAGGCGCCCGCGCCCGAGGCGAAAGCAAGCGGTAGTACCCCGAAAACAAAGGCGATGGAGGTCATCAGGATCGGGCGCAAGCGCTCCCGGCCCGCTTTGATGACGGCTTCCTCCAAAGAGTCGCCTTCCTCGAAGAACGCTTTGGCGAATTCCACGATAAGAATGGCGTTTTTAACCGAAAGCCCCACCGTCGTGAGAAGTCCAACCTGAAAGTAAACGTCATTACTGAGATTACGCATCAATGTCAGGACAATGGCACCCAGCACGCCGAGCGGCAGAACGAGCACGACGGAAAGCGGGATGGCCCAGCTTTCATAGAGGGCCGCCAGGCAGAGCAGGATGACAATGCCGGCCAGCGCATAAAGCGGGCCGGTGGAATCGCCGGACTTTGCCTCCTCATAGGAAAGGTTCGTCCATTCATATCCGATACCTGCGGGAAGGCTTTTCGCAATACGCGCGATCTCGTTCATGGCCGCGCCGGAGCTCACACCTCGACGGGGAGAACCCTGCACTTCAAGCGCGTCAACACCATTATAGTTGGAGACTTTCTGCGGACCGTAAATCCATCTGCCCTGCGCGAAGGAATTAAAGGGCACCATCGTGTTGCTGGAATTGCGGATATACCATTTATTGACGTCCTCAGGCGTCATACGCGCCCAGGGCTCACCCTGAATGTAAACCTGCTTCACGCGGCCTGCACGTAGAAACTGATTGACATAAATGGAGCCGAAAGCACCGCTGAGAGCGCTGTTGATCTCACTATTCGTGATGCCCTGCGCATTCGCCCTGTCGCGATCCACATCGAGATGGAATTGCGGCTGATCCGCCATTTCCATCGAGCGCACAGCTTCCAGAAGCGGGCTTTTATTGCCCTCGGCAATCAACTGGTCACGCGCGGCTTCCAGCGCATTGCGGCCGAGATGACCATTATCGACCAACTCGACGTCAAAGCCGGACGCATTCCCCATCTCCATGACCGGAGGCGGATTAATGGCGAAGATCTGCGCTGCCGGGTCGCCCCAGAAATGCATCGTGATCTCCTGCGCGACATTCATCGCCGACTGGTTCGATTTTGTGCGGATATTCCAGGGTTTGAAACGGACGAAGAACGCCCCCGCGCTCTGCCCCTGCCCGGCGAAATTGAACCCGTCCACACTGAAGACGGACTGAACGATATCGCCGTAATTCTTCATGATGTAATCGGAGATTCGGCGATTCACCTCACCTGTCTGCGCTTTGGTGGCGCCGGGGCGCATCGTCAACTGGCCGAAAAGAACGCCCTGATCCTCCTCCGGCAAAAACCCTGTCGGCACGCGGAGGAAGAGAAACACCACGCAGCCTGTCAGAATGACAAATCCGATCAGCGCCACGGTGACACTGTTGATCATCCATTTCACACCGCGGAGATAAGCCTCCGTCATCCGGTCAAAATGGAGGTTGAACCATTTGGCGAAGCGGTTTTTAACTGTGTGGGACGGCCGCAGCATGGTTGCGCAAAGCGCAGGCGTCATGATGAGCGCGACGAGGACCGACAGCCACATGGCGGCGACAATGGTGAAGGAGAACTGGCGATAGATCACGCCTGTCGACCCGCCAAACGCCGCCATGGGCAGAAACACCGCCGTCAGAACCAGCACAATCCCCACGAGTGCGCCCTGGATCTCATCCATGGAGGCTTTTGAGGCTTCCTTCGGGGAAAGTCCCTCCTCATCCATGACACGCTCGACATTTTCCACAACGACGATCGCATCATCCACCAACAACCCGACAGCCAGCACCATCGCCAACATTGTCAGCGTGTTGATGCTGTAACCGAGCCCCGACAGAACACCGAACGTCCCCAGCAGCACGACCGGCACGGCGATTGTCGGGATCAGCGTGGCGCGGAAATTCTGGAGGAAGATCAGCATCACCACAAAGACAAGAATGATGGCGATGACCAGCGTTTCAAGCACTTCATGGATCGATAAAGTGATGAAGGGAAGCGTGTCGAACGCGTAAACCGTCTTCAGACCTTTCGGGAAAAACTTTTCAAGCTCTGAAATCTTGTCGCGGACGGCGGCTTCCGTTTTGATCTGGTTGGAGCCCGGCGCGAGTTTGAGGCCGATACCGACGGCGGGACGGTTATTATAAAATGACGAGATATTATAATTCTGCGCCCCCAATTCCACGCGCGCGACGTCCTTGAGGAGCACCTGTGACCCGTCAAGCTGCACTTTCAGCACAATATTGCGGAATTGCTCAGGGTCGCTGAAGCGCTCCGGCCCGATGATCGAGGCATCGAAACCAGCTTCCGATGAGGCGGGCACGCCGCCGAGTTCACCGGAGGAAATCTGGATGTTCTGCTGTGCAATCGCATTCTGCACATCCGTGACGTTAAGCTGGTAACGAAACAGCTTGTTCGGATCCATCCAGATGCGCATTGCATATTCGGAGCCGAGAAGCGTCTTGTCACCCACACCCGTCACGCGGGAGACAGGGTCAGACACGTTGGAGGCGATGTAATCCGCAATATCCTGCCCCGACATGCTGCCATCTTCAGAGATGAAGGCAGGGATAAGGAAAAAGCTCTTCGCGGATTTATTGACTGAAATACCCTGTGTGACGACTTCTGTCGGCAGACGCGGCTGGGCAAGCTGCAATTTATTCTGCACCTGCACCTGCGCGATGTCGGGGTTGGTCCCCTGCTCAAACGTCAGGTCGATTTCCATATGTCCGCTGCCGAAAGACGTCGCGGAAATATATTCAAGATGGTCAAGCCCGTACATTTGTTGGAGGATCGGCCGCACCGTCGTGTTATTGACGGTCTCAGCCGAAGCCCCCGGATAGTCGACCGAAATCGCGACTTCAGGCGCGGCAATGCTGGGATATTGCGCAACCGGCATGTTCGGGATGGCGACAATCCCGATGAGCATGATGATGAGTCCAATGACCCAGGCGAATACGGGGCGGTCGATAAAGAAGCGTGACATGGATACTCTTATTTTTCCTGCGTCTTCGGAGCGGGAGTCGTTTGTTCCTCAGGCGTCACTTTCTGACCGCTTTTAACCTTGACCAGGCCTGAGACAACGACGCGATCATTATCTTTCAAACCTTTCCGCACAACCCATTTGCCATGGATCGCGCGGCCAAGTTCCACCATTTTTGTGTCGAGCTGGTTTTTGTCATCAATCACGAAGACGTATGGATCCCCGCGAGAGTTGCGCATCACAGCCTCCTGCGGCACCACAACGGATGTCGGATCAACCCCCTCTTTGACCTGCGCGTGCACATACATACCGGGCATGAGCAATTTATCCGGATTGGGGAATTGCGCCCGCAAAACGAGTGTGCCTGTACCCGGGTCAACTGTCACTTCGGAGAGTCGCAGCACACCGGGCAAGTCATATTTACTGCCATCCTCCAGCATCAACTCGACGGAGGCATCGCCTTCATCCACTTTTTTAAGCGTGCCATCCGCAATCTCCCGACGCAGACGCAACATGTCGGAAGCTGCGAGATTCACGTCGACATAAATCGGGTCAAGACGCGTGACCAGCGCAATCGGATCAACCTGCCCCGCCGTTACTAAAGTGCCCGGCGTGTACAACATGCGCCCTATACGCCCTTCAATCGGGGAGCGGACTTCCGTCCAGTCCAGATTAACGGCGGCACTGTCAAGCGTGGCCTGGGCGGTGGCGATGGCCGCTTCCGCCTGAAGGGCCTGAGACCGCGTATTGTCGAAATCCTGCTGGCTGACAGCATGGGCTTTGACCAGAGGCTTATAACGCTCATACTGCGCTCTGATGCCTATGGCCGCCGCGCGGGCGTGAAGAAGCTGCGCCTTGGCGGTCTCATACGCCGCTTTATAAGGCGCGGGGTTGATCAGATAAAGGAGTTGATCCTTTTTTACATCCGTGCCCTGCTCAAAATACCGTTTGAGAACAACGCCACCCACTTGTGGACGGATCTGCGCCTGCTCAAACGCGCTGACCCGACCGGGGAGTGCGGTGTTAACCGGCACGGCTTCCGTATGGACCTTGACAAACTTCACGAGCTGCGGCGGCGGATTGCCGGAACCTGATTTGCTTTTGCAGCCGGCCAGCGTCAGGGCCGTCATGAAGGCCACACTGCAGAGCAAGGCGTTTTTCGTCACGTTCTGAACTGTCATAAAAGCCCGGTTTGGCAAGACATCGGGTGGGTTCTGCATAAAGACTATCCGAATCGTTAATAGCGTGATGAGGTGCCTCGCGAAGCCGGGCTGCGCGAATGGAAAAAAACCTTAAGGCAAAGTTCACGTAAGCTATTCACTTTGTGTTTTAAGGTCAACTTATGTCGACACAGTGATCGTACATAGGCGTTTGATAGGTTCATAATCTGAGTATAACGGTGCAACGCCACACAGAAGTTGCGTCTACTGAAGAAGTGATTTAATTAAAACAAGCTTCAATAAGCGTCAGTTGCGCGCAAAACGCACAAATATTTCGTCGGGCTTCTGATAAAGCGTCCCGACACCGTTATGCAATCAGACGCCCTTCCCGATCAACCAGCTCAACCGGGTAATCACTGGTAAAACAGGCATCGCAGTAACGATGCGACGCTTCTGATCTATTGACGTGATTTAAAGCGCGGTAAAGCCCGTCAAAGGAAATGAAAGCGAGGCTGTCAACGCCGATCACCTTCGCCATCTCCTCGACCGAATGGGTCGCAGCCAGGAGTTTGCTCTCCTCCGGCGTGTCGATACCGTAAAAACAGGGATGCTTCGTAGGGGGGGAGCTGATGCGCATATGGACTTCTGTCGCACCGGCGGCCCGCACCATATCCACGATTTTACGCGATGTCGTCCCCCGGACGATCGAATCATCGACAAGCACAACGCGTTTACCTGCCAGCACGGAATGATTGGCTGAATGCTTCATCCGCACGCCTAGATGGCGGATCTGGTCAGTTGGCTCAATGAAAGTGCGGCCGACATAATGGTTGCGAATGATGCCCATCTCAAACGGAAGCTTGCTTTCCGCCGCGTAACCCATGGCTGACGGCACGCCGGAATCCGGGACGGGCACGATGACATCCGCGGGGATGGGGCTTTCCTTCGCGAGTTCCACACCGATCTGCTTGCGCGCCTGATAGACGGAACGCCCCTCAACCTGGGAGTCAGGGCGTGAAAAATAGATATATTCAAAAACGCAGAAGCGGGATGCCGTATTTTTAAAGGGGCGGCATGACGTGACACCACTCTTGTCAATGACGACGAGTTCCCCGGGCTCGACATCCCGGACAAATTCGGCACCGACAATTTCCAATGCGCATGTTTCACTCGCGAGCATCCAGCCGCCCTCAGCCAGTTTGCCCAGAACGAGCGGGCGCACGCCGAGCGGATCCCGCAACCCGATCAGCGTATCCTGATCAAGACAGACGACGGAATAAGCGCCTTTAACCTGCTTCGCCGCGTCAATCAGCCGCTCCTTGACCGTCGAATAGAGGGAAATCGCGATCAGATGAACGAAAACTTCCGTGTCGGTCGTCGATTGAAAGATGCATCCGCGCTTCACCAGGGCCTGGCGTAGCGTCTGGGCATTTGTCAGATTGCCATTATGCGCGACAGCGAGCCCGCCAAATTCAAAATCAGCAAAAAGGGGTTGGACATTGCGCAGCAAAGTCGCGCCCGTGGTGGCATAACGATTATGCCCGATGGCGCAGTCACCCGGTAATTGCGCAATATCTCGCGGATCACCGAAAACATCCCCGACCAAACCCAGCCCCTTGCGCTGGTAGAAACGGGATTCATCATGACTGACAATGCCGGCAGCTTCCTGACCGCGATGTTGCAGCGCATGAAGCCCCAAGGCCGCGAGCCCCGCCGCGCCCGGCGCACCCCAGATCCCCACAACACCGCACTCTTCATAAGGGCGGTTGCTCGGCTCAGCCTGCATGTCGGGACTCATAAATCAGGGCTCCTGTGGGCCATCACTTGTGTCGAGATCATCCTCAATGCCTGTATCGGGTTCAACCAACGCTGGCGGGGCATCAAGTTTGGTTTTTTTTGATAAAGAGGGCGGGTTTTGTATCCTGTCCCGGATTTTATCGTAACAGTTAAGGCCGGCTTGCAGAGGCGCGGCGGCGTGGCTGTCACTGGTCAATAACTCCTGGGACGTATCGGGAAAAAAATATCTCAACCCGATGAACACGATAACGAGCACTAGATAGCCACGCAGCGCGCCGAAAACAATACCGAGAATGCGATCAAGATTGCCGAAGAGATTTTTTTTCAGAAATTGCCCGAAAGAGCGCGTGACCATCCGCATGATGACGAGAAGCACAATGAAGCTGCCAATGATCGCCACCGTGCGACTCGATTTCTCATCGCCCATCCAGGGTTCGAGGCGTTCCGCGAGGAAATGATACAGGAAATAACAGAGCGTAATCGCGCTGCCCCAGGCGATCACGGCGGAGAGTTCCTCCGCGAAACCGCGATGCACCGCCCAGATGACGGAGAGGAGGATGACGATGAGGCAGGCAATATCGAGGGCGTACATATATTAAGGCAGTTTCGTTGAAGAGGGACGCCATAATTTGCGCTTGACACGCACGGAAGGCGCACGCTGGCGATTCAGGCGGTTAAGAAGCGCGGAGACCTGAAGTCGCCCATCCACCTCACGCCAGACATCCCTGGCGTCAATTTTCCGCTGCGACCAGATGTCGCAGAGTGCGCGAAGATAAGCGACGCTGGACTGAACGACTTCCTCCCGCTCACTCATCATATAGGCCTCGACACATCTGACGGCTGAATCTGCCACAGCGCGGGAAAGCGGGTCAACAGCCGGGGCCGGCGCCTTACCCGTCCTGCGCCGATCCTTGCCGGTGCGCCCTGCCGGGCGGCCGCGTCGCCGGCGCGCGCGCATCATGGTGTCAATAATGTGCTCATTACCCCGCGCTGCCGCCATCAACACTCACCCCGCTCACCGACGCATCGTGAACCTGCCCCGTCAATGCGCCACGCTTTGAGAGCACAGATTGATGATAAGAACGCCGACAAGGATGAAAACGATCCCGACGATCGCCGGCAGATCAAGTACCTGCTTGTAAATGATGAGGCTGATAATGGAAACAAGCACAATCCCCGCCCCGGACCATATGGCGTAGACGACACCTGTCGGCACACTCCGCAAAGTCAGGGACATGAAATAAAAGGCGAAGCCATAACCAAGGACCGCCGCCGCGCCCGGCAATAGGCGCGTAAAGCCGTCCGACGCTTTAAGCATCGTCGTGGCGATGACCTCCGCCACAATCGAGACCGCCATATATAGATGCACGAGAGACATTCTCTGCTCCTGAAGATGATTTTCACCCGTGTCGAAAACGCGTTTCGCTTCCGTAAAGTTAAAAAGGATGAAAAATTGCCGTTTATTTGCACATTGCATTGAAAGCTTCAATCATGCGCAGCCGCATCCCGACATGAAGTGTGGAGCTGTCGGGACGTCACAATGCCGTCATCCGGCACTGCGTCGGCGATTCTGAACCCCGCGACGGCGACGCATCCCGCTGATTTCGACCTCATGACGCGCCGCACCCTGCGCCGTCATACGGACACGCCCGTCCTGATCAATCGAAGCAAGCCCCTCCGCACATAAACGCTTGAGACACGGCGCGTCGCGCAAAATGAGCGGCCGCCCGGCCGGTCCGGCGAGCTTCAAGCGGTGCAAAGCACACCGGCAACATGATTCGAGGTAAGGCTCGTTCCATTCCATGGCGTCAGCCATCCTGATTTGCAAAGTTCGGCCAATGCCTTAAAATCGCCTCATCTTTGCAGCTAAAAAGATATTCACCCTGTAATTTGACCGTCACGGGATACAGCATGTTCTCCTCCTGCGTTTCCAGAGTAGCGACACGTTTATTACATGCGCTCGCTCCTGAGACAGCGCATCACGTTGCGATCCGACTTCTCTCACTCGGGCTTTATCCCGCCGTGAAATCGGACTCCCCGCGCCTTGCGACTCAATGTCTTAACATGAATCTGCCGAATCCGATTGGCCTGGCGGCGGGGTTCGACAAGGATTGCCGCGCGGCCCGCGCTTTGTCACGTATGGGGTTCGGCTTTGTGGAATGTGGAACCGTGACGCCAAGGCCGCAACCCGGCAACCCCCGGCCGCGCCTGTTCCGCCTGCCGGAAGATAACGCGATCATCAACCGCCTCGGTTTCAATAGCGGTGGCATGGAAGCGTTTCTGCGGCGACTTCGACACATTCGGGAGATGGAGGCCAGGCAGTCAGGCCATGCGCGGATCGGCGTCAACCTTGGCATTAATAAGGAAGGCGCAAAGCCGGAGCGGGATTATGCGCAGTCAGCCGCTTCCTTCAGCCTTTTAGCGGATTATCTGACGATCAATCTCTCTTCCCCCAACACGCCCGGCTTGCGCGATCTGCAAGGTGCCCGATCAATCGCCGGAATTTTGCAGGCTGTCAGGAAAGAAACACCGCTTCACCCCCCTCTCCTCGTCAAGATCGCCCCGGATCTCGCGCGGGACACGCTGGGCGATATTGTTGAAGCCTGTGTGGATAACGGGGCGGCCGGGTTGATCGTCAGTAACACGACAATCAGTCGGCCGCATGGCCTGGCCTCCCCCCATCAGTATGAGGCGGGCGGACTCTCGGGACGGCCTTTGTCCCAGCTCGCCATCACATCTTTGCGAGATGTTGCCCGGCTGAATCGCGGCCGCTTGACGCTCATTTCATCTGGCGGGATTGAAACCGGGTTCGATGTGCTTGAGCGTCTGCGCGCAGGGGCGGATCTGGTGCAGTTATATTCCGCCTTCGTGCTGCACGGACCAGCCATTATCAGCAGGATCAAACGTGAGCTTCTGCATGAAATGTCATGCCGCAATTTTGAGACCATCAAGGATGTCATCGCTAACCGCGACGTCTGATGGCAGCTGGCATGTCCGCAACTTCACCCGTCATGCAAACTATCGGAAAATTTTGTCGTTGAAGCGACAGCCACCGGAATAAGGACGATCAATGGCCTCGCACCGCTTTTCAGAAAATTCGACTTGGATCAGGACGGCGAAACGTCTCTGCGCGGCGACGCTGATCGTCATGACGATCACCCTCCCCCAACGCTCTGTTGCGGACCCGACCGATAAAACGCCAACCGTGGTGGCCATGCCTTCCGGTTTCGGCTGGAGCACATCCGCCAAAGCGATTAATGACCGCATCGACTCCCTGCAGTCCGAAGCAAAGCGGCTGGAAAAGGCTTTCTCAGACGAGTCAGCCGCCCGAGGCAGTGAAAGCTACGCGACCCTCGGTGATCGCGCGACATCTCTGGCGTCCAACGCTGCATCTCTTTCAGCGCAGATCAAATCATTCCAGACCATTTATGAGAGTTTCCTTGAAACCATCGGCAATACGGCAAGTGAAGGGGAAAGTGCTGACATCACCGCCCAGCGGAAAAATCTGAAATCCATCCTCGCTGATATCCGCTCCGCCTCCATTCAGTCGAAACTGCTTGAGCTTCAGGGGAAGCAGCTCAGCGCGAATATCCAGCGCCAGCTATCTCATAAGCAGTCAGCTTTATTGACGCAGAAAATCCCATCCCCGGTGACACCGGATTACTGGGCGGGTCTGGCGGGGGAATTCAGCCAGATCCGCAGCGCCTTCGCGCCCGGGCATCATGGGCAATATGCTGGCGCACTGCATAAATTATGGTTGTGGCTGATCGGGCTTATCCTCACCGGCGCGGCGGCGGCAATGGCCTCACGATATAGCTATCGATATTTCCCCCGGTTTGAAGACAGGCTGATCAACCGGGTCGGCGCGCCGCCAAAGGTGGCGGGAAGGCCGGTTTTCCTGTCTGTCATGCTTTCCGGATTGATCAGCGCGATTGTGGCGACCGTCTTATGGCAGCTTCTCTCGGTCGGGCTTTTTCGTGGCGCGGGTCAGCGCATCGCGGAAAGCCTTACCGGCTCCATCCCGCTTGCCGCCTTCCTGATTGGCGCTGTGCCGTTCTCGCTCAGTCATCTGGTGCCGACAGCCTCTGGTGAAACGCGGGAGCCCCATATTTACCGTCGTCACGTCTTTACCATTACCGCCTTCCTCATCATTCAGAGTTTCCTTTTTGCCGTCGCTGAGGAAAACGCCTTACCATTTTACACACGGCATCTGCTTGAAGGCGTTTTTGCCATCTTTGTGACATTGTATCTTGTCGGGCTTTTCCGCCAGATGGACGGGATGCGGACAGAGCAGAGCCTTTTCTTCATGCCGTCCCTGCGCGGGATTGCTGTGATCGCGTCGATCATCGCCTTGGTGGCCGTGCTGCTCGGCTATATGGTCTTTGCTTTCTTCATGGTCTCCAACCTGGTTTCCTTCGGGTTGGGTTGCGTCATCGTGCTGCTGCTCGGCCTGACCGTGAAGGAGCTGATTGCCTGGATCTTTGGTGCCAACGCGCCCCTCACACGACGTCTCTCCGCCCTTGGCGTTGGCAGTCGCCGCGTCGAGCAATTTGGTGTGGTCCTGAATTTTGTCCTGAATGTGCTGCTGGTGATCGTGCTTCTGTCGATCGCCCTGTCTGGCGGGCATTTTGACCTAGGTTCAATCGGCACCCAGTTGCGGGGGCTTTTTGTTGGCCAGTCCTTCCACGGTTTCAGCCTGTCGCTCAATACGCTTCTGGTCTGTATCGCCTCGGTGGCCATTGCCTATTACGTCATTAATTATCTCAAGAGATGGCTGGAGGGAAAATTATTCCCGCTGACGCGGCTGGATGTCGGGACACGCTCCTCCATCACCAATGTCATGACCTATGTGTTGTGGATTGCCGTCCTGCTTCTGGTTCTGACGGAGGCGGGCGTCGCCGTGCAGAACCTGACTTGGGTGGTCAGTGCGCTCTCCGTCGGTATTGGTTTCGGCCTGCAATCCATTGTGCAGAATTTCGTCTCCGGCGTTATTCTTCTGGCTGAAAGGCCCATCCGCGTGGGTGACCTGGTGGAAATTGGCGGCGTCAAAGGCGATGTCAAGAAAATCAGCGTGCGTGCGACGGAGATCACTCTGGGTGATGGGTCCACAATGATCGTCCCGAATTCGCAATTCATCACGTCAAATGTCCGCAATGCAACGATGGGCTCACCCATCAGCACCATGACGGCCAATGTCACGATTTCCACCAATGCTGATGCGGCAAAGGCGCAGAAAGTCCTGCTGGATATGATGCGGGAGAGAACCGACATCCTTCAGGACCCGGCCCCAGGCGTCTCCATCGCGTCGATCAGTGAAACGGGGATCACTTTGGCCCTGTCAGCCAAGCTGCTTTCCGTCCGTGATGCCGGTAATGTTACCAATGCCTTGATGCTGGATGCTTACGGCAATTTGAGGCGAGAGGGCATCCCCCTCGGCCAGCCGCCTGCGCAGTTCGGTGGCGCTACGGGGAACTGATCAAACCTTTAAGGGACGCCCTGTCTGCGGGGCGGCCCTAATGGTCAGAGAGCACTCGGGCCACGAAACGTTTGAGCGGGTTGCTGTTCTGGGCGAATTGCAATGTCGCCTCCCGTAATTTCAGGCTCAGGGGGGCATCCCGCGTATAAAGCGTTGCGATCGCATTTGTGGCCGCGAAAAGCGGCATCGTATCCCGACGATGAGCCATTTCAAACTGGCGCAACAAACGCGGCTCCCCCGGGTCACCCGCGCCATCCGCGATTTTCCGGGCGAGGGTTTCCTGCCCCTTCAGGCCGAAATTGAAACCATGCGCCGTGATCGGGTGCATCCCCACCGCCGCATCGCCAATCAAGGCAAAACGCGCCGCCCGGAAACGATGAGCATAGACGGCTTTAAGGGGATAGGTGCAGCGCGCACTGACGAGATCAATCGCGCCCAACTGGCCCTGTAAACGCTGCGCAATATCGTTCACGAAATCAGGCGCCGCCATATGGGCCAATCGGCTGATATCATCCGGCTTGAGTGTCAGAACCAGCGATGAGCAGTCACGCCCATCTGCGCTCTTCTCTCCCACGGGCAAAAAGGCCAGTGTCTGTCCCTCATCAAACCATTGCGTGGCAATATCGTGGTGGGGGCGGGTGTGGCTGAGGCGGCAGACAAGAATATGCCGCCGAAAATCATGGGTGACGGCCCCGATCCCGCGTTGCGCACGCGCGCGGGAGAAGCGCCCATCAGCCGCCACAATCAGGCGCGCATGGAAGCGCCGCCCGTCATCGAGGTCCATATGGGCCTCTTCAGCATGTGCGCCGCTGCGCAAAGCGTCTTTCCCGCAAATGACAGTAATGTTTTCGCGCTTCCTGACCTCTTCATAGAGGGCTTTGCGGATAACGTGATGGGCGACAAGATAGCCTAACGGTGCGCGCTCTTCCGACGGTGTGTCCATGGACTCAAATGAAAGAAGCTTCCGCGCCGCGCGTGCGGCATCATGCCCGGATAAAATATCAGCGCGTTGAAGGGGTGTGACCTGGGACAGCGCGAAATGCGGCCAAACATTGTAATCTTTAAGCCAGGCGATGGTGTGGTGCGTCAAAGCGAGTTCCCGCCCGTCAAAGCGAGGATTTTCCAACGCGGTTTCCGGCGCCTGCTCAATCACCGCGACATGGAAGCCGAGACGATCCATCGATAATGCACAGGACAGGCCCGCCGCGCCCCCACCGATGATGACGATGTCAAATTCCGTATTCACTTATCCGCTCCAAACGCGACAGGATCACCCTTCCAGCGCGCGTGATACAGGTCGATATCCGGCCTTTTTGTTTCAGATGCGCGTCCCTCGACCGTGCCTACCTGCAGGAAACCTGCGATTTTCTGATGACGGGTCAAGCCGAGCTTTTCACGGAATATCTCATCATTCTGGAAAGCGCCGGAAACCCACATGCCGCCGAAACCCTCAGCATGCAAAGCATTTAGCACGTTCATCGCGCCCGCCGCCACGGCCATGACCTGTTCATCAACCGGGATTTTGGCATTCGGGTGCAGGTCCATACCCAGAATGATCGTCATCGGGACCTCCGCGTAACGAGCCCGCTTTTTTTCAAGCTTGGCGGACTTCACTTCCGGGTCCGTCCTGCGCATCGCCGCCACCAGCAATTCGGCAAATGCCGCGCGATGCTTGCCCGCCACGGTGATGAAACGCCAGGGGCGCATCCGCCCATGATCCGGCGCGCGCAGGGACGTTGAGAGGATCTGCATGAGCACAGACCCTTTCGGCGCCGGCGCGTCGAGCCGATCTGTCGAGGTGCGACTCAGCAGAACCTCCATCGCCTTGTTTTTACCCGGCATCACACCCTCCCGCCTGATGAAGCCGGGGGCAGTCTAGCACGAACTCATTTTTACGCGAGTGTTGGAAGGACTTTGCATGGGGGTGGGTAATCGGCTAAACACGGAACATGGAAAATGCTCGACAAAAAATGGTGAAGCGCAAGACGCGTGAGACGGATATCCACGTCTCCATCGATATTGACGGTCAAGGGGTCGGTGACATCGATACAGGTATCGGTTTCTTCGATCATATGCTCGTCACGCTTGCCAAACATGCGGCCTTTGATCTGAGCGTTCGATGCCATGGAGACCTTCAGATCGATGGACATCACACGGTTGAGGATGTCGGCATCGCTTTGGGCAAGGCATTTTCAGAGGCATTAGGCGATAAAAAAGGTGTCACCCGCTTTGGCCATGCCCTTGTCCCTTTGGATGAGGCGTTGTCAGAAGTGGTGATTGACCTCTCCGGACGGCCCTTTCTCGCCTTTAACATGGCTTTCAGCCGCGACAGGATTGGTGAGCTTGATACGGACCTCCTGGAGGAATTTTACCGTGCCTTCGCGATGAGTGCGGCCTTGACGCTGCACGTCAGTAAAAGATGCGGTAAAAATGACCATCATATTGCGGAGAGCGGTTTCAAAGCCTTCGCGCGGGCATTGCGCATGGCTTGCGCCCATGACCCCCGGGCGGGCGAGGCCGTTCCCTCAACCAAGGGCAGTCTCTAAAGGAGTTCGTCGCCGCTGCATCGATTTGCCTTGCTGAAATTCAAGAGGGTTTTATGTTCGATGCGCGAAGATTTGAGAATGGTATGAAACAGAAAATAGTCGTGGTTGACCATAATGGTGGCAATCTGGCTTCTGCTTCCAAGTCCGTCGCTTATGCAGCGCAAAAAGCGGGTTTGGAAATTGACGTGATCATCAGTGGTGATCCTGACGACATCATGACAGCGGACCGTCTGGTCCTCCCCGGGCAAGGTGCTTTTAATCATTGCGCCAAAGCCGTGCAGGGGCCGCTCCTAACCGCGCTCCATGCCGCGACAGAGGCGGGGACGCCCTATCTCGGTATCTGTGTCGGGATGCAGCTCATGGCCGCGCGCGGTCTGGAACATGGTGAGACGACCGGGTTCGGGTGGATACGCGGCACGGTTGACATCATGTCGGAAGTGCGCGCGGCGGGCCTTCGCCTGCCCCATATGGGCTGGAACGACCTCGAATTTGAACCGGACGCCCACCCCCTGCTCCGCAATATCGCGCCGGGGGAGCATGGTTATTTCGTGCACTCTTATGCCTTGCAGGATTATGACCCGGCGGATGTCATCGCCAGCACGACATATGGCGGGAAGGTCCCCGCGATCGTCGCGCGCGGCAATCGTTGCGGTACGCAGTTCCATGTTGAGAAGAGCCAGCATGTCGGGATTCAGTTCCTGATCAATTTCCTGACATGGTCACCGACGAACATGGCGGCCTAATAGGCGCTTTTTCCGCAACTCATTACAAATCAGGTTTTTATGCCCAGGCAATCTCTCACAATTTACCCGGCGATCGATCTTAAAAACGGGCGGTGCGTGCGCCTGCGTCAGGGGGAAATGGACTCGGCAACGGCCTATGCGGATGACCCGGCTTTGCAGGCCGCCGCGTTCCAGAAGGCGGGATGCCGTTACCTGCATGTCGTGGATCTGGATGGCGCTTTTGAAGGGGTCTCCCGCAATTCCGAGGCGATCCGGCGCATTCTTGATGCTGTGGATATGAAGGTTCAGCTTGGCGGCGGCATCCGAACCCTTGAATCGATTGCGGCATGGCTGGAATTGGGGATCTCCCGCGTCATACTTGGTTCCATCGCCGTTAAAAACCCGGAGCTTGTGCGGGAGGCATGTCAGAAATTTCCGGGGCGGATTGTTGCGGGGATTGATGCGCGGCGGGGGCGCGTCGCAACCGAAGGCTGGGCGGATGAAAGTGACCTTTCCGTGGCGGATATCGCCCTCAAAATGCAGGATGCAGGTGTCGCGGCCGTCATTTTCACGGAGATCACGCGGGATGGCATGATGTCCGGCATTGATATTCCGCAGACAATGGCCCTCGCCCAGCAACTGACCATCCCTGTCATCGCCAGTGGCGGCGTCGGCGCCCTGACGCATCTGCGCGCGCTTCAGGATGCGTGCCTGACGGCCCCGAATATTGAAGGGGTGATCATCGGGCGCGCGCTTTACGAGAATTGCTTCACGATTGACGAAGCACGCCAGTTATTAGGCAGCGCCCATGCTTAAACTGCGTGTCATCCCGTGTCTCGATGTCGCCAATGGGCGCGTTGTGAAGGGCGTCAATTTCGTCTCCCTTCGCGATGCGGGGGACCCGGTGGAGCAGGCGGCCATTTATGACGCGGCCGGAGCGGATGAATTGACCTTCCTTGACATCACCGCCACGTCGGACCAGCGTGACACATTGCTGGACCTCGTCAGCCGCGTGGCGTCACGTGTGTTTCTGCCCTTCACGGTAGGGGGTGGCGTGCGTACAAGTGAGGATATGCGTCGGCTCCTCCTCGCCGGGGCGGATAAATGTGCTGTCAATTCGGCCGCCATCAAACGGCCTGAACTCATCAGCGAGGGGGCGTCACGCTTCGGCGCGCAATGTATTGTCTGCGCCATTGATGCGCGCGCGTCCGCGCCTGGCAAATGGGAGGTCTTTACCCATGGCGGGCGGAAAGGCACGGGCATTGATGCTGTCGCCTGGGCGGCGGAAGCCGCGCGGCGTGGGGCTGGCGAAATTTTACTGACCAGTATGGACCGCGACGGCACGCGGGAAGGTTTCGATATTGACCTGCTCCATGCTGTTTCCCGTCAGGTCGAGGTGCCGGTCATTGCTTCAGGCGGGGTCGGGTCGGCCCGGCATTTCGTTGAGGCGGCGCAGGCCGGGGCGGGCGCGATGCTGGCGGCCAGTGTCTTTCATTTTGGTGACCTGACAATCACCGATGTGAAACACGCCTTACATCAGGCGGGTTTGCCTGTCAGGATGGATCCTGCATCCCACCCGGGCGCTTAACAAGACGATTGACGGTTTCAAGGAGAGCAATTGTGGCCCTTTCATCAGGCAAATCGACGCGTACAGCGTCAGGCGTGAAGAAATCCCGCACGAAGAAAGCTTCAGGCAAGAAGAAAGTCGCCTCTGTTTTGCTGGAAATAGAGAAAGGCCAACTGGATCGCGCAGGCGATAACATCACAGCCGCCGTGCTCGATCGATTGCATGAGACCGTGCTTTCACGTCGCGGGACCGACCCATCCCTGAGCCATTCCGCCCGGTTATTGTCGCGCGGGCGCAAAAAAATCGCGCAGAAATTTGGGGAAGAGGCGGTTGAGTGCCTCATCGAAGCCGTGGCAGGCAGTGCGAATGAGCTGGTGAGTGAGAGTGCTGACGTGCTCTATCATCTCATCGTGCTCTGGGTCGATGCCGGGATTGCCCCGCAGGAAATCTGGCAGGAGCTTCAGCGCCGTGAAGCCATGAGCGGCATCGCTGAGAAAGCATCCCGTGTGGAAAAACCTGCTTGACCGAAAGTTAAAGCTAAAAAGTGCGAGGACATAAAATGACTGAAAACACTTACGATGATCAAAACATCTTCGCCCGCATCCTGCGCCATGAGCTTAAAGCCGATGTGATTTTTGAAAATGACCACGTGCTTGTTTTCCGGGACAAGTTTCCACAGGCGCGCGTGCACCTCCTCGCCATCCCGAAAGGGCGTTATCGGTCCTTCGATGATTTCAGCGCCCATGCCGGTCAGGAGGAGATCGTGAGTTTTTTCCAGGCCATTGGCGATTCGGCGCGTCAGGCGGGTTTGACGTGCGGCGGTTACCGTCTCGTGTCCAATTGCGGTAAAAATGCGGGGCAGGAAGTGCCGCATTTCCATATGCATATCCTTGGTGGGGAAGCGCTCGGCCCGATAATTTCGCAGCTTCATTAATTTCCCTTGCCATCAGGCTGGTTTCTGCTAGAACGCACCTGCCTCGACCCATTCGTCTAGAGGCCTAGGACACCGCCCTCTCACGGCGGCAACACGGGTTCGAATCCCGTATGGGTCGCCATTTCCAGAATTTCCCGTCACATTTTGATGACTGAGCGTTAAGGCCGAGCAGCCCGTCTCGGCGGGCGCTTGCTCGCCTAGTAAATCCTGCCGGATTTACCCGCAAAATGCGCCAGCTTAACCAACTTGAGTCGGCTGGCAGCGCGTTGAGCCTTAACGAAAACTTTTAATATTAATTCTCAACGCGGATCGATACTATTGATTAGCATTGAAATCCGCGTCTTTCGTTTGGCATTGTGACGATACACAACGACGCCATGATAGAAGCGACCTTTTGCACAGGGCAAATGGAGGGAAGGTCATGGCACGTTGGTGGGTTGATGGCATCAATTGCTTCATCATTGATTCGTCCACGTCTACAATCAAAGGCCAGACATTAACGTCCAAAAACGGCGTTATCTTCAAAAATGGTGGATATGGAGATGGCAATATAGTCGATGGTGGGAATGTCTATATTGACCCGAACGGTTACGTCGCCAATTCGACAATCAAGTCGGGCCTCGTCCGCACAGGTGGCGGCACACTTAACTCTATTTCGATGACAGGTGGTGACGTAACGATCGGCGCAGGGACGACAATGGAGGGTAAATTCGACATCAGCGGCGCCGGCAATGTGTCGATCGGTAAAAATGGATACGTTTCGACGAGCTCGTCAAACAAAGTTGTTTTAAATGTGTCATCCGGTAACGTGTCGATCGATCAGATCGGACCCGCCGCGCTGAACCTTGCACGAAATGCAAACGTCTCTGTGACAAAAGCGGCGATGCAAAACCTGACGGTCAATGCAACGGCAACGGATTACTCATTCGATATCACCGATCTTGACCCATCGACGATAACCGGCGTCACACAATCGACCAATAAATTTGTCATTCACACGACGAAAGGCGATGTGACGATCAACGGGAACCTCCAGAATTACAAGTTCACGCCGGATAATAAAGGCGGCACGATCATTTCATCATGCTTTGCCGAGGGCACACTCATCCAGACGCCGGACGGTGACAGGTTGGTTGAAACGCTTGAATTGGGTGACCTTGTCTCGACGCATCTTGGGCCGCAACCCATCAGGTGGCTGGGCAAAAGAGAGGTGGATCTCCGCGGCGCGACGGAGATGGATAACTTCCTCGTACGTATCAAGGCCGACGCTTTCGACAAGGGCCTACCGAAACGCGATTTGTGGATTACACCCGAGCACTGCATTCTCATTAATGAAAAATTGATACCTGTGCGTCGCCTCGTCAATGGCGCCTCAATTGCTTATGACCTGAAACGTCGCCGTTATACTTATTATCACTTCGCTTTTGAAAAGCATGCCATTGTCTTTTCAGAAGCCCTCCCCTCAGAAAGCTATCTGATCGGTCAGAATAAGCGGGAGTTCGGCGTGGTCGAGAGTTCGGGAGAAGAGATCGACACGACCCTCGCCTACCCGCTCGTGACCGAAATTGAGGAAGCGAACCGAGTGTGGCAGCGCCTGGCAGCGCGTTCAAACAGTCTAGGCATGCCGGTGACGTCGAGCAATCCCGTATTGAGCCGCAAATTGGTACAGCTCAGGACTGACCGTGGTGAGATCGCCCTCTTGAAGGATGTAAACGACCGGCATGCGGTATTCTCGGTGCCTGCCGGGACGAAGTACGTCGTCATTGAAAGCGATGCTTCTCGTCCGGACCAGTTTCATGGCCCCTATTGGGATGATCGACGCCGACTGGGCGTGCGTGTGGGGCCTGTCCATGTGTCTGATCAGAGCCATAGCATGGTGATTGATGCGCATCTCAATGACAGGCAACTTGGTGGTTGGAATAATGTTGAGGATGGTCGATCCCGCTGGACAAGCGGGAAAGGCATCATCCCCCTCGCCCATCTCTCAAACCTCTCCCGTCATAAAGAGCTTGAACTCAGGATCGCCTTCCCAGACCGTGAAGAGGTTGCCTTTTAACCGCCTCAGGTGAGCCTGATATCCGGCAAAATATTGAGCTCTTACAGGCCGCTATAAACGGGCCGGGATGACGCGATATCCCAACCCGTGACCGCCCGCACTTTCAAAGGTCGGCGGTCTCAACTTCTCTCTTCGCGGTTTTCCCACCATCCGCAAAAGCGTTTACTTTGTCCTGGAAGACCTTTTTCAAGCTCTGATGGGTGAGTGCCGTGTCCTCAAAGGGTATGCGGCCACCATATTCCTGGTCAAATTCCACAGCGCGAACGGCACTGCGATCTCTCTTAATCCGGAAAAGTCGGCCCACCCGTTCCTTTTTGTAAAAAACCACCACGCAATCTCGATACGCTTTGAAATCCACGTCGTTAATGGCCTCAAAAAGCATATCTGTCTCAGAGAGAAAGGCAAGTCGTTGCTTGACGTTATTGAGAAAAGCCGCTTCCTCCTCCCCGAGTTGATCCGTCTCCAACGGATTGATCACGGCGTCATTGGCGTTTGCTTCAAGGGATACAACCGGGTCTTCCTGCTGAGTCGCTTTATTGCTGAGATCCAGCCTTTTGAGAATTTTGATATTGATGAATTCCTCGAAAGCACGTTGCGTGAGATTGACATAATCCGGCAGTGATTTTGACCGCACGCCGGAAATCCCGATTTCCTGCAAAATGAGGCGAACGAATGCTTTGCTGGGTCGCGCTGCAAGCTCGTTAATTCTTTGAACCAGACCTTGGAAGATGAGCTTTCTTTTCGCTTCAGCGCCGATATTTTCCGGGTCGAAGGATTTCCGTTCAAGACTTTTTAAACCGTCCACAACTGACTCTTCGATTTTACCCTCAGCAACCTGTGTCAGATCAAATGAGAGGAAGGCATTTGCGTCCATCATATTCGGCTCATCAGAGTCCGCATAGAATTCGTAAAGAAGCCCGTCAGTAATGACACCCATCTTAACGGTGGGCGCGGCGTTGAAATAAGACCGCAATTGCCCTCGATCATCTTTCAGAGCCGCACCCGTTGCTTTGCACTCAATGGCAATGACCGGAGATGAGTCTTTGAGGATGGCGTAATCGACCCGGTTTTTATATTTTTCAGAAAAATCGGCGTTATGTTCGGGACAAACTTCGTCCGGATTTGAAATGTCGTAGCCGATAAACGATAAAAACGGCAAAACGAGAAACATTTTAGTGCCCTCTTCATTAGCGCACCGGGAAGCTACACCGACCATCCTGATCGCGAAATCGATGAAGTTCTGCTTAAAGTCGTCAATCATTTTGCCTCGCATATACATTATTCGACTGCCATTCTTTAAAAATGACTTCCTCATTCTACAGTCTTAAATATTAATAGTTCAGAAATGAAGCGTGTTAAATCGTCTCGTCAGCACTGATGCGAACAGGCCAGCTTTTGCTCGAGAGAGAAAACCTTCCACCCCTCTGATTTTATGTCACACGCCGGAGACAGTTTTTTGACGGCGGCGTGACGGGAGATTAAACGCGCAAAACCGAAGGCGAAATCCGCAGCGGCTTCGTCAACATGAAGTCGCATTGATTGGACTGATCATCTGCTATTCTGGCCAAATTATGAGCGACGTGACAGAGCATAGATACCGGAATCATTTGTTCCTGAAATAATCTGGTAAACCATTCCCTAATTTACACGCTGAGTGCGTTAAAAATTTTTGTAATGTCTAACTGAGACCATGCTCTGTTAAAATCGTAACCGTAACAACTTGATTATAACAATAAAGGACAAGTTTAATGCGCATTATTCCTCTCGCTTTAACGGCTCTCGCGATTATGCTCGCTACTCCCTCTGTGAAAGCCGATGACCAGATCGATTGCTCAGCCCAGGAAAGAAGCCTGTCTGCCGGGACGCACACAGGTCGCTTCGTTGATATGCGGCTCAAAGAAGCTTGGCCCCAAGATTACGTTCATTTCCTTTTCAAAAATGATTCGGATAATAAATTATACTGTGTCAGACAGTCGACTGCCGGCAATTCAAATATTGTAGCCTTGGCGGAAAAAGCTTTTATTCTGGACCATAAGGTTGTCATCAATACGGCTGGCGATTATTGGCTGACAGGCATTCTTTTCAAGGCGACAGAATAAAGCCAGCCTGTCGCTCCGACCTGATGAAACGTGTTCTGGGAAATGCTCGTCCTCTATCGCAAAGCGCGTAAGCTGCGAGATATTCAATCGAAGCGATCGCACGCGCGACCTGACGGCTTCAAATGTCAATTCGGGCTGCCAAATCCTGGTTGAATGCCTGATCTGAGGAATTTTGACGCGTCAGCGGTAATTGATGATGTGAGGATGTGCCTGAAACGCGTGTTTCTCTATTTGTCTCCTTTGGGAAATATACGTTCCTGAAATGTTTACGCGTTAAACTGATTTAATAAATCAACATCTTTTATTAATAAACAATAACAATAAAAGGACAGATTAAATGCGTTTTGTGCCTCTCGCTTTAATGGCGCTCGCGGTCACTCTCGCGTCCCCCTCCGTAAAAGCCGATGATCAGCTCGATTGCACGGCCCAGGAAAAAACCCTATCTCCCGGATCGCATTCAGGTATCTTCGTGGATGTGCGGCTCAAACAAGCTTGGCCCCA
Organism: Candidatus Kirkpatrickella diaphorinae; assembly: GCF_025736875.1. Taxonomy (GTDB): domain Bacteria; phylum Pseudomonadota; class Alphaproteobacteria; order Acetobacterales; family Acetobacteraceae; genus Sorlinia; species Sorlinia diaphorinae. Next base: position 801,058 of record NZ_CP107052.1, read on the forward strand.
GGAATGAATTCATTTTCTTTTCAAGAATGATACTGATAATAAATATTATTGCGTCAGACAAACGACTGACGGCAAAGCGAATATCGTAGCTTTAGCTGAGAAAGCTTTTCTGCTCAACCATAAGGTTATTATCAATACGGCTGCAGATTATTGGCTGACAGGCGTTCTTTTCAAAGCGACAGAGTAGAGTTTGCCCTTCTCTCTGGCGCAATCTACTCCAGAAATGCGCCAGAGGAAGATGCCAGCGCGTCAGTTGCTCGGTAGCAGCTTTGAAATCCCTGTTCACGTACATCTCTGCCTGCGCTTTAAATCCGCATCTCAAGTGTTTTTACTGTTGAGATACGTCGTCCTACCTTTCGAAAACGTCACTTATTATTCGTGTAAGCTCGCTTGGCCAAATTTCCGCTCTGAGGCTGTGTGAGCGTTCACGCCAGTGGACTTACCACGCTTCCGGAGCCTGATTTAATGAAACGTCATTATTTTACGGGCAAGTCGACCCGTGCCTTCGTCCATAGTTCCATCTTTCTCACTTTGCCGATGGTGCAATCATCCGTAGCGCTTGCGATCCGGCCGCCTGAAGTCGTTTACTGCCTTTCCCTCGTCCCCCCGGAGGAGGCATTCCGAAATGGATTTAGAGCGGACGGATACGATACCGACCTTTTGCGCTACGCAGCGGGCACGCCGATACCTTTGCTACGATCAGCTTATATGACGACATTAGATACTTATGAGGGCGTGTTAAGTGTCGCCCGTCACCATTTGAGTTTTTCCCCTAACCTTCGATTTTACGTATACGCTATAAGACCGTCAGATAATTTTTACAGCGTGCGATTCTCATTGCACTATGCGCGATACCACCTGCCAAGCCCGGAGGCGCGCGCGCAAGCTGCCACTTTTCTTCTCGAAGGCTTTCGGACTCACGAATGGGTCGCGCTCGGCGGAATTCTCGGAGAGCAGATCATGAGCGCTCGAGAGGTTTACCTGGATCAAGGTGAATTATATACGGGCGAGTATACGGTCAATTGGGATTATCTTTATCTTCCCCCCGCGATGGCTAATGGCCCGATGGACATGCATAATGCCAGCATAGGGGTGGTTTACGTTGCGGAACGAAGAAGAGGTGTCTTCGTCTGGCCGGCCACCATCGATGTTATGGGATGCCAAAGATCTTCGCATCGGCTCAACGACCCGAAAACGGATCTCTGCGCGCCCCTCACCAAGCTGACCGTCGATGAACTTCGGGCGAAATCCGTCGGGCGGCTCATTGCGACGGGCACCCTTTTGGACTCGGCACTGGGCCAGCTCCCGAGCGTGCCGGGGCATGATGAATTATAAAAACGCTTTCCCCATCCGGCAAAAATTTTGCGCAACCTTGAAGTGACCGAGGAAGCAAATTCGAATTTGAATTTCATCATCTGATTTCATTTCCCTGGTCAAAGTAAAAGAAAGAAACGGCCATGAAATTCCGTAAAGCGATTATCGCGTTGGCAGCGACATGGCGTGCGACAGTGAGTTTCGCTGAAGATACGCCTGACGTCGTTTTCCGGGTCAATCTCTCCCCACCGGAAACCGTCTTCAAAGAGGGTTTTTCCGCCGCCGGAAATGACAGGGATCTTCTGCATTACGTGTCAGGGATGTCCCTTGCTAACGATAATGAAGCCTACGTCGCAACCACAAGCTCTTTACCCAATGCCATCGACTTGTGTTCAGAATGTAATGAGGAGGCACTGACAGGGCCTTTATATATTTATTACATCCGCCCGACCGATAATTTTTACAGTGTTTCGGATTCCATACGCTTTGCGCAGAATGTCCTCCCCAATCCTGATGTCAGGCGAGAGATCGACACGATCTGGCGGGCCACGCAGGGAGAGATGATTTATTACTGGGCCGCCCGCGCCGCCATTTCACCGAACCAGATTATGGGCGTGAGAAGATTTTACTGGAATAATGACAACCCGACACTGAGTGCGCTGGAGCCTAATCCGAATTATGTCTATCGAGATCCTGAGGTCAGCGCCTATCCTATGCCGATCCATAATGCGACGATTGAGGCCGCCTTCGTCGCGCCTCAACCGCATGGCGTCGGTTTTGAAGCTGCTGGAATGGTGGACATGCTTCATGGCCCGCAATTTCAACGACACGCAACTTTCAAATCGCCGCAATGCCGAGCCCTTCAGCGCTTGACCTTCCAGGAACTGCGCACGAAAAACTTAGGCAGGCTGATTGCCGCTGGCATTCTCATGGATTCAACATCCGGTCAGCTCCGAAGCGTGCCTGGGCATGATGAGCTATGACCGCCCCCCTTCCCCTGGCCCCTCTTCCACTTTGGGAAAGCGACGTTCAGGCAACGCGTTTCCGTCAGGTTGCTTTGCTAACGTGGATGAGATGCGCCGCCTCACCAATTCCACAGTTCCTTTCTGACCATGTCGGTCATGACCGCAATTTCACCTTCACAAAATCATTGCAAGATCAGAGATCACCATGAAACGCCTGACGGCCGCGCTCCTCATTGCCTCGGCTGCATTTGCGTCAGCAGGCTACGCGATCGACCCGCCTGACATGGTTTATAAGGTCTCCTACCGGCCACCGGAAACCACTTTCCTCAATGGCTTCGTTGCCGTCGGTCGTGACAGAGACGTTGTTCGCTTCGCGTCGGGCGCATCAACAAGGGATAGCAGCACGGCCTATGTCTCGACGCTGGATTCGTGGCATCACGTATCCTACGTGGTCGAGTCCACGGCAAGGAGAAATCCCGAGCTCCCGATTTACATCTATTATGCCCGCCCGACCGAAAATTTCTTTAATGTCGAAGAGTCACTTTTATTTGCCCGGGATGTTCTACCGAGTGGCGCGGCGCGACGGCAGGTCAATGATTTATGGCTCGCAACGCGCGGCTGGACACAGGGGAGCTGGGTCGCCACAGCCGCCATCGCGGGCGATCAGATTTCCGGCGCACGTAGATATTACTGGAATAACGGTGATCCCTATTACGGCGCCTACATCGTCAACTGGAATTACTATTACCTGCCGCCGGAAGTGAGCCGCGGCCCGATGCCCGTGCATAATGCGACGGTAGACGCCGCTGAAGTCGCGGAAGAGGCGCATGGTGTTGGTTTCATGCCCGCCGCAGTCGCCAATATGGCGTGCGATGCACAGCCCAGACGCCTTGGAAACGCGCAGACGCAGCGTTGCCCGACTGTCGAGAGCCTCTCCTTCGACACACTCCGCACGAAGGCAATCGCGAAGCTTATCGCTTCCGGCATTCTTGTAAGTGCATTACCCGCTCAGCTTGTGAGTGAGGCCGGGCATGATGAGCTATGACCGCCCCTTGCCCCGACCCCTTTTGCCAGAATGAGAGAATGCCACCGCGATATGCGCAATCGCCAAAAGGCGTTGGTGACGCTGCTAAAAAGCGCCTGGGCGTCCATGATGTCCTGGCACGCTGGGCAGGCGGATCATCATCCTGGATACGCTCCCAAACAATCATCGCCAGATCAGAGATCACCATGAAACTGTTTTCGGTCGCCCTTCTCACGGCTGCAACTCTGTCAACTACCATAAGTCGCGCGATGACCCCGCCTGATAAGGTTTATAAGGTCTCCTTCCAAACGCCGGAGACCGTATTTCAGACTGGCTTCGTGTCGCTCGGCCATGACAGGGATTTCATCCGCTACATATCAGGCGCGTCGACCGAAGATGACAGCACCGCCTGCGTCTCGTCGATGGATCTATGGTGCGATGTGTCAGCAATCAGTGAAGCGACTGCAAGGCGACATCCCGAGCGCCCGATTTACGTCTATTACATCCGCCCGACGGAAAATTTCTTCAATGTGGAAGCGTCACTTTTATATGCCCGGGATGTTTTGCCGCCGGGCCCGGCCTGGCGGCAGGTCGATGATTTGTGGCGCGCGACACATCATTGGACGGAAGGAGCCTGGGCGGCCACCGCCGCGATTGCGGGTGACCAGATCTCGGTTGCACGAAGATATTATTGGAATGATGATCGACCTTATTTCGGTTCTTTCTTCAACAACCCGAATTATTATATTCTGCCGCCGGAAGTCAGTCACCGCCCGCTATCCGTGCGAAATGCGACGGTAGAAGCCGCCGAGGTCGCGGAAGCAGCCCATGGCGTCGGGTTTGTGCCAGCTGCGGTCGTTAATACGGCGTGCGACCCTCAGTCCCAAAGCCTCGGCACATCCAGGACGCGCCCTTGCCCACCGGTTACTCGCCTCTCCTTCGGCGCACTCCGTACGAAAACGATCGCAAAGCTCATCGTTTCGGGCGCCCTCATGGGTTCGACGTCCGGTCAGCTCCGAAGTGAACCTGGGCATGATGAATTATGAGTTGAGGCGGATCTGACCTGCAGGGGCCGGAGGGAAGATGTTGATCTGTCGATAAATGGCGAAGTCGATTGACCAATCCGAAGACGCTCCTTCCAACATTCCATCATTAGGCGCGATCGGATCAGACGGATTGTCGTTACAGTCTTAAAGTCTCATAATGATGCCAAAAACGAGATCGATATGAAATTTTCATCAGCTTTTCTCTTTGTCACAACAGGCCACTTTCCATCAGCAAGCCATGCCATCAACACGCCGAGCTACGTCATCAAGGTTGTGACTCAAGAGCCGACAAATATCTTTGCTCACGGCTTCATCACTTTAGGCCATGATCGAGACCTTGTCCGCTTCATTACAAGCACGTTGAGACAAAGATCAGCCTCGGCCTATTTGGCAACCACCGAAGAACCGCCTGATTTAAGTCCGGTTTTTGGGGATATGGCAAGGTCGCACCCGGACCAGACACTTTACCTCTATCGTATCCGTCCGACCGATAATTTTTACAATCTGGAAATGTTTCTCATCTTCGCACGAGATGCTCTCCCCGACGGCGCTGCCAGGAGGAGGCTGCATGATTACTGGCTCGCTACACGGGAATGGTCGCCCGTCACGTGGTTAGCCACCGCTGCAATTACGGGCGATCATATAGCGGGAGCATATCCGTTTCGGATGGAGAATGGCGCCTTGCGGCTCGGCCGATACATCCCCAACCCTAATTATTTCTACGCAATACCGAAGGTGAGTGACCGCATAATCCCTGTGCGCAACGCAACGGTGGAAAATGCTGTCGTCGCGGAAAACCAGCATGGTCTCGGCTTTATTCCCGCCGCAATTGTTCCGGATGGTTGCAACGCGCAACCGAGACGTCTTTGTGCAGCCACGACCACCTCATGCCTGCCGCTTAAATATCTGTCTGTCCGCACGCTTCGCTCAAAAACAGTCGCGAAAATGATCGCCACCGGCATCATAGCAAGTACGGGCTCGGGCCAGCTTTTGCCAGGCTCCGGGCATGATGAATTGTGATGACTGAGCCTGCAACAGATTTTTCTCTCTCAAAGGAGGGAAACATCACCGCGATGACAGGCCGAAATCATCATGCGACGTGCATGTTGGCAGGCTTCGCCACAGCATCAAGTCTCGATTGCGATCAATAGAAGCAGAACATTTACGACGCTCCATTTTAACAAAAAAAATCAAGAACGGAGATCATTATGAAGTTTCTCGTAGCCTCTCTCTTTGTCGCTTCATCGTTTTTCACTTCGGTGAGCTACGCCATCACCCCGCCAGACTGGGTTTACAAGGTCGCCATGGGGGATCCTATACAAAAGTTTTCCGAGGGTTGGGTGACGATGGGCATCGACAGGGATCTCATGCGGTATCTGACCTGGAGTTCTGTGCGAGATGAGAGCACATATTACATCTGCTCCAATGAATTTTTGGATGATTTGGAGCCGGTGATTGAAGAAATTGCACGCAACCATCCTGATCAGATCGTCTATGTCTATCAAATTCGACCGACCGATAATTTTCACAATCTGGAAGAATCTGTGCGTTTTGCGCGTGATGCTCTTCCGCCCGGAGAGGCGCGAGAGGCGTTGCACCAGGCATGGCTCGCAACGAGACATTGGGCGCATGGGTCATGGCCGGCCACCGCCGCGATCTCCGGCGCGCAGATTTTTGGCGCAACGCCCTATAACTGGGTTGATGGACGGCTGAGACAGGGCCGCTTTATCTCTAATCCGGGTTACCTCTACGCGCTGCCGGAAGCGAGCAACGGCCCGATGCCCGTGCGAAATGCGACGGTTGAAGAAGCGGTTGTAGCTGAAGACCCGCACGGTGTCGGATTTATCCCGGGCGCGATTGTTCCTGACGGGTGCAATGCGCAACCGAGATGCCTCAGCGCGACCCCGTCCACCTCATGCCTGCCCCTTAAAAGCGTGCCTCTCCACACGCTCCATAGCAGAATGATCGCAAAAATGATCGCTGCCGGCATTCTGACAGGGACAAGATCGGCGCAGCTCTGGACCGTTCCCGGGCATGATGAACTGTGATTTTCGCGCTTTAAACAAATTTTTCGAACGGAGAAAGGAAATATCATCGAATGACGGGTCAATGTTATAATGCATCGAACATGTCGGCCGAAATTTCCAGACTCTTAATTGTTTAAGTACGTTTAGTAAGAGCAATTATTGGCTAACGCTCCATTTTAAAAAAAATAATATAGTAATGGAGGTCACTATGAGGGTCCTGGCAGCCTCTCTTTTCATCACTTCGTCATTTTTTTCGACAGCCTGTTATGCCTCGGACCCTCCGGACTGGGTTTATAGGATTTCCATGTCTGAGCCGGCGCAAATCTTCTCTCGTGGTTGGGTTTCGTCAGGGCATGACAGGGATCTTCTTCGCTTTCTGACTTCGGGTCCTACGGAAGATCAAACCTCAAATTATGTCACCACAGCCCAATATCTCTATGAAGTGGAGCCAATTGTCGAAAACATTGCTCGAAACTATCCTGACTTGACCGTCTACCTTTATCTAATACGCCCGACCAACAATTTTTTTAATCTGGAAGAGTCGTTGCGCATCGCTGCGGATGCTCTCCCGCTCGGTGAGGCAAGACAGGCGTTGCGTCAGGCATGGCGCGCAACGTGTCATTGGACGACGGGATTATGGCCAGCCAGAGGCGAGATTTCCGGCGCGCAGATTTTCGGTGCCGCACCCTATCATTGGGTCAATGGAGAGCTGAGAAGGCAAACCTTTATTTATAATCCGGATTTCCTCTACGCATTGCCAGAATCAAGCCGCTACCCAATGCCCGTGCGGAATGCGACGGTCGAGGAAGCGGTTGTAGCTGAAGACCCGCACGGTGTCGGATTCATCCCGGGCGCGATTGTTCCTGACGGGTGCAACGCGCAACCGAGACGCCTCGGCGCAACCCCATCCACCTCATGCCTGCCCCTTAAACGCGTGCCTCTCAGCACGCTCCATAGCAGAATGATTGCGAAAATGATCGTTACCGGCATTCTGACGGGGACAAGCTCCGGGCAGCTCTGGAGCGTTCCCGGGCATGACGAGCTTTAAGTGAGAATCGTCTTACGGCGCCTGGTTGGCGCATCGCGCGTCGATAAAACTGCGCAACACCTCAATTCCACCAATGCATCATCATAAAAAGAATGGAGTTCATCATGAAATTACTGGCAGCCACAATTTTTATCGCCTCTTCATTCGTTGCCACAGCAAGTTTCGCCGTAGTCCCACCCTCTGTCGTCTATACTTTCTCTTTTGCACCGCCATCGGAAGTCATTGATGAGGGACATGGGATAAGCCTACCTGATGAGAGAACGAGCTTCTGGTCCGCAGGAGGGTGGCAATTCGGCACAAATCAGAATTACATCTCACTGCTGGCCAGAATGAATGAAATGTCATCGGTCTTGACGCATCTTGCCGAACATTTCCACTTCGAAACACTGTACGTCTATGAAATCCGCCCGACGGACCATGTTTACAGCGTCGACGAATCCTTGCGATTCGCCATGAGTGTATTGCCGGAGGGTGCAGCAAGAAGTCAGATGCACACAGCATGGCTTTCATCGCGCGCGTGGACATCCGCGATGTGGGCGTCCACGAGGGCAATCCCCGCCGACCAGATTATCGGCGTGAGACGGTTGCGTATGGAGGGTGACAGATATGTGCCGGGTGATCTCGAACCCAACCCCAATTACTTATTCGCGGAACCGGAAGTCAGCCATAATCCGCTACCTATACGGAATGCTTCAGTAGAAGCTGCCGCCGTCGCGGAAGACCCTGAAGGGGCTGGCTTCATACCCGGGCCTATTGTCACGATGACATGTAACTCAAAACCCCAACGTTTGAGTTCTTCTCAAGCAGATACCTGCCCCCTGCCGATCAAAAAGCTCTCGTTTTACGAGCTTTACAGCAAGACGGTGGCGAAGCTGATCGCTACCGGCATCCTCATGGATACAACCTCGGGGCAACTCATGAGCGTACCGGGACATGATGAGCTTTAAACCACGTCCTTTTATCCCGGTAGATTCGCCAATCGGTAAGAGAGGGCAATGAGATTGAGACTTCGTAAAAAAGCGTTGACTGAGACGCAATAGACCCCGCTTTGTTTTTGAAATTCGTCTCATTTCGATCATTCATTATTCTGGTTTCATCTTCACATAACAAATTCAATAATGGAGATTACCGTGAAAGTTTTAGCCGCCTCGCTTTTAATCATCTCGACCTTGATCGTTTCTTCGGGCCACGCTGAAGATACGCAAAAAAAACTCTATAAAATTTCTTTTGATCCGAAGGAGAAAGTCTTCGCTGAGGGCTTTCCGATTGCGGGTGATGACAGTGACTTCCTCCATTTCATCGCCGGTTCTTCAATAAGGGAGGGACGCGCCCGCTTCATCCCTCTTTTCGACCACCTTTATGTCGTGATGGAACGCGCTCAGCAAATTGCCGACGCGAACCCCGGGACGCCGCTTTACGTTTACGAGGTCCGACAGACACCAAATTTCTACAACGTGATGCGATCTCTTGAATTTGCCAGTTCAGCTATTCCAGACTCTGAAACAACTCTCAACATTCGTCACGTGATGGAAGCAGAAAGACACTCACTCACCTATGCCTGGGCGGCGACCAGTTCGATCACGAGCGACCAGATTGCGGCGGTATATAGCTATGGTGACCGTCATAATCCTCACAGTTTAGTCCATCTGGCTGACAATGAAGATTATATTTTTGCCCCGGCGGAAGTGAACCCTCAACCCCTGCCGGTACGCAACGAAACATTGAATAATCTGGATGTTGCTGCGGAACCGCACGGCGCTGGCTATATGGCGGCCTTTGTCGCCAATATTCCGTGTGACCCGCAATCAAAACGCCTCGGCACATCATCTCTTTCACATCAATGCACGCCTCTTGAGAACCTTCCGGTCAAAACGGTTTATCAACGGACGATCGCGAAAATGATTGCTGCCGGCATCCTTATGGGTTCGACCTCAGGTCAGCTCTGGAGTGCACCAGGTCATGACGAGCTTTAAGTCCTGACTACGCGCCCGTCTTGTCACGTATATCGCCCGGAAAAACCCTTCACCCATCCGCGATAGCTGAAAGATATTGGTCCTGCCGCGGAGGAGTGTCTACGCGTCAAAGCGTCAATGATGAGGGCAGGGACAGATGGTTTCAGCAATCTAAATTCACTTAACGCTCACGGAATCAAAATCCCATGAAATTCCTCAACGCCTCTCTCGTCATCGCGTCGATGATGTTTGCTTCAGTGAGTCACGCCAAAGCTGCGCCTTTGGTCGTTTACACCGTATCCTTCCAACCGCCGGAGAGCATCTTCTCCGCAGGCTTGACAAGCGACGGTACGGAGAAAGATCTCAATCGCTTTCTGGCAGGCAAAGGCGCATCGGGGGAGAAATCGGCTTATCTCCCTCTGACAGAAGCGATGAGCCATGCGACGCGGATCAGTGAGGCGCTTACGCGTGATAAACCTCATGGCACGGTCTATGTTTATTACGTCCGCCCGACGAAGAATTTCTATAATATCGTCGACTCACGTCGATTTGCCGAGGAAATTTTACCGCAAGGCGTGGCGAAGAAGGAATTGAACGATATCTGGTTCTCTACGCGCTATTGGGTGGAGGATGAGTGGGCGGCTGACACCTCAATCTCGAATGAGCAGATTATGGGCGTCAGAACCCTCACATGGCACGACGATGTCCCGGAACTTGGGGCATTCTCCCCGAACCCAAATTATATTTCGGCCGTGTCGGAGGTCAGCCAGCGCCCGATGCCGCCGCGAAACACGCCAATCGACGCCGCCGAGGTTGCGAAAAACGGGAAAGGCATCGATTTCATACCTGCGTCGATCGCAGAGATGGCCTGCACGCCGCAACATCTCAACCTCGCCGCATCGCCGTCAGGCCTGTGCCTGCCGCTTGAGCGGCTGTCGACCAGCAAGCTTCATGAACGAAAAGTCGCAAAAATGATCGTCACCAATGTTTTTTCGATTTCAGGCTCGGGCCAGCTTTAAAGCGCAACTGGGAAAGCGTTCCTGAAACTCGGTCAAGTTGATTGTGATCCGTGCGAGAGAGAAAGTAGGCGCGAGACTGATATGTCCGTTTATGCGATTAAGCCGGTTTTGAGGCGACTCATCATCTCCATCCTCGCGATGGCTGGAATCCCATCGACATATGTTGCCGATACCCCGCCCCATGTCGTCTATATTTTCACGTCCTCCCCACCCACCATGATTTTTTAACATGGTCTCACGGCAAAAGGCACGGATCGCGATTTCATCCGCTTTATTTCGGGGGCATCCGTCGCGGATGGCACATCGGCTTATCTGGTGCTGAATGACTCCCTGGAACGCACTCTCGCCGCGGCGCAAAATCGTCTGACCCACCGACCCAACGTCGATTATTACCTCTACGCCATCCGTCCATCCGACTCATTTTACAGTGTGATGACGTCGCTTCTTTATGCACGTACAGCCCTGCCGGAAGGCGAAGCTCGGCAGCAAGTGAGCGACATGCTGGTTGCGGAGCGTCCATTCAATGTCTGGGCGGCCCGCGACTTCGTCTCCCCGAGTCAGATTTACAAGGCGAGGCGCCTCTATCTGGAGAATGGTCGGGTTGTCCTCGGTACCGTGATATCTAATCCGCAATACTTATACAGCCGACCGGAAGTCAGCCTGCACCCAATGCCGATCCGAAACCGGACGGCTGAAGCCGCCTATATCGGCGAACAGACGCATCAGATCAATTTCATACTTCTCGGAATGGACCATATGGGTTGCGGTGCGCCGCAACCCCGTCGAAAAGTCGCGCGAGGGGATGCATGCATTTCTGCGAAGAAACTCACTTTCCGGGCGCTGTACGCTCAATTTGTCTCAAAGCTCATGGTCCTGGATGTTCTGTCGGATCCGAAGATAGGGCGAGCCGAGACCAGGCCCGGAAATCATGCGTCCTGAGTTTGTGATCTCATCCGGTGATGACCGCGCGATTATTTGTAAGCCGACCTCTCATCCGCACTTCGAGATGCGGATGGCTTTCCTGAGTAAGCTTCACCAGCAAAACTTCTTGCTTGTGAATTTTTTGCATTTCTAATCGTATAAAAAGAGAGTTACTGAAATGAAAGTCCTGCAAGTAGCCTTCATCCTGGCGTCCTTATTTCTGGACACCGCAAGCTATGCTCTCGACCCGCCCAAAGTCGTTTACCGCATATCCTCCCGCGCGCCGGCGGACGTATTTTCATCCGGATTTCCGGCCGAGGGAGATGATATAGATCTTCTGCGTTACGTCGCCGGAACCTCAGTCACTGATGGCACGTCGGCCTATATCTCGACAACTCAGATACCCAGGCACGCGATCGCCATCGCCGCCATTTTTTCGCGGGCCTATCCATCCGTACCCGTTTATATATATATGGTTCGCCCGACCGAGAATTTTTACAGTGTCGCAGCGTCCTTGCGTTTCGCGCGAGATGCCTTGCCCAATCCCGCAGTCAGAGAGCAGGCCAGCGCAATCGCGCTCGCAACCCAGGGCCAGGAAAACGGGCATTGGGCAGCGCGGGGCGGCATCAGCCTTGAGCAGATTTCAGGTGTCAGGCGGTTTTTCTGGAATAACGGCCATCCAATACTGGGTGACCTGACAAGAAATGATCATTACCTTTTCATGCCATCCGCCATCAGTCATCTTCCGATGCCCGTGCATAATGCGACGGTCGCCGCTGCTTATGTCGCGGAGGAACCTCTTAGCGCCGGCTTCATGTCCGCCGCGATTGCCAATATGGGCTGCGACCAACAGCCCCGCCAATGCAGGAAGGCTTTTGCGAGCCACTGCCTCTCCGTCAACCCCATGACTTTCAAGGCGCTTCGTTCGAAGACAGTGGCAAAAATGATGGCTTCAGGCATCCTGATGAGTTCCGTCTCAGGTCAGCTCCTGAGCGTACCCGGGCATGATGAACTCTGAGCAGAAAAATAATTCAGCGCCAATATCAACCCTTCCCGCAATATAGAGTCATATTACTTAATAATGAGAAGTCGATTTAGAGAAACGATCATGAAATTAAAATACGCCCTCGCCCTGCTTACGATCTTTTTCGTCTCGCAGACCTGTCGCGCTCAAGATCCAGTCATCTCTGTCTACCGATTTTCAAGCCGGCCACCGGCGGATATTTTCGCCCATGGCTTTCAAGCAGCCGGGGATAACGTTGACCTCCTCCGCTTTGCCTCTGGCGCGTCATTGACTGATCAAACATCAGCATATGTCGCAACCACGTCATCGATTGAATTTGCGTTGGACCTCTTCCGGCGGTTTCATCAATATCATCCCGGAACAGAGGTTTTCCTTTACACGATAAGGCCGACATTAAACTTCCACAGTCTTTCCATATCATTGCATCGCGCGGCCGTCATTTTACCGGATGTCGAAGCGCGGCATGAAGCTCAGACACTCCTGATTTCAGGTCGACGATATCATGAATGGGCGGCTTATGGAGGCATCACACCCGACCTGATCGTAAGCGCCTATCGTCTTAGAATTTTTGACGGCACTATTCAGCGGAGTGAACTTGAAAGAAATCCGAATTACTTTTATTTACCGCCCATTGTCAACCCCAACCCTCTGCCCGTTCGCAATACTATCGACCGGTTGGTGGAAGTTGCCGCTGGACAAGACAACATGTTTTTAATGCCTGCGGCGCTTAACAACATGGGATGTGACCGTGCGCCACAAAATTTGGAGACGGCTTGGAATGACTCATGCATGCCGTCTCGAAAACTTGCCATCAGAGCGCTTCACGCGAAGGAAGTGGCGAGACTGATTGTTTCCGGCGTCCTTACAGGCCCGATGCCCACCGAGGTTTGAGATTTATCGGAAGTTGTCGGGTCAAAACTGGATGGACCTGTCATTGCCGAAATCCCATCCTTCATGGCCGCGTGAAAATAACCGTCAGACATGCCTCTCAATTTCTTAAGGATAACAAAAATCATGAAATCTAAAGCTGCCATTCCCCTCATCGTGACGATGATATTGACCGCATCGGCTTACGCCAAACCACCTCCCGTCACTTACCGTTTGTCGAGTTACGCACCTGGCATCGTATTTGATCAGGGGTTCACCGCCAGAGGAGAGAATTATGATTTCCTCAGCTATATTTCGGGAAATTCAATCACCGAAGACACATCCGGCTATCTGGTGTCGACATCCTCTCTGAACGCAGCGATCAACATCCTCAGGCGACGTCTCAGAACCCACCCTGATGAGCGTTACTTCCTTTACACCATCCGCCCCACGAGCAATTTTTACAACGTTGCCCAATCTATCGAATATGCACGAGACAACCTGCCTGACTCGCCCGCCAGAGCGCAGGTCAACACTTTGTGGATCCTGACAGACTGGCATCACGAGGAATATTGGGTGGCTCGCGACGGAATTTCTCCCAACCAGATTATGGGAGGGCAGTCAATTTCACTGGACGGCCGTACCGTCCAATTCGGGGAATATCTGCAGAATGCAGGTTACGAATACGCCCCTCCCGTGGTGAGCCGTCGTCTTATGCCGATCCGGAATAATACGGTCGACGCAGCTTATGGCACTGAGGAGGAGGCAGGTGCAAGCTTCGTTCCGGCGGGTATCGATAATATGGTCTGTGAGGCATCTCGTCAGCGCCGCGCCGCGCCGCAGTCGGAACAATGCCTGACGACGACAAAAATCACATTCCGACAGCTTTGGACGAAGACAGTCGCCAGGATGATCGCAACCGGCATTCTCATGGGCTCGACCTCAAATCAACTTCTGGCTGAGCCTGGACATGATGAGCTTTAAAACGTCACGCTGAAAATCCAGGCAGGAGACCGTCGACACCATACGCGTGCACAAGCGCATTGTCGGGCGATCGCCTGGGGCGCCGCGTGGTCGAGGTCGTCGAGGAAGAGCCATTCAACCGGATAGTCAGGCGGTAAATAGCCTTGTCAGCGCATTATATTTTTAATTGAAAAAATTTTGTAATTTCTTTGACCCTTCTAACGCATTAAAATAACCAGTGTTCAATGAAACAAAATAAGAAGGAGCGCACGAATGCGATGTATCAAACTCCGTGCATTGATCCTGTCAGCGGCCTTGTCCGGGCCAACGATGGCATTAGCTGAAGTTCCCGTCCCTATTGAATGCCCGTCAGACTCAGTACATGCGGTGTCGGGAAATTATACTGGCTATATTATCTCAACATTTGCCGGAATTGCTTATGATCAGAATTACGTGCACTTTCTGATTAAAGACGTAAGCGATAATCGTCTCGAATGCGTCAAACAGAATTCATCTAATCGAAACGTTGTCGCGACGGCCATCAAAGCAATGGTTCTTCATGAAAAAGTGACGATTGAGAAGAATAATCAACAATGGATCACGAAGATCTCCACCTGACTTAATGAGAGGAAGCGGGACGATATAGGAGCGAGTTTTTAAGACCATTCGATAATAAAAAAGGTCAATTCTGAACCCTCAGCAGGATCGTGAATGACGATGAGATATGCAGCAATTTTTTCAGGTTTAACTGTGGTCTCACTCAATCTGGCGAATATTGCGCAGGCCACCCCGGAGAGAGTTTATCGCTTCACCTTTGTGGCGCCTGAGACAATATTTGTCCGAGGCTTTATCGCTCCCGGTTTTGACCGGAGCTTTCTTCGACATGCCTCCGGTAATTCGGTCTATTCATGGGATACGATCTACGTCTCGACTTCAGACTCGATTCATGAATCGCGTCGTATGCTTCGAATATCACTTCTACGTCACCCTGATATGCCTCACTATTTATATGTGATCCGCCCGACAACCGATTTCTACGATATGCCACGCTCCCTCATGAATGCGGTTCAGTGCTACCAGGACGCCAACTCACGTCGGCGTGCGCGGGCCCTCTGGTATCGCTTTCACCTTCAGAGAGAGTGGTCGGCACTTGGTGGTGTTGCGCCCGAACTCATCCAGGGCGCTTACCGCGCGCAAATCATCAATGGAGGTCTTGTCCTTTCAGATTGGACACCCAACCCGCATTACGTTGAGGCCGCCGCTGAAGTTAATCTGGACCCGATGCCCCTCGACGACGAAGCGCCCAGCGTTGGCTGGGTTGAGACTGGCAACCAGCAGGGGGAATTCATGTCTTTGTCCTTCAGTATCGGCTGCGAAAATATGTGGCTCAGAGCATCTTCCGAAACGCATTGTGCGTCAGCTGACCGCGTCTCGCTTGATGACCCTGTACCCGACATAGCAAAAGAGGAAACATCCCGCGAATTTCCGACGACTTCTCACGCCCGCAAGCCTGGCAAAAGTGCGGGAAATAAAGGACGCTCGCGCGTTTCACCCTGCTTACAAAATGATCTTACGATGAAGTAAGGCGCACGTCTTTAAGTTCAGCGTTTTACTATCTGAAAGATCGCCATTTGCTTCGGTCGTGGAGGTCGACGTCTCTTCTATAAGGGTTTACGTCATGACCGCGATATCATTTCATTCAAACCATCGTCAAAAGATGATGAATAATGACGAACATCCTGAAGAAGTTTGGTCCGAGATGAATTAAACGGACTTACTTCGGCAAGGCGCCCAAAGAATTATTTGGGGAGGTGAATTTGTCGGCCTCTCCATTCGATGATCCACATAATAATAATTAAAAAGGAGTTGGGTAATGCGTTTCCCCCTATATACAATACTCTCACTTTCAGCCTTCCTGTGCGCCTCCGGCCCAGCATTCGCCGATGGTGCTGACTGCCCTTCCTCCCTGACGATATCACAGGGCGAACATAGAGGTTATTTGCGAGAGACCTTTTCAAAAGTCGGCGATGATTCCGGTTTCGTCACCTTCCTCTTCGAAGATGAAAACGATAAAAAACTCTATTGTATCCGACAAACATATTCAAATAGCCCCAATGTACTCTCCGTAGCTGAAAAGGCTTACTTGTTGCATAATGAAGTCGATATTATTGCTAAAAACCCCAATACTTTGTTCAGCATCGGCTTTAATATGAGTTGATGAATAAGCGGGCCAATCAAATCAGGTTATGATCTCCCCCCGCCTGCGCCAAATTGCATTCCCCACTGGCGTCCAGGCGTGACGATCACCTTTATGAATTGATGTCTCATTATTCGGTTCAAATCCACTTTTTGACTTATCGGTCCTTCGTGACATTCGGCCGCAAAGTCTTTGGAGATAATTCAGTCAATCGACATCACATCCATGTTAGAGAAACGATTATAAGGACAAGAAAAATGCGTCTTAAATTTCTATTTGCGTTGACCGTTACTCTTGCAGTCTCGTCGCCTGCAATCGCGTCGACATCCGCACTCTGGTGTGATGCCAGTCATCCAAACATCACTTCCGGTCAACATCAAGGTCGGATTACAGGTGTGATTGTGAGAAACGACTGGGATCAATCATATATTAATTTTGTTTTCCGCGACGATTACGATCATCTCAATTACTGCATCAGGCAGAATATATCCAACAGCAATATCGTCAATATTGCAATGCGCGCCTTTATCTTGTCGGGAAAAGTCAAGATTCAGGTGGAAGGTGATCGGTGGTTTACCAAGGTCGGCTTCAGCCCGGATGCCTGACACTCACTTGAAACAAAAAGTCGCGCGATATGGCGTCTGCGGCGAGCTATAGGCTTCATCTTCAGCAGCGCCAGTCATTCTTCACGATTTCGATGCGATTTATCGCATATGTCCAGATGATGGATATGTGAATTTGGACTTTTGCCATTTCAGCTTTGTCGCGGCTTGGATTAACCATCCGGATGGCAGATTATTTTTTATTTTTGTCGCGATTATCAAGCGGCATCCCTGTCTGATCTGTCATCCGCGATGATATTGACCTTCATCAACTATTATCTGAAACAAATTCAACCCTTTAGCGGATCACCTGAAACAACGTCGATCATCACGTCGGCGCACCTTCATACGACTTTCAGAACTTCCTCCAAGGACGAGGTTATCCCGCACCGACACCAGCTTCAATAATCTGACGAACGGTCGAGAAGGAAGCGCATGACGCGTTTCGTCAAAATCCCAGGCAATGCAATTTGAGATAATGGGAGTCGAACATGAAAATTTCCCGCTTATTTTCAATCCTCATTTTAGGCGTCAGCTTTGCAGCGAATGCTGTCGCAGGGCCTCGATATATTTACCATATTTCCTCCGTCATGCCGCCAGAGGCTTTTGATCGCGGTTTCATGATGACCGGCCAGGATGTTGACCTCCTGCGTTACATGTCGGGTCATTCAATTCTTGATGGCAGTGCATCTTTTATTTCAGCCACGGATTCATTGGCGGTCGCATTGCATATTTCAAAACAGGCCGTTTTGAAACATCGCGAGGTCCCATTCTGGGTATATGTGATCCGACCGACAGAAGACGTTTATGACGTCATGAAGTCCCTTCGCAGCGCCCAGAAAACTTTGAAAAATCCAGACGCGCGGCGGCAGGCGCGTGAACTCATATTGGCCTTTGACTGGCAGAAACCCTGGGCTGCACATGCTCACATCTTATCATCACAGATCGTCGGTGTTTACCCCGTCATCGCGCTTTTCGGGGAGGAACCTTATCTCGGCTTCATGTTCCCGAATGAAGATTATATTGAAGGGGCGTCATTCGTCAGTGACGATGTCATACCTGCACGCGACACGCCGCCTGATGACGTCTATATTGGGGAGGAAAGCGCTCCAGGACATCCGACATCGCTTTCATTCAATCAGGATTGTGAGTATCACAAATTGATCCCACCGCGGAAGTGGAGATGCGGCACAGAGACACATCGGACAATTCACAACCTTATCGGTTACTCCGTGGCAGGCCTTATCGCAACCGGCGTGCTGCGATCTCCGGGTGAGGGCCTTTTATAGCGTCTATTTCCAGTCGGTGGATTGCCCACTTCCAAACAGAAACTGAACCCTCAGCAGTGATGTCAGAAGCTTGAACGGCTCTGAATCTGCCAGCAATATATTGGCGCGGTGACATGCGGGGACGGGCCGAAACTCTGAAAGTTGCGGCCCCTCCCCTCTATCATGAGCCCCCCGGGTCCACGAAGGGACATGTCAAATCGAAACGTCAGGCGTCACCGCGACGCGACAGGCCGCCGCCCCACCGTGCACACGCCACGGGCAGGACAAATAACGTCAGGATTGTCGAGGAAATCAGCCCCCCGATCACGACACTGGCGAGTGGCTTATCCACCTCCGCCCCGGCACTTTCGGAAAACGCCATGGGCAGGAAGCCGAAACTGGCAACGGCGGCCGTTGCGATCACCGGGCGGAAGCGCGCCCGCGCAGCTTCAAAAGCTGATTGCGCCACCCCCATCCCGCCTTTCTGGAAAATGCGCATCTGAGTCATAAGCACGACGCCATTCAGCACCGCCACGCCGAACAAGGCGATGAAGCCGATCCCCGCAGCGATGCTGAAGGGCATTCCGCGCAAGGTCAAAGCAAGGATCCCACCCGATGCGGCGATCGGCAGGTTGCAGAAGACGAGCAAGGCGGGCCGGAGGGAGGATAAAGCGGAGATCAGCAAACCCAACATGAGTATCAGCGCAATCGGAAGCACAATGGCAAGACGATGCACGGCGGATTGCAGGTTTTCAAACGCGCCATGCCAGGCCATGTGGTAGCCGGGCGGCAGGACCACCCTGCGCGCAACCTCCTGCCTGGCCGCGGCCACGAAGCCTGCAACATCCCTTCCGCGAATATTGGCCTGCACAATGACGCGACGCCGGAACCCATCCCGATCAATGCGCGATGGCCCTTCTGTCTGTTGAATATGCGCCACCTCACCCATTTTCACCCAGCCGCCACCATCCGCCCGCCTTATCATCAGGCGGGCAATATCCTCGGGCGATGTCACTGTGCCCGCCGCGAAACGGATCTGGGTTGGGATAATCGCATCATCAGCAATGATGGCCGTGCCGATGCGCCCGCCAATCGCCTCAACCGTTTCAGTGATGTCATTGGCGGAGATGCCCAGCCGCGCGGCCGCATCCCGATTAATGTCCACATGGATGAAAGGCATTGTCCCCTCCGAAACGGAAGACACATCCGCCGCGCCGGGAACATCCCGCAAAGCCTGAACCGTCTCCGCCGCCAGGCGCGATAAACGTGTCAGATCATTCCCATAAATTGAAATTGCCAGCTCCGTCCGCGTACCGGCAAGCAGATCATCCATGCGCATCTGAATGGGCTGTGTCCAGCTATAGGCGGCATCCGGCAGGTGGTCCTGCAAAGCTGCATTCATCTTCGCGACAAGCCCGGCCTCTGTCCTGGCCGTGCGCCATGTTGCGCGCGGCTTCAGGAAGATGAACGTATCTGTCTCCCCCGTCCCCATCGGGTCGGTCGGGATGGCGGACGTGCCGGTATTGCTGATAACCGTCTCAACCTCGGGGAAGTTACGAAGGATGCGTTCCTCCTCCGTCACACCGCGCAGGACGGTATTGAGCGCGGCGCTCGGCAGGCGCAGCGTATTGACCAGAAGCGCCCCCTCATCAAGTTTCGGCACGAACTCACCACCAAGACGGGCTGCAAGCAGAATGGACACGCAGAAAACGCTGATTGTCGCGACCAATACCCAGCGCGTACGCGCCGCACACCATGCGAGGGCAGGCTCGTAGGCTGCCCTTAACCGCCTGACCAGACGCGTTTCCCGATCTTCAATGCCATAGCGCAGAAAAATCGCGGCGAGGGCGGGGATGCAGAACACGCAGTAGAGAAGCGAGGCGAGGAGCGCCATAATGACCGTCTGCGCCATTGGCCGGAACATCTTCCCCTCGACCCCTTGAAGGGTCAGGACAGGCAGATAAACGAGAATGATGATCAGGATCGCGAAACAGACAGGCTTGATGACGCGGCGCAGGATATCATGGGCGAGGTCATGAAAAGCTTGGCGGTCACGCACCTGATGACGGGCCACGATGATATGCTCGACAACCACCAGCGCACTATCGACAATCATGCCGAAATCAATCGCGCCGAGGCTGAGGAGATTGGCGGAGACGCCCGTGACGCGCATCCCGGTCAAAGCGAAGATAAGCGCCGCGGGTATGACGGAGATAATGACAAATGTCGCGCGCAGATCACCAAGAACAAGATAAAGGACCGCGAAAACCAGGATGGCACCATAGATCAGATTTTCCTTGACGGTCCCCGTCGTCTCACGCGTCAGCTTGTGACGAGTGTAAAATATGTCCAGCGTCACGCCCGGCGGAAGCGATTTTTTGATCGCTGGTAAGGCTGTCTTGATGGCGGCGAGCGTCGCGTTGGAGCTGGCGCCATTCTGCATCAGCACGACACCATTGACGATCTCACCCCTGCCATCCCGCGTCACGGCGCCAAGCCGCGTGCGCGTCCCCATTTCCACCTGGCCAAGGTCACGGATACGTATGGCGCGCCCGTCACGCGCCATCCGCACGGGGATCGCACCGAGTTCCGCCAGGGAATGGATCCGCGCACGCCCGACAATCACGCGCTGCTCATCCTGCGCCGAGACGAAACCGCCGCCGGAGGAAATATTATTACTGTCAACCGCCTGGATGATGTCACGCAGGGCGACGCCATGCGCCATCATGCGGGCGGGGTTGAGGGTGAGTTGAAAGGTTTCTTCAGCGCCCCCATTGACGTTGACATCCACAACACCCGGGATCAGTTTGAGCTGCGGCACGACAGTCCAGTTCATGATCCGGTTGAGCTGAACGAGGTCATACCCTGCACCTGCAATCTGCATCTGCATGATCTCACCCATGCCGGTCGCGAGCGGGCCCATTTTGAGGGTAACCCCGGGCACGGGGATCATGTCCCGCGCAGCCTGAAGGCGCTGACTCACACGTTCCCGATCAAGATGGATATCGGACGAGTCAGAAAATTGCAGATAAACAACCGACACCCCACTACGCGAGACGGAACGCAGGTCTGTAACCTCCGGCAGGCCCGTCAGGCTGGCTTCCAGCGGGAAGGTAATGAGGCGTTCCACCTCCGCCGCCGCGAGGCCCGGCGCTGTGACGGACACCATGACCTGTTGCGGAGAAATATCCGGCACAGGCTCAACCGGCAGGCCCGGTATGAGCGTCAGACCACCCAGAAAAAGCAGAAGAAACGTCGTGAGGATAAAGGCGGAGTGCGCCTGAATGCGTTTCAGCATCACACTCAGTCGCCGCCTGTCGCTGAAAGCAGCGCAGCGCCCTTGAGCGCGAAACTCCCTTGCGTGACGATTTTTGTCCCCTCGGTCAAGGCGCCTTCAATAACGGCCTCATCACCGGACTCAAGTCGCGGACGCAACGCGATGGGCTGGAATTTCCCTTTCCTCCCGACAGGAACGAAAACGACATGATGCCCCGAGATGTCCTGGATGGCGGCACGCGGCACAATGACGCCGGAAGCCTGGCGCGTCGTGTCCATCCATGCATCCAGCATTTCACCCGGTCGTAATATATTGTCCGGATTTTCTATGACAGACGTCACTCTCAGTAATCCGGTCGCGGGGTCAGCCACGGCGTCGATCGTCGCGATATACGCAGTCAATTGCCGCGACATGTCCTGCCCCGAGGGACGCAGCGTGACGGCGCCACCCACCGCCAGCCACGCGGCCTCCTCAGGTCGGATTTCGGCAATTACCCAGACGTGACTCACATCTACCAGAGAGATGATTACCTCTCCCTGCCTGACATCATCATCCTCGGCAGCATTGACGGTTTCAATGACCCCATCTACGGGCGCCAGAAGGTGGGATGTCTCATCCTCGCCGATACTCTCTGTCGGGGAAGTAAATTCCTCCGTCAAACGATGGGTGATCAGCTTGACACGCGCCTGCGCGGCGACGTGCATGGCGCGCTGCTGTTTTGCAGATGTGCGACGCCGCTCAATTTCCGCTTGCGTCACGCTGCTGCCGCGTAATTTGACGCCGCGTTGATAGGCGCTTTCGGCCTCTGAAAGTGCGGCATCGGCTGAGGCAAGTGCCGAGGCGGCTTCCGCCTGCTGCAGGTAAAGCGTGTGCAGGGCATGATCATGATATGTCACCAGCACATCCCCTTTATGCACGCGCTGCCCGGGCATGACGGCGACATGCATGATTTTCCCCTCCCCGGCGGGACGGATGCTGATGGCGTGAAGACGATCATGCGTGACATACGCCATGGCCGGAAGGCGCGCGGTGAGGGTGCCTAAGCGCGTCATGCCGAATTGCAATTGCTCACTCTCCTGCGCGGCTTTTGAGAAGGTGACCGACCGCAGCCAGACTGGCACATCTGCTTCAGGGGATGTTCGGCCCATTGTCACCATGCAGAAGCACCCTAAAGCCGGCGCGAGGGCGAGTATGAGACAAGTGAAGCGACGTGGTCGGCGGATCATGGGAGGGTTCCTGTCGCGATACAGAGCCTTATGACAGCCGCATGAAACGCTATTTCCGCGCGGTTCAGGGACATCAGCGCGCGCCAGGCATCATTCTGCGCGCGGAGCGCTTCGATCAGGGGTGTCTCACCCAGTGACCAGGAATGTTCCATTGTCTTCGCGCGGGAGAGTGTCTGCGCCGCACTTTGGCGGGATTGATTCAGCGCCTGACGCGCCCCGTCGACCCATGAAATGACCCGACGCAATTCATCATGCACAGCGCGACGGGATGCCACCTCTGCCCGTGTTGCCGCCGCCAGACGATTCTGCGCCGCCGCGATCTGGGGCACGTTCTGCACGTCGCTGGGCAGGGCGACACGGATGGTCATGCCCACCTGCGTGGCCCAGGGACTGGCATATTGCCCCTGATCAAGCGCGACGAGCCCGACTTCCGGATTGGGCATGTAATTATGGTGGGCGAGGTGCATCTGCGCCTGCGCGGCCATGACTTCCTTATGTGACGCGACAACGCGCGGGTCGCGCATCTCCATGTCGCTTATATGGTCAGGCCGCCAACGTGCCAGCCATTTATCATCCGCGCTTGATAAATCCGGCGTGCCCGCCCTGCCGAGCAATGTCATCATCGCAGCGGAAGATGCGGTCCTCTCCGCTTCCGCCATCGCGATTTCAGACCGTGCATCGGCCAATTGGGCTGAAACAGCCTGCATATCCGCGGAGGTGGCCTCACCGGCTTCATAGGCTTTGTGCGTGACGTCCGCCATGCGTGACAGGGATTTCGCCATGGCTCTGGCGATGGTCAGGCGGCGTTGGGCCAATGACACTTCTTCTGCCTGCTGTAAGACGCGCACGGCGATTGCAACACGTTCCACATCGACCTGCGCAACGGCTTTAGCTGCGTCGGCTTTCGCCACTGTCTCTGTTGCCGTGCCCTGACCAGGCAGCCAGAGCGGCACAGAAACCGTCCCTTCATAAGTGATATAGCCAATATGCGTGCCCGCGGCGCGGTCATCATAATAACTGGCTGTAAAACTCGGTCCCCCCGCAAACCAGGCGCGTGCAGCGGCGGCGCGCGCCCGTGCGGAAGACGCGTTGACGGCCAGCTCCTGCCGGATCGGATCATTATTCCAGGCGGCGTTAAGGGCCTGACGAAATGTCATCACACCCTCATCACCTGCCCGGGCCTTGCGGATCGCGTGAGGGCCTATCACGCACAATGCAGCGCATATCGGGAAGAGGATGGAGATGCTCTGAAAGCGCGCTAAAGGCCACATGCGTCACCGCTTAGAAATATTTTGTCAGGTCCGTAAATTGCGCCATCGCGTCTTCCCGCGACATTTTGCCCTCACATAGGGCATCGGTGATGCATTGCTTAAGGTGGTTCTGCACCAGCAGGCGTTTCGCACCGCGGATCGTGCTTTCAATCGCTTCAAGCTGTTGGGCGATATCGCTGCAGGAGCGCCCGGCTTCCGCCATGTCAATGACAGCGCCAATATGGCCGAGGGCTTGTTTGAGGCGCTGCTGAATCAGGATATGGGCGTCATGTCTCATGGCGCCCACCTACCCTCCCCGGGAGGGGGAAGATATGAAACTTTCTTTTAAGATCGGGATGCGCGGTCAACCCGCCTGCACTGTTTCTGAAATCAGCGCCATAAAATGAAAGAGGGCCGAGGGACGTTATCGCCCCGACCCTCTCTCATCGCGTCAATTTCCGGTGCGGCAAACGCCCCCTCACCCTTGCGGATGAGGGCGCGTCCGGATCGCCTCTTTACAGGTCGAAACGGTCGAGATTCATGACTTTTGTCCAGGCTTTGACAAAGTCAGCATAAAAGCGGTCTTTCGAGTCGGCTGAAGCATAAGCTTCCGCCGTCGCACGCAATTCGGCATTGGCGCCGAAGACAAGGTCCACACTTGTCGCCGTCCAGCGTTTTTGACCGGTTTTACGGTCAAAACCCTGATAAATCCCCGGCTTGCCCGGGATTTTTTCCCAACGTGTATCCATGCTGAGGACATTGACGAGGAAGTCATTCGTCAACGCGCCCGGATGGTCGGTCAGCACACCTTCCGGGGTGTGACCACTATTCACGTCGAGGCTGCGCATCCCGCCAAGAAGGACGGTCATTTCGGGGATGGTCAGGTCGAGTGTGCTGGCTTTATCCACCAGCATTTCCGGCGGCGATTTTTCATCCTCCTCAAAGCGATAATAATTGCGGAAAGCATCCGCCTTTGGCTCCAGGAAGCTCATATTCTTGATGTCCGTCTGCGCCTGTGTGGCGTCGACACGGCCGGGCGCAAAGGGCACATCAATCGTAACACCGGCCGCTTTGGCCGCGCGTTCCAGCCCGACATTGCCACCCAGAATGATGATATCCGCCAGGGAGACCTTCCGGCCGCTACTGTCATTGCCGTTAAAGTGGTCCCGCACTTCAACAAGCTTCGGCAACACTTTCTGAAGCTCATCCGGGTCATTCACCGCCCAGTTATTCTCCGGCATCAGATTAATGCGCGCGCCGTTCGCACCGCCACGATGGTCCGTTATGCGATGTGACGCGGCGGAGGCCCAGGCTGTCTTGATCAGCTCACGGTCGGACAGTCCCGTATTGGCGATGGCGGATTTGAGGCTGGCAATGTCCGCCGCATCAATCATTTTATAATCGGCCTTCGGGAGCGGATCCTGCCAGACAAAGGTCTCTTTCGGGACTTCACTCCCCACATAACGTGATGTCGGCCCCATATCGCGGACGACGAGCTTGAACCACGCGCGTGAGAAAGCGTCGGCAAACTCATTCGGGTGTTTCGACCAGCGCTCGATGATGCGGCGATAGACCGGGTCCACTTTCATCGCGATATCGGTTGTGAACATCATCAGCGGATGGCGCTTGCTGGGGTCGCGCGGGTCCGTCGCGTCAGGCACGACCCGGCCACCGGTTTTGGGCATCCATTGATAGGCCCCGGCCGGGCTCTTCGTCTTGACCCAGTCATATTTCAGCAGGTTATTGACGTAATTATTCGTGAATTTCAGCGGGTCGCCGGTCCAGGAGCCTTCAATGCCGCTCGTCATGGCGTCATTCGGCGTCGGAGCCCCTTTGACGCAATTATTTTTCCAGCCAATACCCTGCTGCTCGACGGGGGCATCGTCAGGTGCCGGGCCGATGCATTTGGAGGGCACGGCGCCGTGGGATTTACCGAAAGTGTGACCGCCTGCAATCAGGGCGACCGTTTCCTCATCATCCATGCCCATCCGGCCAAAAGCCAGACGCGTCATTTTGGCAGATTTAACCGGGTCCGGCACGCCACCAGGGCCTTCCGGGTTGACGTAAATCAGGCCCTTTACGGTCGCGGCAAGAGGCTTCTCAAGCGTGGCATTGCCATGGGCATCAAACTTGCCCTGATTAGCCCCCTTGGTCGGGAAAAATGTTGCACTGGGCCCCCAATAGACAAGCTCGGACTGCCAGTCATCCGGGCGGCCGCCAACGAAGCCCATGGTTTTGAAACCCATGGAATTAAGGGCAACGTCACCCGTCAGAACAATGAGGTCACCCCATGAGAGCTTCTCGCCATATTTCTGTTTGACCGGCCAGAGGAGGCGGCGCGCTTTGTCCAGACTGGCATTATCCGGCCAGGAATTTAGCTGTGCGAAACGCTGCTGACTGCCCTCCTCACCACCGCGCCCGTCGAGACTGCGGTAAGTGCCGGCATTATGCCACGCCATACGGATAAAAAACGGCCCGTAATTGCCGAAATCGGCGGGCCACCAATCCTGTGACGTCGTCATGACCTTCATAATGTCCGCGCGCACTTCCTTGAGGTCGAGCGTTGCGAATTTTTTGGCATATTCTTTGCTGTAACCCGCCCCGTAAGGCACGTTATCCGGGTTATGGAAGCGAAGCGGATTAAGATCGAGGCGGGTCGGCCAGTAAAATTCGTTGGGCCTGTCAATACCGTCGGCGCGGGCAACGTTGTTTGATGACATAAGCGCGGTTCCTGAAAGGAGCAGAACTGCGCATAAACGGGAAATTCTCATAAAATTCTCCACCTAGATTGGCTTCCTGATAAGCCGGGACCGGATTGGATGGCCTTGCGGCGTTAATGGCCATTAGCTGATCAAATACGACGTGAGGAAACTGGAAAATATTATATCAGTTATCGGAATTTACTCTTAACGCCGCCGCAGGTGGAAGCAGCGGTGACAGGTTCGACACTGACCGTAACACTGGCATAGATGGAAAGATGCGTGACGACGACTTTTAAATACGCGACCCGTCAGCCACGCAGCATTCATCCCATTTCATTTTCCGTGAATCTCATACGCCGACATACTTGAATGCCCGAACCAATTTTCCAGGATGGATTTGAGTTCAACCGCGCACCGTCCATCGGAAGACTTGCGGGAAGGCCGCGTCCTGGCACGTTTCAAGGGATCGGAATTGGGGGAGGTGGCGATGCCGGAGATGTCTGGTGAAGGGGCGCGAATGTCCTGACGGTGCGCATTGAAGCAGAAGCTTTCACCGTCAGGACGATAAAGAATTTACCTGTCGGACGGCATGATTGATGGTTTCTCGGAAAACCACCCATCGTTGCACATGTCTCTCGACGCGGGAGAGGGTCAGAAAGACAATGTCAGGTTACCTTGAAGCGAGAAGGCGTCGGGTTTTGCCTCAGCAATAAAGGGCTTTGTTGTGTAAGAGGCGGTTGTAGTGAAATAGACCCCCCGCATGGCATGGGCCGCATAGGCCACGGATGTCGTCGTGCTATGGTCAAACGGGCGGCCATTTCCGGCTTGCAAACTGCGCATCGCAGCGGGACCGATCTTATTATACGTAAAGCCGATCGATAACATGTCGCGTGGGCGGCTCTTTAACGGCCCGATGGAATAAATTGTGGCGGCGTAGTCATCTGTGAAGATGTTCCTCCGGCGATCCGCATGATCGGTCTTAAGCTCGACATACCACCCGCGATAGGGATTGTCAGGGTCCGGCTGGAGCAATTGCCGGTCAATGACGGCGTACCAGGCGTTATTGCTGGAGCTGAATTGATTTGTGCGGAAATCCCGGTAGGGCGTCGCATTATAGATCCCACCGGCTCGGAACCACGTCATTTTGACATGGCTTTGCGGATGAACCCTGAAACCGATTTCATCCACGACGACGGCGCGCGTGCCATCGACCTGAAACTTGACGCCGGACGGGTTGGCACGGGAGTCCGCCAGGAAGCCAAGGGCACTCTGGCTTCGCGCCACGCCGATATGGTTATAGAAACGACGGTCCGGCAAGTAAATCCTGACATCCACCCCCGGGGTGGGCGTGTACATTGACAGCCCGACCTGATTGGGGATGATACTTAACGGCCCCAAAGCCGAGGATGCGGTGCTCGTGCCTAAAAACATCCCGTAAAACTGGCCGAGCATGGCGTAATAGCCGTAAAGTACCGACACGTGCCCATCGAAAAACTTCTGCAGAATGGTCGCCTGGCTGAGTGAGGTGGCGCGGATGCCGGCGCCCGTATAGGCACTTTGCCAGCTATTCATGGAGACGGTCAGTTGGGAGCCGGGATTAAGCCCGACCCGCTCAAGATCATACGTCATATTCAGCCAGAGATTACCGCTGAAATTCGGCCGCTGACCATTATAGAGCTGGGGCCGATGCTGATGCCCCAACACATCATAAATCATGGAAGCTGTGTAAAATCCTTCAATTAAAAATCCGCGATCTCCCAGAAATTTCCGTAGCCCGAACTGGCCAGGCGCCAGCGTGTCACAGGTCGTGATGATGGGTGACTCAGACCCTTGTGTGATCATCGGGTCGTAACGTTGACATTCCGGCCCCGGTAACATCTTCCGGCTTTCTATAGTGGCGTTGGAAACGCCGTTAAGGTTCGTCAGCTGTGCCCGTGCGGGCACAGGGACACAGGCGATGAGGAGCGATGCAAGCATCGCCACTCTCACCGACGCAGCTTTCGGGCGCTGCGCGATTTCTGTTTTCATTTTTCTGTTTCTTTATTTCTGCGCAAGCTCAGACGTCAGAGACGGGCCCGCATTGTCAAAACTATTTGTGGCAACGCGGAAGCGATACGCACCAGCCTTCCGCACCCAATGTTTCGACGCGGTGTCGAAACGTGCAAGCGCGTAGGAGGAAAGCGGAATGGTGACATCCTTCGATTCACCGGGCGCGAGTTGAACCCGCAAATATCCGGCAAGACGCTCGGGGGAGCCATCAGGTAGATTGACGTAGATCTGCACGACATCGGCACCGGCGCGCCTGCCTGTATTTGACACCTTGGTATGGGCGACGAGGCCGTCTTCCGACGGGTCAATTTTGAGGCCGGTATGGGTGAAGGATGTGTAACTCAATCCATAGCCAAATGGATAAAGCGGTTTCTCCCCTTTAAGGCTGAACCAGCGATAGCCGACATTGGCGCCTTCAATATTGAGATCAATCTGCGTGTCATAATCTGCTGGCGCATGGTTTATGAAGGGGGAGAAATCCAGTCCCATTCCCTTCACTTCCGGCCGCGGCAATTGTGAGACGGAAACGGGCCAGGTGGTCGTCAACCGTCCTGACGGGTTGACCTTGCCGGTCAGAAGCCGCGCAATCGCCTTCCCGCCCCCTGAACCGGGGAACCATGCCTCAAGAACCGCATCCACTTTGTCCGCCCAGGGCATCAAAACGGGATTGCCCGTCTGGAGCACGACGATGACCGGTTTACCCGCCGTCGTTGCTGCCTCAATCATGGCGTTTTCATGATGCGGCATGGACAGATCGGCGTCATCAATCACCTCAGTTGCCCATTTTGAGGCGAAGACAATGACGCGATCCGCCTTTTTCGCGGCTTTCTTCACCGCATCAAGGTCATCTCCAGGCAGGAACGTCACTTGCGTATGTGGCATTTCAGCCTTCAGCGCATCAAGCGGCGCGCCGGTCAGATAGCCGATGGGTCGTGGCCAATGCTGGACATCATTGGGCACATCACCGCGCACCGGGCTCCCGCCCCGGGGTGTGACGGCGCTGCTGCCACCGCCGGTCATGACGCCTTTATCCGCATGACCACCAATGACGAGGATTTTCCGCAGTCCCTGCTTCAACGGCAGTATATCATGGTCGTTTTTGAGGAGGACAGCACCGGCTTCCTCGATTTTCTGCGCCACTTCCGTGTGCTGAGCGATATCCTTCGCCGTTTCGGTCGGGCGCGCATGCGCTTCAAAAAGCCCGTTTCTGAACATCGGATAAAGGATGTGGCGCAATTTTTCATCGACGGACGAGACAGGGATTTCTCCGGCGACGACTTTCTTCTTCATGTAATCGCCAAACCAGGCCTCTTTATCCAGAGGCAGGCCGGATTGCTGGTCGAGCCCGGCTTTCCAGGCCGCATCACCGTCATAAACAGCGCCCCAATCACTCATGACATAGCCTTTATAGCCCCATTCCTGACGCAGAACGGTTGTCAGAAGATAGGGGTCCAGGCAGTCATGCACGCCATTGACGCGGTTATAACCGCACATGACGGATGCCGGATCAGACTTATCGATCGCGATTTTGACAGCCAGCAGGTCAGATTCGTGCATGGGCTGCTCATCAATGACCGAGCTCATTTCCCTTCGCGCGGTCTCGATCGAATTAAGGGCATAATGTTTAATGGTTGAAAGCACGTGCTGATCCTGCGCGCCATTGACCAATGCTGCCGCAACATCACCTGCCAGGATCGGGTCCTCTCCTTCATACTCGAAGTTCCGCCCGCCACGCGGGTCTCTCACGAGGTTGATGCCACCACCCAATATTTCGTTGAGACCGCGATGTGCCGCCTCAGTGGCGATCATGCGGCCACCCTGATATCCGAAGGCGGGGTCAAAAGTCCCGGAAATGACCTGACCACTCGGTAAACCTGTTGCACCATCACCAGGGCGCATATTGACAGTGTTGGTAACGCCAAGTCCCGCATCGGTCGATTGTAATGCCGGGATGCCGAGGCGCTTATTACCTGCACTGTATCCGGCTGAGCCAACAGCCCCTATCGGTTTCTTGTGACTTTTATAGGTCGCGCCCCATTCAGAGGTCAGCATGGCGAATTTTTCATCGAGCGTCGTGGCCTTCAGGAGGGATTCGACCCGCTCGGAGGGTGTCGCGTCAGGGTTTTTCCAGACCTGCTGGGCGTGCGCCGTGATCGGGACAGGGGTCAGGCAGGCCGTCGCCAGCATCATGGCCGCTAATTTTCTTTTCATCGTGCATCCCCTTTGAGTGCGTTAACACGACAAAAATCTCACATGCTGTTAATGACTTACTCATAACATTGCCGTGTTTTCTGTAACAAATTATATAATCTAAATGTTATGTTACATGTGAAGTTGCCATCAACTAAACGCGATCCTGCGCGGTCATTTTTAGACAGGCGCCCGGCGGCGGCTTTTGGGGCGTATTGAGCGAATCGGCCCCGCATTGACGGCATTTCCTGAAAAATACTTAATGCCGACCGGTTTTATCGCCTCGGCGCGCGTCGAATACTTTGCGTTACAGGAAGATGCGCCCCTGCCGTCCCAAAATGAGAAAAGCGTTTGAAACCTCTCTTATTTTAGTTGATGCTTCCCGGGCGTCAGTCAGGAGTTGACCCATGGAATTCTTGTTGTTCATCCTTCTGTTTTTTGCATGTCTCTATTTCCTGCCCAGCATCATTGCGGCATTTCGCAACACGCATCATCTGCCCGCCCTTTTCCTGCTCAACCTCTTTCTCGGCTGGACTTTCATCGGATGGGTGCTGACGCTCTTCATCGCGCTTCTGATTGAACGACGGGATGAATATGAGGCGCGTCGGCTGTTTTTCTTCAATCAGCTCGGTACGCCCCTTCCATCGCCAAATGCGACACGGTCCCGGACGCTTCTGCTCGTGATCATCGTTATATTGACGGTCCTGCTCGTCGTCGGGCTGTCCGAAAATGCGAGCCACGTCATGTCCCTGCTGCATGAATATGCCAATAACCCCAAAATCGAGACGGATTTCTAAGCTCGGCCTTTTATCCCGCACGGTTTCGGCGTGTCTCTTTACCAGGTTTTAATGCAACTCTTCAGCGTTCATCGCGTGTCATTTCTGACAGTTTCAGAAGGACTTCGTGATGACCGCCCGCGTGACAACCCTGGCATCCCTCGCTACCCTGATCGCCGTGACATCCTGCGCAGCGCCGGGCACGGAAAACCGATCGGACACCTATATGGCGGGCGAGGTCAATCAGCGTCAGGCCATCAAAGTCGTCTCCATCATCTCCGTTTCGCCAGCGCGCATTCAGGTCGATAATACCAGCCGACGGCGCACGGCGCAGATTGTTGGCGGCATTCTGGGTGCGGGCCTCGGTGCGGGGCTGGGCACAGGGGTCGCGCATTCAACCGCCGCGGGTGCGCTTGGCGGGCTGGGCGGCATCGCCGCAGGCGCGGCGGGCGGGTCCATCGTGCCCAGCACTACTTACGTCAATGGCGTGCAGATTGCCTATCAGGATGGCCATCAGGCTTTCAGCTCCGCGCAGGTTGGACGACTTTGTGAATACGGGCCGGGCTCGGCAACATTGATCGCGATGAACGCGACCCAGACGCGGATCCAGCCCAACCGTCAATGCGCAACGAAATAACAAGGTAAGTCGGGTCGGGCGACCGATCCATCCATCCGTCAAACTATTTCATGGCGCGTAAAATGCTTGCCATAAGTTAATGACTGGGAAACACTACGCTTTATTCGTCAGAAAATTAAAAATGTTCGATTGGGAATCAAGCGTATGTCTTCGAAAATGTTTCGCCAAAGCTCAGCCATCATTGCGCTTACAATGATGGCATCCTGCGCCGCACCAGGGACGGAAAACCGCGCCGATACGTACGGCAGCGCGCAGGTTAATCAACGTCAGGCCCTCAAAATCGTCACAATCATCGGGGTGGCGCCCGCACGTGTGCAGGTCAATAATTCCCGTAATCAGACAGCGGCACAGATTGCGGGCGGAATTCTGGGCGCCGGGCTGGGGGTCGGGCTTGGGCTTGGTGTCGGGCATTCCAATGCTGGCGCGGCGTTGGGCGGGCTTGGCGGGGGTGTTGCCGGTGCCGCGGCAGGTTCCATCGTGCCGGACACGACTTTCGTCAATGGCGTGCAGATCGCTTATAAAGATGGCAATGCCATGTATAGCTCAGCTCAGGTCGGGCGTTTGTGCGAGTTCACACCGGGCCAGGCCATGCTGGTCGCCATGACCCGCACTGAGACGCGCGTGCAGCCCAATCATCAATGCCCACGGTCCGGCAAATGACCTTCCCTACCATGCGCCGCTACGGCTTGCTCGCTACCATCCTGGCCCTGTCATCCTGCGGCGACCCAACTCCGCCACCCCAGACAGCGGAGTTCGACCCGGTCACGCAGCAGCAGCAACTCGCAGCCATGCAAGATGAGTTTGAACGCGATAACGCCTTAGCCTACCAATATCAGATGATGCAGGCGCAGCAACATGTTGCTGATGAAGCGGCAAAACAGAGGTCCCAGATCGACGTTCAGGCTGGCAGGTAGAGAGCGGGTGGGGCTTCTTCGGATTTTAACGTCTCCGCGTGATAATGCCCCGACTGACCGAACCTGTTGGCCCGGTAAGGGGCAGGTGTCTCGCCAGTTTGATACTGAACTCGGCTCGTAAAGGAACGAACATGCGATATACGCGCTCCAGGCGGTTAGCGGAAATGATCGGGTTTGCAAGTCTGGCGATCAGCATGGCAGGCTGCGGTGATCCGAAACCACCGCCGCAGGCAGCGCAGATCACGCCGGAAGAAATGAGCCGGAAAATCAATGCTGTCGAAACCGTGCAGGAGCAGAATGAGGCCGCGTCCTACCAATATTACATGCAGCAACAGAACGAGCGTGAACGTGCAGGTAGCAAAGCGGCCCGGTGAAGCGGGCGGATCTCACACCTCAATGGGCAAGCGGTATCCAGGCTGATGCCCGCATCCTTTTTGACCTTGCGACAAGGAAACAATCCTGCCCATCATCCCAGACTCCAAAATAAATCATTGAATCTGAAATAAAAAATGCAGCCTCACCATCCTGGGGGGTTTGCCCGTCCTGAAACATGCGCCAACGCGAGTCATTCAAGGCGGGTGGCCTTCGTCCAACCATGAGCGCTGAAAGATCGAATACTTCATCTCGACGAATTTTGGCTAATAGAGGACGTTGAAGCACTTTCGATGAGGCCTCCTTACCTTTTTCCATGACGAAAAACTTGGCGAAGTCTCATCGTCCATTAGGGACGGTTACGAGCTTAACGTTGTAAACCCTCTTCAGGATCCATGAAGGTCCCGAAGCGCCCCATCCGGCGAAAACTTGCCGGAAAATCATAGCCTTACAATTAAATTTCCATTTATCGACAACGGTGGAAAGGCAATGACAGTCCTCGTCCATCGCAGCATTATAAGGCCGCAATCCACCCCCAAGTTTTCGTCGACGCCTTACTCACCCTCATTTGTGATCATATTGATTTTCGCCTGAACGTCGCTTTTGAACCTTCGTCGGTCATCAAATAGGCGTCACATTCGCGCGAATCTCTCCGCCCTGTTCATCACATTCAGGCAGTGGCGCGTCGACCGACTCAGTTTTTGCCGGGCTGCCAGCGCCGTAAGGCCAGCGCATTCATCACGACGGAAAGGGAACTCAGCGCCATCGCCGCCGACGCCACGGCGGGTGTCAAAAGACCCATCACCGCAACAGGAATGGCGCAAAGATTATAGAGGAAGGCAAGCACCAGATTAGTTTTGATCTTGCGCAACGCCGCGCCGGAAAGCTGCATAAGGTCGCTAATCGCCGACAGGTCATTGCGGATCAGGATGATATCGGCGTGATTCATTGACAGCGCGGCAGCCGAGCCCATCGCGATCGAGGTGTCAGCACTGGCCAGCGCTGGCGCATCATTGACGCCATCGCCCACCATGGCCACGAAATGCCCGTCCTCACGCAGGGACCTGACAAGCCTGGCCTTCCCGTCCGGCAAAATACCGGCATGGATATTTGCGATGCCGAGTTGCGTCGCAATATGCCTGGCGGAAGCGGCGTGATCTCCCGTCAGGAGAACCGGCGTAATATTTTCATGGCGCAATCTGTCGATGACGGATTTCGCGTCCCTGCGCGGCGTGTCTTCCAAGGCAATAACGCCCAGTATTTGGCCCCTGCGCGCCGCGACGACGATTGTCTTGCCCTGATTCTCCAGAGGTTGAATCACGGTCTCAGGCAACGCGTATCCCTCAGAGATGAAGTAGGCTGGCGCGCCCGCCATGACGGCGTCATCCCCGATTTGCGCGGCAACACCACGCCCCGGCATGATGCGGAATTGCGTCACTTCCACCTCGTCAATGGCGTGAGACCGTGCATAATTGACAATGGCGCGCGCGAGAGGGTGCTCAGCATGATTTTCAACGGCGCTTAGAGTCGTCAGCAGATCATGTTCCGAAGCACCTGTAGCAGGGATCACATCCGTGACTTCGAATTGCCCCCGCGTCAATGTCCCCGTCTTGTCAAAAATAATCGTGTCGGATTTTGATACGGTTTCAAACGCCGCAGCATTGCGCATCAAGATGCCGCTTCGTGCAGCCCGCCCTCCCGCAACCATCAGCACAATCGGTGTCGCCAGGCCTAAAGCGCAGGGACAGGCGATGACCATGACGGCGATGGCGGCGGTCAGGCTTGTGAGGAAGATATGCGTGTGCAGAAACCACAATGTAAAAGTGGCGATGGCGACCACAATAATTGTTGGGACAAAGACGCGCGTCACGCGATCCACCCACCGCGAGATCGGTGCCTTTGTCAGTTGCGCATTCCTTACAGTCTCGACCATGCGGGCCACGACTGTATCGGCCCCGATGCACGTTGCGCGCAATTTCAGCACGCCATTGATGTTGGTTGTCCCCGCGAAAACTTTATCGCCCGCCTGACGGTAGACGGGGTGCGCCTCCCCGGTCAGGATCGCTTCATCGACTTCTGATTCCCCGCTGATCACCTCGCCATCAACAGCGATATTTTCCCCCGGTCGGATGATAAAGATATCCCCGACCTGGAGGCTTTCAATGGGTCGGTCCATAACGCCTTCCGGCGTTTCAACGTGGATCAGGGCAGGTTCAAACGCGAGAAGCGTTTCAAGATCCGCCGCCGCCTGCGCCTTCGACCGCGCCTCCAGCCATTTGCCGAGTGAAACGAAGAAAATAATGAAGACGCCCGTCTCAAAATAGAGATCCGCCTTGTCCCCACGAAACATATTCCAGACGCTGAAAAGATAGGCGCAGGATGTGCTCAGCACGACCAGCACATCCATATTGGCATCGCCACCCTTCAGGGAAGCAAAGGCACGCTGATAGAAATGCCGCGCGAGGTAGAATTGCACGATACTGGCGATGACCAGTTCGGGCCATGATAAGAAAGATAGGTGCCACCCTCCCCACATGACCAGCATCGTGCAAAAGAAGAAGCCCGCGCAGAGTGTCAGCAAAATCATGTCCCGGTCGAGGCCGAGAGAGCGCCGGGCGGGCCGCGCATCCTGCCCGACCGCCCGCTCATCCACCGCGTCAAAACCCGCTTTGCGAATAGCCGTGAAGATATCTGGCAGCGTGATGGGCCCGTTAAGAGTAATGGCCGCCCGCTCCGACGCGTAATCGACCCGGGCCGCCACGCCGTCCTGCCGGTTCAGCACACGTTCAAGACGCGCCGCGCAATTGGCGCAGCTCATGCCGCTGATACGGAGGGTGAGATTGTCAGACATAAAGCGTCCCTGTCGCAAAACCAGTATGAATGCCGGGTTTTGCCTTAATCGAGTTGCGCAGCAGAATAACCAGCATCTTCAACAATCTGAAGAATATGTGTCGGTGTGACAGATGGCGCTTGCACCGTCAGCTCAAGCTCATGTCGTTCCAATGAAATCACGATATCGCTGACATCCGCTTCACGGGACAGGGCTTTGCGCAATGTCGAGACGCATCCCTCACACATCATGCCTTCAACCTTGAAACGCAATTTCTGCCCCATTTTACCCGCTCCCTTCCCTCCGTCAGAACGCGCCATCGGCCCCTACGGAAAGCGTCAATCATGTTTATTCCCTATCAACAAGATGACTTTCCGCGACCATCTTTCAAGATGTCACGCGCCATTGTGATGCAGAAACTGACCATCGTGGGATAGGCGTTGACATGGCCGCGCGGCCTTCGCATTATGGGAGTCACGACCCGGGGGAGCCCTACCGAAAGGGCTGAGAGGCTGTCAATCTGGCACATGATGCCGGAGGTGCAGCGACCCTTTGAACCTGATCCAGTTGATACTGGCGTAGGAAGGATAAATAACCGTGCTGACACGGCCACATCCCTTTAAAGGGACATGCCAGAACCCGCCGACGCGCGCCGATGTCCGAGGCTGAAGCTGACTTTGCCGTGCTGGGTCGCGGCGTTGCCGCTCTGACCTGTGCAACCATGTTGCATGATGCCGGTTACAGCGTGGAAATCACCGTGCCGGATGGCGCGTCCGCCCCCATCTCACACCTCGCGGGCGGGATGCTCGCCCCTTATTGTGAAGGTGAGACGGCACCGGCGCCAATCGTCACAAACGGGCAACGCGCTTTGTCATGGTGGTCAAAACATGTGCCGGGCGTGCAGCATAATGGCACGCTTGTGGTTGCGCCCCCGCGCGATCAAGGTGAGCTGGAACGTTTCAGCCAGCGCACTTCGCATCACCGCTGGGTCGAACCGGGAGAGATTGAACCGGATCTCGCAGATCAATTTTCACGCGGCCTGTTTTTTCCTGATGAAGGCCATCTTGACCCGCGTAAGGCGTTGGCCAGTCTGGAGAACCGTCTCCGAACGGAAAATGTCGCTTTCTCAAAGCTGCCACATGCGTGCCAGATCATTGACTGCCGGGCTCTGCAATCCGCTGATCATCTGAGCGGCCTGCGCGGCGTGCGCGGGGAAATGCTGATTGTGAGAAATTCGCTCCTGACGCTCTCACGTCCCATCCGCCTCCTTCATCCTCGATTTCCCTGTTACATCGTGCCGCGTGATGACGGCGTCTATATGATCGGCGCAACCATGGTGGAAACAGGCTTCGCGGGTCGGCCAACGGCGCAATCCGTGATGGCGCTTCTTTCTGCCGCTTATAGCGTGCACCCGTCCTTCGCGGAGGCTGAAATATTGGAAATGGGGGCCGGCGTGCGCCCGGCTTTTGAGGATAACATCCCCCGCGTCATCTACGAGCATGGGCGGTGGCATGTGAATGGCATGTATCGACATGGCTTCCTCATGGCCCCCTATTGTGCCGAAACGCTTATCCATTTGCTTCAGGAGGTGCGGAGATGAAGATTTTCGTCAATGGTGACATCATTGAAACGGACGCAACGTCACTCGCTGAATTGGTGGCGGCCCATCCGGGCGCGTGCAAGGCTGTTGCCACGGCGGTCGATGGCACCTTCATCGCGCGAGATCAGCGTGCCGCCTTTATCATTCAGCCAGACATGCGGGTTGAAATTCTTTCCCCGATGCAGGGGGGGTAGCATGTTCTACGGCGTACCTCTCAAAAGCCGCCTCTTCCTCGGCACGGCGCAATATCCTTCCCCCGCTATATTACGCCGCGCCATCATCGCGTCCGGGGCGGATGTCATTACCGTGTCCCTACGGCGGGAAGGGGCGGAGGGCGCCTCCTTCCGCGAGATCCTTCAGCAGAGCGCGTGTCGCATCCTGCCGAACACGGCGGGCTGCCACAGTGTGAAGGAAGCTGTCACAACAGCCCACATGGCCCGCGAGCTTTTCGGCACAAGCTGGATCAAGCTTGAGGTGATCGGCCATGCGGATACGTTGCAACCGGACCCTTTCAAGCTTGTCGAAGCTGCCCGCATCCTCTGTAATGACGGTTTTGACGTGTTTCCCTACACCACGGAAGATCTCATTCTGGGGGAAAGATTACTGGCGGCCGGGTGCCAGGTGCTGATGCCCTGGGCTGCGCCGATCGGTAGCGGGCAGGGTTTGCGGCATAAAGAGGTGCTGCGGACGATGCGGGCCTGGTTTCCCGATACGCCCATCATTATCGATGCCGGAATCGGCGCGCCGAGCCAGGCCCTTGAGGCGATGGAAATGGGTATGGACGGCATTTTGCTGAACACCGCCATCGCACATGCACGTGATCCGGAACGCATGGCCCGCGCCTTCCGTCAGGCCGTTGAGGCCGGGCAGGACGCCTTTCAGGCCGGGCTTATGCCGCGCCGGGATATGGCGCAGCCATCGACACCTGTTTTCGGCATGGCGGACCTGACATGACGTCTGAATTGCCGTCATTTTACCTCATCCTCGACACAACGGAACATATTGAGGCGTGCCTCAAAGTCGGTTTGCGCCTCGTCCAGATGCGGATCAAAGACCGCCCTCTTTCTGTGATCCGCGAGGAGATCGCGCACGCAAAACATCTTTGCGACGCTTACGGTGCCATCCTCGTCGTCAATGATTACTGGCAGATGGCGTGTGAGCTGGGCTGTGGCTGGGTGCATCTGGGGCAGGAGGATCTCGACCATGCTGATCTGACGCAGATCCGTCGCGCGGGGCTGCGCATCGGACTTTCCACCCATAATGATGCGGAACTGACGCGCGCTTTGGCACTGACACCCGACTATATCGCGCTCGGCCCGATTTATGAGACGAAACTGAAAGAGATGAAGTGCGCGCCGCAGGGATTGGGCAAAATCAGGGTCTGGAAAGACCGGATCAGCCCCCTCCCGCTCATCGCCATTGGCGGTTTGACGCCTGAGCGTCTGCCCGGGGTCCTTAAAGCCGGTGCCGATGTGGCCTGCGTTGTCACGGATGTCATCACCGCGCCAGACCCGGTCGCACGCTGTCGGCTCTGGCTGGAACGCACAAGCGAGGCGCAACATGTCGCGTTATGACCGACAGGTCCGGATATTCCCCAATGGAGAACGGGATCAGGCGCGTTTGCGGCAGGCCCGCTTGCTTGTCATCGGCGCGGGGGGGCTGGGGGCAAGCCTTTTGCCACTCCTCGTAGGCGCGGGGTGCGGATATATCGCGATCATGGATAATGACATGGTGGCGGCGCATAATCTGCACCGGCAGACGATTTTCCGTGAAAGTGACATTGGACATAATAAGGCGGAATGCGCTGTTCATCATCTCTCGACGCTCAATTGTGACAGCCAGCTTGTCGCGATGCCGCACGCGATAACGCCGGATCGCGCGGTGTCCCTCATCCCCGATTTCGATATCGTCGTTGATGCGGCGGATGAAGTCGCGGTGACCTACGCGCTTTCAGATCTATGCAAGCGGCGCAACACCCCTTTTATCTCCGCTTCCGTGGCCGGGCGCATGGGGTATGTCGGTGGTTTCTGCCACGACGCGCCCAGTTACCGGGCCATATTCCCCTCCCTGCCTGCACGTGTCATGACATGCGGGGAGACGGGCGTGATGGGGCCGGTTGTCGCCGTGATGGGCGCTTTGCAGGCGCAAATGGTGCTGGATGTCTTGATGAGCACATCACCCTCGCCCCTCGGCCTGATGTTTCAGATCAATCTTGAAAGTTGGAAGACGGCGCAATTCCGTTTTGACAGCGCTTCGGAGCCTGAAACGCCTCACGCGGCGTTTATCGGTGCGACGTCCCTCAACGCCACGGACCGTATTTTCCTGATGCGTCATGCGGAACTTGACCCTCGATTTTTCAAAGGTGATGTCCAGACGATTGAAGCGGATGAGGTGGGGCATCTTGAAGCTTCACCGGGCCGCAGATGTGTCTTCATCTGCCGTCGGGGCGTCTCAGCCTGGCGGGCTGCGGAAAGTTACATGCGGCAGACGGGGGACAGTAACGTCGCCATCATCGCCTTCCATCAGGAAAGCGAGATGACGCTTTCGGCCTGAAGCACCTCCCCCGATGAGGAGGAGGTGCGTGTCCTCAAAAGCGCGCGGCGAGGCTCAGATTAAAGGAGCGCCCCATCCCTGCCAGAGGGGAAAGTATTTTCGTGGCTTTATAATCACCAAGTGACCATCCGCCGAGCGGCAGATAATATTTTTGATCCAGGACATTCTCGATCGCGGCGTCGAGTGTGAAGGCCCGCCAATTATAGCGCAATCCCATCCCAAGCAACGCGTAACCCGGTGTTCTCGGCTCATGACGCAGCCAGTCGACCGTGCTTTTGCGCTTCACAAGGGTGACATCAACCCGCCCCGTGAAGTTTTTATAGGTGCTGTGAAAGCCGATTGAGCCACTTGCCGGCATCTGGTGATAGAGACCGGACCCCGTCACCTCATCCTGGCCCCGGACCCAGTTCAGGTAGCTCACGATGGCGCCACTCCCCCAGATCCGACTATTATAAAGCCGCACGCGGCCATTCGCATTGATGCCGTAACTTTGCGCATTATGGTTGACGAAACGGAGCTTCTCAAACCCTTTCCCCAACGTGCCGATGCGCGTCACATTGATGTAATTATGGGTGTATGTATAGAAAGGCTGGATGTTTATCGCCCATTTCCGTTGTGACGCATCATGAAGGCTGAGCGTGTAACTGGCTGTGTAAGCCACTTCCGGTTTAAGGTCAGGATTGCCGACATAACCATTTCCATCCCCGAACCAACCGATCATCTTCGTCGCCATCGCGCCCATACCCCAGGCATAACGCTCATACATATTGGGTGAACGCGTTTTGCGCGCGAAACCGCCTTCAAGGCTGACACGCTCATTGGCCACGTAACGGGTCGTTGCCGTCACATCAAAATTGACATCTGTGCGCCCGCGATTCAACGCATTGAAAGCCCGCGCCGCATTGGCGTCGGGGCGGGACATCATCCCGGTCCAGGAATAGGGCGCGACATTGCCCGTATTCATCATCACAACATCATTGCGGACACCAAGTTGGGAGGAAAATTTCGGCGTCCATTGGGCATCCCATGACAGATAATGCCCGATCCGGTCGCGATGGCCGTTATTAATGCTGTGAAATGTCCCCGGCCCCATCATTTTACTGCCCATGAGGGGCGGCCACCAATCATTCAACCCGTCATGGATGAACTGACTTCCCATCATCAGGCGATGCCGGGTTGATAGCGGTATCGTCACATCGACATTATAACCGACCGTGCGTTTATCGGTGTTCATCGGCATGCCCGTCGTCGCACTGTGGCCACCTTTATCCGCCAGCATATTCATGACGTGGTTGACACGTTGCCAGAAACCACGCGCCTCCAGCGTGCCCCAGTCAAAAGCCCCCTTATAATGGCCGTTTACGAAGCTTGAGCGGTTATTGGTCATGTCCATATAGGCGTTGGGGAAGCCTTCATACGGAATATCCTGCTGGCCGAAAGTCAGGTCCGCCGCGTGGGCGCCTTTCTGAAAACCCGCCGTGACCGCATGATTGAAAGACAAATAGGAAGTTGAACGGACACGATGCCCTGCCCCGCCCGTCCTGTAGTCACTCGCATGGGCGTAGGAGCCGGTATAACGCAGGCTCCACATATCATTTGCGACGGTCACACTCCCTGACGCGCCTGACCCGCCGCCATTACTGCGATAATCACCCCGTGCCCGGCCCGTGACGAGGACGGAATGGGTTTTGGAAAATTCCAGCGGGCGGCGTTTGATGAGAACCGAGCCACCAATGCTGTCGCCCCCTTCCGACACGGACGTAATGCCCGCAATGGCCCGCGCGACGGACACACTGTCAGGATCAACGTACGACATGATCGGATTCATGTGATTGGGGCAGCCATCCCCCATGCGCATACCATCGACAATGGTCGCGACACGGTCATCCGCCATGCCGTTCAGGACGGGCAGATTGGCGACGCCACCCGCTACATAGCTGGAATAACCGAGCTGGCCGGTAAGAAGGTCCGACGTATCGGCACTATGAGAGTCACCGGGCCGCCGGGCCGTGACATTGAAATAATCCGTGCGGGACATGGGTCTGTCCGCTTCCACCGTCATGGCCGCGCGCGGGGTCGCAGAAAGGGCGGAATCGGTCAGTAAAAGGGCGCTCAGAGCGCGCATTAACATGGGCACGCCGCGCCGTAATTTGCGCAGCCGATCATGTGAGGCAGGCATTGATTTATCCTGAAATAAAAATGGAATCTCACCGCGCGCGGAGGGCGCGCGACACATGACATTTCAGGATGGAGAAGGCGGGCCCTGCCCGAAAGGGCGCGGAAAGAAAATCGGCGGCGGCGCGCGCGCTGTAAAAAGCACGCGGTGGAGACGCAGGACGGGCTGACTTGAAAGGGGAAAGATGACAGCCTGCGCCACCATCATTGCAGCAAGCGTCAGGAGCGGACAAAGCACGCAC
This sequence comes from Candidatus Kirkpatrickella diaphorinae, assembly GCF_025736875.1. Classification (GTDB taxonomy): domain Bacteria; phylum Pseudomonadota; class Alphaproteobacteria; order Acetobacterales; family Acetobacteraceae; genus Sorlinia; species Sorlinia diaphorinae. The sequence continues at coordinate 844,088 of NZ_CP107052.1, forward strand.
CCTTGATGCACATGACCGGGCTTATGTTTGTGATGATGGTGATGCATCCCCGCTGACGCAGCAGAAGATACACCTGGCGCAATATCAATGCCGAGTAGACGCACAATTTCGGCGCGCGGGACTTCATCGGGCGTGGCCAGACTCTGAAGGGTGAGTTCACCTGTAAATCCGAGGAGGATGAGAAGAGCGAGGCACAAATGACGCAGTTTGAGGCGTGTTGCGGCCCGCACGCTTCTTTGCATCGCCCCCTCCTGCTTCCTTCAAGATGACAGCATCCTGAAGTCGGCTATATCCGGTCCCGCGCGGATCTCGCAAGCTTTACGAAGGGTTAAAAATCACAATAGAAACGATTTCACTTTTGTGTGACCGATTTGCCCGCGCAAAACAGGTCGGGTGGCGCCTGCCCCTTCAGGAAGCACGCACCACCCTTCAGGCGCTTTTACTGGAATGGCAGATAACGGAAGGAAAGGAACGCCATATGCGCATCCGTATGGGGCTCACCGCCCATACCGGAGAAGGACCATAGAGTGGTGTAGGAATATTGCGCGCCGATCCGCAACGTGCCGTAATCCCCATGCAGAGACGTCCACCAGAAACCGGCCGTGCCCTGGGCGGATTGCCGAATACTCGTCTGGCACAGACGGGCGGGGGCACCCTCATGCTGACAGCCGGAGAGCTGATAGAGGGGGTTGCCATACCCGTAAGGCAACCCGCCTGCCGTAAATGACTGCCGGGATAAAACAGCCTCCGTGCCCGCATAGGCGAATAACTGGAAGCTCGGCGAGACATTGCCGTAAATCCCTGCCAAAGCGAGCGCGGCCGGGAGGGGGGCAAGCTGCCCATCCGGACCGATTGTCGCATCCGGCGTGTTGGCAGAGCTGTAACGTCCAATCCCTTTACCGAACAGGCCGGAAAGTTGGAGGTTGATCTTGTGTTTTTTCTCCAGCGGCAGGATGGCGCCGCCGCCACCCCCGCCCGCAATCTGTGCCGCGGATTTGCCATAACCGTCATAAGTGACGCGGCTATGCGCCACGCGCATCAAACCGTAAATCTCATAATGCCCCCAACCCGGGTCCGCGCCGAATTTGGCGATGACATCCGGGGCAATGTCAGTCGAATAATCCGTGGAGGGGTTATTGATCCCGACGCCCGGGTTACGGAAAGTGCTGTGCGTCGCGCCCGGCGGCAGATAGGCCCCGCCCGGCCCCGGCGCGATCACCTGTTGCGGGCTTTCGATGGAGAGGCCCAGGTTGTACCGCGAATGGTCAAACCCTTTGACAATCCGGATCTGCGGGTTTCGCGTCCAGGTAAAACCGGGAATATATTGTGCGTCGATGACAATCGGCGTCTGCTCATCACGCGCGCGCATACCGTGATTTTGCAGGGTCAGAAGCGTCCAGTTCTGACCCGCCAGCAATGTGAGATCGTCTTTATCATCCATCAACTGGCCGTAAAATACACGCTCTCGCAGCACGTAACTGTTGGAAAGACGTGAATTTGAGGAGGAGCCGGAAGCCTGAAAGTCGGTCTCGATATAAGCCTGGGCGCGTAGCCCGCTGGCAATATTTCCTTCAATAAGGGCGGCGAGCCGACTTTGCCGCGCTGTTTCCCGGAATTCCGTGATCGCATGATTGGGATCATTGCCGAAAGGCAGCGTGCCGAAATTGGAGGAAATATCAGACGCGTTATTGCGTGAGCGGAAAATGGATGCCGCCTCCACATAGCCGCCCAATGTGATGCGCAACCCGCCAACCTGTAACTGCCCCCGCCGGAGCGGGCTCGAAAGACTGAGCACGCGTCCGGTCGGTGTTCCCGTCAATTGTCCGTAAGGCGTGGCCGCGTTGATGGGCGGCAGGAGGATGGAACGCTCATCCATGCGGGGATAATTCGCCATGGCCATGTTATCGGGTGGGAGCGCCCCACTGACGGGACGCAGCGCGTCACCGCGCGGGCGCATAAACTGCGGGTCCCCCTCAATTTCACGACGTAATTGCGCCAGTGCCTTCCGCTGACGAAGCTGCTCTTTCTGGTGCGCGGCGCGGAGCGATTCAAGCTGTCGCTGCATCGTATGGATCTGCTGTTCCATCTGCTCCAGCTTCTGCATCCCATCCGCATGACCGATATGCGGCATGGCCGTGCTCGCGATAAGGCCGATCAGCAGCGCCCGCCGCGTTATCCTTGATAGGGGGTGGACCTGAAAACCCAGTGACTTACGCAACAATGACGATCCTTCTCCGACTGTTTCGGAGACATTACAACGGTCACTCTTTGCGTTTTGTGAAGATCTTGTGAAACCTTATCGGGGCCTGATTAAGGCGGCAATAACGCCCCGAAAGATGCGTCAGAAACGTGTGCTGACAGTGCCGAAAAACTGCCGCACCGACCCACGCTCGAGAGATTGATAATCCCCGACGAACGGATTGCCATTTTCCCCCATCATGGAGATGTAATGGGAGTTGAAGAGATTATAAACGTTGAAGGAAATCGTCAGGTCTTTCGTCAGCCCGACATTGCCGAAATTATAACGCGCCCCCGCATTGGCCAGCCAGTAACCCGGCACGGACGTGTCATTCGTATAGCTGAAATAACGGCGGGAGAAATATTGCACGTCAAAATGAGCTTCAAGGTTGCGCCAATTATAAGCGAGGTTTCCCTTGTACATAAAGTCCGGATAATTGACGAGGCGCTTGCCCTTCGTGTCGTAAGTCACGCCGGCACCACCAATATTATCCCCGTAAGTGCCGTGCATATAGCTGACGCTGTTATACAACGTGACATTTTTAAGCGGATGCAGGGTCAGCCCCGCATCGACGCCATTGATCTGCACGCTTGTCTGCGCCACAGTAGAAATCGGCTGAAGAATAGTCCCCTGCGTCGCTGCCTGAAGACGGTTGGAGGCATCAACATGATAACCGGCGAGACTGGCCTGCATATAGCGGTTCGTGTAGCGATATCCGACCGTATAGACCCAGTCCCGCTCCGGTTTGACTTTTTTCTGCAGGTCACGGAAAATTTCCTGGCTCTGCACGGACCAAAGCGAATTGCCGCCACCATTTGGCAAAACGAGGTAGCTGCGCATATTTTCCGCGAGATCAAAATAAAGCTCATGTCCGGGCAGAAACTGCCAACTTGCCCCGAAATGCGGCAGAAACGCGTCAAATGCCGTCATCCCGCCATTTGGCAGGGCGTCAACGCCTGTATAAGCCGCATTATTGTAATCCGCGCCGCCGCCCGTATGGGCCAGCATTGATTTGAAACCCGCAACAAGGCGAAGATTTTTGAAGGGCCGCCAGACATCCTGTATGTGCGCCGCGAAATTATTCGTGTGCCACATATAATTATAGCCCTGCTTGAAAGCCGGCCCATATGTTGTCCATGGCCCGACGGTCGCGAGCGGAGAACCCTGACCTAAAACGGGCTCATCGTACCAGAACAGACTTTCCTGCTGATTATTATTTTCGAACCAGACCCCGGCATCAATGTGGTGCTTATCAAGATCATAAAGCAGGGAGGATGTCAGACCGAACCGCTCCTGCCGGGTTGACCAGACGGACATGGAGAGAGGCGCACCCGTCCCGAGGGAAGGCTGGTCATAGTCGGAGTAAGTGTAATAGCCTGTATCGCTCTGACCATAAACGACCGAGCGCCAGCGAAGACGGTCGGTTAATGCGAAATCGAGATTGAGCCCGCCCGTATAATCAATCTGGACCTGACCGCCATCATAGAGATAAGCCTGATCATCATTCGCCTTCATGGCAGGTGAAGCCGGAAGGTCAAGGTCGCCTGGCGCATAAGCGTAGGCTTTGGCGTAATTGGGATAGAGGCGGGGGATGCGCCAGCCCAGCGCATCGATCATCGCGAGGGAATAATCCGGATATCCCCATTGCGCCAGAGAGCTCCAATTGAAGAACGCCTTGATTTTGCTGTCATGACCGATGGGCTGCACAATTTTGGCCTGGACCTGCTTTTGCTGCTGGTCGCCTGAGCCCATCCATAATTTCTCATCCGCGCGGGTGAAGGAGACGTAGGCTTTAGTGCCTGTCTTGTTGATTTCACCCGTATCACCACGGAAATACGTGCGCATGGAGCCGTAACTCCCGAAACTCTGCGAGACTTTCCCGCCTTGCTTCGCTGTCGGGTCTGACGTTTCAAACTGGATTGTGCCGCCGAGGGTTGAGGTGGAAGGGACCTCAACACCCCCTGGCCCTTCCGACACGGTGACATGCGCAATATCATCCTGAACCGCCGCCTGGATGATGCTGACGCCATTATTGCTTTCATAAGTCTGGTCATTCAGCGGGATGCCATCCAGCGTATAGCCGATCTGATCCATAAAGAAGCCGCGCACATAGGTGCTCGTGCCGAATGTGTCGATCCCGAGCGGATCGGTTGAGCTGAAGCTCACACCCGGCAGTCGCCCGACCGCATTCATGACATTTGTGCCAGGGACCATCTGCTTCATAATGAGGGTGGACACGGCATTTTCAGCGCCGCGTGACAGGCTGCGGCGCGACGACACCACAAGCCGGTCGGATGATCTCGCCTCAACCGCTTTCGGGGCAGTGGCGTCACGCGGGGGTGCAGCTCTCTGCCCGGCTTTGTGCGCCGCACGGTGCAGATTATGATGCGACGATGCCTTGTCGCTCACTGCCCCACCTTCCGCCAAGTCACGCGCCGCCGCAGCCTGCACCGTCAGACATGTGACCGCACCGGAAAGACACAGCCGAAACCATGTGGTGGGGCGGCGGCCATCGACGGAAACAATGCGGAGAAAGGCGGGATTTTTGGGCATTCAGATGTCTTCGGAACAGGGATCACGGCATCGACGAACGCGCGCCAGCTTGCGCGGACGCGGGAAGCAAGGGGAATAACCGCGATCCCGCGCTATTTCAACTTTCTATCCGAAGGTTGAAAATGCCGAAGCGATAAAAAACCGGGATCGTGCTTTCCCTGCAACCTTTTATGCCGTCAGCCCGCCTGCCAACCCCTTAGACCGACAGTGAAAATGCCGCTCGGAAACGATTCAGCGCAAGGGCTGAGTCCGATTGGGCGAATGCTTCCAACCCGATCGGACCGGCATAATGCATGTCATGAAGTGCCTTTGCGATGGCGGGATAACCAATCTCACCCGTCCCCGGCTCACAGCGGCCCGGCACATCCGCCACCTGAATTTCCCCGATATAAGGCAGGCAGCGTCGCAAGAGGGAAATCAGATTCCCCTCCCCGATCTGCGCGTGATACAGGTCCAGCATCAGGCGCAGATTGGGGTTATTGACGGCCTTGATCAAAGCGAGGCAATCCTCCGCTTTCGCAAACGGCACGCCGGGATGGTCAATGGCGGTATTGAGGTTTTCCAGCACGAAGGTGACGTTATGCTGCGCGCCCAGATCGGCGAGGCGCGAGAGCGTGTCGCGCGCCTTCATCCACATTTCCGGTGTGACGACCGGCACGGGGGTGACGGGCAGTCCGGCAGGGCCCAGACCTGTCCCATGAATATTCAGCCGGGTAATGCCGAGTTCCTGCGCGATCGGGATGGACCGGGCCGCAGAGGCGAGAAAATCATGAATGGCATCTTCCTCGACCAATCCGCCGCTGACATAGCCGGTCATGGAGGAAAATACAGCGCCCGTCGCCTTCAGCGCCTTGATGTCGTGCCGGGTCCAGTCCCAGATTTCCACCATAAAGCCGCGCGCGGAGATTTCACGCACGCGCTCGGTGATGGGCAGGTTGGTAAAAAGCATCTCCGCGCAGGCGGCGAGTTTGAAAGGCGTCGCGAAGTCCGTCACAATGTCACCAATTGATTGTTCTGAGCGTGACATGCCGCCCCGAAAGGCGGCACATACGCTGTTTTAGTGGGTCGTGGCTTTGACGCCGAGTTCACCCGTCAGAAACTGCGCGCGTCCATTCCCGAAGGACCAGTGCGCATCTTCGTTTTCCACGACCGAAATCATGACATCGGAGGATTTGATCTGGCATTCCGCCTCCAGACGTTCAGTAAGGCGCCTGTAAAACGCGGCGGTTTTCTCCTCCCCGCGTGGCCGACTGAACATCTGGATGAGGAGGACTTTTTCCGTACGCGGAATATCAAGTCCGGTATCCTCCACAATCATATGAGACGGCTTATATTCACTGACGAGCTGATAGCGATCCCGCCGCGGCACCTGAAAAACTTCCAGCATAGCCTCATGCGCGACATCAAGAATTTTCCGGATTTCCGCCGGGCTGCGACCTTCGAGCATATGAAAATGGAGAAGCGGCATAGGTTGATCCTTTTTTGACTGAGTTAAAGCCCTGTCCCATCAGGTGGAACGGACGATTAATAGGGCAGATGCGCCTGATCAGGGTCCATCGAGAACTTCCAGACGCGATGCGGCCCCGCCATGACATTCAGGTAGAAGAGGTCGAAACCCACCGGTGCCCCGACCGGATGATATCCTTTGGGCACCATGACGACATCGCCATCAGACACCGCCATCGCCTCATCCAGGGTTTTATCCTTGGTATAGACGCGTTGCAGCGCAAAATCGCTGCCACGTTTGAGGCGATGGTAATACGTCTCCTCAAGATACGTTTCGTTGGGGTAATCATCCGTGTCATGCTTGTGCGGCGGATAGCTTGACCAATGTCCGCCGGGGGTGATGACCTCGACGACGAGAAGCGTCTCCGCCTGCGCCGTGTCCGGCAGGATATTGCGAATGTAGCGCTGGTTATTACCTTTGCCGCGCGGCACCTCCCCCACCTCGTCCGGTTTGATCAGGCGCGCCGGATATTTCCCCTGCGCGGGGGACGAGCATACGGCCACCTCCAGATCCGTTTCCGCCCGAATGGACCATGCTTCATTCGGGGGCACATAAACGGACCAGGGCAGACCCTCAAACGGATTTTTACGCTCGCCCAACAAGCCGAAATCCCGTCCGGCCGCTTCAATTCGTCCTTTACCCCCCAGCAGCACCAGGCAGATTTCCGTTTGATCGGTCGTGCCGGAGGTCACCTCACCAGCCGCCAGCTTGCGGACTTCAAACCCGACATATTTCCACCCTGCCGATTCCGGCGTAACCCTGACAGTGACGCGATCAGGCCCGGGCGCCTGCGAATGAACAAGCAAATTCGTCATGACATCATGCCTTTACTGCCCGTTCCGCCTTCACGCCAGTAAGCATGCGGTGAATGCGGAACCGGGAAACCAATCTTAAACCGATTTGCGTCACGCAGAAACCTTGCCCGTTTCGCGTGCGGCTTCAATAGCCGTCCATGCCTTGACAAATATGGTAAATTTTTCGGCCATTTCCGAAACGGCCTTTTCGTCATCAATCTGTCCGGCCAGCCATGCGCGCGCCGTTTGGCCAAAAATCGTGCGGCCAATCGCAAAACCTTTGACCCACGGCGTGACGGCGGCCGCCTTGAAGGCTTCCAGCAAATCATCCGTCGGCGCATCAAGGCCAAGTATGACAATACCGCGGCAAAGCGGGTCACGTTCCGCGATGACGGCCGCGATGCGTTGCCAGGCTTCCGGGTCCTTGCTGCCTTCCAGTTTCCACCAGTCCGGCTTGATGCCAAGGTCGTAAAGACGTGTCAGAACGCGGGCAACTGTATCCCGGTCAATCACGCCATTTTTACCGCTGATGATCTCCAGCAGAAGCTCCCGCCCCGTCCGGCGACAGGCATCATAGGCCCTTTCCAGCTCACGCTCCTGCTGAAGGCGCAGTTCCTCCGGGTCATCCGGGTGGTAAAAACAAAGGCATTTGACGACATGGTCAATCGGCCATTCCGCCAGATGAGCGCCCAGACTCCCCCCATCATCAAAATCCAACGGGCGTGAGCCGGGCTTTTCAATCGGGCGCGCGATCCATAAACCTTTATGCGACGCGTCAAACAGCGCATCCTGGCCGAAACGCCCATCCATGAAAGTGCCAAATCCGGGGCGCCCCTTCGCCACTCTGTCCAGCGCCTTGATCGTGAGGCGTTTGAAGGCTGAGATCCTCTCCGGTGCGGCACCGGCCTCACGGGCCATATCCTCAAGCTGCATGCGATGATCACAGGCCAGCGCCATAATCGGCATGGATTGCGCCCGCCTTGTTGTGGCCCAATGCAGGTGGTTAAGCGCCGCATCATGACGCAGCGCCTTAAGAGGGCTGCCATTTTTCAGGAAGTAACGAAGCTCTTCCCATGTCGGAATTTCCGCCGAACATAACAGGCGCGAGACGGCGAAGGCGCCGCAGGCATTGGCGTAAGTGCAGCAGGTTTCAAGCTTTTCACCCCGCACCCAGCCGCGCAGGAAGCCGGACATGAACGCATCACCCGCGCCCAGCGTATTATAAACATCAATCGGGAAGCCCGCGCCGCGAATACCTTTTTCAAGACTGTCGGGAATATCATCTTCGAATACGACGCATCCCATGGGGCCGCGTTTGCAGACAATCACGGCCTGCGTCAAACTGCGGATCCGTCGGATCGCCTCCAGCGTGTCTTCACTCCCGCCCGCAATATGGAGTTCCTCCTCCGTGCCGACAATCAGGTCACATTCCGGCAGGATGGCACGGAGATGCCGGGTGACATCGTCGGAACGGACATAACGGGATTCCCCCTCACCTATGCCAGCGAGGCCCCAGAGATTGGGGCGGTAATCAACGTCGAAAACCACTTTGCCGCCCGCTTCATGGATGATCTTCATCGCCTTGCGCTGGGCCGCCGCGCTGTGCGGACGCGAGAAATGCGTGCCAGTCACCACGACTGCCCTGGCCCGGCGGATGAGTGCCGGATTGATATCGTCTTCATTCAGCGCCGCATCCGCACAATCCGTGCGGTAAAACAGCAGGGGGAAGTTTTCCCGGTCACGCACACCGAGAATCGCCAGGGCCGTCAGGCGGGCCGTGTCGGTCACCACGCCCTGCGTTTCCACGCCCTCACGCGCCAGGCGCTCCCGGATGAAGCGACCGAAAGCCTCATCACCCACCCGCGTGATCAGCGCGGCGCGCAGGCCCAGGCGTGATGTCCCGATTGCAATATTTGCCGGACACCCGCCCACAGCTTTGCTGAACGTCGCCATATCTTCCAGTCGGCCACCGATCTGCTGGCCGTAAATATCGATGGATGCGCGCCCGATCGCGATAATATCCAGTTGCGACGCTGCCATGAGTGTTCTCCAACTTAAATTCGTTAAGCGGAATAGAACATATGTTCCCTTATTTGTCTATTAAAGGAATAAATTTTTATGACTCGGGAAACATCCTCCCTGCCAAAACGATATTCCTTTCGTGTTGAGACGCGCTATCTATCTCGCATTTGACGCAGAACAGGGTACGAATCATCAATGTGTAACGACATGCGGGAGACCGGCAGAGGCATCATGGCGCGGGTCGCGCCACTCAGCGCCTATGACCAGCTTTATCAGAACATCCGCACACAACAGGCCGCGCTGCCGCCGCGATTGAGGCAGATAGCGGAATATATCACGCAGCACCCGAATGATGTTGCTTTGGGGACCGTCAAAAGCATGGCTTCCGCCGCAAATGTGCAACCTTCGACGGTCATCCGGTTTGCCCGATTATTCGGCTTCAACGGTTTCAGCGAGATGCAGGCCGTCTTTCAGAACCATCTTCGCAGCCGCGTCACACCTTATCAGGAGCGGGTCAGCGCCCTCCATCGCGTGGATGGGCAGCCCGTGGCCGCTTGCGATGTGCTGGAAGGGTTCCATCGTGCGGCCACAGAATCGCTGGAAGCGCTCCATCACCTCGTGGACCCTGAACGTCTGCAGAAAGCGGTCGCCTGCCTCGCACGCGGCCGCGTCATCTATATTCTCGGCCTGCGCCGCTCCATGGCTGTTGTGCGCTACCTCGCCTATTTATTCACCAAGCTTGAAATCCCACACCGCGTTGTGGGTGCTGAAGCGGGGATGGAAGAGGAATCCATTTTCGGCGCCGGGCCGGAGGATGCGGCCCTCGTCATCAGCTTCAGTGAATATGCGCCTCTGACCGTTCACCTCTTCAACCAGCTTGAGAAAAGACGCGTGCCGGTTGTCTCACTGACGGATAATGCGATCAGCCCCATCATCCCCGCATCCGGCCTCTGGTTTGAAATTGTTGAAACCGATTTCCAGGGATTCCGAGCTAATGCGGCAACGATGGTCATGATTATGACTCTTGCCGCCGCCATTGCCGAGCGGCGGAAGTAACAGCGCATCGCCGTCACTGAACGCTTTCACTCCTCGGCGACTTGCCATCAGGCGGGGCGCTTGCGTGCATTATGTGCAGCTCCGCCTCGACAGGGCGCGCCGACAGATTTGTGACGCGCCCCGACCGCGATTTTCATATTTCAAGATCAATCATGCCGGAACAGCGCGCGTGTAGGTTATTAACCCGCAATATTACACAAAAAATATTGGAAATCACCATTAGAAAACGCTATGCGATGGGTAAATCTTCGAAACGCGATGTCGTAAAATGTCTTAATGTTAGTATATAAAATCATTATAAGAAGTAGTTTGTTGATATTACCTAAAATTATACATAAGTTTTAATCATGTTAACAAGTTTATACTTCGTTTGAATTGAACATTGTGATATATAGCATTATTGCAGATCAATAAAAAAGGAAACATCTGTGATGTGTAAATATCTACCGGTCATTTTGACCGTCTGTACCTTGTCGGGTTGCGCAGGTGCGTCTTCCACATCAGGGACACATACTCACCCTCAGGTGAAAAATAAAAGTTCGGCCGTAGGGTCTTTTGATGACCGTTCAACCAGCGTGCAAATTATTGACTGGCTTAACGTGCCCGTTACAGACATTAAGCTCGTCAGTCAGGGTGTCTATGAAGGTGAATGGAAAGCCTCCCCACCATCTGACATTCAATTCGATAGTGAAGGTCATATGGTGACAACATCCAATGCCTGGCTGCATGGCGCTGGCGGGTGGGCGACTTACAAAGTCAAAAATGACGGCGCAAATCTTTCCTTCGCTTGGTACAATCCTTATAACGGGAGCAATTCTTACTGGGTTAGTTCGGACCCTGACGATTATTATTTCACGCAGGAAGGCACAGGAGGCGGAAATAACGCGTCCATTACCTGGTACGTGCGCAAAAAAACACGCCCGCAGCCGATCAAAAATTATAGGGCCATCATCATGGCGGACGCGCAGCCATGGCGTTTATCGTCGGGTGGTGACCCGAATTCAGAAAGTGAGAATGGCGCGCCATGGAGGAAAATCGACAGCAACACCTTCAATGCGATCAAAGAGCATAGCAACGTCAAATTCATGATCAACAACGGTGATTTGACCGAATATGGTCGCACGACACAGTACAACGACTATGCGCGCATTTATCATGCAACCAATATTCCGCTTCTGGAGGGGTTGGGAAATCATGATTACGCCAATAATGTTCATGATTGCTATGCAATCGAGGATTGGGGACCATCTTCCGATGGGTGCGCTCTGAACATGGTCATCAGGGAATATAATCATATTCAATATATGAAGAATAATATTGATCAAATTCCCGGCGCCGCCTTCAGCGCAGATGTGTCTCGATCAGAATATACGGATTCTGAAATTGGATTCGACGAATATGGTGGAAGCTTTTCTTATTCCTGGGATGTCGGGGATGTTCACTACGTTCAACTTCAGAATCATCCCCTTTACACGATAAATTTAGAAGCCGATACCGTATTCCTGCAGACCTCGGTGGATATCACCAACTCTCTCGCATGGCTCAGACGAGATCTCGAACGCGCTGATCTGAGGGGCAAGGTCACCATCATCAATTTCCATGACGCCAGACCTTTTTACAATGATGGCGACTCTCACTTCCTTAATAAAGGTAATCTACAGGATCTCGCCACGTTTAAATCGATCATCACGTCCCATAAGGTCAAGGCGATCTTCGTCGGACACACGCACGTGCAAGCTTACTGCCGGGCACAAAACGATACTGCTTTCGGCAATATCCCTGTTTACACGGCCGGGGCGCTTTTTAAAGGTGATTACTACCTGATTGACGTTAAAGGACAGGAGATCAGCGTCTCCGCCTTCAACGGTAAAACAGGGATGCCCGATCTGGTGAGAGATCTGGGTGTGATTGGCAGCGATACCGATTTTTCGAGCACATGCAGTAATTTATGAGTTTAATTCCCTCTTCCTGCAAAGGAGGGCGGAGTTCTTCGCGTCGAACTGACAAAAGATCCGTTTCGTCCTCGGCGCTTCGACGCGAAAACACGGAGTGGGGCATGGTCGACGTCACGCATCTGGCGGCAAGCTCATTTCAGCTTCAGCGAATTTCCGCTGGCGGGCGCGCCGCTCCAGCCAGGCCAGAGCCGCAACGCCTGCCGCCGCCAATCCACCGGAGCCGGAAATCCCGCCCAGGCGCATGAACATCGTCATCAGCAATGGACGATCATCACCCCTTCGGAATTTGTCAACATCGGCTGCCGAGACGGAAAGCGCCGCATTGCCGAAACGTTGCAGCACATAATTACTGACCGCCGCGACCTGCGCATCTGATAACTCATCCGCAAAATGGGGCATGGACACAATATGCCCATCCACCTCGCGATGCACACCGGTCAGGATGCTCATCACAAGGTTACGCGGCGTTATCCCGCCTGTCGCCGTGTTTGCAAATAATGAAGGGTAGAATTGATCCCGCGTGCCAGCGCCGTTCAGTTGATGGCAAGAGGCGCACGCCCCGATAAAAATCTGCTCACCATTGAGGGAAGAATTATCGGAAAGCGCCCCTGCGGCCCGCGAGGCCCCAAGATGCAGGGCCTCGAATGTCAGTTCCTGCCGGGGATGCCGTGCGAAAGCCGGCTCCCTTTGGCCTGCATCCCGAAGGGGCGGGACAGTCTTCAGGTAACGGACGATGCCGTAGAGATCATCGTCAGAAAGATGGCTCAAGCCGTGTTCAATCGCTTCCGCCATGCCGCCGGACGCCTGCGCCTTACCGTGCACAGCCCCCGTTTTGAGAAATGTAAAAAGCTCATCATCTCGCCACGCCCCGATGCCGCTGATTTCATCTGACGTGATATTCGGCGCGTACCAGCCGCCGACAACCGCCCCGCCAAGATAGCGACGCTTATCTTCGCCAAGGAGGCTGTTGCGCGGTGAATGGCAGGCGGAACAATGTCCCATGACATCGACGAGATACCGCCCACGCGCAACACTGCCGGGTTGGTCACGCGCATCATCGACCGGGCGCCCGCGCGCGAAAAGCCAGTTCCACCCGGCCATGAGGGAGCGGACATTAAAGGGAAAGGGAAGCCGTGTTTCAACCGTTGGCGCGGCATCAATGGCAGTGACGTTATTCTTCAGATAAGTGAACAGCGCGTGCACATCCTGGTCGCTCATCCCGGCATAGGATGTATAGGGCATGGCGGGGTAAAGATGCCCGTGTGGCGACACGCCATGACGGATGGCTTTAGCAAAGGCGGCTTCATCCCATCCGCCAATGCCGAAAGTTTTTGAAGGTGTGATGTTCGGCGCGATAATGGCGCCGAGAGGGGAATGGATGGCTTTGCCACCCGCATAGGGCGTACCATCAGGCCCGATATGACAGGCTTCACAATCCGCCTCGCGCGCAATGTACGCACCGCGCGCCATAAGGGCCTGGTGGTCCGTACCGGCCGACGCCGCAGCGGCGATGAGCGGCGCACATGCGACAACACCCGAGATCAGGCGGGAAAGGGCATTCACCCCGATAAGCCGGAGAGATCTCATCTCAAATATCAGTCCTGCCCGATCGTTGCGGGTGGTTCCACCCAGTAATTTGTTTTTCCACGGGCGTAAGACGGTATGACGGTCGCATCGATTGTTGATCGATACATGAGCGCATTTTCATAGGCGACAAATTGCGCATCATCTTCCGTGCAGTCCGATCGGGGCCCGCCTGTATAGCCGAGATAAAAGGCTGAGATGATCGCCTTGGCTACTTCCGACGCTTCAGGATAAGCCGCAGCAAATTCCTCCCAATGAGACATCAGGGGCCGGGCGAAATCCTGCGCAGCGCGTTCAAGGTGCAGAAACCTGTCTTCAAACCGGGCATCCACCTTACAGAGTGCCTTGTAACAGCGGGATGCAAGATGCGGATCAAGCTTTTCCTGACCCGTCAATTGCGCGGAAATCCGGGCAAATCCGGACTTACCGAAGGCGGGGGCAATGTCCTGCAGCGGGGGCGTATCCACCATGGCCCGGCCGCCCCGCGAGATTTTTCTTTTAAAAAGCGACAGACTCATGGGCGTGACCCTGTTTGCGGTCAGAACGCCGACCGCTCGGTCGACCGAATGGTTGGATCACGACGCATCCATCTGACCCTGGGACGCATCGGCGAAGCGCCTGGCCTTTACGCCAGGCGCTTCAGCTCAACTTAACGCACGGACGCTGGCGCAACCTGAAGCATGGTGTCCTCGATTTTCTCCAGCGAGACACCTCGCGTTTCAGGTACGAAGCGCAAGACGAACCATGTGGAGAGAAGCCCTAATATGGCGAAGAGCCACATGGAAAACGCACCGTGGAAATGTTCGGTCAGATATTTATTTTCATTCATCATCGGGAAAAACTGACTGACAAAGAAATTGCCGACCCAGTTTGACGCGACCGCGATGCTCATCCCGATGGAGCGGAAACGATTAGGGAAGACCTCGGAGACAAGCACCCACGTGATCGGCCCCCATGAGCACCCGAAAGTGAACATGAAGAGTATCATGCCCGCGAGCGCACCATACCCTTGCGTCTGATGATAAAGCGCCATGGAAACGAGGATGAGGCTCGCCACCATGCAGAGCGCACCATATTTCAGGAGGAACCGACGTCCCTTGAAATCAATCAGCCATGCACCCACGACACTGCCCAGAAGCAGGGCCACACCAATCCACACTGTCTGGAAAAGCGCCGACTGCATTGAGCCCCCGACACCGTGCAGCACCATCGGCGCATAATACATCATCACATTAATGCCCGTGAATTGCTGCAGGGCGGCGATCATGGAGGCGACAAAGATGATCCACATCGCGCGGCGGTCTCTAAAGACGGTGCTAAGGCGGAAGGAAGCCTGATTTTCCACCAGCTTCAGAGAATCCTTGATCTCCGCCATCAGATTCCGGGCATGTTGCGCGTTTGAAATACGCGACAAAGTTTTCAAAGCCAGATCATCCCGGCCTTTAAGCGCATGCCAGCGCGGTGATTCAGGGATGGTGAAAACCGTCAGGCAGAAAATAATGCACGGAACAATTTCCGACGCGAACATCCAGCGCCATCCCATATGATTGAGCCAGTGCTGCGTCGCGTTCGCCGCAATCATGTAATTGACGATAAAGACAATGACCTGACCGAACACGATGGCAAATTGCTCCATCGACAGCGCGCGCCCCCGCATGTCTTTCGGCGAGACCTCAGACATATACATTGGCGAGACCATCGACGCCGCCCCGACAGCGATGCCACCCAACATCCGGAATATGACGAAAAAGCTGAAGCTTGGCGCGATGGCCGTCCCGACCGACTGCACTGAAAACAGAATGGCGCAGACAAACAGCGTCATGCGCCGCCCCCAACGATCCGCCAGCCATCCTGA
The DNA here is from genome assembly GCF_025736875.1 of Candidatus Kirkpatrickella diaphorinae. Classification (GTDB taxonomy): domain Bacteria; phylum Pseudomonadota; class Alphaproteobacteria; order Acetobacterales; family Acetobacteraceae; genus Sorlinia; species Sorlinia diaphorinae. The sequence goes on from NZ_CP107052.1 coordinate 859,653, forward strand.
CAGGAGGGCCCCGATGATACAGCCAATGACGACGTTGGACACCGCCCACCCGGTTTGCGCCGGAGAGAGATGGAAGAAATTCTGTAAGGGCGTGATGGCACCGGCAATGACGGACGTGTCATATCCGAACAAAATGCCCCCCAGCGCCGCCACAGCGCATATGCGGATGACATAGGCCGCATCATGTCGCGGCGCGTTAACAAAAACGATGTCTTTGATCGCAGTTTTCATTTCATGTCTCCGACCGCGTCATACGCGCAGTATTTACGGCTTGGTTTGACGTTGCACAGGCAGGCCTGACGTGCGCGGGCTTCGATTGCCCCTATTGATGCATTGGCGCGATGTGCCTGCCGACATGGCTGAACTCTGGCGCGCGCGTATCCAGACGGACAAATTCACCGCTTCGTCATGACTTTGCGGCATCACACGCGGCCTGACACGGCCCTGCGGCGCGACATCGCTTTCCACCAAGTGATCAAGATGACCCACCCGAGCTCTCCTAAGGTTGAACGAATCCATTCGGATAGAATGATTCGTTCCTTCATTAACCTAAGTTTGGAACAAAATTTCTGCCCTAAGCAACAGAAAAGAACATTTTAATCTGTTATTATTTCTTTTTTTATGTGATAAACGTGGGTGAAGCGTTTCATTTAATGACAGTCGCGCTTGACGCGGCCCTCATTTCCGCGCCATCAACATCTTTAAAGGCGTCGCAAAGCCTGCCAGGGAAGGGTTTTGCACGCAAGGACATGACAGAAGCGGCTTCAAAGCGCGCATGATGTGATGTTTTTATGGATTTCCAGCGCATAAAATTTTTTGGCCTGTCATTGTCATAACCAAAAGGAAGACGCCGCCATGCCTGAAATTTCCCTGGAACCGCTTAAAATTGGCGTCATTGGTTTCGGTTATGTCGGACGGGTTTTTCATCTGCCTTACATCCAGGCGACGGAGGGCCTCGCGCTTCACGCCATTTGTTCCTCCCGAGGGGATGAAGTTCGGAAATCCTATCCCGGCGTCAAGATCTTCGATGACGCCAAAGCCATGTGCGCTGACGACGCGCTCGATGTCGTCGTGATCGCCTCTCCCAACGAGACACACCGCCCCTTTGCCGAGATGGCGCTGCGCGCTGGCAAACATGTTGTCATTGATAAACCGTTCACGACAAATCTCCGGGATGCGGAGGCCGTTCTTCAAATGGCGCGGGCGGCAGGCAAGCATGTCATTATCTTCCAGAATCGCCGTTGGGACAGTGATTTCCTCGCCATTTCAGATGTTGTCCGATCCGGCGTGCTGGGCCCCATCCGACATGTTGAATCAGCCTTTGATGTGTTTGAACCGGCCGTCTCGGATAATTGGCGTTTTGCGAAGGGAGAGGGCACGGGGAGGTGGTTTGATCTGGCGCCTCATCTGGTGGATCAGGCCCTTCTACTCTTCGGCGCGCCAGAACGTGTGACGGCGGACATCCAGTGTCTGAGGGCTGAGGCAGGTGCGGATGACTGGTTCATGGTGACACTGCATTACCGACAGCTCAATGTCGTTCTACGCGGTTCCATGCTGGCGCGCTTCCCCGCCCCGCGTTTTGTCATTCAAGGCATGAAAGGCGGTGCCGTCAAGAAGGGGTTGGATATCCAGGAAGCCCAGCTTGTGCGGCAGATCTCCCCATCTGATGACGCGTTCGGGGTGGACCCTGACCCGCTCCGGCTGCGTCATCAGGATGGAAGCACTCAGGACATGCCCGCCCCGCGCGGTTGTCATCGCCAGTTTTACGCCCTCCTTGTCGCGACATTGAATCAGAAAAGCCCGCTTTTCATCACTGAAGATCAGATGCTGGCTGTGATGCACATCATCGAAATCGCGGCCCGCGCAGCGTGGGAGGGCCATACCCTCAAGCTCGCGCTCCCGGAAGCGACATGCCGACATCTGCAGTCAAATTCCATCTATGAAAATGCCTGATGCCCGGTTCAAAGCAACTTCACCTCCCGATGCGATCGCGGAGGGCAAGTGGCAATTCACCATAAAATCATATCAAGATAACATATTTCGCGTTATTTTTAATCGTTACTATTTCCATTTTAATTTAATTTTTGTTAAGCACGGCCGTTAACAACGGCTTTACAGCTTATTTGCGAGACCATTTTACACAGGAGCACCCTATATGGCGGGCGGAACCGTCATACCGGATTCAGCGAAACTAGAGGTCGTAAAGGAGACAGTCCCTGATACGGCCTTCGGACGTTTCCTCTCCTGGATCGGCATCCCTCCCGTTATGTTCTGGGGTTATGTCGGCGTCCTTCTTTTCATGATTGGTGACGGCGTTGAGAGTGGCTATCTGTCACCTTACCTCGTCGGCCAGGGCTTCAAAGAGACAGACGTCGCCCTGTTATTCACGATTTACGGCGTGACAGCAGCGCTCTCCTCATGGCTTTCCGGCGCATTGTCTGAGCTTTGGGGCTCACGCACGGTCATGATTGTCGGCTTGCTGATCTGGACGATCTTTCAGGTCGGGTTCCTTTCCTATGGTTTGCCGTCAAAATCTTTCTCTCTGATCGCCCTGTTTTATGGCATCAGGGGCTTTGGCTACCCGCTTTTCGCCTTCGGCTTCCTCGTTTGGGTCGTGCATACGGCACCGGCCAGTAAGCTGGGCTCTGCCGCAGGATGGTTCTGGTTCTGCTTCACGGCTGGTCTGCCGACGCTGGGCTCCACACTTGCCAGCATCTTTCTGCCCATCATGGGTTCCTATTACACATTGTGGCTGGCGCTGGGCATCGTCGTCATTGGCGGGTCACTCGCGCTTTACGGCATTCGTGGCGCCAAGGCCAACCGCAACACAAACGACCCCAATGCATTGCGCACGCTTTTCTCGGCACTTTCCATCGCGTGGGAGCGGCCGAAAGTCGGGATCGGCTGTATTGTTCGTGCCATCGACACATCTGCGGAATTCGGGCTCCTGGTCTTCATGCCGCTCTATTTCCGTGAGCTGAACTTCACGACGTCGCAATGGCTTGCCGTGCTTCAGGCCATCTTTATGAGTAACGTGTTCTTCAACCTGATTTTTGGCATTTGCAGTGACCGTATCAGCTGGCGTGGCACGGTGATGGTGATGGGCGGGCTCGGCTCAACCATTACAACGATGGTGTTTTTCTATGCGCCGACACTCCTCGGCCCGGAACATCTTTATATCGTCATGGCAGCGGGTGCGCTTTACGGTGCAACATTGGCAGCTTACGTGCCCTTGACGGCGCTGATGCCTTACCTCGCACCTGAGAATAAAGCGGCGGCCATGTCCCTGCTCAATCTCGGTGCCGGGGCCAGTGTCTGGATCGGCCCAGCAATTGTGTTCCTTTTCATTGACCGCGTCGGTGTCAAAGGTGTCATGATGATTTACGCCGCGATTTACTTCTCAAGCGCCATCATGACCTATTTCCTGAGAATGGACCCGGAAGTGGAAGCCTAAATCAAGCGCAGCCGGGAAGGTGTGCGTTCGGTCGAAGGTAAAATCGAATCTGACATGCATATATAATATTCGTGTGAGATTGAGAGATTGATCAAGGCGTCACTTCGGTGACGCCTTTTTCTTGTGCCGCATAGATCGATATGACGAAATCTTGATCCACCTGTCTTTCATGGTGAAACGACCCTTTCGGCACGGCTGACCACGCTGTACCCGTGAGGAAATCCGCCCCGTGACTTCTCTCATCATGCGTGGAATTTTGGAAACCAAACCAAATCCATTTTCGTTCGAAAATCTTAGGGTTCCTGTCTGTCGCACCTTCAGCCGTCGGGTAGGAAATGGCCGTCACTTCCGTCATTTTCAAAGGTGGATGATGACCGCGTTGAAAATCCGGATAGAAGAGGGTCTTCCCGATGAATGTAAGCGAATATCTCCTTAAACGCCTGAAGGAATGGGGCCTCCACCGCGTTTACGGTTATCCGGGAGACGGCATTGGCGGCATTGACCTCGCTTTGCAGAAAGCGGTTGATCGGGGTGACCTTGAATATGTGCAGGTGCGGCATGAGGAAATGGCCGCCTTCATGGCCTCGGCACATGCCAAATTCACCGGCCAGCCGGGGCTTTGCATCGCCACCTCCGGCCCGGGCGCCATCCATTTACTGAACGGACTTTACGACGCCAAAATGGACCATGTCGGGGTGGTGGCCATTATGGGCCAGCAGGCCAGCACCTGTATCGGCGCGAATTACCAGCAGGAGGTTGATCTTCAATCCCTCTGCAAAGACCTCGCCAATGACTATGTCGTCACCGTCTCCAACCCTTATCAGATCCGCCACGCAATTGACCGCGCCGTGCGTATCGCGCGCGATAAGCACGTGCCGACTGTCGTCATCATCCCCAATGATGTGCAGATCAAACCTTTCAAGGAAGCGCCGAACGCCCATGGTTTCACCCATACAGGCATTGGCGAGACGACGTTCGCGCATGTCACGGATGTTGCCGGGCTGCACGAGGCGGCGCGCATTCTCAATGAAGGGGAACGCGTCGCCATCCTTGCCGGCGCCGGTGCGCTGAACGCTACGGAAGCCCTGCTGACCGTCGCGGAAACGCTGGGGGCCGGGATTGCCAAGGCGCTTCTGGGCAAGGCCGCCGTGCCCGATCATTATCCTTTCGTCACAGGCTCAATGGGTTTGCTGGGGACGAAGCCCTCCTGGGACATGATGAAGGAATGCGACACACTTCTCATGGTCGGCTCCGCCTTCCCTTATAGTGAATTCCTCCCCGATCCGGGGAAGGCAAAGGGGGTGCAGATCGATATTGAGCCCGCCAATATGTCCCTCCGCTACCCGATGGATGTGTGCCTCCAAGGGGATAGCGCGTCCGTCCTCAAAGCGCTCCTGCCCCTGCTGAAACCGAAATCCAACCGCAAATGGCGCAAGAAAATCGAGAATAATGTCGCAAGCTGGTGGCAGCTCCTTGAAAGCCGCGCAATGCAGGAGGCCACCCCGTTAAACCCGCAGCGTGTCTTCTGGGAGTTGTCGCCCCGTCTGCCGGATAATGCCATCATCACGGCGGATTCAGGCTCCGTCGCCAATTGGTACGCGCGTGACCTCAAATTCCGCGCCGGGATGAAAGGCTCCCTCTCCGGCGGTTTGGCCTCGCTTGGCGCGGGGACGCCTTACGCGATTTCCGCCAAAATGGCGTATCCGGAACGCACGGTCATCGCCTGTATGGGAGATGGCGCGATGCAGATGAACGGCATCAACGAGATGATCACCATTTCCAAATATTGGAAAAACTGGTCCAATCCCCGTTTGATCGTTCTGGTTTTAAATAATGAAGACCTCAATCAGGTGACGTGGGAAGAGCGCGCGCAATCCGGTGCCGGAAAGACGGAAGTCACGCAATCCATCCCGGATTTCCCCTTCGCCAAATATGCGGAGCTTCTGGGTTTGCGCGGCATTTTCGTCAATACGCCGGACCGGCTCGGCGCCGCCTGGGATGAGGCGCTGAATGCTGACCGGCCCGTCATTCTGGAAGCCAAAACCGACCCGAATGTCCCGCCGCTCCCGCCTCATATCACCCTCGCCCAGGCGAAAGCCTTCATGACCTCCCTGATTGATGAGCCTGAACGCGCAAGCACGATGGTGAATTCCGCGCGTCAGGTGCTGGCCTCCTTCCTGCCACGCCGTCGCGACTGACGCGCCCATGCGCTCCATGAAATCAATGGGCCTGTCACGTCACCGCGTGGGGGATCTCGGCCAGTCACCGGCCTTGCAACGTCTCGCCCCTGCCCTCAGCGCGCTGATCTCGACCCTCATCCGAACAGGCAAGCCCGTCCCCGACCCGCGCGCGGCAGAGCGCGCCGCCCACCGCCTCAATGTCGCTTCCGCCACTTTAGCGGCCTCCGTCCTGATGGATAGCGCGGTTGAGCATTATCGCGGCAGCTTCAAAAACCCGGCCATGTATACGCCGCTCCTGACATCCGCCGCCGCCCTCGCCGTCAGCCTCCATGGCACGGCGGATCATCGACGCGCGGCGCATGTCGTGCGGGATTCTGTCTTTATCATCACGGGCGCGGTGGGCGTGATCGGGACATTGTTCCATCTGCGCAACGTCTATAAAAGAACGGGGCGCTTGAGCTGGCAGAACCTGTTTTACGGTGCCCCTCTGGGCGCGCCTTTTGCGATCGGCCTGTCCGGCATGTTGGGACATCTGTCTGAACGTGTCCGCGCCACGCCGCTCGGCCACCCGCCCAACGTGCATGGCATCCCCGCCGGGCGCGTCGTCAGCATCCTGACGAGTGGCGGCCTGATGGGCACGACGGCTGAGGCGTGGCTTCTGCATTTCCGTGGGAGTTATCATAATCTGGCCATGTATCTGCCCGTGACAATGCCCCCCGTCGCAGCGGCACTTCTCCTCAAAGCCGCTTCGGGCCCGGCCGGGATGTCGGCGTACAAAACACGCTGGTGGCTGCGCGCCACGGCGGCGATGGGTTTCGCGGGTACGGTCTTTCACGCGATCGGCGTGGGGCGCGACATGGATGGCTGGCGTAACTGGCAGCAAAATATCCTGAATGGCCCGCCCCTCCCCGCACCACCTGCCTATACCGGCCTGGCCCTCGCCGGCCTCGCCGCCCTCGGGCTGATGGAGGACCATCCGGATGACTGAGCACACGCCGTATCCTGGTTATGATGTCATGCGGAAACGCGCTGGCCATTCCTGGAATGACGCCACGCGCGCCGTCATTGATGCGCGGCTGGCCATCAAAGACCGCCCGGAATTCTTTTCTCCGGAAGCATGGGACACGCTGAATGCGATCTGCGACCGGATTATCCCGCAACCGCCGTCCCGGCCACGCATCCCGCTTGCAGCTTTTATTGACAGGGATCTCATCGAGGGCAATCAGCCCGGCTTCCGTCATATCGACCTCCCCCCGCGTGAAATCGCCTGGCCAACGGGACTTCAGGCGATTGAGGACGAGGCCGACCAGCTCTATCACCGGAAATTCCCGCTTTTGCTCATGGATCAGCAGGACGCCCTACTGAAAGCGGTTGAAAATGGCGATGTAAAAGCGCCGCGCTGGGCGGAGATCCCGGCGAAACTCTTTTTCAGCACGCATCTCATGTCCGATATCATTGCTGCTTATTACGCCCACCCCGTGGCGTGGAGTGAAATCGGCTATGGCGGCCCGGCAAGTCCGCGCGGCTATGTCCGGATGCATGCCAATGAGCGTGACCCGTGGGAAGCGGCTTCAGCGGAAGATGGTCACGTCAGCAAAGTGCGAAAGATCAATCAGAATGTCCGCTGATCCGATGGCCACGCCACGCGGCATAAATGGACAGGCACCAGATGTGTTTCATCGTGGCCGCTGGATTCCGATGCAGTGCCACCGGGACACGGATGAGGTGGATTTTGTTGTGGTTGGGACCGGTGCCGGTGGCGGGCCGTTGATCGCGCGGCTGGCGGAGATGGGTTATTCCGTCGTGGGTTTTGATGCGGGCGCGTGGTTCCGCCCGTTGGAGGATTTCGCGTCGGACGAAACAAGTCAAAGCCAGCTTTTCTGGACGGATAACCGCCTCGTTACCGGGGACAACCCCATCGCTATGGGTAAGAATAATAGTGGCAAGGCCGTCGGGGGCTCAACCGTGCATTATGCCATGGTGTCGCTTCGCTTCCGGCCGGATTGGTTCCTGTCACGGACGAAACTGGGATATGGCGCGGATTGGCCGGTCGATTGGCGGGAGATGTGGCGCTATTACGATATTGCCGAGCGCGACCTCGCGATCTCCGGCCCCCTCACTTATCCCTGGGGGCCGCGCCGCCCGCGATATCCCTACCGCGCGCATGAAATCAACGCGGCGGGCGAAGTCCTGGCCCGCGGGGCTGAAGCCATGGGTTATGACTGGGTGGAAACACCGCTTGCGACCCTCTCCGCCCCGCGCCATCATGCGCCATCCTGCGTTTATCGCGGGTTCTGCCGGGTGGGGTGCTCCACCAACGCCAAGCAAAGCCAACTCGTGACGTATATTCCGCGTGCGGTCAAAGCGGGGGCGGAAATCCGTGACCTCGCCATGGTCGGGCGCGTGGAGGTCGATGCGCGGGACCGTGCAACGGGGGTGCATTATTTCCGCAATGGAAGCTGGCATTTTCAACGCGCCAAAAACGTCATCGTCGCGGGTTACGCCATTGAAACGCCCCGCCTCCTGCTGAATTCCGCGACGCCGCGTTTCCCTGACGGCCTGTCGAACAGTTCGGGGCTGCTGGGCCGTTACTTGATGGTGCAATCCAATCAGGCGGTCTTCGGCGTGTCGGATGAGATGATCCGATGGAATAAGGGGCCACCCTCCATGACGATCACGGAACATTGGAATTACGACGATAAAAAAGATTTCTTCGGCGGTTATTGCTGGATGTCGCAAGGCCCTTTGCCGGTTGAATGGTCAGGCGCGCTTTCAAGCGGGCGGAATTTATGGGGGCAGGCGCTGCGCGATGAAATGAGTCGCTACAATCATCAGGTCGGGCTGAAAATGGTGGGCGAAATGCTGCCGAGCCTTGATAATCTCGTCACCCTCTCCGCAGAACGCGACCAATATGGCCTGCCCGTGCCGCTTATCTCCTACTCCTGGCTTGAAAATGACAAGCGCATGATCGCCCATGCGCTGGATAAAATGCAACAAAGCCTTGAAAGCGCCGGGATTGCAGATTGCTGGCGGCAGGAAAATGACACGAACCACCTTGCCGGCACAGCGCGGATGGGGTTCAGTCAGCAGGACAGCGTTGTGGATGCGGATTGCCGGAGCTGGGACATCCGTAACCTCTGGGTCTGTGATGGTTCTGTCTTTCCGACAACGGGCGGCGTCAATCCGTCCTTGACTATCACGGCATTGGCCTTGCGCACGGCGGACCGCATCCAGACATTGCACCGTCAGGGACAGGTCACGATCTGAAAATAACAGGATGAGGAGGGCAGTTTGGCAGGATTCATCGCGCGACATCACCTCAATCGCGTTTTTTGTCTTGAGGATTTTGAAAAGCTCAGCAAGTCATGCCTCCCCCGCGCCGTTTATGAATATATCCGAAATGGCGCGGGTGCGGAGTTCTCGCTTCATTATAATGAGGCCGCCTTCCACGCGCTTCTCTGGCAGCCTTACCGCCTGCGCCAGGTCGACAAAGTCGAAACCGGCGTCACGATTTTCGGTGAGACATATAGCGTGCCTTTCGGCCTCGCGCCGACGGGCGGCGCGGCCATGGTCCGTTATGATGCTGACCGGCTGGAGGCCCGCGCCGCGCATCGTCTTGACACGCCATACATCCTCAGCGCCAACTCCCTGACACCGCTTGAAGATGTCTTCGCCGTGAATCCGCGCTCATGGTTCGCGCCTTATTTCCCGGATGATTATGACGTGATTGACGGCATGATGGCGCGACTGGAGAAAGTGAATTGCCGCGTCATAGTTGTCACGGTGGACGTGCCTGTCGCCGCCAAACGCATCGCTGAACAACGCGCCGGTTACGCGATGCCCATCCGCCCCAATCTGCCCGCCGCGCGCGGGGCATTGGCGCATCCCGGCTGGCTGTTCGGCACGTTACTGCGTAATATCGTCGCGGAGAGGAAACCGCGGATTGAAAATATCAGGGCGCAAGGTGGCCCGGGTATTTTTTCGAAGGAGATCAAGGCCGTTGGCGGGTCCCCGAAATTTGACTGGGCGCATGTCCGGCATATTCGTGACCGCTGGAAGCATAAATTGGTGCTGAAGGGCCTTTTGCGGGCGGACGATGTCGAGAAGGCCGCCGCGCTCGGCGTTGACGCCGTGGTGCTCTCCAATCACGGCGCGCGTCAGATCGATACAACAATCAGCCCCATGGAGGCCCTGATGGAAACGCGCGCCCGCCTGCCCGATTACACGCTGATTATTGATGGCGGTTTTCGCTCCGGCAATGACGTGCTGAAAGCCATGGCGTTGGGGGCGGACCTCGTGCTGATGGGGCGGCCTTTTCTGCAGGCCTGCGCCGTGGCGGGAGAATCCGGCGTTGCCAAGGCGATCACGCTCGTCAAGGAAGATATCGCGCGTTGCATGGCCATTCTCGGAGTCACGCAATTTGACCAGCTTAAGGAAGTATTGATTGAAAACTGAGATCTATCGCCAATTTTGTCCATCAAGTACCTAAAAATAATCTTCGGCCCCATTTCCGACGACTCAAAACTGACGTATGACGTCGGATAGTAAATATTGATGACGGTGATCCGAGATGATTTCTTCCTCGACAAAAGTCGATCTCAATTTCCCCCTGATCGGCAAGACCGCCCTCGTCACTGGCGCGGGCTCAGGCATCGGGGCCGCTATTGCGGAGGCCCTTGCTGAGAAGGGCGCGCAGATCGCGGCGGTTGATGTCCAGCGGGAGCGTGCCGAGGCCACAGTGCGGCTCGTCGGCACGGACGCCCATGCTTTCACCTGCGACGTATCGTCACCTGAATCCGTTGAGACGATGGTTGATGATGTCAAAACAATGTTCGGGCACATCGATATTCTTATCAATTGTGCCGGAGTCGTCCACCTGGCACCCGCTGAAGAACTGACGGTTGAGCAGTGGGATAAGACGATCAACATCAACCTCAAAGGCACCTTCCTCGTCACGCGGGAGGTTGGCCGCGTCATGATCGCGCAGCGCACGGGCGGTAAAATCATCAATATGGCGTCGCAGGCCGGGAGTGTCGCGATTGCGGAACACGTGGCTTACTGCGCTTCAAAATTCGGCGTTATCGGCATGTCCAAGACATTCGCCGCGGAATGGGGGCGTCACGGTATCACCGTCAACACGATTTCCCCCACCATTGTGATGACCGAACTGGGTAAAAAAGCCTGGGCGGGTGAAAAGGGTGAAGCGGCGAAGCAGCAAATCCCCGTCGGGCGTTTTGCTGAGCCTTCTGAAATCGCCGCGGCGGTACTTTTCCTCGCCTCCCGCGGGGCGGATATGATTAATGGCGCCGACCTGCTGATTGATGGCGGCTATACGATCATCTGATCTCAGCCTTTGACGGCGGCTGGGAACTCCCGAAGTTTTGCCGCCGCGCCGCGCAAACGGGCGGCGATGACAGAGACGGGGTGCATCAGCCTCTCATGACGGAAACGCTTGACCTGACTCCGGCATGAAAACCCGGTGGCCAGAAATTTCCCCTGAGGTTCCCCTGCAAGACAGGGCTCCCAGGAAAGGCTGAAGATCTCGCGTGACAATGCCCGATTGGCGGCCTCATGCCCGAATGCGCCGGACATGCCGCAACAACCCGTTTCCGCAATATCGAGGGTCAAACCAAAACGCTGATAAATCTCGCGCCATTTTTGCGGTGAGTCGGCGAGACTCGTTTTTTCTGTGCAATGAAGCATCAGCGTGTGACGTGATGCCTGTCCGTCATTAAACGGTCCTGACAATTGATAGTTGGACGTCACGCTGTGGAGCCATTCATGGATCAATTTGATTTCCGGCAGCACGCCAATATCGCCGAGATGACGATATTCCTGCCGGAAGACAAGCGTCATGGCCGGGTCCACTCCGATCAGCGTTATCCCGTTATCTGCCAATCGCTGTAATCTGCGCAGGGTGCGCCGGGCGACAAATTTAAAGAGCCTGGTAAAGCCGTAAACCTGCAATGGCTTCCCCGTCATGACGGGCGGTGTCACGTAAACTCTGAAGCCAAGACGCCGCGCCGCCTCCATCGCATCCAGCACGACCTGCGTATCAATCTGGCTGGTGAAAACATCCGGGACAAAAACGACGCTGCGCGCGCGGTCTTCATCCGATAATTTCTGCATCTCGTGCAAAGTCGCCGTGCGAACGCCGAGGCGTCGACAGGCGCGGCGGAAACGTTGTGTCGATAATGCCGGCAAATCCACAAGCCCGAATTTGAGCCGCGCGACGCGCGCCGCCCATTTATTGCCCATCAGCCCATTATAAAGACGCGGCGCGCAACCCGCGACGATCAGCAGAGGCTCAAGCCCGGCGATCAGATAATCCTTGATGGGACGTGAAAACCGTGTGTGATAAAGTGATAGAAACCGCGCCCGAAGATCCGGCACATCGACATGCACCGGGCATTGGCGTGTACAGGACTTACAGGCGAGGCAGGTCGCCATCGCGTCATAAACCTCGTGTGAAAAATCTGCGCCCGTTCGCCGCTGCCGCGTGAAAAACCGTTTCACGACGGCCAGTCCGCCTTCCCGCTCCAGCGCCGAGATATCCGTGCCGGAGGCCATCTGCCTGTCCAGCCACGCCTTGACCAACTGTGCCCGGCCTTTCGGTGAATAGCGACGGTCACGCGTGCCTTTCCATGAGGGGCACATCGGGTCATTGACGTTGTAATTGAAACAGGCCCCATTGCCGTTGCAATGCATGGCTGCGCCGAATGATTTCCAGACGGGCGGGGTGATGCGCTGGTCATGCGCACCCCGCATCGGCACATCCTCAATACCGGTGAGAGATGCGTCCGGCAGGGTGGCGGGGGTCGCGATTTTGCCAGGATTGAGCTGATTATGCGGGTCAAAAAGCGCTTTGACCTGCTGCAACACAGGGTAAAGCGCACCGAAAAAGCGTGGCACATATTCCGACCGCAGGCCCTTCCCGTGCTCACCCCAAAGCAGGCCGTGATATTTCTGCGTCAATGCCGCAACCTCATCCGAGATCGGCTTGACTCGGGCGCGATCCGCAGCATCTCGCATATTGAGCAACGGGCGCACATGCAGCACCCCGGCATCGACATGGCCGAACATGCCATATTCCAACCCATGCGCATCCAATAATGCGCGGAAGGCAGCGATATACTCCGCCAGATGCTCCGGCGGGACGGCTGTATCCTCAACGAAAGGCTGTGGCCGGGCTTCACCACTGACATTGCCTAAAAGCCCGACAGCGCGTTTGCGCATGGCATAGACGCTTTTGACCGCCGCATCGCCCTGCGCGCATGTATATCCCAGTCGGCCCGCTGCGCCGCTTGTCAAATCATCTGTGAAGTCCGCGACGCGGCGTGCCAGAGTCTCCGCATCATCGTCGGAGAATTCGATGATGTTGATCCCCCGCGTTGGCTTCTTGGGATCGGACGGGAAGTAATCCGCGACGCCATACCAGCTCACATCCTGCATTGCGAGATCAAGCACGCGGGAATCGACCGTTTCAATCGAGATGGGCTTTTTCGCCATCAAGTGACGCGCATCCCGCAGCGCGTCCATGAAACTCTCATAACGCACATTGATCAGCGTCACATGTTTCGGCACGGGCAGGAGATTGAGCTTGATCTCCACCACCACCCCAAGCGTCCCTTCCGCGCCGCAAAGGACGCTGTTCGGGTCAAAGATGCCGTCACCCGGCATGAGGTGCTTTAGATCATATCCGGTCAGGCAACGATTGAGCGGAGGGAAGATCTCCTCAATCAAATCCTGATTTTCGGTCGCCAGGCGATGCAGCGCGTGCGCGATTTGCCCCGCGCGGCTGGATTGCGGGTAGGTCGCTTCGAGGGCGGACGCGGCGACGGGGTGGGTTGTCAGCACATCGCCACCCAGCAGGGCGGTTTTCAGCGCGAGGACATGGTCGCGCGTTTTGCCGTATGTGCAGCTCCCCTGACCACTCGCATCCGTGCTGACCATCCCGCCAATCGTCGCACGGTTGGAGGTTGAAAGTTCCGGCGCGAAGAAGAGGCCGTGCGGCTTTAGCGCCGCATTGAGCTGGTCCTTCACGACGCCCGGTTGAACGCGCGCCCATCTCTCCGCGACGTTGATCTCCAGAATCGCATTCATGTGGCGTGACAGATCGAGCACAATGCCATTTGTGAGGGACTGGCCATTCGTCCCTGTTCCCCCACCTCTGGGTGCGAAAGTGACCGTCCTGAAAGCCGCCTGCCCCGCGATGCGCATGGCGAGAGCGACGTCATTCTCATCAATGGGAAAGAGGATGGCGCGCGGTGGTTGGCGATAAATCGAGTTATCGGTTGAAAAGACGATGCGGGAATCATCGCCCTGCGCGATTTCCCCCTGAAAACCTGCTTTTCTCAATGCGTCCAGATAATGTGCATCTACCGATATTTCCGCCTCAGAAATCGGGAGTGCGGATATTGCCTTGACCAAACCAACTCACCTCTATCATCACAATATCATGAAGCCCGGTCTTCAGCGGGACTTCATAAAGAACCTTATCATCAAATGGCGTAACGCGATGGACTTCCTCCTTACGTCACCACCCTGTGAAAGGGACAAGGACCGCTTCCTCACACCTTAAGCTGCGGGGACAGGCCCACGCGATCATGCAGCGTCTTGAGCGCTGAAAGGTGGGTGCGGTCCATTTGCAGGGGTGTCACCGTGACATGGTTCTGCAGAAGGGCCGCGCCCTCACTCCCGGATGCAAATTCGCGGTGGCGATATTGCATGGAGATCCAGTGATATTCCCGCGCCTGCATATCCTGACGCACGACGACATCGACATCACTCAACCCCCCGAAACCCTGATTGGTGAAAATCATCTCACGCACATCCTTTGCCGCGCAGGCCGGGAAATTGACATTAAGGCATGGTGAGACCGGTAAAATCTCCGTGGCCAGATGTCTGACGACATCAGAAGCCACATTTTCCGCCGCCGCCCAGCTGATTTCCCCTTCAAGAAAAAGCTGGCTCAGCGCGATGGCGGGGCTGCCGAACATATGCGCCACCATCGCCGCCCCGACTGTGCCGGATAACAATGTCTCATGGCCGATATTCGCCCCACGATTAATGCCTGACAGGACAAGGCTCGGGCGGGCATCCTTCATCAAATGACGCATGGCGAGCACGACACAATCGGCCGGGGAGCCGGATATGGCAAATTTCTGCGCCCCTCTCTCCGTCACGCGCAGCGGGTCATGCAGGGTCACCGCGCTGGCTGTGCCGCTTCGGTCAGATTCCGGCGCGACGACCCAGACATCATCTGACAGGGCGTGGGCGATCTTCTGCAGGAGAGCCAGGCCCGGCGCGTCAATCCCATCATCATTGGTGAGCAAAATGCGTTCAAAGATCATAAGATTCGCCTCGCCTCAACTGCCCTGCTGTCCCAGGTTGATATGCCCCGCCGCCCCAGAAAGCAATGTTGGCGGCCTGGAACCTGACTCTGTGTAATTGACCATCGCAGCGGCAATTTCACGTTCCCCCATTATGACGCGTGAGGCGCCGCATTTTTTGAGGTAAGCCACGGCCTCATCAAAATGCGCGCGGGCGATGACCGTCAGGTTTCGATTGGCCGCCACGGATTTTTCAATGATCTGCCCGGCCTCGAACGTCTCGGGAATGGCGACGATCAGGAGCCGTGCGTGACGGAGATTCGGCGCCTCCCGCACTTTGTGATCCACCGCATTGCCAATCACGCCATGCACATTCTCGCGATCCGTCAACGCCATCGGGATGCTGCCGATTTCGGAAACGGCAATCTGCCATCCCGCCGCGGCGAGCTGCGTCGCCACGATGGACCCAACCCGCCCACACCCGACAATGACGACATGCTGTGTAAATCGTGTCGGCGTGTAAGGAGCATGGAGAACACAAGCCTCATCCCCTTCATCAGGCAGGGATGAGGCTGAGCGCTCCCGGATGCGCGCGTCAATGAGCTGGGAGAGATGCAAAACAACGGGATTGAGAAAAATCGAGATAATGGAGGCGCCGAGGATAATGTCCCGCGTCGATTCCTGCATCAAACCGAGTTGAATGCCCAGCGCGGCGAGGATGAAGGAAAATTCCCCGATCTGCGCCAGACCGCTGGCGATAAACAGCACATTATTCCATTTCTGCCCCATGCGCCGCAATATGAGGATGACGACCAGCGGCGTCCCGACCAGGATGACGAGAACGGTGGGGAATAACGTCCACGGGTCCGTGACAAGCACGGCGGGATTGAACAACATCCCGACAGAGACAAAAAACAGCACCGCGAAAGCATCGCGGAAAGGCAGCATTTCCTCCATCGCGCGATGGCTGAGATCGGTCTCGCTCAGCACCATTCCGGCAAGAAACGCGCCGAGTGCAAAGGACACGTCAAACCAGCGCGCCGCCACAAAGGCCACGCCGAGAGACAATGTCAGCAGAGACAGGCGGAATAATTCCTTTGAGCCTGTCCGGGCGACATAATGCATCAAACGCGGGATCAGCCTTTTGCCCAGCACCAGCATCAGCGCGATAAAGGCCGCGACTTTTATGACCGTCCAGCCGGCGGGCACAAGCAAGCCCATCAGGGAGAAACCCTGCCCGACATCACCCTTCATGAGTGGTTGAAAAGCGGGGAGCAGAACCAGCGCCAGCACGGTGATGACATCCTGAATCACCAGCCAGCCGACAGCGAGGCGCCCCCGCTCCGTATTCATCAGGTTTTCCTCCTGAAGCGTGCGCAGAAGCACGACCGTACTCGCGACGCTCAGGGCAATGCCGAAGACGATGGACGCACCGGCCGGCATCCCCAGAAGCTTGCCGACACCGAACCCCATAGCGACGGACGCCGCAACCTGCACGAGCGCGCCCGGCACCGCGACCCGCCTGACAATGAGGAGATCCTTGATCGAGAAATGAAGCCCGACCCCGAACATCAGCAGAATAACGCCGACCTCCGCCAGCTCAAGCGCCAGGCTTCCATCCGCCACATAGCCGGGTGTGAAAGGCCCGATGAGGATACCGGCCAGAAGGTAACCCACAAGGGGCGAGATTTTGCACCGCAGCGCCACCGTCCCCAACAGAAAGGCGAGGCCCAGTCCGGCAACCAGAATACCGATTAATGGTGTGACCTGATGCATGTAGCGCCCTCTCCTGCCTTTGCTGCGCCGGGAAAGATTAACATAACCCGATCCTTCAAGGGGAATTTACTGATGCCGCCGCCATCTGATGCCCGAAGATGCTGTGCCTGCTTCTGGCGCGACGTAAAGGACACGTTTTTAAAAAAAAACGCGTGCCTCATAAAACCCCGCCCATCGACATCCGTCTTTACTCGCAATGAGAAATCAACTGACGCACCGAAAGAAACGACGTTTCTTCGCCGTTCTCAGGCGCCGTCTCGGCGGGATGAGCCTTCTGCTTCTTTCCGCATGTCTCCCGAAGGAAAGCAGCTTTCTGGCGCCCGCAGGTCTGATTGCGTCGCTGCAACGTCAATGGATGATCGAGATCGGCGTGGTCCTCATCGCCGTTCTCGTGCCGATTTTCATCGCCCTCCCGGCCATTATCTGGCGTTACCGGATCAGCAACCGCAAGGCGCGCTATGCGCCGGACTGGGAATTCTACCGACCGCTTGAGATTTTTATCTGGGGTGGACCGATGGTGATTGTCGCGTTTCTGGCCATCATGATTGCCGGACCCCAGACGCGTTACAGCCCGGAGCGCGTCCCTACCGCCGGGGAAACATTGGAGATCCAGGTCATCGGGATGAACTGGAAATGGCTCTTCCTCTATCCCGACCATCACGTCGCCACCGTCAACACCATCACCTTGCCGGAAAACACCAATATCCGTTTCACCCTGACAAGTGATGGCACGATGCAATCTTTTTTCATCCCCGCCCTCGGCGGACAGATTTACGCCATGGGCGGGATGGTGACGCATCTCAACCTCCGCACAGGTGCCGCGAGAGACCTGCTCGGTGAGAACACGCAATTCAATGGTGAAGGGTTTCAGGACCAGAAATTTATCGTGCATGTCGTCTCGCGCGATGCTTTCTCCCAATGGGTTGAGCACGCTTATAATACGGGGCCGGAACTGACGCGCGGTTTTTACCGTGTGCTGCATCAACAGGGCACCTGCCGGGACGCGCATGAGCAGCTTCAGCAAATGACCTCATCCCCCATGTGTGAAGAGGCAGGTGGCCTCGTCTTCCGCTACATGTCGGGCCTCATTTTCAAAGAAGTCCTCCGTGACACCCAAAGAGGGAACAACGCAAAATGATGGCTGAATTGCTGCGCCGCATCACGTCCCGCGACTTCCTTCTCGGGCGTCTCGACGTCACCGCTCTGCCTTTTTACAGTGTGATCGCTATGATGGCGGCCAGTCTGGTCGTGCTTGGCGGTCTCGTCACGCTCTATCTGCTCAGCCGTCATCGCCTCTGGGGCCGCCTCTGGCGGGAGTGGCTGACGAGCGTTGACCATAAACGCATCGGCATCATGTATATCGTCCTCGCCTTCGTGATGCTGGCGCGGGCCCTTGCGGAAGCGGTCCTGATGCGGGTGCAGCAGGTTGTGGGATTCAACAGTGCCGGGATCGTCCCGCCTGATCACTTTGCGCAGCTTTTCACGACGCATGGCACGATCATGATTTTCTTCATGGGCATGCCGTTTATGATCGGCCTCTATAACCTTGTCATGCCGTTGCAGATCGGCGCGCGGGATGTGTCATTCCCTGTCATGAATGCCATCAGCCTCGCTTTCACGACGGCGGGCGCGGCACTTCTGATGATTTCCCTCTGCATTGGAAAATTTTCAACCGGCGGGTGGAGCGGCTACCCGCCTTACACTGAGACGGGTTTCAGCCCGGATGTCGGTGTCGATTACTGGATCTGGGCGCTGACGCTCAGCTCCATCGGCAATACCATGACGGGCATTAATTTCGCCGTCACGATCTATAAAAAACGCGCGCCGGGGATGCGCCTGTTTTTGATGCCGCTTTTTACCTGGACCTGCCTCTGTGTCTCCATATTGATGATTTTCGCGATGCCGCCTTTGACGGTCGCGACATTGATGCTCGCGATGGACCGTTATCTCGATGCCCATTTCTTTACAAACGATCTGGGCGGCAATGTCATGAACTACGTCAATATGTTCTGGCTATTCGGCCACCCAGAAGTTTACATCCTCGTCCTGCCCGCCTTCGGGGTTTATTCAGAGACGATCGCGGTTTTTTCCTCCAAGACACTTTACGGATATCACTCACTTGTCTGGGCCACGATCGTAATTGCCGTGCTGTCTTTTACCGTCTGGCTGCACCATTTTTTCACCATGGGGCAGGATGGTCAGGTCAATGCCGCTTTCGGGATCGCCACCATCCTGATTGCCATCCCGACGGGCGTCAAAATCTATAATTGGATTTTGACGATGTTTCGCGGCCGTATCCGCCTTTCCGTCCCGATGCTTTACGCCTGTGCGTTCATCCTGCTCTTCACGGTGGGTGGTTGCACCGGCATTATCCTCGCCAATCCGGGGCTGGATTATCAGGTCCATAACACTGTGTTTCTGGTGGCGCACTTCCATAATGTGCTGATACCGGGCCTGCTTTTCGGCATGTTAAGCGGCTATCATTATTGGTTTCCCAAGGCTTTCGGCTTTCGTTTGGATGAGAAGCTGGGCCGTTACAGCTTCTGGTGCTGGGTTTGGGGCTTCATCTTCGCTTTCATGCCGCTTTACATCTCCGGGCTCATGGGTATGCCGCGCCGCACGCAATCCTACACGATCGCTGCGTGGCATGATTATGCGCTCATCGCCATGTTCGGCGCAGTCCTGATCAGCCTCGCTTTTATCTTTCTGATCATGCAGCTCATTGTCAGCATTCGGAAACGACACGAATATGCGGTTTTTGATGGCGATCCGTGGGATGGTCGCACATTGGAATGGGCGGTCTCCGCGCCAGCGCCCGAATATAATTTTGCGCAAATCCCGCATGTCGCGCGTCTTGACGCCTTCTACGTCGCCAAACAGGCGGGCGACCCCTACCCCGCGCCTGAAATCTACCGATCCATTTCCATGCCCGCCAGCAAGTCCGTTGCGCCCATCTGCCTTGCTGCGCTCATCGTGCTCGGATTTGCACTGACATGGCATATTTTCTGGCTCGCAGCTCTGGCGCTCATCGGGTTCGGCATCACGATTACCGTCAGCACCTTCCAACCCGATAAAGAAGACGTGATTTCCACCAAAAAAATCCGGGCGCATGAGAAACGCTGGCGTCAGGCGCTCGCGGCGCATCATTCCGACGCCGCGACCATGCCTCTGGCGGATGGGGAGCAAGGCTGATGTCCACATTGTCATCACCCCCCGTCACAGCCTCACGACGCCCGACCCCGCTTGACGCCATGCGCGCACGCGCTGAAGAGGCGCGGTTCGGGTTCTGGATTTTCCTGATGAGCGATCTGGTGATCTTCTCGCTCCTCTTCGCGACATACGCCATTATGTGGGGCAATCGCGCCGATGGGCCGGGGCCGGAAGATCTTTTCCAGCTCAAGAGTGCGGCCATTCAAACAGGCTGCCTCCTCCTCAGCAGCTTCACTTTCGGACTCGTCACCCTCAATGCGCAGCGTCAGCTCAGCGTCGCCCGCACCATGATCTGGCTTGTCGTCACATTGGCCCTGGGCGCCGGGTTTCTCGGGTTTGAGATCTCTGACTTTATCGACATGGTGCAGCTGGAGGCCAGTATTTCCGCCAGTGGCTTCCTCTCATCCTTTTATGCGCTCGTCGGCACGCATGGGCTGCATGTTACGGTGGGTTGCCTGTGGATCCTCATCATGCTGCTGCAGTTAGGTCGGTTCGGCCTGACGCCCCCCGTCATCAGCCGGATCATGCGCCTTGGGCTTTTCTGGCATTTTCTCGACATTATCTGGATCGGGATCTTCTCGATCGTCTATCTGATAGGGCTTGCCAAATGACGCCTGAAGAAAGGACCGCGGGACGCGACTACCTTATTGGCTTCCTCGCCGCGATCATATTGACGGTTATTCCCTTCAGCCTTTTATGGCGCGATGCGCTGAAGGGGCGTGACCTGTTGATCGCGATCGCAGCTTGCGGGGTCATTCAGGTCTGTGTGCATTTTCGATATTTTCTGCATGTCGATTTCAAACGCGCTCATCGCGACGATTTACAGCTCGTTCTTTTCACCGGACTGATCGTCTTCCTCATGGTCGGCGGAACAATATGGGTGATCGGGAATGAGGTGCATATGATGAGCGGCGATTTGGCACACCCGTAACGCGCGATATTGAAAAGGTAAACTGGCTGGGGGACCTGGATTCGAACCAGGGCTGACCGGGTCAGAGCCGGTAGTTCTACCGCTAAACTATCCCCCAGCAATGCGCGTGTCAGACAACACACATGCGGTGGCATCGACTTAGCATTACGCCCCGCATGACACAAGCCCCAAATCTGCCCCTTCGTCAGCCATGTGAAACACGGAAAATTGCGTTGCGTTACCGCGCGTTACAACAATCGTCAGAGATTTTACTTGGCGGTTAATATGGATAAATGGTTATCTTCATCCTCATGAAGCCATCAGATCAACGCAGAGGCACAGGGCGGAAGCCGGGTCCATCATCACAGGCCGCGACGCGCATTCCGGGCCGCGCATTGAAGAGCGCCGCCCAGCCCGGTGCGGAAGATGCAGGGCATGACGGGAAAAGCGTCGGCGCGATGCGCGCCAAGACGGTGACGTTGCGTAAGGCGCGGGGCAAGACAACATCCCAGCAACGTTGGCTGCAACGGCAGTTGAATGACCCCTACGTCGCCGCCGCAAGGGCGCAGGGATGGCGCTCGCGCGCCGCCTTCAAACTGATCGATATGGATGACCGTTTTTCACTGATCAAACCAGGCGCGAAAATTGTGGATCTCGGCGCGGCGCCAGGGGGCTGGAGTCAGGTCGCCGTCAAACGCCACGCAGCGCGTGTTGTCGGTATCGACCTCCTACCGATTGACCCTGTCAGCGGCGCGGATTTCATTGAAGGCGATTTTACCGACCCGTCAATGGACACGCAGCTTCTCGCCCTTCTAGGTGGTAAAGCGGATATTGTCCTCTCCGACATGGCGCCCAACACGACGGGCCACGCCGCGACGGACCATCTGCGCATCATGGGACTGGCGGAAGCCGCGCTGGATTTCGCCACATCCGTGCTGGAAGAGGGGGGCAGCTTTGTCGCCAAAGTCTTTCAAGGCGGGTCGGAGCGCACAATGTTACAGCGCCTTAAACAGCATTTCGCGTCGGTGCGTCACGTCAAGCCCCCCTCCTCCCGCAAGGAGTCGAGTGAGCTTTACGTTGTGGCACAGGGTTACCGACCCGCCGCGATAACGCACTGACGCCGATCATGGCTCAGGATGTCACGCCCGCATCCACAGGCCAGAGCCAGGCCGCACCCCGCACACCGGAGCTGTCGCCATGCATATTCTGCACAATCGGGGTGGTGCAGGTCGGTGTGATGACATGTCGCTGCAAAAGCGGCGGGACGCGTTCATACAGGGAAGAGAGATTGGACACGCCGCCCCCCAGAACGATCATATCCGGGTCAAGGAAGTTGATGATCATGGCGCAGGCGCGGGATAATTTATCAACATACCGGTCAAGCGCCCTGGCGGCGTCCGTATCTCCTTCCGCAGCGGCCTGTTCGATCCCTGCCGTATTGCGGTGGCCAACGCCTTTCCAGTCCTGCGCAAGTGACGCCCCGCAGAGATACCGCTCCAGACAGCCTTCATTACCGCAGAAACAGCGTGGCAGCGGGAACTCCTCCTTACGAAGCCAGGGTAAGGGCATATGCCCCCATTCACCCGCGATGGAATGTCGGCCGCCAATGACTTTGCCCTCACAGACAATGCCGCCGCCCATCCCGGTGCCGAGGATGACGCCAAACACAACGCGCTGCCCGGCGCCGGCGCCGTCAGACGCCTCGGAAAGGGCAAAGCAGTTTGCATCATTCTCGACGCGCACCTGACGTTGCAGGGCGGTATCGAGGTCCTTGCCGAAGGGCTGATGGTTCAGCCAGGTGGCATTGGCGTTTTTGACGAGTCCTGTTTCAGGTGAGATGGCACCCGGAATACCAATACCCAGCGATGTTGTGGATTTGCCGCTCGATTTGTTCTGGAATGGCGCGGCATTGAGTCGCGCCTCGACATCAAACACAAAATCACGAACAGCGATCACGGCGTCCTGATAAATGCCCGGATTGGGCACACGCTCCCGCAGCACAAGCGCGCCGGAACGATCGAGAACCGCGATCTCGATTTTGGTACCGCCAAAATCGATACCTAGACGATAATCAGCCATAAAGAAGACCTTAATAAATATACGTCACAAGAAAGACGACGGCGCATGATGCGCAGTTATCCGCGTGACGTAAAGACTATACCTTCGCCAGTTGGATCTTGACCCTTATCGCAGAGACACTCATCATGAACAGGATGAAACCTGACCTCGCATCGACGATGATTTTTGACGCAAGGCACCTTAAATGCCCGATTTCCGTGCTTGCGGCCAAGAAATTTCTCAGTCGCGTTGCCGCAGGCGCGGCGGTCGAGGTGATCTCGGATGATCGTGCAAGCCTTGCCGGTTTCCAGGCTTTATGCCGGGATCGTCACCATCATTTGATCGGCTTCAAGGATCGTGGTGACGCTTTTACATTGACGATTTTGCGTCGCGATACCGTTTAAAGTTACAGTATATGTGGCAAAAAATCACCGTTTTTCGAGAGAAACCGAACCTGCGCGACGTTAAACGTTGGCGAAATGCCCCCTGCGCGCTATCCCTCCCCTCTCGGCGATGGGGCCTGTCAGACTTACTGAGGAACTGGTGAATTTAAGATGAACAAAGACCTCTTGAAAATGTCTTTTGAGGACGCTCTCAGTGAGCTTGAGAATATTGTCCGCGGCCTGGAAAACGGCCAGATGAAGCTTGAAGAGGCCATCACCGCCTATGAACGCGGCGCGGCGCTGCGGCGTCATTGTGATCTTAAACTCAATGAGGCGGAGATGCGCGTCCAGAATATCCTCGATCGTGACCGTGCCACCAATGACAGCGCCGCGCAGCATGATGGCACCGCCCCCGGCGCGCGAGATGTCACCTCATGAACCTCCAGTCCCCAGTCACAACGTCATCTATGAAAACTTCTCAAGACCTCACAGCCTCCCTCAAGCGGGCAGCGACCGCGATTGAAGCGACCATCGCCGCCCTTCTGCCTGACGTGACGGGGGATGAGCAGATTCTGATTGATGCCATGCGTTACGCCTCACTCAATGGCGGCAAACGCCTTCGCGGCTACCTCGCCACGGAGGTCGCGTCGATTTTCCATGCTGAGTCACGCGGTGCGCTGCGCGTCGCGGCCTCTGTTGAGATGTTGCACGCTTATAGTCTGGTCCATGATGATCTCCCCTCCATGGATGATGATGACCTCCGCCGTGGCCAGCCTTCAACCCATCGCAAATTTGATGAAGCCATCGCCATTCTCGCCGGTGATGCACTGCAAACCAAAGCTTTTGAAATCCTCGCAAGTGCGGAAACCCATCCCGACCCGGCCATTCAGGTGCGTCTCGTCGCCGCTTTGGCTGAAGCTTCCGGCGCGGCGGGAATGGTGGGGGGTCAGGTCGTTGATATCCGGGGAGAAGGCCGCAATCTACCGATTGACCAGGTGCGCCGCCTTCACGCCATGAAAACAGGCGCGCTGATTCGTTATGCTGCCGTCTCCGGCGCGATTCTCGGCGGTGCGGATTCAAGGGAGCGGGCCATGATCGACGCTTACGGGCGAGACCTTGGCACGGCGTTTCAGGTGGCGGATGACGTGCTTGACTCCACGGCCACGGAAGCGGAACTCGGTAAAACCGCCGGAAAGGACGCCGCAAGCGGAAAATCGACTTATGTCGCATTACTCGGTATTGAAGGCGCAAAGGCGGAAGCAGCGCGCCTGGCGGAGAGCGCCGTCGCGTCCCTGTCAATTTTTGGAGAGCGCGCCGACGCGCTCAGAGCCCTGGCTCGTTATGTCGTCGAACGGAGAAATTGAACACGATGTCAAATCTGGATAATGGACGTTCCGTCTCGACGATACCGACGCTCGGCAAATACCCGCTGCTTGACCGCGTCACCACGCCGGATGATCTGAAAAACCTGTCAATTGATCAACTTCGGCAGCTTGCCAGTGAGTTGCGCTCAGAGACGATTGACACCGTCTCAACAACCGGGGGCCATTTGGGGGCCTCGCTGGGCGTCGTGGAACTGACCATCGCCATGCATGCGGTTTTCGATACGCCGGATGATAAAATCATCTGGGATGTCGGCCATCAGGCTTATCCGCATAAAATCCTGACGGGGCGTCGGGACCGCATCCGCAGCCTTCGCCAGCCGGGGGGGCTCTCCGGCTTTACCCGCCGCGCTGAAAGCCCTTACGATCCGTTCGGCGCCGCGCATTCCTCCACCTCGATTTCCGCGGGGCTGGGCATGGCGGTGGCGCATCACTTCCAGGCGGAAAAAGATGCGTCTTACCGGGAGCGTTCCGTTCTGGCCGTCATTGGTGACGGGTCCATTTCCGCCGGCATGGCCTATGAAGCGATGAATAACGCCGCCGTCGCCGGGCCTGGCGCAAAACGCCTCATCGTGATTCTCAATGATAATGAGATGTCGATCGCCCCGCCTGTGGGCTCCATGTCCAAATATCTTTCCCGCCTGATGACGTCGCGGCAGTTTCTGGGCCTGCGTGATCTGGCCGGGCGTTTCGCCAAGCACCTTCCTTCCCGCCTGGAACATGCCGCCAAACGCGCGGAGGAGCTGACGCGCGGGCTGATCATCGGGGGCACGTTATTTGAGGAGCTGGGTTTCTATTATGTCGGCCCGGTGGATGGACACGACCTGACTCAGCTTGTCCCGATATTGCGCAATCTGCGTGATAATAATGAAGGCCCCATCCTTCTGCATGCCATTACCGAGAAGGGGCGCGGCTACCAGCCTGCCGAATCCGCGGGCGACAAATACCACGCCGTGAATCTCTTCAATGTGGTGACGGGAGAGCAGAAAAAAGCGCCTTCCGGCCCGCCAAGCTATACCTCCGTCATGTCGCGAGAGCTTCTGCGCTGTGCGGGTGAGGATGATCGCCTCGTCGCCATCACCGCAGCCATGCCCTCCGGCACCGGACTGGATGCTTTCGCGAAATCCTACCCCGAGCGCTTCTTTGATGTCGGCATTGCGGAACAACATGCGGTGACCTTCGCAGCGGGTATGGCAACGGAGGGCCTCCGTCCCGTCTGCGCCATTTATTCAACCTTTCTGCAGCGCGCTTATGATCAGGTTGTCCATGATGTGGACCTGCAAAACCTCCCTGTGCGCTTCATGATTGACCGCGCCGGGCTGGTGGGCGCGGATGGCGCGACCCATGCAGGGTCATTTGATCTCAATTATCTGTGTTGCCTGCCCAATATGGTTGTCATGGCCCCGAGTGATGAGATTGAACTCACGCATATGACCGCCACGGCCTGCGCCTATGATTCCGGGCCGATCGCGCTGCGTTACCCACGCGGCAGCGGCATCGGGCTTGACCTTCCCGAGAAGGGCGAGGTGCTGCAAATCGGCGTCGGGCGTATCGTGCAGGAGGCCAATACGCGCCCTGATCAGAAACGCGGCGTGGCAATCCTGTCCCTCGGGACACGGCTTGAAGAATCGCGCAAAGCGGCTGACAGCCTGGCCGCGCAGGGCATCCCCGTCACTGTCGCCGATGCTCGCTTTGCCAAGCCGGTTGATACGGCGCTGATCGACAGACTGGCGAAACGTCACGATGTCTTCATTACGCTTGAAGAAGGCGCTGCGGGTGGTTTCAGCAGTCTGGTCGTGCGGCATCTTGCGGAGACAGGGCAGCTTGACCACGTGAAATTCCGCCCGATGGCCCTGCCCGACGCCTATATCGACCATAACAAGCCGGATGCCCAATATGATGAGGCGGGCCTGACCGCACGCCATATCGTCGCGACCGCGGCGACGGCCCTTGGCGTGGACATCGAAGCCCAGTCCGCTTAATGGCAAAGAAAGTTCGGGCCGACCTCCTCCTCGTCTCACGCGGACTGGTGGAAACGCGGGCCCGCGCCCAGGCCATGATTATGGCCGGACTGGTTTTTACAGGTGAGAAGCGCGTCGCCAAACCGGGGGATAATCTTGGTGAAGATGCGGCGCTTTCCGTGCGCGGGCAGGACCATCCCTGGGTGTCACGCGGCGGGCTGAAGCTCGACCATGCCATTCGGCATTTCAAGCTCGATGCCACGGATCGCGTCGCGTTGGATATCGGGGCGTCAACAGGCGGCTTCACCGATGTGCTTCTCACCCATGGCGCGCGCAAGGTTTACGCGGTCGATGTGGGGCATGGGCAGCTCGCCTGGCGCCTGCGCTCTGACCCACGCGTTGAGGTGCGGGAAAAATGCAACGCACGTAACCTGTCGGAACAGGACGTGCCCGAGCCTGTCAATATCCTCGTCTGTGACGCGAGCTTCATCGGGCTGAGGACGATCCTCCCCGCTTCATTGGCTCTTTGCGCGCCCGGAAGCTGGGCGGTCGCGCTGATCAAACCCCAATTTGAGGCGGGACGCGCGGAAATCGGCGCGAAAGGGGTGGTGCGCGACCCGCAGGTGCATCAACGCGTCTGCGATGAAATTACTGATTGGTGGCGAAATCTGCCCGGCTGGGAGGTGCGCGGCGTGGAGCTCAGCCCGATTACCGGCCCGGAAGGCAATCGGGAATTTCTTATCGCGGCACGACGTCCGGACTAAAATTTCGGGCTTCATGACGTTTTGGTTTAAAAAACAGCCCGACTTTATGATAAGTCATCTCCCATTATGACAGATAGCGTTTCGCTACCCGACCTCACTGCTGATGAACAGGCGCGCATTCAGGCCAAAGCCGCGCTTTTTCCGCCACCTTCGCCCGTCCTTGCTGATGGGCGGAAAGATCTGGTCGGGTTGTCGCGCGAGGAGCTGATCGCTGAACTTGCCCTTCTGGGTGAAAAGCCTTTTCGCGCCAAGCAGCTCTGGCACTGGATCTATCATCAGGGCGTCACGCAATTTGATGAAATGAGTTCCATTTCCCGCCCATTGCGGGAGAAACTTGCCAATACGTATGTTGTCGGACGGCCGGATATTACAACTCAGCAGACGGCCCGCGACGACACGCGCAAATTCCTGTTCCGTTTCCGCGATGGGCAGGAGGCTGAAACGGTCTATATCCCTGATCGGCGGAAGGATCGCGGCGCGGTGTGCATTTCCTCCCAGGTGGGTTGCACCCTCTCATGCAGTTTCTGCCACACAGGCACGCAGAAACTTGTGCGCAATCTCGGGGCGGCGGAAATTGTCAGCCAGTTCATGGCGGCGCGTGACAGTTACGGGGAGTGGCCCAGCCCGACGGGCGACACGCCGCGTCTGCTCTCAACCATTGTCATGATGGGCATGGGTGAACCTCTTTATAACTACGATGAAGTCGCAAAAGCGATTAACATCATCACGGATGGTGAAGGCATCGCATTATCCCGCCGCCGCATCACCCTCTCAACGTCCGGCGTCGTGCCGATGATGGATCGTTGTGGCAGCGAACTCGGTGTCAATCTGGCCATTTCCCTCCATGCCGTGCGGGATGAATTGCGCGATGTTCTGGTCCCGCTTAATCGCAAATACCCGATTGCGGAGCTGATGGAAGCATGTCGCCGCTACCCTTCTGCTTCCAATTCCCGGCGCATTACGTTTGAATATGTGATGTTGCGCGGCGTCAATGACAGTGTCGCCGACGCACGGGCGCTTGTTCGGCTGATTCGCGACATGCCCGCGAAAGTCAATCTCATCCCGTTCAACCCATGGCCCGGCTCTGACTATCAGACCTCCACGCGGGAAGCGGTGGAAAAATTCGCCGCCATTATCATGGATGCCGGTTTCGCCTCCCCCATTCGGATGCCACGCGGGCGGGAGATCCTGGCAGCCTGCGGACAATTAAAGACGGAAAGCCAGCGTGTCCGGCGCGCATCCGCTGACCGCGCTGGTGATAACGGCCCGCAGGACGCCGTTTGACGCGTTGACGTCCGGTAACAAACTGTTAGATTTTCCGACAAGATGCACTTTAGAGAAAGAACGCCCCGATGACCGCTCCCCACGTCAAGAAAGTCGTACTCGCTTATTCCGGTGGGTTGGATACATCGGTCATTCTTCGCTGGCTGCAGAAAGCTTATCATTGTGAAGTTGTCACCTTCACGGCAGATCTCGGCCAGGGTGAGGAGCTGGAGCCCGCCCGGAAAAAAGCCGAAATGTTCGGCATTAAGGAGATCTTCGTGGAAGACCTCCGCGAAACTTTCGTTAAAGACTTCGTCTTTCCGATGTTTCGCGCCAACACGCTTTATGAGGGGCAGTATCTTCTCGGGACATCCATTGCCCGCCCGCTAATCGCGCAGCGTCAGATTGAAATCGCCCAGCAGGTCGGCGCTGATGCGGTCGCGCATGGGGCGACCGGTAAAGGCAACGATCAGGTCCGGTTTGAGCTCGCTTATTATGCGCTGAAGCCCGATATCAAAGTCATTGCCCCCTGGCGGGAGTGGGACCTGACCTCCCGCACGAAGCTTCTCGCTTTCGCGGAGGAAAATCAGATTCCCGTCACGAAGGACAAGCGCGGTGAGGCGCCTTTCTCGGTCGATGCCAACTTGCTGCACTCCTCTTCAGAGGGGAAAATCCTGGAAGATCCCGCCCTGGCGCCGGATGAAATCGTCTTTCAACGCACAGTATCACCTGAAAACGCGCCTGACCGCGCGACCGAAATCACAATCGATTTCAAAAACGGGGACCCGGTCGCGCTGAATGGTGAAGCACTTTCACCCGCGACGCTGCTGACGCGTCTTAACGCGCTCGGGCGTGATAATGGCATCGGGCGGCTTGACCTGGTTGAGAACCGCTTTGTTGGCATGAAGTCCCGCGGCATTTACGAAACACCGGGCGGGACCATCCTGCTGGCCGCGCATCGCAGCATTGAGTCCATCACGCTCGATCGTGAGGCGATGCACCTTAAAGACAGTTTAATGCCGCGTTATGCGGAGATTATTTATAACGGCTTCTGGTTCTCGCCCGAGCGGCGGATGCTTCAGGCACTGATTGATGCAAGCCAGCAATCTGTCGAGGGGCGCGTGCGTTTGAAGCTCTATAAAGGTAACGTCATCTGCGTTGGACGTGAAAGCCCGACAAGCCTGTATGACACGCGCGTCGTCACTTTTGAGGATGATGCGGGTGCTTATAACCAGGTTGACGCGCAAGGCTTCATCCGTTTGAACGCTTTGCGCCTGCGCCTGGGGGGCCAAGTCGGTCGTAAAGGCGGGCGCTTGTAATTATAAATAAGCGGAGCGAGACATGACCCGGCTTTACCCTGCCCTCAAAACGTCGCTTGCCATGGCTTTTTGCCTCACCCTGCTCTCCTGCGGGTCCGGCCCGAAGGAAGAGCCGGAACTGACCCCCGAGCAGTTCATGGCAAAGATGCGTGCGCAACCCGGCGTCAAGACGCTGCCGGATGGGCTGGCCTATAAAATCCTCAAATCAGGCCCGAAAGACGGTCTTTCCCCCGTGAAAGGCCAGACCATGATGGTGATTTATGAAGGGCGCCTGCCGGACGGGGCCATTTTTGACAGCTCCGATCAACATGGCACAGGGGCCTATATGCAAATGGGGCTTGACGGGCTTGTGCCTGGCTGGATGGAAGCCCTGCCTATGATGCATGTGGGGGATGAATGGATGCTTTATCTGCCGCCGAAACTCGCTTACGGTAAGCGTTCCATGGGCATCATCCCGCCAAACAGCCCGCTCGTTTTCAAAATCCGCCTGCTCGGGGTCGGTCAACGGGAATAAAATATGCGCGTCCCTCTCGCGTTCGCGCCACTCCTGGGTTTGGTCCTCATTCTAGCCGGGTGCAAGGAGAAACCGCCCGGGCAGAAGCGATATGGCCCGAATTGCGGGATCTGCCATCATAACGGCACCGGCCAGACGGGGGAATTTCCGCCGCTGGTCGGGCGTCTGGATGTCATTGCGCGCACGCCGGAAGGACAGAAATTTCTCGCATCCGTCATGATCAACGGGCTCAATGGCCCGATTATGGCGAATGGCGCGCGATATAACTTCGCCATGCCGCCTTTCGACCGGCTGCGTGATGATGACCTTGCCCTCATCCTTAACTGGCTGATTGCCCGCGGAAAAACATCGCCGCCTCCCGTCATGTCACCGCGCATCTTCCAGGAAGCGCGTCAGGCGAAAATCGGCCCGGAGAAGACCCGTAAGCTGCGCCTTGACCTGCAGAAAAAGGGCCTCATCCCGTAACAAAACCAAGCGCAAGACCCTTGCAGCGCCATCCGGCAAAAATTGAAGAGAAGATTGACGGACAGGCCCAAAAACCGGAAAATACATCATGCAGCGCGTTTTTTCAGGCATTCAGCCGACAGGCACCCCCCAACTCGGCAATTATCTCGGTGCGATCCGTAATTGGGTCGCGTTGCAGCAGCGTTATGACTGCGTTTTCTGCCTGGTGGATCTCCACGCCATCACCGTATCCCGGACACCGGCGCAATTGCGCGGAGACACACTGACCCAGGCCGCCTGTCTGCTCGCATCCGGCATCGATCCTGAAAAACATATTCTCTATAATCAGTCCGCCGTCTCCGCCCATACGCGCCTTGCCTGGATTTTCAATTGCGTCACACGCCTTGGCTGGCTCAATCGGATGACACAATTCAAGGAGAAAGCCGGTAAGGACCGGGAAAATCACTCAGCGGGGCTGTATATTTATCCGAGCCTGATGGCGGCGGATATTCATGCCTTCAAAGCCACACTCGTCCCTGTCGGCGATGATCAACGCCAGCATCTGGAACTCGCCAATGATATTGGCGAAAAATTCAATCATGATTACGGCGTTGACTTTTTCCCGCATATTGAAGGACTGATCCCCGCAGAGGCGGCGCGCGTCATGAGCCTGCGGGACGGCACCAAGAAAATGTCCAAATCCGACATTTCTGCCCAGTCACGCATCGAGCTCACCGATTCCGCCGATGAGATCCGACTGAAAATCCGGCGCGCCAAAACGGACTCGGACGCGATACCGGCCACGATCGCTGAATTGGCGGAACGCCCTGAAGCGCTCAATCTCCTCTCCATCCACGCCGCCATCGTGGGGGAAAAACTTGAGAATGTCGTCGCGCACTTCTCCGGTCAGGGTTTCGGGCATGTCAAATCAGCCTTGTCAGACGCGTTGATTGAAAAAATCGTCCCGATCGGGGATGAGGCGCGACGCCTGATGAATGACGAAGCCTATCTCGTCACCGTCCTGCGTCAAGGCGCTGAGAAGGCGCGGTCAATTGCCGAGCCGATTGTCGATGAGGCGGAAAAAATCGTCGGCTTTATCCGTTAAGCCCAATAGTTTCGAGGAAGGGCGGCACGGGTAACATGCGACAGGCATTCCACACACTTGACATCACCACCCACCGCAAGGGCCTGGTCAATATCACGGCCTCTGTGGAAGATTGGGTCGCCGAAACCGGCATTGAAGCGGGACTGCTGACATTATGGTGCCGTCACACCTCCGCCTCCCTCACCGTGCAGGAAAATGCCGACCCAACCGTCCTGCGTGATATTGAGTCCTATTTTGATGACCTCGTCCCGGAAACACGGCACTACCAGCATGATTATGAGGGGGCCGACGATATGCCGGCCCATCTCCGCACCTTACTGACAAACACGCAGCTCAGCCTCCCTGTCAGGGACGGGCGCACTGTCCTCGGCACCTGGCAGGGGCTTTATCTGTTTGAGCACCGACGCCGCCCCCATCAGCGGCAGATCGTGCTCCATCTGATCGGTGACTGAGCGCCCCCGCACGCTTATTTCAGGGGACGTCTGACCAGTCCGGCAGAAAGAACTTTGCCGGGCAGCTACTGCGCCTTCCGGACACAGAGGCGAACGCACGCATTTGGGGGAATTCCTCTATCGTCGCGGGATTAAGCGCGAGTTGAACCTCAGTGAGGATGGCGCGCTTCATTTTGTCGCGTCGACAGCGCAGCACGATCCCGCCATTCGGAAAATGCGGCCAATCCCGACGAACTGAAGCGAAAAACGCCGCACGTGACATTTTTTTACCGACCCCGGCCCGCAGAAAGGCCGCCGACTCCGTATGCAGGAAGTCTTCGCGCACCTTCAGCGCCGCTCTGACCGTTTTATCCGGGTCAAGGTCAAGACAGGCAAGATGCTTTTCAGCCTCATGCGCCACGAGATCCCTGCCCGTATCGGCCGTGACGCGCCGGAAAGCCGCCTGCGTCTCCGCACTTATCGGGGTTGCCCGACTATGCGCCCCGATCGGAACGGCCTGACAACCCCTCTGCTCCCAGATTTTTTCCGGCAAACCGGCATTTTCCAGTGATTTGGGCTCAGACGGCCAGGCACCATGCAACCCGATGAGATTTTCATGGCTCATCATTGCCGTGCATTGATGAGAGACCAGGCAGAAACCAGGCAACCAAGTGAGGGCGATCGTGTAGTGATCAAACTTCGTGTTCGGTAGCGCCGCATGGGCCAGGGAGGCACATGTGCTCCAGAGCAGCGCCAGGACGCACATGAATCGACATGGCGAATGTGGAAAATGAGGGATTTTCATTCCATGCCTCTCATAAATAAATTCTCTCATGAAATTTCCGACCTCGTCCTGCACCTGCCGGACAGGTTAAGGCTCTTTTTACGTTGGCGAAATCAGGGCGATCAAAAGCTTTATGTAAATTCCTGATCCGTTGCGCGGTGACCTTCCCGCACGTCCTGACGGTGCCAACTCTCCATGAACCACGTTAGAGAGATATGAATTTTCGTAAAGCGTTGTTAGAAGGGTTTGTCGCACGTCATGCCATTTCAGACAAAGGGTGCAGGACATGATTGTCAATAGAGGTCGAGGCTTATGGATTATCGTGCGAGAGACCTCGACGCCGCTTATCATTTTTGCGGCCTGGGACTTTATCGTCGTCATCCTTTACCAGATTTACCATCAGGAATGGATGGAGCAACCTGCCCTCCCCGTTTCTCTGATGGGTTCCGCTTTGGCCCTGTTTCTTGGGATGCGCAATAACGCGGCCTATGCAAGATGGTGGGAGGGGCGCAGCCTTTGGGGCTCCGTGACAAATAATTGCCGCTCCTTCGCCCGTCAGGCCGCCTCCCTCCTTGAAGGTCGACCGGACCTGGCGCGGGCCATGGCGGCTTATCCTTATCTGTTGCGCAGTGCCCTCTCCGGCCTGCATGAAGGACCGGACCCCCAACGCCTCCTGACGCCGCACATGTTTGAACGCGTCATGGCCCGCCGTAACAAGCCGAACGCGCTTCTCTATGAGATCGGGCTTGAAGTCGCGCAGGAGGTTGCTGAAAAGAAAATCGATGGCGCGGTGCACGGCACGGTCGACCGCATATTGAGCGATCTGGCCAATTCCCAAGGCGGGTTGGAACGTATCAAAAACACCCCGCTTCCCATCCAATATTCGACGATCCCGCTTTTTGTCACTCATGTTTTCTGCATCGTGTTGCCGCTTTCAGCGGTGCAGACCCTGGGATGGATCACCCCCCTTGGCTCCAGCCTTGTCGGGTTCCTGTTTCAGGCGCTGGATAAAAGCGGGCGTGACCTGCAGGAGCCTTTCCGCCCCAGCGTGCACGCTCTGCCGATGCTGACCATGTCGCGCACGATTGAAATTGACCTTTTACAGGCAATCGGGGAGAAAGTCGGGCCGCCCATTGAGCCTGTCAATGACGTGCAGCCCTGAGCCGCGTCACTTTTGCAAAGGATTGCAGACAAATCCCATTATTTATGTTACACGCCTCAGATGAGCAAATCCAGAACCACTCTGAGCGAAGCGATTGAAGACACGACGCCCCGCAGCGCCGCAACATCATCTCCCCATCCGGCTGAGCCCGCCACCATGAAGGAGGCGCCGTTCCAGGAGGGCGATTCGATTGTTTATGCCGCGCATGGCGTGGGCCGCGTTGATCGCATCGGTGTTGATGAAATTGCCGGGACGAAGCTGGAGTTCATCCAGATTTCCTTCCCCGGCAATCAGATGACGTTGCGCATCCCGCTTGCCAAAGCCCAGAAATCCGGCCTTCGTAAAATTGTCACGCAGGACATTGTTGATAAAGCGATGTCGGTCATTAAAGGCAAACCCCATGTCAGCCGCGGCATGTGGGCCCGTCGCGCTGTCGCCTATCAGGAAAAGATCAATTCCGGGGATCTCGTGCAGATTGCCGAGGTGCTGCGCGATTTACGCCGGAATGTCGATAGTCTTGATGGCAGCTTCAGCGAGCGCAAACTTTTTGAAGCCGCGCAGGAGCGTTTTGTCAGTGAAGTCGCGATTCTCGAAAATCGCGATTCCGCGGTTGTCCTGCAGGAACTGACGGAAAAAATGAAAGCGCTTTCCTGAGAGCCTGCTTCAGGAATGTCGACCCACCCGCTGTTATCTCACTTGTCCTTCCGGCAGCGGCTTTATGTGTTCGCTTCTGACATGCCAGGGGAGAGGCCGTGATGACACAGAAAACGCAGCCGCCTTTTAAAGGAAGAACCGTTCTCGTCACAGGTGCATCGAAAGGTATAGGTCGCCAGATCGCGCTCGACTTCGCAGCGCAGGGCGCACAGCTTGCCATCACCGCCCGCCATGAAGACGAGCTTGACCACGTGTTGCGCGACATGAAAAACGCCGCACCCGGCAGGCACATCAAGCTGGAAGCTGACCTTGCGGATGAAAAAAGCGTTCGCAAAATTTTTGAGGGCACAGTCTCTCATTTTGGTGGTCTGGACATCCTGATCTGTAATGCAGGGATGCAGATCGCCGCGCCTTCCGAAGAAATGAAACTTGATGATTTCGAGGCGGTGCTGAAGCTCAATCTCACAGCCGTTGTCATTAATGCCCAGCAGGCCATTCGTTATTGGCGGGACCATAAAAAGACGGGCACGATCGTCGTCACAAGCTCGGTCCATCAGAAAATCCCCAAGCCCGGCTATCTCGGTTATTCCGCCAGTAAGGGCGCCCTCGGGAATGTCGTGCGCACCCTGGCGTTGGAATTTGCGCAGCATGGTATCCGCGTCAATGGGATTGCCCCGGGCGCGATCATCACGCCGATGAATGAGGATTGGGTCAAAGATCCCGAGAAGCGGAAAGCTGTCTCGAAACACATCCCGATGCGCCGACCGGGTGAGGCGTCAGAGATTTCTTCCGGCGTGCTTTTCCTTGCTTCAGACGCGGCGAGTTACATTACCGGCCAGACGCTTTACGTCGATGGCGGTTTGACGCTCTATCGTGATTTTGAAGATAACTGGTCATCCTGACACCCCCATAATCGGAGCTGGTTGTGCCACAACACGACAAAATCCTGATTATCGAAGATGATTTCCTCATCGGCGCCTGCCTTGAGGAATTTCTGATTTCAAGCGGCTACGAAGCGCTTATCGCCACAAATTGTGCGGAGGCGCAGACCATTTTTAGCCAGGAGGGTGATATTGCGGCGGCCATTATCGACCTCACTCTGCCCGATGGCGATGGCTTCGCACTAGGCCGCGTTTTATCGCAGGAAAAACCGGGCCTCGCCATTATTTACACGACCGGGAATATGATGGATGCCAGCACCCTCTCCCCTCGTGAGAGATTTGCGGCCAAACCCTATGTTTATGAGGATCTTGTCGCGCAACTTGAGAGCCTGCTCAAATAACATCTTTGAGCGCACGGTGGGATGTTGGCCGCTCACATGAATGAGGCGTTTAACGGCCCTCTTGTCCAGATGCGCCAAGCGATGTTACCTCCTCGACATGGTTCAGCTCCCCGACGCCATTTTATCCCGCATCAAGTCCCTCATGACGTCGCATAAGCGCGTCATCCTCGGCATTGCCGGGCCACCCGGTTGCGGTAAATCGTCCCTTTCAGCCCGGATCAGAGATCATTTCGGGCCGGAAGCCGCGATCCTGCCGATGGATGGTTTCCACCTCGCCAATAATGTGCTTGATGCGCTGGACCGTCGCCAACGTAAGGGCGCGGAAGACACATTTGACAGTGCTGGCTTCGCCGCCCTCGTGCAACGCGTCGCACAGCCGGGTGAAGACCAAACCATTTATGCGCCGGATTTTGATCGTGAAGTGGATGCCGCGATTGCGGGCGCCATTGCCATCGCGCCATCATGCCGCCTCGTGATCGTTGAAGGGAATTACCTGCTCTGTGACGGCCATTGGCAGGTCGCGCGCCGGAACATGCATCAAGTCTGGTATGTCGATGTCGATGATGCCGCGCGTAATATGTGGCTGGCGGCGCGCCATGTCAGTTTCGGGCGCACACAGTCTGAGGCTGAAGCCTGGATCGCCCAAACGGACGCGCCCAATGCGCGCTTCATCGAGTCTTTCAAGAGCCGCGCGGAATGGGTCATCCCCCGCAGCATCATGGAAGCGCTTTATCAGTAATCCAGCCCGTAACTCAGCCCGACGCTGGAGCCAGGGTCATTCTCCGGCGTGGTAAAGCCGGTGATCTGCCCCCCTGTCCCGACCGTTGTGTTCAGTTTGAGGCGCTTCGTCAGATCAACCTGAACCTGCGCCTGCGTGCCAGAGCCCTGCGTCGCTTGCTTTGCCCCGACATAAACGCCCTTTGTGATATATTTCCCGGCTTCAACGCTCGCCCCGCCATCCGCCACGCCAGAACCTCCGCCGACAGCGAGGCGGTCCAGCCCCAGAAGGCCACGTATTTTGGTCAATGGGTCAAACCCACCGCTGCCCCCGGCAATCTGGGCCAATGCTGTGGCAAGAGACGCCATTTGCGACGTCGTCAGTTGTGGCGTCATACTGCCGAACAACAACATCGCCAGCACCTGATCCCGCGGGAAAGAAGGTGAGGAGGTGAAGTCGATTTTCGGGGCGCTGGCATAGCCGGAAACAACGAGGCTGGCCGTCGTGCCCTGCACATTACGGTCCGCGCGGAAGTCGAGGGACGGATCAAGCTGGTGCTCCACGCCTGAGCCATTAAACCCGACGACACCATGTGAGAAATTGAGGTTCACACCTGCAAGATTGAAGTAACCTCGCCGCATGTCGAAACTTCCCTCAATATTCGGAGAGGCGGCGGTGCCGTTAATGTGCAGCGTGCCCATCATTTCCGCATCCAGCCCATGGCCCCTGACATAGAAACTACCCGGTGAAGCCACTTCGAGATCCAGATTGATTTTCATCCCGCCATTGCCTTGCGCCGCATCGCGCGAAACTTTTTGATTAGGCCATATGACGTTGAGCTTGGGTATGGAGGCCGGGACGGAATCCGGGATGTTGACGGTCACCGTATCGAGCTTCACCTTCCCGGACAGATCCATCGCCTCACTGAGCTTACCCTTGGCGCGCAGTGAGGCATCAATCACAGCGGTAATCAGCTCACTTGAAATCGGCCGGGCCTTGCGCGCATTGACCGAGATGTCCAGAGGCATTCCTGGCTCAAGGACGCCAACCGACCCGGAAATGCCGATCTCTCCCTCACCGGCGCGTCCGACAATATCCTGCAGAACAAGCTGATTATTGACGCTGACGATACGGCCATTGATCCCATGCACGGACAGGCCCTGCGCATAACCCGAGAAAGCCACGTCCTTCAATGTCACAGCGCCGCTGATCTGCGGCTTTTGAACGGTGCCTTTGGCCTGAAGATCGGTCATGACCCGCCCCTGAACGGCCATCCCGCCCGCCCCTGTGATGGCGTCAGCAATACGCAGGTCAATCTGGCCCCGCGTCGCCAGGTTCAAATTGCCTGTCGCCGAAAGGGGAGCCGTTCCCTCCACACGCATATCGAGGTCATTCCCGGCACGAGCAGACGCCTGAAGCTGAAGATTGTCGCCCTTAATGTCCCCGATGGCCTTGATCGTTGCGGAAGGCAGGGCCGCCGCATCGCCGGACAAAGCATGGAGATGATCCGCCAGAAGGCTGACGCGGCCTTGCGGCGCAGCCGTCGAACCTTCCAATTGCGCTGTTGCTGACAGGACGCCATCAATATCAAGTGACGACGCAAAAGGTGATGCAAAAGCGGGCCGGAGGTTTTTCAGCGCCATCTGAACAGAAAGTTTTGGTGAGATAAATGCGTGTCCCGTCAGGGATGCCGGCGCCATACCGGGTTTTGCGAGGCTGAGAGAAATATTATCCGCCCCGGTGCGCGCGCCCCATGTCACAAGCAGCGGTTTGGTCAGACGAAGCGCGTCATCTTTCAAATGCGCGTTTAATTTTGTGATATGTGCCAATTGCTTCGTCAAATCGGCAGTGACGTCGGATGACAAATCAAGGTCAGCGCCGAAAAACGGATCAAAGTGAGAGCGCAGATTGAGGTGGAGATCGTCGGGTGGACCGCTTAACTGCGCCGATGCCGCACCGGTGATGGTCCCGGTTTTGATCTGATCAAGCTTTAATCGCGCCGACACTTTTGGATTTGTTTCAGGATCAGTGACATAGGCCGTCAAGTTCAACCCGCCGAGTTGGAAGCTGGGACTCGAAATGCGTCCATTCAGGACAGCATCCACATGTTGTTGATGCCCGGCCGCGCCATCCTGCGTCGCCACTTTGAGGGCAGCACGTCCCGCCAAAGCCTGACCCGCAAGCGCGCTGAAATGGTTGAGGTCCGCGATTTCAATCTGCGCATTCCCGACCGGGAAGATTTTATGGGCGCCGAGGCGCATATCCGCATGCCCCTTCACGCCGCGCCATGTGAGACGCTCCAGCGTGAAATGATGGCCACCATTTTCATCACTTGCGAGATGGGAGACCAGATCCAGCGGTGCTGAATCCAGCGTACCGGACGCTTTCACAAAACCCTCAGGCCGGGATGGAAGATGCTTGAAAGCTGTCGACAGGGTGATATGTCCATCCGCGGCTTTATGGAGGCCGATAGCGCTTTTCAGTTCAGATGAGAGTGAAAAATCATCTATTTTCCCGTCAAGGGTCGCGTCAAGATCGGCATAGCCTCTCAGATCAGGCGCGGCATTTTTCAACTGAGGCAGCTTCACTTTCAGCCCGAGTTGCAGTTTCTGCCCCGGCTGCAAACCGGCGGAACCGGATGCCTGCACATTGAGATGCGGGTTCATGATCGCGAGATCGTCCAGATGATAAACGGGTTTTCCGCTTTCACTTTTCTGCTTCAGAGACAGATGAAGTTTTGTCAGCCCCTGCACCATGCCCTCCCAGGTGCGCGGCGCCTCGGAAATGGAAATTTGCGTATCATCCATGAGACTTGCCGTGTCAGATGACGTGCCCGACCACGCAAATTGCGCCTTACCATCAAGATGCCCCGCCATTTTTAACGCGGCCAAAGCTGCAAAAGGGGAGAGATCTGGCAGGGCGTAAGTGATGTGCCCTTTCAAAGAAGGTTGCGTTTCTGCATCGCCATTGATCTGAAAGATGCGATGCGCGATTTTAAGATGCACCGGCCTGCCGCGCGCCGTCGGCTGAAAAGTCGCGTTCATGATGATCGGGTCCGCCTCAAATGGATGCGTCGGCAACGCATTGACTCGGAGTTGATCGATCTGGGTGCGAAGTGACAGTATTTCCGCTTTGCTGGTAGCGGCGTGCCCGTCAAATCGCACGTTGACCCGCCCCATTTGCGCCGCTGCGCTTGTCAGGCGGTTGATGGTCACTTCTCC
The DNA here is from genome assembly GCF_025736875.1 of Candidatus Kirkpatrickella diaphorinae. Taxonomy (GTDB): domain Bacteria; phylum Pseudomonadota; class Alphaproteobacteria; order Acetobacterales; family Acetobacteraceae; genus Sorlinia; species Sorlinia diaphorinae. The sequence continues at coordinate 899,960 of NZ_CP107052.1, forward strand.
CTGCCCGAGCGGCGCAAGAAACGGCCCGTGTAAATGGATTGACCCCGTCAAAGACTGCCAGCCTGCCGCAGATGCAAACTGCATGGCGCCGATATGCGCGTCCAGATCGAGCTTCGCTTTCCGGGCAGGGAGATTCAACAGAGCCTGACCCGCAATGCGCCCATCTCCAAATTTCGCATCCAATGTTGCGGCGAGATTTTTATGTGGCCCCGCTGCATCCAGATTCAGGCTGAAAGGCACAGCCCGCGGTTGGGTGATAAGCCGCGCCAGAAACGCATTGGCGGGGTCCGCCGCATCAAGATGAAGGTTCAAGCGCCGGGATGCGTTCTTCACACAAAGCCTCAAATGGCCTGGCTGATCAAGGCGCGTGACATTCAACCCGAGTTGCAGTTTTGGCAAATGTCCAGGGTCCACGCCATCAAGCAATTGCGCGAGATTCGTGATGCGCGCCTGGCCCTGCACGGAAAAACGTGCCGCCATACCGGCGAGAGGTGCCCCGATCTCAAGCGTCAGCACGTCAAGCCGACGCAGCCGGATGGCAAGGTGCAGATATCCCGGCGATGATGCAGAAGCGTCCGATGTCGTCACGGCGGCTTCATCCGAGACGGGCATCCGGGAAAGTGAGACGGATTGCGCCTGGACATCATCGATTTTGACCCGCATATGCAGCAGGGCCAGCGGATGCCAGCGTAACGTGACGCGATCCGCCGTGAACCAGACGCCCTGCTTATCCCTCAGATTAAGATGCGCGAGAGAGATTTTAGTCGGGAAGCGGCCTGAAAACCCTGAAATATCGACCATGCCGCCCGTTAGAGACGGCACCTGCCTCTCAACGAATTGACGGCCAAAGGATGTGTTGATGACGCAGATTACCCCCACCAAACCCAGAACCACGCATAAGAGCGATGCCATCATGGCGAAACACAGAAATCGCCCGATTTTACGGGCTTTCGAAAGGGGAGCCTTGTCGGAACCTGACGGCCCGCGGCGCTTGCTGACGTTAGAACCAGACATCAGAAAGTCTCCCCCAGACCGACATAGAACTCCCATTTATCGCCGTTACGAGGGCGGTTCATCGGCAGGGCAAAATCCAGTCTTACAGGGCCGATGGGGGTGTAATAGCGCACGCCAGCGCCATAACCAACGCGCACCGTCCCTTGAAAAGGGCGGCTCCCTTCACCGACCTGCCCTGCATCGACAAAGGCCGCAACGCCGAATTTCTGCATCACGCGCTGTCTGAATTCCACCGTCCCTGCATCAAGCGATGTGCCGCCTACCGCATATTTCCCCTGTTGCGGGCCGATGCCCTGATAGCGGAAGCCACGCACAGTTGCCGGTCCGCCTGCATAGAGGCGCTGATCCGGCGGGATCTGAAAAACCGAGGCCCCCTGAACGCTGCCGACAATGCCACGTATCGCAATGATGGAGCGCCCCGGCTTCGTCAGTCCCAGTCGATGGAGGTCGAAATAATGTGAGATGCTCGCACTCATGATGGTGAAAAAGGAATTGCCGTGCTCAAACGATTCCGACGGCGTGACGGTGATATTGGCGCGGATGCCGTGGGTTGCGGGTTCAATCGGGTTGCTCACCTCCGTGCTGTCATAGGTCGCACTGAGCGGAATGGACGCGATGAAATAATCATTCACCGCGCCAAACTGGCGGATTTTTTCCTGCTCGACGGAAAGGCTGGCGCCAATATTCCAATAGCGACTCAAATTGCGTGAGATGCCGCCCCGGATGATCAAAGCTGTTTGATGATAGGAATAAAGGAGTTGCTTTACACCTTCGACACGCAGGCTGAGATTTTGCTGCCGTCGCAGAAAGTCCGGCTTGAGCAGATCCGTGTAAAAATCATAGCCCAGCCCCTGCTGGGCGGAGCCACCGAGCCCGGTCATCAGAGCTGTCACCTTCAGCCGCTCTGCCCCGCCAAAGAGGTTGCGATGCGTCCAATCCACACCGGCGCGCCCACCCAGGTCGGTTGAGTAACCTGCCTGACCCGCAATATTCCGCGCCTTCGATTCCTGGAGCTTGATGACAACCGGCATTGCTTGCTGAAGCCCATGTTGCGGTCGCGCGAGGGTCACTAAAGGCGGTTCATTCTTCGCCCCGACATAGGAGAAAATCCCCGTATCAACGATATCCTGACGCGCGGCCTCGATTTTTGAGGGTCGATATAATTCTCCCTCATGGAGTTGCAGCCGGTTTTTGAGAAAGGAAAGCCGCGTGCGCTTCATGCCGGCGAAAGTGATGGGACCAATTGCCACAATCGGCCCCTCATAGACCGTCAGTTTGAGGTTGAGCGTTTTGGCAGACTTATCCACCATGGCAATGGGCGCATCCACCCGCGCTTGCGCATGTCCTGTCTCAAGCAGACCATGCAGCAGGCGCCCCTGCGCCGCCAGAACATCCTCGGCAATCGCGGGCTGACCGGGCTTCAGCCCGAAACGCGCCTGCGCGTCTTGCGGCAGCGTCATGGGCTGACCCCAGGCGACACCCTCCGCCGCCGGACCCTCTGCCTTCCCGGCCTCACCCTTTTCAGGTGGGAGGGGAAGGTAAAACCCGATCGTCCCGATTTTGAAAACATCGCCTTTAACGACTGAAATCCTGATGTGACGCTGACTTTCCTGACCCGCTGCACGGAGATAATCGAACAAATGAGGGTCTTTCGCGTCGATCGGTGCCTTGTCCGCCAATGACACAGTGATAATGACCTGACCATCGTAATAGCCGCGACTTTGCAGCGCCTCACTGATATTGCGATAATCCGACCTCAAGCGGGCGATGAACGCGAAATCACCCGGATATTTCGCCTTCTGCAACGAGATGAGGAGGGATGACGCCGTTACAAGCGGGTCAAGAGCGTCATCACCTGAAGGTTTGACATCAACTTCATAGCCCGAAACGTCCCGCCCCTCAGCAAGGCCGATCATTAAGCTCGATATCAACAGAACTCTCAGAAAATGTCGCAAATAGGCTTTCAAAGCGTCTTCCCGGGTATGCGATGAGCGTGGTCGGTTTTTAATCGTTGCGTATCTGTCAGAGAAAAATGGCGAATTTTCGTCACGAATGCGGAGGTTAACGCTTTTGTCGGATCTTCTGCAAAGATCAATCCCTCAGCCTGCCGTGACGCCGATGGACGGGAAGGTAATGAACCTTCTCCAGCATATAAGGTTGAATCTTGAGAGTTGTCACCCGCCCGGATTGTGCATAAAGTCGTACCTGATCCCAAGACACCGCCGGAACGGGCACGCGTAAAGGCGGTAACCGAAAACGAAAGAATCGTTTTGAGACCCATGCAAGATTTTCTCGGCTCGGCCCGTTCATCAGTTGTGTGTCCCCTCTGATGCCTCATCGAGAAGAAACGCCCCCTCCCATTGCCAGCGCGCCGCCACCGGGCCCGTCGCCGGTTGCGAAATATGGCGTGCGACATACGTTTTCAGCCCGGCTCCGGTCCATTTACCGCATTGCGGAGGCACTTCTCCTGACCGGGCTGATGGCGATCCCCCAATCCGTTCTCATTCGCTTTGATGGCTGGGGGAAGATCTGGGTCGCACGGGTTTACTGGGCAACAATCTGCCGTATTCTGGGCCTTGAAGTCCGCATCATCGGCACGCTCGCTGGCAAAAAGCGAGATCGCAAAGCCGTGGAACGCGGGGAAAAGCCGGTTATCTTCGTCGCCAATCACTGCTCATGGCTTGATATCCCCGTCGCGGGCGGGGCGCTGCCGACGGTTTTCGTAGCCAAGCAGCAGATTGCGGAATGGCCCGTCATCGGCACGCTCGCCCGGCTTGGACGCACGATTTTTGTCAGCCGACAACGCAATAATACGGGGCGGGAGCTTTATGATATGTCGTCACGCCTGCGGGCGGGTGATAATCTGATCTTATTCCCGGAAGGCACGTCTTCTGACGGGCGCGATGTCCTGCCATTCATGTCCTCCTTCTTTGCAGTCGCGAAGCCAACGGGCAAAACGGATGAGGCATCCCTTCCGCCCCCCGTGCTGATACAGCCTGTCTCCATCGTTTATGACGGGTTGAATGGCCGCGATGTCGGGCGGGAGGATTGTGAGATTTTTGCGTGGTATGGGGATATGGATCTGGCGCCCCACATCTGGCAGGTGACACGATGGCGCCGGATGCGGGCCAGCATCTTGCTGCATCCACCTATCGATCCGACCGATTACCCGGATCGGAAAAGCCTTTCCGCCGCTGTTTATGACGTTGTGGCCCGCGGCGTGCGCCATCTGCATGAGGGTCGTGACGGCCTGCCTGAACCTTCGGAAGCCGCAAAGCCTGCCGCGCAAAAGCGGGCAAAGCCGCGTGAGATGACTCAGGCATTTGCGGATAATCAGGTTTAGATTCCCGTCATCCAGTCTCCTCCAACATGCACACATAAGTTGTGAAGCGACAAAATATTGGATTCCGGGCGTGAAGGCGCTATAACGCGCTCTGATCTCACCTGCTGCATCTTTTTGACCGATCAACCTGCCCGTGGGATGCAGTCATCCGGAACATTATTGAGTGGCGATTGCCCTGACACACATGACTGATCACCCCGCGACGACGACAAAGCTGAAGAACCTGCATGTCATCACTTGGGGGTGTCAGATGAATGTCTATGACAGTGCGCGCATGGAAGATGTTCTCCGCCCGCTCGGCTATCGCCCTGTGTCACAGGTTGAGCATGCTGATATGGTCATTCTCAATACCTGCCACATCCGGGAACGTGCGACGGAAAAAGTGTTTTCAGAGCTTGGCCTGCTGAAGAAAATCCGTGAGGACCGCCTTGCCCAGGGGCATGATCGCATGGTGATCGCCGTGGCGGGATGCGTCGCCCAGGCGGAAGGGGCTGAGATTATTCATCGCGCCCCCTATGTTGATATCGTATTCGGCCCTCAGACTTATCACCGCCTGCCCGAAATGGTCGCGCGCGCAGCCCGCGCCGGGGGCCACGTCATTGAAACTGATTTTCCAGTCGATATGAAGTTCGACTTCCTACCGGCGGAAGCCGCGCCGCAAACGCCGGAAAATCTCTCTGCTTTCCTGACGATTCAGGAGGGATGCGATAAATTCTGTTCCTTCTGCGTCGTGCCTTATACGCGCGGGGCTGAATCCAGCCGCAATGTGGCATCCATCCTGACGGAAGCCCGGCAGATGGCCCGCAATGGCGTACGGGAGCTGACCCTTCTGGGCCAGAACGTCAATGCCTATCACGGTCTCGACGCGCAGGGTGCAACGGCGGATCTGCCCCAACTTGTCCGGGCCTTATCCCGGATTGAGGGAATTGCCCGCATCCGTTACACCACCTCCCACCCGAGGGATGTGACGCAAAGCCTTATTGATGCCCATCGGGATGAGGCGGCGCTGATGCCATTCCTGCATTTACCGGTTCAATCAGGGTCCGACCGTGTCCTCAAAGCGATGAATCGCGGCCATACGGCGGATGAATATCGCGACATCATCCGACGCTTCCGCGCGGCAAGGCCGGACCTCTCTATTTCGTCCGATTTTATCGTCGGCCACCCGGGTGAGACGGATGCTGATTTTGAGGCGACTCTGGCGCTGATCCGTGATGTCGGCTTCGCGCAGGCTTACACATTCAAATATTCTCCGCGCCCCGGCACGCCTGCATCCGCGGCGGATTTCCAGGTGGATGAAGCGGTCAAGGATGCGCGGTTGCAGATCGTGCAGAAACTGATCCGCGCGCAGCAGGATGCCTTCAATGGGGCGCTGGTCGGGCGGGACGTTGCCGTGCTGCTGACGCATAAAGGTCGTAAACCCGGACAGGTCGTAGGACGTTCACCCTACCAGCAACCCGTCATTATCGACGCGCCGGAACATATGATCGGGCGTATCGTAACAGTTCGGATTCTGCATACCCTCACCAACTCCCTGGCGGGGGAACTTATCCGGGAGACTATCTGCGCTTGAGCGAATTTTCTTCACTCCGCAACCCGCTTCCTCACGAGCATTCCAACCCCCAGACTGAAAATTGGCCGACAACAGCCGAGAGAGCCGACACGAAGCACAAGGCGTCGATCAGGTTCGACAATAACAGCTCTCTGCAACGCGTCCTCGGCCAGTATGATCAGCACCTTCCGATTATCGAGGAAGGTTTTCAGGTCAAATTAGCCTGTCGCGGCAATAAAGTGGCGATTTCCGGCAAACAGCAGGATGTGGCCCGCGCCCAATCCGCTCTTCTTACCCTTTACAATAAGTCGGAACTGGGCGCCCAGCCCGATAGCGCGATGGTGGCCGCCATCGTGCGCATGGTCAGTGCGGCACCACCCGCAGAAGACGGGTCACTGTCCGACCTGCCCCAGCCTGACGCATATCTCGATAATCTTCCGCAGATCCGCACACGACGCGGTGAGGTTGCACCCCGCTCACCCGGTCAGACGGATTACATGCGTCGGCTTCAAACCGGGGAACTCGTGTTCGGCGTTGGCCCGGCAGGCACGGGTAAAACCTATCTGGCCGTTGCCCAGGGCGTTGCCATGTTAACGGCAGGCAAGGTCGAACGCATCATCCTGTCACGCCCCGCTGTCGAAGCGGGTGAGCGCCTCGGCTTCCTCCCCGGTGACATGCGGGAAAAAATCGACCCGTATCTGCGCCCGCTTTATGACGCCCTGCACGACATGCTGCCCGCGGATCAGGTCGTGCGACGCCTGTCGAGCGGGGAAATTGAGGTGGCCCCTCTCGCCTTCATGCGGGGCCGCACTTTGTCTCATGCTTTTGTGATACTGGATGAAGCCCAGAATACGACCTGCGCCCAGATGAAGATGTTTCTCACCCGCCTCGGCCATGGGACACGCATGGTGGTGACGGGTGATCTCAGCCAGGTTGACCTTCCCGCTGGCGTCAAATCGGGCCTGCGCGACGCGATTGAGACGTTGAACGGGGTCGACGGCGTCCATGTCATCAAGCTTGAATCGCGCGATGTTGTGCGGCACCCTCTGGTTGGGCGCATCGTCGATGCTTATGATAAAGCCCACCCTGCGCAAAATTATGCGCAGCGCCATCAACCACCCTCTTAGGAACAAGATGGAACCTCCACCTTCCAGGCAGGACGATCATCACGCCCCTCCGCCGGGGCAACATCATAACAATGCTCCTTGCGACAGCGATATCATCGTTCAGGACCGCCGATGGCACGCCGCCGTGCCGCGCCTTGAAATGCAGCTCAGGCGCGCCATCAACCTGTCCGCATGGATGACCCACCGGCCTTATCACCCGACCATTCTCCTGACAAATGACCGCGCCGTTAAAACGCTCAACGCGCTTTATCGCGGGCGGAACAAGCCGACGAATGTTCTCACTTTCGAGGCTTCCGGGTCCTTAGGCGATGGCGACATCGCGCTGGCCTTTGAGACGATCCGACGTGAGGCATCATCCAGCAATAAGGGCTTTACGGCGCATATGCTGCATTTGCTGATACATGGCATTCTGCATCTTGCAGGGCATGACCATTTATATGCCGGTGAAGCCCGACGGATGGAGCAGGCTGAAACCCGCATTTTGGCCCGATTGGGTGTCGCCAATCCCTGGCGCGTGAGTGAGAAGGGCTGGCGATGAGAGACAGGACAGGAAAAGCCAGGCCGTCATTCTGGCATCGCCTCTTTGAAAACTGGCGCGGCGGCAATCATCGGGAAAGGGGCGTCCGTGGCTCCATCGCCGCCCTGATTGAGAAAGCCGACCATCCCGGCAATCTCGGCGCCGCGCCCGAACTTGACCGGCAGGAGCGCGCGCTTCTCTATAACGTGCTCCATCTCCGCGGAAAAACGGCAGATGATGTGATGATACCGCGTGCCGATATTGTCGCGCTCTCAGCCAGCGTGGATCATGACGCGGCGCTTGATTTCATGCGACGGGAAAATCATTCCCGCGTGCCCGTTTTTGATGGGGAACTCGACCATATTATCGGTATGATCCACGTGAAGGATCTGATTGCCTATCAAAATACCGGGAAGGCCTTTTCCCTCCGGGACCTGTTGCGACAGCCGCTTTTCGTCGCGCCTAAAATACCGGTTCTGGACCTGCTGCTTCAGATGCGTCAGAGGCGTACGCATCTTGCGCTGGTCATTGATGAATATGGCAGTATTGACGGGCTCGTGACGATTGAGGACCTTGTCGAGACCATCGTCGGCGAGATTTCCGATGAGCATGATGAGCCCGTTGCCCAGTCCATCGTGCGCCGACAGGATGGCACTTTCGACCTTGATGCCCGCCTGCCAGTGGAGGAGTTTGAGAAGCGATTCGGCCCGATCCTGAATGAGGCGGAACGCGAGGCGGATATTGAAACGATTGGCGGGCTTGTCTTCCGCCTCGCCGGGCATGTGCCCATTCGCGGTGAAGTCTTCACCCATGAAGGCGGGGTGGTTTTTCGCGTTATGGATGCCGATGCACGCAACATTCGGGCGTTGCGCGCGTCAATGCCTCAAGGATGGCGTGAATCCGCCCCGGACGAGGCGCAAATTTCCAATGGCGCTTCTTTGGAAAATGATCACGCTTCGTGTCATAATACGGCATTCGAATAAGCTGTCATGCCAACTGATACCCGGAGTTCATAATAATGAAGCTGACGCGCCGCTTCCTCCTCGCCGCCGCCCCGACCACTTTCTTTCTGCCGAAAGCCTTCGCTGCGGGCGGTATGCTCGCCCCGCGCCTGATGGGCAACCCTGATGCCAAGGTGAAGGTCCATGAATGGTTTTCCCTCACCTGCTATCACTGTGCAAGATTTCAGAAAGAAACCTTCCCCCGTGTCAAAGCTGAACTGATCGATACAGGCCGCATTGCCTATTATTTCCACGAATTTCCGCTCGATCAGGTCGCTCTGCTGGGGTCGATGCTCGCACTCTCCCTGCCGAATGATCGCTACATCCCCTTTTGTGAAGCGCTGCTTTCAAGCCTTGATCGCTGGGCATTCGCGCGGGATGTCGACCCAGTGCAGCAACTGCGCCAGATGGCGGCCCTTGCCGGGATTTCAGGCACCGAATTCGACCGCATCAATGCGGATAATAAATTGCGGCAGATGATCGTCGACACACAGGATCGTGACCAGAAGCGTTACCACATTGAGGGAACGCCTTATTTCCGCTTCAACACGATCGAATATAAAGCGGAATTGCGGAGCTATGATGACTTCCTCAAGGAAGTCAAAAAAGCCGAAGCCTGAGTTAAACGGCAGCACCCGGCATGAAGGCAAGCTTTACCGCGTTACGGATTGCCGGGTTTAAAAGTTTTGCTGACCCTGTCACGGTCGATCTCCGACCCGGCCTGACCGCAATTGTCGGGCCGAATGGTTGCGGCAAATCCAACATCGTTGAAGCATTTCGCTGGATCATGGGGGAGAGTTCCGCCCGCGCCCTGCGAGGTGGGGAGAGTGATGACCTGATTTTCGCGGGGACGGTCGCGCGACCCGCCCGCAACCTCGTTGAAGTCAGCCTCGTGATTGAAAATGCCCGCGGGCTGGCCGCCGCACCTCATCATGAGGAAGACACGCTGGAAATCATCCGCACGGCCAAACGCGGCACGGGGAGTGATTTCCGGATCAATGGCCGCGCCGCGCGGGCGCATGACGTCACGCAGATCTTCGCTGATCTATCACTTGGGGGGCGCAGCCTCGCCATTGTCAGCCAAAATCGCATCGGCGCCCTGATTGACGCAAAACCTATTGATCGTCGAAGCCTGCTGGAAAATGCTGCTGGCATATCCGGCCTTCATTTCCGCCGTCGGGATGCCCAGCTCAAACTCCGCCAGGCCGAGGCCAACCTTCAGCGGGCGGAAGATGCCACTTTCCAGCTGATGGAACGTCGCGACGCGCTTGAGGCGCAATCCGCCTCCGCCCTCGCTTATCGTGAGGCCGTCGAAACCATCAGGGCGGTTGAGGCGCAACTCCACGCCGTGCAACTGGCCCGCGCCGACGCGCAGATCGCCGGTTGCGCGGCGGCGACAGAAGCCGCCCTGGCTAAAATCGCATTATTTGAAAAAACCCTCCAGCAATTAACAGACCGTCGGCAGACGGAAGCTGAGCAGACGGTCAAATGGGAAGCCGAGAGCGAGGCCACGCGCAACGCCATTGAGACGCTTCGCCTGGCGATTGAGAAAGAGCGTCAGATGATGGCGCAGAATGAGTCGGATCAGACCCGCATCCACGCCGCGATGACGGCGGCACAGGAAGAGAAGAATCGTCTGCAGCAACGCATTGACGCCATGTCAGCCGAGGCGCGGGCCTGCCACGAAACAATCCAGAACCTTGCCGCCCAGTTCACCCAACTCCCTGAAGCCATCGCCACTTGTGACGCTGACCTCAAAGAGGCGGAGACATTGCGCGACAAGGCCATGCGTTTGCGGGAAGCGCAGGAACAGCGCTTCATGCAGGTGCGGATCAAAGCCGACGCACTGGATCGCCAGCGTCAGGAGGCTGAGAAATCATGCGCCACCATCGAGAAGGAATTGGCGGATTGCCATCGTCAAAGGGAGGATGAGCGCGCCGTCATCCCGCGTGAGGCGGATATTAAAACAATTGAGACACGGATCATCGAGAATGACGAGGCCACCTCCGCAATTCAGGATGCGCTTGAGGTGCAGAAAGCAGCACTTCAGCAGATGCGGACGCAAGGTGAAACCACCGCGCGTCGCCTTTATGCGCTGAAACAGGATATCGCGCTGCGCGCGGCAGAACATAATCGCCTGATCACACGGCGTGACGCTTTGAACGCGCAGCTTCAAAAAGCCGAGGAACGACAAAAGCAAGCCAATGCCGCCGTGCTGACCGCAGCGCAGCAGCAGAGTCTTGAATCGCATCTGGAAGAAGCCCGGAAACGCGTCGCGGCCCTGCGCGTCGAGGAAGCTACGCTGGGACAGGCATGGCGTGATGCGGGCGACTCGCTCGCGGCGCAGCGCCTCTCGCATGATACGGCGCTCCAGCAGAGGTCGTTTTTGCAGCGGCAGCGGGAAAGCGCGGAGAGCGCCCTGCAATCCCTCATCCGCCAGGTGCGCGACGCTTTCCAGAAGCGCGCTGCGCATCAGGCGGAGCGCATTGGTGAAGACAGGTTGCAGGACGCCGCGTCCCAGGCCCGCGCGGCCCGGAAACATCGCGATATGTCGCAGAAAAACGTCACGAAGCTGCGGCAGGCATGCGCGGCGTTACAAAAAAACCTGCGCCTGGCGGAAGAAGCTGTTTTGCAGTTGGAATCGGCACGGATCCGCCATCAGGCGGAGCGGAGCGGTCTTGAAGGCGCGGCGGGTGATGCGCCCATAACGGGGCAATTGCTTGACCTTCTTGACGTCCCCCCGGCGCTTGCCGGGGCTTTAGGGGCGGCGTTTCAGTCGGGTCTGGATGCGCAGCTTGCCGCGCCACAGGCTCAACGAAGCTGGGAGGAACTCCCCGCGCGGGATTGCGGCAACTTCCCGGAGGATGTGACGCCTCTCAGCCAGTGCGTCGACGCCCCCGCCGCATTGCAAGCCTTCCTTTCCGCCACCGGGCTGGTGCCGTCCACGGCGCGCGGCGCGGCGCTCCATGCAACGCTGAAACCAGGTCAGGCTCTTGTCAGCCGGGAGGGTGCTTTCTGGCGCTGGGATGGCTACCGCCAGTCGGGGGATTTGCCAACCGAGGCTGCGTTGCGCCTGCAGAAGAAGGCCCGATATGAGGCATTGACCGCTCTCATTAAGGACGTGACGGCACAATATGAGGTGGCGACGCGGCAGCGCGACGATTTACGTAAAAGCCTGACCGAAAGCACGCAACGGCTTGACGCCGCTGAGGCCGATTATTCGGAGGCGGAGACGAAATGCAAACAATGCGTGGACGCCCTCACCGCGCTGGAAAACCGCCAATCCCAATCTGAGGCGCTTTACGCCCTGCTGGAAAGCCAATATGCGACGCTAAAGCGACAGGAACAGGCGGCGCAGGCACAATTTGACCAGGCCGATGAAGATCTGAGACAACTGGCCGATGAAGAGGGAATTGCGGCCCGCTTACTGGCGGCGCAGCAACTTTATGATGAGGCGGTCCAGCGTCATGAAACATGCTGGAGCGCTTTACGGGCGGCCGTCAAAGCTGAAAATCAGGCGCAGCAAAACTGTGAGCAGTCGCTCACGCAACATAAGGCGGCAGCAGCGCAATTGGAGGATCTTGCCCAGCAAATCGCAACGCTGAAGGCGGAGCGCACGGATCTTGAAACGCGCCTCCAGCAAACCGACACAACATCCCTGCGCACTGAAATGCAGGAGGTTGAAGAAGCGCAGGCGCAGCAATTGCAGAAACGCGACGCCATTCAGGCAGATTGTAGTACGTCGGAAGCCCGTAAAGCTCAGCTTGAGCAGATGAAGGCGGATCTCCTGACCACGCTTCGCACATTGCAGGATCACCGCCTCTCCCGTCAGGGCACGTTGGCCGCGCTTGATGAGAGGTTCGTCGCGCTGGAAAAGCGTCGCATCCTTGCGGAGGACGTTTTACGCGCCCTGCCCCCGCCCATGGATCACGCGGAGGAGATCGCCGCCCTTGATGCCGCGCGCGAGGCGGAACAAACGCTGCATATCAGGCTTGACAGGCTTCGGGAGAAAAAAGCGACCCTTACCGCCGCCTTACAGGATGCGAAATCACGGCAGGCGACAGAGTCATGCCGCCTTGCATTGCACGAAACGCAGATTGAGACTTATCAATCTGACCTCACCCGCCTCGCCTCTCACGATGCACGCCTGTCAGAGGAGCAGAATCTCGTCACCGTCGCACGTCAGAAAGCGGAACAATCCCTTTCCCCCCTTGAGGCGAACCTGACAGAGACATGTCAGCATTATGAGACATTGCGGGCACAATTAGATGGGTCTTGCGACGCCTATATGTCGCTCGGTCACGATATCAGGGAGACGGAAACAGCGCTGCGTGAGGCGCAGGCGGCAATTGAGCGCGCGGCGGAGAAACACCTTCAGGCCAGCACAATGCGGGATCGCCTCCTCGACTCACCCCCGCCCGCACCATGCAAAACAGCGCCGGAGGATATTTCGGAACGGGCGGAGCAGAATTTACGCCGGGTTCTGACGCAAGCCGTGCAGAAACGGGATTCTCTCGGCGCGGTCAACCTCCTCGCGGAAAAGGAATTCAGGGAGATCGAAGCGCAGATCGCCGATACGCAGGCCAATATCGATGAGATCAAAGCCGCGATTGACCGCCTTCAAACCAAAATCGCCCATCTGAATCAGGAGGGCCGGAAAAGGCTGCGGGCGACATTCAAAGATGTGGATGCGCAATTCCAACGTCTTTTCTCGCGGATTTTCGGCGGCGGAAAAGCCAATCTGGCCCTTGTCGGCGGGGATGACCCCTTAGAGGCGGGCCTTGAGATCTACGCCCAACCTCCGGGAAAGAAACTCTCGACTCTCTCCCTTTTATCAGGTGGTGAGCAGGCTTTGACGGCGCTGTCCCTTTTATTTGCGACGTTTGCGTGCGAGCCTGCCCCGATCTGCATCCTTGATGAGGTTGATGCCCCGTTGGATGAGGCCAATACGGTGCGGCTTTGCGCGCTCGTCCGGGATATGACATCGCAATATGGTGTTCAATTCATGATTGTAACCCACCAGCAGGTCACGATGGCCCATATGGACCGGCTTTACGGCGTTACCATGCAGGAGCGCGGCGTCAGTCGCATTCTCTCCGTCGATCTGTCCCATGCAATTGAGATGGCGGAAACGGTGAAATCGGATTAGTAAGGAAGGACGTGTCGCGAAATATTCGGGATGCGTATTGCGATCTCACTGCAAGGATCTCCGCACCATCCATCCATTTCTGCCAGCCGGGTTCGATTTTATTAACGCGATCACCAAGCGCGGCATCCGTGTTATCGGCGATGTACATGGTGATATTCAAAGCTTTATACATGCGGCATCAACAGACCGCTTCATCATTCAACTCGGAGATCTCGTTGATTACGGGCCGGACAGTGAGGCCACACTGCATCTCATGCTCCAGATCATGCGTGAGGGGCGTGGGATTTTCATCCTCGGTAATCATGACCGCAAACTCGCCCGCGTGCTGAATGGGCGTCGCCCCCATATTGACAGCCAATTAGAGAAGACATTGCAGCAGATTGCTGCCGGTCCCCATCTCCTCAAGCAGGATGTGCTCGCTACCGCGTTAAATAACGCACCGGCCTGGATCGTGCTGAATCACACGATTTTTGTGCATGGCGCTTTCCATCCCGCCGTGTTGAGATCATCACCCTATGGCGCAACCCAACGCATGACGCCGGTTTTCTCACGCGCTTTATTTGGCGAGACCACGCGTCATATCCAGCCTGACGGCTATCCGGAGCGGACATTGCGGTGGGTGGATTATATCGAGGCGGGATATCACGTTTATTGCGGGCATGATAATCGCTCCCTCAATGGCCTGCCTTATGTCAGGACCGGCGCCAAAGGGGGGATGGCGACGTTTCTGGATTTGGGCGCTGGCAAGGGCGGGCATCTCGCCTGGATAGATCTCGCCCCGGAAACCATCCTGCCCGGGCGGGGCGCGATAACCGCACTCTCGTGAAATTGAGAATTGCACGCCCTCCTTCGCCGAGAAAAGCGGCGCATGATGCATCCTCCCCCCTTTGATGCTATGACCCGTTATTTCCCGAACTGATGCAGAGACTCATGAACGAAGAAGACGCCCTCAAACTTCTGGAAGAACATCGTCGCAGTATCGACAATATCGATGCCGCCCTGATTTACATGCTGGCTGAGCGTTTCAAACAAACGCAGGAAGTTGGCCGTCTGAAAGCCAAAGCGGGGCTGGAACCTGCGGACCCGGCGCGTGAAGCCCGCCAGATCGCCCGATTGCGGGACCTGGCAGGCTCAGCCGCCCTTGACCCGGATTTTGCTGAAAAATTCTTGTCATTCATCATCCGAGAAGTGATTCAGCATCACGCGCACATCGCGCAGATTCATCAGGAAGAGACCTGAATTTTACGTAAATTTCGGCGCGGATGGCCTAATATGCAGCGATACATCATTTTGATTCGTCACGCCGAGGCTTCCCAGAATTTCGGCTGCCCTGATCTCGACCGCGCGCTTTCAATAAAAGGTGAAGCGCAGGCCCGATCCGTCGCGGAGTGGGTCGCGCCATTTCTGAACGCGGATTGTCATCAACTTCAATTTATCGTCAGCCCGGCCCTGCGCACAAAGCAAACAGCGCAGGCGCTTTTTGCGCGTCTCGGACGCGCGGCAAATTGCATCTATGAACCCGCTCTTTATCAAACGGATGAAGATGGCATCTGGCGCCTCATCAACGAAATGGAGGACGCGCCCTCGCATCTGGTGATTATCGGGCATAACCCGGCCCTGGGCCGTCTCGTGCGCAGTGTCGCGCGACTGACAACGTCAAATGAAGGTGATTTCGGGCTGGAACTGGCGGCTTTCGCGCCATCATCATGTTGCGTCATGGTGACCCGAACTGGCGGGTTCGCCCTACGTCCCCAGGATCTGACGATCCGTGCTTTCCGTGAGCCGGCCGCGGAGGAAGCAAGTCAAGGGTGATCGACAAAGCGACTGAAATGCCTATCATGCTGTCATGAAGGGAGATTGCCGTGCCGAAGACGAATAATGATGACCGGGTTGTGACCCTCACTATGGGCCCCCAGGCATCCGAATTCCCCGTTATCTCCGGGACACTGGGCCCGGACGGCGTTGATTTTCGCAAATTGACGGCCGCGACCGGCGTCTTCAGTTTTGACCCCGGCTATGGGGAGACAGCCTCCTGCACCAGCGCCATCACCTTCATTGATGGGGACCAGGGCGTGCTCCTGCATCGGGGCTACCCGATTGAGCAGCTTGCTGAACATGCCTCCTATGTTGAGACGGCCTATCTCCTTTTATATGGGGAGCTTCCCAATAAGCAGCAGCTTGCCGAGTTTGATGCGCATCTGAGCGAGCAGGCGCTCCTGCATGAGCAGATCCGCAATTTCTTCAACGGATTCAGGCGCGATACGCACCCGATGGCGATTCTTTGCGGGACGGTCGCGGCGCTTTCCGGGTTCTATGCGGATGGGATCGACATCTCCCACCCCGCCTCACGTGATCTTTCAGCCCGGCGGCTGATCGCCAAAATCCCGACAATAGCCGCCTGGGCCTATCGTTACACACAAGGTGAAACCTTCATCTACCCGAAGAGCAATTTCGGGTTCGCTGAAAATTTCCTCTCCATGATGTTCGCGCGCCCGGACCGGAAATATGTCGTCAAGCCCGTATTGGCCCGCGCGCTGGACCGGATTTTCATCCTCCATGCGGATCATGAGCAGAATGCCTCAACTTCCACCGTACGGCTGGTGGGCTCCACAGGCGCGAACCCGTTTGCATGCATTGCCGCGGGTATCGCTGCCTTATGGGGGCCTGCACATGGCGGCGCGAATGAGGCCGTATTGACCATGCTGACCGCCATTGGTGAGAAGAAAAATATCCCCCAATTTATCGAGCAGGTAAAAGATAAGGATTCCGGTATCCGCCTGATGGGATTCGGCCATCGCGTCTATAAAAGTTTTGATCCGCGCGCGCAGATTCTGGCACAGACTTATCGTGAGGTGATTGAGGAGTTGAATCTCGACCATGACCCGCTCTTCGACCTCGCGACGGAGCTGGAACGCATTGCGCGGAGTGACGATTACTTCGTCTCCCGCCAGCTTTACCCGAATGTCGATTTTTATTCCGGACTGATTCTCAAAGCTCTTGGCATACCTGTTTCGATGTTCACCGTCTTATTTGCGGTGGCGCGGACGTCAGGTTGGGTCAGCCAGTGGAAAGAGATGATCGAGGCCCCGGGCCAGCGTATCGGGCGGCCGCGTCAGATTTACACAGGGGCCAGGAAACGCGATCTGCAACCTTTATCGGAGCGTCCGTAAGGCGGCAAAGGGGGTCATCGGGCCTGCGCGGGTCACGGCTGGCCCGAGGAGACGCCCTATGGACTCAGCATTCACAGCCGCGTGTCGCGCCGCGATCCTGCCGCACGATGTGATGATCAATCCATTCCGAGACGAGAAGCCGCGCTTCACTGATTGACGCCTCAGGGTGGTAAATCCGATAAAGGGTCGTGCAGGCATCGAAAGCCTGCCGATCAGCCTGACCGTGCTCGGTAAGCTCGGCATAAGCGGTGATAACAGCGCGCTCACAATTGCGCGTGATGTGATCTATATTGACGTTCACGGAGCGATGTCCTTATGCGCGGCGAGTTCAACAAGGTTGCAGATTAAAACTCTTTTGAGATCGCTGGCAAGAGTTGCACAGGGGTTTTACCACCCTCTTTGCGAGAGAACGACGCATGCTGGCGATGATGCAACAGCTTAACACTTTGCGCGGCGACGAAAACCCGTTATTTTCGTGCAAATTTGATGGAGATTTTGTGATGGCCCTTACCGGCACACCCCAAGGACATATGACCGTCGGCGCGACGCAATGGGACCGCGATGCGGCCTTAACAGCGGCCAAAATTCTCCTTGAGATCAAAGCGATCAACTTTCGACCCAAAGATCCCTACACTCTGACGTCGGGCTGGAAGTCGCCTGTTTACATTGATTGCCGCAAAATTATCTTCTTCCCCCGCGCCCGTGCCAAAATCATCGAACTCGCGGTTGAGAAGATCGGTCGGCACATTGGTTACGAAAGTCTCGATTGCGTTGTCGGCGGTGAAACAGCCGGCATCCCCTTTGCGGCCTGGATTGCGGACCGCCTGATGACGCCCATGGCTTATGTGCGCAAAAAGCCCAAGGGTTTCGGCCGGAATGCGCAGATTGAAGGCGACGTGCCCGAGAATATGCGCACCCTGCTGGTCGAGGATCTGACGACAGACGGGGCCTCCAAAGTGCGTTTCGCCGAAGCATTGCGCAAGGCAGGCGCGGTCGTTGATCACACTTTTGTGGTGTTCTTCTACGGTGTTTTCCCCGGTGCTCAAAAAACCTTGAATGAACTTGGCATCAATCTCCACGCGCTTTGCACCTGGTGGGACGTGATTGAAGCCTGCGCCAGCAAGAATTATTTTTCGGAGCGCGATATTTCTGAAGTACGGCGTTTTCTCGAAGACCCTTGCAAATGGTCCGGCAGCCATGGCGGGGTCAGCAGCGTTGAGGAAGCACTTGCCTTCAAGAGCCGTTCCGAAAGCTGAAAATGAACCCTTCCCCCCGACATGTTCTTGTTTTTGATTCCGGTATCGGGGGTTTAGGTGTCGTCAATGCACTGCGCCAGATGGGGGACAGCGGGCTCCGTATTGATTATTTGGCGGATAATGCCGTGTTTCCCTATGGTGAGCAGCCGGACGAGATTTTATCAGCGCGCATCATCTCCCTCATCCGGGCAGCTATCGATGCGCACCAGCCGGACGCCGTCATTATCGCCTGCAACACCGCCAGCACCCTCGCTTTAGGCGCGCTGCGCAACGCGTTGACCGTGCCTTTTATCGGCTGCGTACCGCCAGTGCGGTGGGCTGCGCGTGAGTCGAAAACCGGAATTTTCGCGATACTCGCAACGGCGGCGACGGCACGCCGCCCCTATCTGGCTGCCCTCAAAGCAGATTTCGCCCCGAAAGACATCATGATCATCCATGGCGGTCGCCAGCTCGCCGATCTGGCGGAGCGCGCTTTTGTGGGGGAGGCCATATCGCAGGATGCGGTGCGGGCAGAGCTTGACGCCGTCTTTTCCCAGCCACATGGGGATCAAGTTGATGTGATCGGCCTTGGCTGCACGCATTACACATTTCTGCGTGAGGCGTTACAAAATGCGAGCCCCCTACATGTCACGCTTCTCGACCCCGCAGAGGCTGTTGCCCGTCAGGCCCTCAAAATCCTCGCTGAACAACCTGCGCATGGCAAAAACGCCGCGTCTGAAACCGACATGGCGGGCAAGGGGCGTTTTATCATGACCGCGCCACCTTTTGACCCTGCCGGTCTGCGCAGGGCCATCAAGCGTTTCGGCTATGAGGATTTCAGTGTCCGGGATAGCGGGGAAACGTCATCAGCCGGTTAATGGGCCCGCCTGGCCGCATATAATGCGGTGTCGGAAAGCAGGGATTTGATCTCACTTTCAGGGAACACATCAAGTGCCGCGACGGCCTTCTCCGCAAAAGACTGTGCGCGGCGCATGGTCTCTTCAACGGCGTGGGTTTTCTGAATAAGGCGCAGCGCTTCGGCCAGGTCTGACTCCTGCCATTTCCCCTCATTCACCACCCGTTCCCAGAATTGGCGGTCCTTTTCTTCCGCCTGGCGGTAGGCGACGAGGAGGGGCAGCGTGATTTTGCCTTCCCGCAGATCATCACCAACGGTCTTGCCGAGAATTTTCTCATCCGCCACGTAATCCAGCGCATCATCGACCAATTGAAATGCGATCCCGAGATGGGTGCCGAAATCTTCCACGGCTTTTTCATCCTCTGACGGGCTGTCCGCGATAATGGCGCCAACCCGGCAGGCAGCCGCGAATAATGCCGCCGTCTTGCCATGGATGACTTTGAGGTAAGTTTCTTCAGAGGTTGCCAGGTCGTTCTGCATCGACATTTGCAGCACTTCCCCCTCCGCGATCGTCGCCGCCGCCTGGGAAAGCACCGCCATGACGGGCAGCGATCCATCCTCCGTCATGAGCTGGAAGGAACGTGCAAACAGAAAATCGCCGACAAGGACGGAAGCTTTGTTACCAAACACGGCATTCGCGGAGGCTGCACCGCGCCGTAAGACACTCTCATCAACAACATCATCATGCAGCAATGTGGCGGTGTGGATAAATTCCACGCAGGCGGCGAGGCCGACATGACGCCTGCGCTGGGGCGATGGGTGATAGCCACATAAATAGGCGGAGGCCAGTGTCAGAAGGGGGCGCAACCGTTTACCGCCCGCCGCCACCAGATGCGCCCCTAATTGGGGGATGAGCGGCACCGGGCTTTCCATGCGGGCCACGATTTCACGGTTGCAGGCTTCCGTATCCTCCCTGAGGTAATTGAATAAAGCTTGCAGCGCGACGTCGTCCTTGCTCATAAGATCCTCTTCAACTTTGGAGGTGGGATGCATCGTGGCATTTCTGCCCTCCAAAACGCAGTCACGACCCTTTTGAGCCCTGTCAAACCCGAGAGGGTCGAAGATAAGGCGATCAACTCAACTTCACAAGGCTCCGTGATCATGCTGACTTCAGGGTGCCTGGCATGGTAAGTCGGGCGATCGCGACAACCATATGAGCGGGTCGTTAAAATTGGTCAAGCCAGAGCTATCGTCAGAGATGACGGGTGACGTCACCCACGACACGCTGCATCACGGCCGCGTCACCTACACGCAGTTCGTTAACGGATATCGGACAGGGCTGGAGCCTGTGCTGCTCGCGGCATTGGTCCCCGCGCGACCAGGCGAGTCCATTCTTGAGGCGGGTTGCGGGGCGGGTGCCGGGTTATTGTGCCTCAATGCGCGCGTCACCGGCCTGCATCTGACAGGTATTGAGGCCGATGCAGATACGGTCGCCCTGGCGCGCTTCAACCTCGACCGAAATCACGTCAGCGGCTACACGCTTTTCCAGGCGGAAATCCCAGACATGCCACGCTCCCTGCGTCAGACATGCCGTAATGCGAATGGGCGCTTCCACCATGCTTTCGCCAACCCACCGTGGCATCCCTCCGGTGCGACGCCGACAAGCCATCCGCGCCGTCGTCGCGCCCTGTTCTGCGACCGCAATGGCTGGTCCTGCTGGATCACCGCGCTGGCGGCCTGGGTGATGCCTGGTGGGACGCTCAGCCTCGCCCTCCCTGCGGCGGCCGTGTGTGAGGCGATGCGGTGCCTGCATGAGGCGGAGTTCGGGAGTATCACCCTGTTTCCACTCTGGCCGAAAGCCGGACGCCGCGCCAAAATCGTGCTTTTACAGGCGGTTCTGGGCGGGCGTGCGGGGACGGCGATATCGCCCGGGCTCATTATTCATGAGGAAAACGGGCAATATACGGCAGAAACCCGACATGTGCTCTGTGATGGCGCGGCACTTATCCCCTGACGGGCAGAAACATGTCACTCAAAGACATGCGTTTCAAAAGCCTCTTCCCATGAGCCCGTGGTGGAAGCGCGGGAATATTCCGTCGCACGATTTTCAAAGAAATTAGCGTGCTCCACTGCATTGAGCATGTCATCAAGCCAGGGAAGCGGGTTTTCCTCGATATTATAAATGACATCCAGGCCGAGCTGGGTCAGACGGCGGTCCGCAATATACCGGATATAGCGCTTGACCTGGTCGGCATCGAGACCCTCCACCGCGCCCATTTCAAAAGCGAGGTCGATAAACGCATCTTCGTGCGAGACGGTGGTTTGACAGACGCCCGCCAGCTCCGCACGGAAATCCTCAGTCCAGATCTCGGGATTTTCCCGGATAAAAGTCCGGAACAGGCGGATCATGGACAGGCAATGGAGTGTCTCGTCACGAACGGACCACGAAATGATCTGGCCCATCCCTTTCAACTTATTAAATCGCGGAAAATTCAGCAGAATGGCAAAAGACGCGAAAAGCTGTAGCCCTTCCATGAAAGCACCGAAGGCCGCCATCGTTTTGGCGATTTCCCGCTTATTCTTAATATTGAAGGATTGCATGAAATCATATTTATCTTTCATCTCCTTATATTTGAGGAATGCGGAATATTCAGTTTCCGGCATGCCAATCGTATCAAGGAGATGTGAATAAGCCGCGATGTGAATGGTCTCGATATTCGAGAAGGATGAGAGCATCATCAGGACTTCAGTCGGTTTAAAAACCTGACTGTAATATTTCATGTAAGCGGAATTCACCTCGACATCCGCCTGGGTGAAGAAACGGAAAATCTGCGTCACTAAATGACGTTCCGCCTCATTGAGGACGCGATGCCAATCTTTGACGTCATCCGCAAGGGGCACTTCCTCCGGCAGCCAATGGACGCGCTGCTGCGTCAGCCACGCATCATAAGCCCAAGGATAACGGAAGGGCTTATAAACCGGATTCGCCGTCATCAGGTCGAAATGCTCGGTATCGAAATTGTGACCAACCTGTTTTGAAGTCTTTGACATCGTAAGCTTGCCTTTAGAGTCGGGCGCGGCAAAACCCTGAGAGGCAGCGCCGCAAGTCAACACCTTCCCGAACCGGGGGAGGTCGTTCAATCGATAAACCGCGCGGGGATGATGTCTCCCCTGCCCTTATTGGCAGGCGAGACACTCATCATAATTTTTCCCGCCACTTCCGGGCGCGCGGGCATCCGCAGCGGCTGGCTGTGTATCTTCATCCGCGTTGAAAATATCACTTTTAACCGCAACATGGCTAACCGTATCCGCGCGTTGGATTGAAAGTGAGCGGCAGTAATAGAGCGATTTGACACCCAGCTTCCACGCCATGTGATGGATCTGATGGAGGTCTCGCTTATGCACATCCGCCGGGAGGAAGATATTGAGCGACTGGGCCTGGCAGATAAACCCGGCGCGGTCCGCCGCATGTTCAATCACCCAACGTTGATCCAGCTCAAACGCCGTTTTGAAGATATCTTTCTCATCCTGCGACAGGAAATCAAGATGCTGCACCGACCCCTTATTGAGTGTGATGTTTGACCAGACCGCCTCATTATTCTGCCCCTTCTCCTCCAGCAGGCGCAGCAAATGGCGGTTGCGCACGGTGAAGGAACCGGAAAGGGTTTTCTGAAGAAAGACATTGGCGGCGATTGGCTCAATCCCGGGGCTGGCATTGCCGGCAATGATCGAGATCGACGCTGTGGGCGCGATCGCCATTTTATGGGAGAAGCGCTCCTGCACATTATATTCCGCCGCATCCGGGCAGGGGCCGAGCGTTTCAGCGAGATGGCGGGATGCTTTATCCGCCTCAGTGCGAATATGGGCGAAGATGCGCTTATTCCAGACTTTCGCCATCACGCTTTCAAACGGGATGTTGCGCGCTTGCAGGAAGGAATGAAACCCCATGACGCCCAACCCGACGGAGCGCTCCCGCATGGCAGCGTAACGTGCGCGATCCATATCCTCCGGCGCGCGGTCGATGAAGTCCTGCAACACACGATCCAGGAACAGCATGACATCCTCAATAAATTGGGGATTATCGTGCCATTGATCCCATGTTTCCAGATTCAGGGAGGAGAGGCAGCATACCGCCGTCCGCTTCTGACCATGATGGTCAATACCGGTCGGGAGGGTGATTTCGGCGCAGAGATTGGACGTCTTGACCTCAAGCCCGGCCAGTTTGTGATGCTCGGGCCGTGCGCGATTCACGTGGTCATTATAGACGATGTACGGTTCACCCTGTTCCATCCGTGCCGTGAGGATACGAATCCAGAGCTGCCGGGCGGAGACATTGCGGATCACCGCCATATCTTTCGGGGAGCGGAGTGGCCACTCCTCGTCATTTTCAACAGCCCGCATAAAGTCATCACTTACCAGCACACCATGATGCAGGTTAAGGGCCTTGCGATTAGGGTCACCCCCTGTCGGGCGGCGCATCTCGACAAATTCTTCAATTTCCGGATGCCAGACAGGCAGATAAACCGCCGCAGAACCGCGACGGAGTGACCCCTGCGAAATGGCGAGGGTCAGACTATCCATCACGCGGATGAAAGGGATGACACCCGAGGTTTTGCCGTTTTTGCCGACATTTTCCCCGATTGAGCGCAGATTACCCCAATAGGAGCCAATCCCACCGCCTTTCGAGGCCAGCCAGACATTTTCATTCCAGAGATCAACAATACCGCGCAGACTGTCATCCGCCTCATTGAGGAAGCAGGAAATCGGCAGGCCCCGCGTGGTGCCGCCATTGGAGAGGATGGGCGTCGCGGGCATGAACCAATGTTGCGAGATGTAATCATAGATGCGCTGGGCATGGTCAGCATCCGCGCCGTAATAAGATGCAACGCGCGCGAAAAGGTCTTGATAACGCTCTCCGGGCAGGAGGTAGCGATTATCCAGCGTCGCCCGCCCGAAATCCGTCAGCAGCGCATCGCGGCTTCGGTCGACACGGATGGGGTGGTGGCCTTCCAGGTGGATGATGTCATCAAACATATCGGGCTCAGGCGCCACCTCAATACGGGGTGGCGGCATAATGGCGCCGTCGACTCCTGCTTCAGTCGCGTCGCCTGTGACAAACAAATCAGACTGCAGGCTCACCTGACATCTCCTAAACTCTCTATGTTGATGCCAACCAGGCAAAGGCTGCAATCGCGGACCGTATGAGGGTCGACGCAACATCTAGTGATGTTTGCCCCGATGGCTATACAATATGTAGTGCCCTATTGAATAGATTCCAGATGCTTCTAGTTTCTTAAAAAAATTCTACGCGTCGATTTTAAGAGTCAAAAAATGAGGCCTGACGTTGAATCCGGCCTTGAAGATCAGGCATGCTGTGGCTCTCTCGTCACAAGGATTTTAAATTGAAAAAGAAAGGATGAATGACATGGCCATCCGGAAATCTGCGCAGGCCCGTTGGGCCGGCGGCATCAAATCGGGACATGGGACAATTTCAACAGAAAGCCTGAGCCTGAAAGATCAACCTTACGGTTTCAATACACGGTTTGAAGGCAAACCCGGCACGAATCCGGAGGAACTTGCTGGCGCCGCCCTGGCGGGGTGCTACGCCATGGCCCTCTCCCTGGCGCTTGAAAATGCCGGGCATGTGGCAAAACAGATTGATGCCAAGGCCATTGTCTCACTCGATAAGGCGGGAGAGAGTTTTGAAGTCAAGCATATTGCCCTTGAGGTTCAGGTTTCCGCCCCCGATCTTGATCAAGAAAAATTTATGCAATTGGCGAATATGACGAAGGAGAATTGCCCGATCTCCAAACTCTTCCGCGCACAGATCACGTTGAGCGCGAGGCTAAACCCATCATAATGGCCTCATCGTCTCAAGTCTGGCCCGGGGGTTGATTCCGCCCCCGGCCCCAGTGATTCTGAGCGTGGTCCATCAATATGTGATCCAGCAGGACGCACGCCATCATTGCCTCCCCGACCGGCACCGCGCGAATGCCGATGCATGGGTCATGTCGCCCCTTTGTCGCCACCTCCACCCGCTCACCATCCCGGTTGATGGAGGGGACGGGGATCAGGATGGAACTTGTCGGCTTGATCGCGAAGCGCACGATAATCCGTTGACCGGAGCAAATACCGCCGAGAATGCCCCCTGCATGATTGCTCTCAAAGATGGTTTTCCCGTTCTCCTGACGCATCGGGTCCGCATTTTCCTCACCACGTAAAGCGGCCACGGCAAAACCATCTCCGATTTCAACGGCTTTGACGCCATTAATACCCATCATCGCATGGGCGAGATCCGCATCGAGCTTGGCGCTTACGGGTGCGCCCAGCCCCTCGGGCACGGAGTCCGCGACGATCTCAATAATCGCGCCGATGGATGAGCCCGCTTTTCTCACCTCATCAATTTGCTTTTCCCATAAGGGCACAATCTCCGGGTCCGGGGCGAAAAACGCGTTATCCCGCGTTGCCGTCCAGTCCCACCGGGAACGATCCGCGGCGATGTCACCGATCTGCGCCAACGCCCCTTTGATTATCGGGGGCGTCGCACCAAGATGCGCCATAACCTTGCGGGCAACAGCACCGGCAGCAACGCGGCAGGCCGTCTCACGCGCGGAGGCACGGCCACCGCCGCGATAATCCCGGATGCCATATTTCCGGTCATATGTATAATCCGCATGGCCAGGCCGGTAACGGGCGGCGATGTCGCCATAATCGCGGGAGCGTTGATCCGTATTTTCGATGATGAGGGAAATCGGTGTCCCCGTCGTCAACCCTTCAAACACGCCGGACATGATGCGCACCTGATCCGCCTCACGACGTTGGGTGACAAATCGACTGCGGCCCGGTTTGCGCTCATCCAGATAGGACTGGATATCCGCCTCCGACAGACTGACGCGTGGCGGGCATCCGTCAATGACGCAGCCAATCATGGGGCCGTGGCTTTCACCCCAACTCGTGACGCGGAAAAGACGCCCGAACGTGTTGTAGGACATCGCTGCGCTCAGCCTTCAGGTGAGACGACAGCGATGTCCGGCGCGTCAGGGTTTTTCATTCCAATGACGTGATAGCCGCAATCAACATGATGCACCTCCCCCGTGACGCCGCTGCTGAGACTGGAGAGGAAATAAAGCCCGGAACCCCCGATATCCTGCAAGGTGACATTGCGCTCAAGCGGCGCATTAAGCTGGTTCCAACGCAATATATAGCGGAAATCGCCGATCCCGTTGGCGGCGAGCGTCATGATCGGCCCGGCGGAAATGGCATTGACCCGGATATTATCCCTGCCGAGATCCGTGGACATATAGCGCACAGAGGCTTCCAGAGCCGCTTTGGCGACGCCCATCACATTATAATGCGGCATGACGCGTTCAGCGCCATAATAGGTCATGGTCAGGATGGAGCCGCCATCCTTCATGAGGGCGGCCGCACGCTGCGCCACGGCCGTGAAGGAATAGACGGAAATATCCATGGCTTTCAGGAAAGCATCACGCGGCGTGTCGACATAACGCCCACGTAGATACTGCTTGTCCGCCCAGCCAATCGCATGGACAAGAAAGTCGATTTTACCCCATTTCTTCTCGATTTCTGCAAAAGCAGCGTCGATATCTTCATCACTGCTGACGTCACAGGGCACGACGAGGGGCGCGCCAATGGACTCAGCGAGGGGCCGCACCCTTTTGCCCAGCGCCTCACCCTGGTAGGTAAAAGCGAGTTCCGCCCCCTGCGCCGCACAGGCGGAAGCGATCGCCCACGCGATCGACCGATCATTGGCGACTCCCATAACGAGTCCGCGTTTGCCCGCCATCAAGTTGCCTTTCGGCGTCTCGGACACATTATTGGACATGGATATCACTCCCTGCGTAAGCCTGCTGTCTCGACAATATAACGAAATTGAGGATTTCTTTGCCTTCGTCGCACAACACCGCGTGGCAAACAAGTGTGCAGATGCTACGGTGACCGGGAAACGGGGAGGTTGACATTGTCTGATCACGATTCTGCACCATTGATCGATTTGTCCTCTGATCCTTTCTCCATTTTCGACGCATGGCTTGACGCTGCGGAAAAGTCGGAACCGAACGACCCGAACGCGATGTATCTCGCAACATCGACCCCTCAAGGCCGCCCCTCCCTCCGTGCCATTCTGTTGAAAGGGCATGACCGGCGGGGTTTCGTGTTCTACACGAATCTGGAAAGCCGCAAAGGGCGGGAACTCGCTGGAAACCCTTACGCGGCGCTGCTGTTTCATTGGAAGTCCCTCCGACGTCAGATCCGTATTGAAGGCCATGTCAGCGCCGTCAGCGCGGCGGAGGCGGATCGTTACTTCGCGAGTCGACGCCGTGAGTCGCGCATTGGCGCCATTGCATCAGATCAATCCCGCCCTCTTTCTGACCGCGCGATTTATGAAAAACGCATTCAGGATGCGGAGGCACGTTACGCGGCCACGGAGCCGCCACGCCCTGATAACTGGTCAGGCTTTCGCGTTAACCCTGCCCTCATGGAATTCTGGCAGGACCGGGATTTCCGAATGCATGATCGCGCCGTCTGGACACGGTCATCCCCCGAAGACGAAACCTGGAGCGTGACGCGACTTTACCCTTAGCGGCCCCCTCTCGGCGCGGCCAATGGAAGGACCCGCCCATTTTGACGCGATGGAAAGTATTTTTTCAGGCTGATAAGCTGCCCTGTGGCCCATCCGACGGCATGAAATCCGCACGTCGCGCATCGGACCTCAGCAGGGAAAATGGAGTTTGATCATCATGTACAGCGTTAAAGACATCCTGGTCCCCCTCTATGATTCAGACCACCTGGAATCTGTCCTCGCGACCGCTTTTATCCAGGCCCAACGTTTCCGCGCCCATATTTCCGCCGTCTTCGTCAGTGATGACCCGAATGAGGCCGCCGCCTTCGCGGGGGAAGGGCTTTCCGGCGCGCTGATACAGGATATGGTTGATGCGGCGGAGCATGAGGGCCAACGTCAGACGCTCAAAACCCGCTTGAACTTCAACATGTTTCTTGAACGGCATCATATCGCGCAGATTTCAAGAAATCACATTGGTGAGGAAAACCCGGAAACGCGCACGGCGAGTCTGGAATTTTCCGAGCCCCCGGCAAATGAAGCCATTATCTGGCGGGCGCGCCTGAGCGATGTCACGATCGTGCCCTTCCTCGGAAAGCAGGAGAACCCCAAAGCTTCCGAGGTCATTCATGGTGTGCTGTTTGAAAGCGGACATGCTCTGATGATCGCTCCGCCCACCCCGCCGAAAAGCGCCGGGTCCCGCATTTGCATCGGGTGGAATGGCACGCAGGAATGCGCCCGGGCCCTCGAAGCCAGCATGAAATGGCTGCGTCAGGCTGAGGAGGTGACCATCCTGACGAGTGATGAATATCAACGTCGCGGCCCGACCAGTGCCGACGTGCAATCCTACCTGAAATTACACGGCATTACCGCCCCTATCCATCAATTCGCGGCGATTGACCGCAATGTGGGGGAAGGCATGTTAAGAACCTGTCGGGAGGTCAATGCCGATATGCTGACGATGGGCGCTTATTCCCACTCACGCTTGCGGCAGATGATTCTGGGTGGCGTCACCCGGCATATACTTGAGGAGGGACATTTAACGGTATTGATGTCGCGGTGACATTCAGGCGTTTTTAACTTAAGACGAGGCTGACATTGTCACATTTTACACATTTTCCGTTGTCTGAAACCAGAAATGTCCAAACGCCGCCTGCTGTCTCGAAAAATTCTGCCTTCCGTCGCGCGTGCCTATCTCGGTTTGGCCCTCAGAACGACGCGCTGGCGCATTATCGGGCCGCATGCGGGCCGAAACGTGCTTATTCAGATCCCGGCCTCACGCCATCCGGGAGCGATCGTCGCTTTCTGGCACCGGAATCTCCTTCTCCTCCCGGCTTTGTGGAAGTGGGCGCGCACCCGAAATGGCGCGCTTCGCCTCAATGTGCTGATCAGTCGCAACCGTGATGGGCGCCTCATCCGCCGCACGGTCGCGCCATGGGACATTATCGGCATTGAAGGTTCAAGCAATAAGCGCGGACAGAATAAAGGGGGTGCCCGCGCCCTGCGTGCAGGCGTGAAAGCGTTGGAGGGCGGCGCTTTATTGGCCATCACACCGGATGGCCCGCGCGGCCCGGCGGAAAACGTGCAGGCCGGGGCGACGGCGCTGGGTCGGCTCTCACGTCGTGTCAGCGTACCGGTTGGGGGCGCCTGCCGCGCCGTGCGGCTCAAGACATGGGACAGAATGCGCGTCCCCCTTCCCTTTGGTCGCGGCTATCTTTGCCATGGCACGCCGCTCCCCTCAGGTGCCTCCACCGAACTTCTCGCGCAGCAGATCGCGGCGGCGGATCAGCGGGCCGCACATGCTTATCGCGCGAGCCGTCATTATGTGATTGACCTGATCTGGCCCTGGGTCGGCCTCGCCGCCTCCATCTATCTGCGTCGCCTCGCCGCCAGGCGTGTCCAGTCCGGCAAGGAAATCGCCGAGCGGCTGGAGGAAAGGTTCGGCCGGTCCAGTGTCCCGCGCCCTGGCGGGGATATTTTATGGCTCCATGCCGCGAGCGTCGGTGAAGTCAGATCCATCCTGCCCCTGCTGCAACGATTCCTTGATGCCTGGCCACGCGTCACCATTCTGATCACAACCGCGACCGTGACCGGCTGTGAGACCGTGGCGCGTCATAGGGAGCGCTTAACCCAAGCCCATCGCAAGCGGCTTATCCATCAATTCGCGCCCTATGATGTGGTTCGCGCAACGCGGCGATTCCTCAATCACTGGAGGCCGGTCGGGCTTCTTCTGACGGATAGTGAATTATGGCCGGGTTGGCTGCGGCAATGCAGCCGGCGCGGGGTGCCGGTCGGATTGCTGAATGCGCGGCTTTCTCAAAAATCCTTTTCGCGTTGGCGGCAGACCGCCCTCCTGACGCGCCCTGTCTTTGAGCGCCTTGCTTTCGTCGCGTCACGGGGTGCGGATGACGCCGCGCAATATGACCGCCTCGGCGCGAAAAACGTTTTCTGTGTCGGAGATCTGAAGGAACTCGCCCCCGCTTCCGCCGTCGATGAGGAAGCGCTCAACGCGATGCGCCATGCTTTAAAAGATCGCACGGTGCTTACCGTGTCCTCGACGCATCAAGGGGAGGAGCCGATCATTATCGACGCCATCGCGTTGGCGCGGCGTAAGGTGAAAAACCTCCTCGGCATTATCATCCCGCGGCACCCTGAACGCGGCGCGGAAGTTGCTGAACTCGGCAATCCGGCCTTCCCCCGACGCTCCCAAGGCGCATTACCGGGGGAAGAGGATGCCATCTGGGTGGCGGACACGCTGGGTGAACTGGCACTCTTCTACCAATTGGCTGATTTCATTTTTATCGGTCATTCCCTTCTTCCCCATGGTGGCGGCCATAACCCCTATGAGGCGCTGCATGCCGGCGCACCCTGCGCCACCGGGCCCTACCGCGCCAATTTTCTGGAGGCTTATCAGCAGCTCGGCACGCGCTTCACCACCGTCAATGATGCGCAAAGCCTTGCGGCATGGGTCAGCCAGGAAACCAACCCGTCACAACCATCCCGCCCGGATCAGAACGGCGATGAAAACCAGTCAGATCGTTTCGTGGTCCTCGCCAATACACTTGTTGCGCGTGTCAGTGCGATGACCGGCCTATGAAGGTGATGGCGCCCCGCTTCTGGCATGTGCCGCACGCCACGTTTCAACAACGTCTGCTGACACCCTTTTCCCTCATCGTCAGATTTGCCCATAAGATACGTCAAAGCCTGGCCCGACCGCTCACCGTGTCCGTGCCGGTGATATGTTGCGGCAATCTCTCCGTCGGGGGAACGGGCAAAACAATCGTGGTGCGAGAGCTGACACAGCGTCTGCAGGCCCAAGGCCATACGCCGCACATCTTATCACGCGGCTATAGGGCGCGGCTGAAAGGCCCTTTGCGCATTGACGTAGAAATCATGACCTCGCGTGAAGCGGGTGATGAGCCGATCATGCTGGCCCGTGACGCGCCCGTATGGATCGGCCGTGACCGGCGGCAAACCGCGCTGGCGGCCATCGGGGCCGGGGCGGATTGCCTCATCATGGATGACGGGCTGCAAAATCCCGGGCTTGCCAAGACACTGCGTATCGTCATCATTGATGGTGCAGTGGGGCTTGGCAACCGCCATGTCATCCCCGCAGGCCCCTTACGTGAAGACGCTGAGAGGGGATTGATGAAGGCAGATGCCGTCATTCTCATCGGTGAAGACAAAACATCCCTTGCCGCGAAAATTCCACCGGGCAAAACCATCCTCCGCGCCCAGCTCATCCCCGGTACGGATCTTCGGCGTTTACAGGGGCAGCGCGTCATCGCCTTTGCCGGTATCGGACGACCCTCAAAATTTTTCAGCATGTTGACGGATTCAGGTATCACCGCATCGCGGGAAATTTCCTTTCCCGATCATCATGATTATACGGATCGCGATTGTCAGCGCCTGATCGGCCTTTCTCAAACCGCGAAAATGCAGCTTGTCACCACCGCGAAAGATGCCGTCAAGCTGCCTGCCTGGTTTCGTGAGCAGGTGCAGGTCATCCATGTCGCGCTTAAATGGGACCGGCCTGAGGCGGTTGAACGTCTTCTCAAACAGGTCTGGAAGCATTGACGGTGGCGAGCCGCTGGAAACGCGTCGGGCATCGACTGGAATATATGCTGGCACGTGCGCTGCTTTACGGGTTCTCCCGCATGGCGCCGCAAAAAGCATCGCGCCTCGGAGCCGCTATTGCAAGGATGATCGGGAAGTGGGCCCCCGTCTCACGCATTGCTGACATCAATCTGCGCCTGATGCTGCCCCATCTTTCCGCCGCTGAACGCGCCCGCCTGGTCAGAAACAGTTGGGGACATATCGGCGCAACACTCGCGGAATTTCCCCATTTATCGCACCTTGAAAAAGATAAGGCATCCGACCCGGGCTGGAGGATTGAGGGGGAGGACCATCTCCTTGCCCTTCGTGATCACGATGTTCCGATCATTTTCTTTTCCGGCCATATTGGCAATTGGGAGATGCTGCCCCCCATCGTGGCCTCTTATGGCCTCGCTTTTGCGCCATTTTATCGTGAAGCCTCCAACCCCCTGATTAACAGATTGATCGCCGCCCTCCGGCAGAAAGCGGCGGGACAAGCCGTGCCCATGTTCCCGAAAGGGGCGCGAGGGGCGCGCGCTGCGATGGCACACCTTAAAAACAGGGGTCGACTCGGCGTGCTGGGTGATCAGAAGATGAATGACGGCATTGTCGCGACATTATTTGGTGAGGAAGCCATGACGGCCTCCGCAACGGCGAGCTTCGCACTCAAATATCAATGCATCATCGTGCCCGGCGTCATGCGGCGGGTCGGCCCGGCGCGACTACATCTGCGTGTCGAGAAACCTTTTACGCCGGTCGCGACAGGTGATCGGCAGAAGGACGTTGAAATGCTGACGCAGCAACTGAACGATCAGCTTGAGGCCTGGATTCGCGAGACGCCCGACCAATGGTTGCTGCTTCACCGTCGTTGGCCCCGCCATTTTTATGCGCTTCCGGTAAAACCGCGCGCTTGAACGGGTTTTTGCATGGCTGCCATGCATAAATGAACATTGTAATTTCGCAACATCATGAAAGTGTGATGACGGAAATTCGCCTGTTAACCGGTTTTTCGGTTGTTAAACCGCGCTTTAGAGGCTTAGCTGGAAGCATCCTCGGTCAAAGAAGGAATGCTGAACAATGTCGCGTCCTGCCTGCAGCTCTAATAAAAACGACCTCCCCCCCGAGAATAACGTCGTCACGCTCCATGCCCGCGTGACCGACCGACATCTTGCCTATCTCGCAAGATGGTTGAAAGCCGGGCAGCGCATGGGGCTTTGCGACGCGGATATCGTCTCAGTCGACAGCGCTTCCGGAAAAGCTGTGCAAAGACAGGTTGTCGTCTGGGTGCGTGAGAGCGCCGACCCTGCTTATCTCATCGGTCCCGCCGGGCTGAAATGGGTAGTGTCTGATGCCATTCGCGACCACGTTATTGGCGAATATCGAAGTTTTGAGCACGCTTTGGCCGCAATCCGACCCGTTATCGCGCTGCAGGAAAAACCTGTCAGCAACGCCGAGTCGTTTCTTCTGCAGGGCTGAAACCACGCGCGCCCCATTTGTCAGGCGCGCATCTCGCGATCCGTAAGGGTGACCCCACTTAGCTGGAGGTTGAAGCGTCCGGCTTCGCTGGCGTTGCCGGTGACTCGTCAAAACGTCGCTGCGCGGGGAATGCCATTTTGAAGCCTCCCATCGGCAAAATTTCAAACACGGCCAGGCCGCGCCGGACCGTACCATCAGGTTTGAGGGCGAAAATGCCGTCTACCCCGGCAAAACCTGTTGCACGCGTCAATGAGGCCGCGCCCATCACGCCGCCCTCCCGCATCATCGCGCCCGCGAGGGCTGCGCTGTCATAAGCGACGTCAGCAAGAATTGAGGGTTCGACACCGTAACGCGCCCGATATTTTGCAACGAAGCCGCGCCGGAAACTCGGGTCAGGCGCTGCGAACCAGGCGCCACCCAATTTGCCCAGCTTGGCCGAAAAGCCCCGCCATAAAGCAGGCCCCATAATGCGCATTTTCTTCAGATCCGCGTCGCTGGCGTCGAGGACGTTGATATCCGTCTGAAGGGTCAACCCCGTATCGCCCAGAAGGAGGGCGTCAAATCCCGCCCCGGCCTGCGCATTCCCGGAAGCATCTGCCAGCTTCCCAGCTTCATCCGCGGTGCTTACGCCTGTCGGGTCGATGGCGTCGGGCTCTGAATCGGTCGGGTTCGCGGCCACCCCCGTCGCTTTCGGCGCGTCAGTCTTGTGAGGCGCCATCTTCAACAGATCACCCAACTTGGTCTTGATATCCCCCTCAGTGCCATCATGGAAGGTCACGGTCGGGGCGGCGAGGCCACCTGCGGCACAAGCCCGTGTCAACGCATCACCGAGCGCATGTCCAAGCGCTGAATCCGGAAGAAACGCCGCAAATTTTGAGCGTTTCTCGCGTTTCTGCGCCGCATCCACCATTTGCGCCACCTGCTGCGCCGGGGTCACGCCCATCACCCACATGGACGGACGGGAGACATTGTCATTACTCGTAAAAGCCAGGGTCGGCGCCATGGCCCCCTCACTCAGCGACTCCACCCGCTCCGCATGCGAGGCGCGAAGGGGGCCGAGTTGCAGCTTCTGCCCCCGATCAAGCGCCGCGCGCGCGATATCGTCGGATTCGGAAAGGACGGATTCATCCTCAATCGCCAGGCCCTGGCTTGTCGCGCCGGGGAGGGCCAGTCGGGCCGCATTGGCCATCTGGGTGCCGATACGCTGGTCCCGCCCGCTTAACGGCGCAAACATGATGATGTCCGCTGGCGGCTTTTTCTGCGCCATAAAGCCTGCGCCGCCATGCATATAAGGCCCTTCACCCGCACCGCCACCGCCACCGCCACCGCCACCGCCACCGCAGGCTGTGAGGATGAGGGCGAGGCCCGTCAGGCTTGCAGCGCTCTTGCATAAGCGCAGCAAAACACGCGAAGAGAGACTGATCGCAGTTTGAGCGTGATCTGGAGTCCGCATTGTCATCGTCTTCAAAGAAATCCCCTGATATATCGCGCAGCGTTGTGACGCCTTCCGATGGCGGCACTGTATCAACAAGCGCGCAACATCCCAATGGGTGTTTATCGCTTGTTGCAACGCCAATCGGCAACCTTGCCGACATGACGCATCGCGCCGTGGAAACATTAAGGACAGCAGCGCTGATCCTGTGTGAAGACACGCGCGTCACCGCAAAACTCCTCAGAGCGCACGGCGTTTCACAGAGGACGCAAAGTTTTAACGATTTCAATGAATCGCGTCGTATTCCTTCACTGATCGAAAAGCTCAAAAGCGGCGCGCATATCGCGCTGGTCTCCGATGCGGGCACGCCGCTTCTTTCCGATCCGGGCTTTCGACTGACGCGGCAGGCCATCGCGGAAAATATCCGGATCGAGGCCATACCCGGTCCGCACGCCGCCAGTATGGCACTGACTCTCTCCGGCTTCCCGCCTTTGCCTTACAGCGTATATGGCTTTCTCCCGCCAAAAGACGGTGCGCGCCGCCGTGCCCTGGCGCAGATCGACGCGCTGGAGCAGCAGGGTTATCAGGCGACGCTCATCTGGTACGAAGCCCCGCATCGCCTGTGCGACACTTTGAGATGTATGCGGAATGTTTTCGGGGGCGAGAGATGGGGGGCTGTCTCTCGGGAAATGACAAAGAAATTTGAGGAGACGCGACGCGGGACCTTATCGGCGCTGATCGCACATTTCGAAGCCCATCCACCGCGCGGCGAGATTACCATCGTGCTGGCACCGGCGGAGAAAACCGCACCCGCGCCGGAACAGCTCGAAACGCTTCTTAAAACAGCTCTGGAGACGCAAACCGTCAAAGATGCCGCCGCTGCCATTGCCGCGCAACTGAACCTTCCCAAACGCGATGTCTATCGCCTCGCCCTGATCCTGGGAAAAACGACCGATCAATCTGACGATTGAGGGAGGTTGAATAATTTTGCGGGCATCGGGACATTGAACTGCGTGTCAGAAAGTGTGACCTGTGTCGATTGACCCTGCGCGTCAACGACCCGCCATCCGCGCAGAACAAGCGGCGATTTCTGAACGTCCAAAGTCAGGCTTCCCTCTTCTGCCTTCCCCTTTTGAATAATCGTCAGATGGATATCGCGCCCATCCTCCTGAAAACCGGTGACGGAAACCGAACCTGAAAACGCGACCTTGCTTTGCAGAAGAAGGTTGAGTGGCGTGCTTTCGAGCGGCAGGGAGGTCACCTGCTCCAGCTCCTTATCCTGATAGACAAGCTTGCCATGGTTGGCGACGATGAGGAGCGTCTCCGGGCGCTCAAACGCAAAGCGCATCTTACCGGGACGGTCGAGCCAGACTGTACCATGGGAGACGGTGCCATCCGGGGCCAACTGCTCAAAATGTGACCGGGATGATTGTATGGATTGGATGGTCTCCGCGATGCGCGCCACCCAACCTTTCTGGGTCGGCAAAAGCGAAATTTCCGCGTCGGCGCGCGCATGCGGGATCAGGAGGGCGCTCCCTAAAGCGGCCAATGCGAAGAATTTTGCTTTCACCATCGTTACGCTTTCCCTCATGCCACGCAATATAGTTTTTCAGACACGCGCCTCGTCGAAAATCCGCCGCACATCGCTTGCCCATGCGCCATGATAGCGCGCCAGCCATTTTTCAGCCTGGGTTGGGCCGCCATCAGCGATCTCCATCAAAGGCTGAAGATACATTTCTTCCCCAAATTGACGGGCCTTCAACCCGGCTTCCGCCATGGTAAGCACGTTGCGGGCAAGGTTGCGCAAGCCGCCGGGAAAAGCCGCATTCATCGCGCTTTTCGGCACGGCCGCCCGAAGCGCCGCATAAGTGCGCCAATCATGTTGCCTGACCCGTTTTTCCGCCTCCCGTAAAATCTCGGGATTATAAAGCAGCCCGGCCCATAAAGCGGATTGGGCCAGCATCATTTCCGGCGTGCCGGCATCAGCGCCGCGCATCTCCAGAAACTGCTTCAGGCGCACGTCCGGAAATGCTGTGGTGATGTGATCCTCAAAATCCCCGACAGATGGCGTATAAGCGGCAAGGCGCGGGTCAGGGCGCCCTGCCAGCCATTCCCGGAAGGATGCACCGGCAACGTCGATGATATTCCCGTCACGCATGATGAAATACATCGGGATATCCAATATCCAATCAACATATTTCTCAAAGCCGAACTGATCATCAAAAAATACCATGGGCATGCCGCTGCGCACATTATCTGTGTCCGTCCAGACGAGGGCGCGGTTGCTAAGATAGCCATTGGGCCGCCCTTCCACGAAGGGAGAATTGGCGAAGAGTGCAGTCGCGAGAGGCTGCAAGGCCAGCGAGACACGCATTTTGCGCGCCATGTCTTCTTCAGAGCCAAAATCAAGATTGACCTGGACGGTACAGGTGCGCGTCATCATGTCCAGACCACGTGTGCCGACTTTCGGCATATATTGCCGCATGATGGCGTAACGGCTTTTCGGCATGAACATCATCTCATCCCGCTTTAAAAAGGGATGGAATCCGAGAGGCGCAAAACCGAGACCCAGCGCTTCGGCGGGGCCGCGAATCAGATCGAAGTGATGTTGCATTTCGGCTCTGGTGTCATGCAGCGTTTCCAACGGCGCACCGGAAAGTTCGAACTGCCCGGCAGGTTCAATCGAGAGGGAGGCACCGTGGGATGCGCCCTGACCTTTCATGCCGATCACGGCGCCACGATCCTCAATAGGCGTCCATTCCGCGCCATCCGCTTCAATGGCTGAGAAGAGCGCTTCAATGCCTTTCGGGCGATAAGCAGGCTGTGCGTAAGGCGCGCGGCCATCCTGCGCATCAGGAAGGACGAAACCGAATTTTTCATGTTCCGTGCCGATGCGCCAGGATGACCGCGGCTTTATACCGCGCGCCAGAACGTCATAAAGTTGCTTGGAGGACGTGATGGGCGTTGCGTCATGATCACCGGGGTTCGACATCGTTAACAGTAAAACTCCGCAAGGTCGGTCATGGAATGTTCAGTTGTCATATAAAAGGAAGCCCTCAGGCATTTTGCGCCACAATGGACAATGCGGAAAGCCCCGCTATTGCCGCCGTATCTGCGCGTAACACCGTCTTACCCAGCGAAATGGCGCAAACATCATTAAGTTTTTTCAATTCTGACACCTCTCTTTCGGAAAATCCACCCTCCGGGCCGACGAGAAAGACGTAGGAGGTGGGAATCCGGGTTGGGAAGGGCGCGTTGCTGCGCTCCAACCCCACGAAAACCTGCGTGCCCGCCGGTCGGGATTGCAGGAAGGACGCAAGCGACGTGATGGGCGCGATCTCCGGGATGTCGAGGCGCTCACATTGCTCCGCGGCCTCGATTGCGATGGCGCTTAGACGGGCCAAATTCGCACGATGGGTGTTTGTGCGCTCCGTCACGAGGGGGATAAAATGCCGGACACCCAACTCCGTGCCCATGCGGATCACCAGATCTGTCGCATCACGTTTCAAGAGCGCGAAAGCGAGCGTCGCGCCCTGTAATTCACCCGCCATCACGCCAGGGCGCAGACAGGATGAGAGCACGACACGACATTCTCCCCGGCGCATCATATCTATCCGCGCTGACCATTCACCATCACCGGCATTGAAAATCCGCACCTCATCTCCGGAAGTCAGCCGCATCACCGTGCCGAGATAATGCGCCTGCGCGGGGTTAAGGCGCTGCTCAAGCCCTGGCGAGAAGCTCTTTTCCGATTGGGGGACGAAAATTCTTGGACTATCCTTCATGCAATCTTCCCTGTGGTGTGTCCTCAGCAGCGTATAGAGGCAGGGATGATATAGGTGGAGCAAAAGGTGAATTCAGCCCCTCAATTTCATACAGATGTCATGACACAGGGTTGGGTGCGGTATTTCCCACGTCCTGTCCGACCATATCTTCTTCTGGCACGGCTGGATCGCCCGGTGGGCACGTGGCTGCTTTTTCTGCCGGGCTTCTGGGGCATCCTTCTGGCGCGCCCTGTCATGGATGGAACCAGTCTTCGCCTGATCCTGCTTTTCGCCCTTGGTGCGCTGGTCATGCGTTCGGCAGGGTGTGTCGTGAATGATTTATGGGATCGGGATATTGATGCCCAGGTCGCGCGCACAGCGGTGAGACCTCTCGCCAGCGGGCAGATCCGGGTGAAAAACGCGCTTCTGTTTCTGGCTGTATTACTGGCTCTGGGCTGTGCTGTGCTGGCGCAATTGCCCGTGCTCTGCTGGTATCTTGCGCCAATCGCGCTTTTGCTCGTGGCTTTTTACCCGGCGGCAAAGCGCGTAACGTGGTGGCCCCAATTGGTCATGGGATTTACATTCGGGTTCGGGGCCCCGATGGGATATGCCGCCGCGGCCGCGCGGCTCGATATGACCGCATTCTGCCTCTATGCCGGCACGATTTTCTGGCAGCTCGGCTTTGATACGATTTACGGCTTTCAGGATATTGAGGATGATGCCCGTATCGGCGTCAAATCCACCTCACTTTTATGGCGTGGAAAAGCGAAATTTTTCGTCACAATCTGTTATGCTCTGGCGACAATTCTCTTTACGGCCAGCGCCTTACTGGCAGAGGTTGACGGACTCTTCTGGCCTTGTGGCGCATTTGCGACGTTGATCCTGATATATCAGATTTTTACCTTGCGCCCTGATGACCCGCCACATTGCCTTAAATTATTTAAAAGCAACGTCTTATATGGTCTGGCTCTGGCCGCCTCCCTCGTAATCGGTCGCATCGTCTGATGACCCCTCAGGCGCTTCGCGTGCGCTCTCCCAATGAGATGAGATATTCCCGGCCCAAACTCATAATCGACCCCGCAAAGGCGATGATGGAAGCCGCCAGCAAACATACTGTCGTCTCATGACCACTGAGGCGGAAGATCGCCGCGACGCACAACGCCCCCATTGTCTGCCCTCCCAATCTCTCAACGGATACAAGCCCGGAGGCGCCGCCCTCCCGCCCTTGCGGGGTGGCGACCATAAGGACCCGGTTATTCGGTGGATGAAACAGCCCGAACCCGCATCCGCCGATCGCAACGCGCCAGGCGATGGAGAAATTTGAGGCGGATGCCGGCAGGAGCCACATCAGGAGGAATGCCGCCCCCATTAGGAAGAGGCCAAAGGCACAAATTTGTGCGGCGGGCAAACGGTCCGTCCATTTGCCGATGACGAAGGACATCATGCTGATGGAGAGCGCCCAGGGCGTGATCAACAACCCCACCTCTGACGGTGAACGGTTAAACACAGCCTCCAACGTGAATGGCAGCGCGATGACGAAAAGATTGGAAGAGATATAGACCAGATTACCGCAAGTGAAAGCGACGAATATCCGCGGTATGGGCAGGATATCCGTCGGCACGATCCGAAATTGCGAGAACTTCTCACGCCGGACCAGCAAGACACCACACACTAATCCGAGCGCGGTAAAGCCCATAGCGGAAATCCCGCCACCATGAACGAGCGCATCCAGTCCGATGACCGTTAGTGTCAGGGCCAGCACGCTGAGCGCGATTGCCTTGAAATCGAGCTTCTGCTCCGAAAGTGGTGTCTTGGGGAGGGACGTCAGGGCGAGGGTCAGGGCGATCAAGTCAAGGGGGAGATTGATCAGATAGATCCATTGCCAGGATGCCAGCGCCAGAACAGCGGACCCGATTGACGGGCCGCACGCCACACCAAGCCCGAGTGCGAAGCTGTTGAGGGCGATCCCTTTCCCGATCGTGTGCTGAGGATAGATAAAGCGTATGAGCGCGAGATTGACCCCCATAATGCACGCGCTACCCGCCCCCTGGAGGGCACGCGCCAACGTCAATGTCAAGAGAGAGCTGGAAAGCGCGGCCAATGTGGACGCCACCAGAAACAGCGTGATCCCGATACAGCATATACGTGCATATCCGACCCTGGACCCTAAAGCTGAAACAGGAAATAAAAGGGCCAGGCCCGCAAGCTGGTAGACATTGATCGCCCAGATCGACTGGGAAGAGGTAACGTGAAGCTCTCTGGCGATCGTCGGCAGGGCCACGTTTGTGATCGCGTAATCCAGAACCGATATGAAGACTGCGAGGACGACGGCGAACATCGCGCGGTAACGGACGCCTTGCGGCAGGCCGTAACGCGCCGCCGCGCCCTCAACCGACATGAAGGGGCCGCTCCATACTGAAATGTCGTTGGTAAAGGGCGACGCTTTGACTCATCCCCCATAAAAAGAGGGTGGCATCGAAGCGTGGCGCGCCATCCCGCAGAAACGCATGTTGCCCGTCAACCTCATGCCAGGAGAGGCGCAGCCTGGCTTTTTCAAGCTGGTCCCGGATGAGTCGTCGCCCATCATAAGGTACGTGAGGGTCATGCAATCCCCAGACCATCATGACTTCGCCCTTGATTTCGGCGGCACGCCGGAGGGAATCATCCGAACGCCCGGCCCCTAGGGTCGCCGTATGTAAGTCCGTGGCGTAAAAGCAGACGGAAGCCTCAATCGCAGGGTTCAGCGCCGCGCGGAAGGATAAGTGCCCCCCAAGACATACGCCGAACGCGCCGAAACGCCCATTACACTGCGCATCTTCTCGAAGCATTGAAATCAACGCTGCCAGATCACGATCATGCTGCGCGACCGGCTTTTCATATTTCAGCTCATTACCGCGATCCGTCCCCGCCTTGTCATATGACAGGACGGAACCCGGGGGCTCATATTCATGATAAACTTCCGGGACAGCGACAATCATGCCATGCCCGGCGATCATCGCGGCCAGGCGCTCAATCGGCGCTGTCATCTGGTAAATTTCGGAATAAAGAATGATGGCGGGATAACGTCCCTCGCGCGCGGGGCGGAATAAATGCGTGCGCATTTTGCCGGATGGCGTGTCGATATCCACCGCTTCTGATGGTTTGATCAGCATGTGGATTCTCCTGTCACAGTGTCTGACTGAGCGTCAGGAGATCATACATCCATTCAGGAGTCGCGGGCGCAGCCTATCGATAAAGTGATCAACAGTTCAGTTGCATTGTTGTTGTTGCCGCAACAATGCATGACGTCGTCATAACCCTTAAAATACAGGTCACGTCCCTATAATATTGGGAGTTATTGTGAATCTCGCGCAAAAGGATTTTTTGTGCCGCGTGTCTGAAGTCGAATTGGTACGCCCGGCAGGTAAAATGCCTCCCGCAAACCATTGACGAGGTAACGCCGGTAAGCCTCCGGCACCTGCTCAGCCCGCGTGCCAAACAGGATAAAAGTCGGCGGCCGCGCTTTGGCCTGCGTCATGTAACGGAGCTTGAGCCTGCGCCCATCGACCAGAGGGGGCGCGTGACGCTCAAGCGCGCCTTCAAACCAGCGATTCAGTTCACCGGTTGAAACGCGGCAATTCCATATATCATGGACCTGACGCACGGCGGGCATGAGCTTGTTAATCCCCGCACCGGTCAGGGCTGAAAAGGTGATGACGGGGATACCCTTCATCTGCGCCAGGGAGATCTCCAATCGATCTGAGACGGCTTTCATGGTTGCGGCACGATCAGCGACCGCATCCCATTTATTGAGGGCGATGACGCAGGCGCGCCCTTCACGCTCAATCAGTCGGGCGATTTGCAAATCCTGCTCGTGCACGCCGAGCAGCGCATCAATGACGAGCACGACCACTTCAGCCATTTTGAGGGCTTCAAGACTGGCGGAGACGGAAATACGTTCCAGCTTTTCCTCAACGCGGGCCTTTTTGCGCATCCCTGCCGTGTCCACGAGCTGGACGTCGCCTTTCTGATCCCGAAATTGCACCGAAATCGAATCGCGCGTCAGGCCAGGCTCCGGCCCGGTAATCATCCTTTCAGCACCGAGAAGGGCATTCACTAAAGTCGACTTGCCCGCATTGGGCCGACCCACAATCGCCAGGTGCAGCGGGCCGGTTTTAATCGGTGCCTCAGCGGCCTCATCCGAAGCGTCCCTATCTTGCAGCGACAAACCGGCCTCATCCGGCGCATCTTTTTCGTCGCCCTTCAGCCGGTCCGCAATTTCCCGCATCAGATGGGAGAGCCCCTCCCCATGCTCGGCTGAGACGGCGAGAGGCGTCCCCAGACCCAAGGCAAAGGATTCATAAACCTCCGTCTGCGCCGCACTTCCTTCCGCTTTATTGGCAATAAGCAGGACGGGCCGGTTCTGGCGACGCAGAAATTGCGCGAAATGGCGGTCCGCCGGTGTGACGCCCGCCCGTGCATCAATGCAGAAGAGAATGAGATCCGCCTGGCCAATCGCCGATTCCGACGAGGCGCGCATACGCCCGAAAACCGTGTCCGGCGCGGCTTCCTCCAACCCTGCCGTATCCACGATACGGATGAGACGCCCGCCCAGTCGGGCTTCCCCCTCCTTATAGTCACGCGTGACGCCCGGCATGTCCGAGACGATGGCCTGTCGACGTCCTACAAGGCGATTAAAGAGTGTTGATTTGCCGACATTGGGTCGCCCCGCAATAACGACGCAGGGAGTCTGCCCAGATTGCATGATCTTTATCCGTAAGCGTTCAGATTTCCGTCTACGGAGAGTACGAGAAGCTTTCCGTCGCAGATAATGGGTTCAATAAGGGTTGGGCTGGAAGTTTTCGTGACAGAGAGGATCTTGCCCGTGCCCGCATCGACGACGGCCATGCCCGCATCTTTGAAGGATGAGACACAGACGAGCTTTCCGTCCGCCATGATCGGCCCGAACCAGGTGATCGCGTCTTTATCTTTCACCTCGTTTTGAAAGCGCCGCAAATTCTGTGACCAGCGCACATGCCCGGACTGCCGGTCGAGACAGGCGATCTGCTGGTCGGATGAGATAATATAGAGCCAGTCATCGACAATAAGCGGTGTGTTCTGGCCGCTGACCTCCCTCTCCCACAATCGACGCCCCGAGCGCATGTCAATCGCCACAAGCACTTTCGAGAGGCTGACAGCATAGACTGTCTGATGGGTGATCACAGGTGCGCCGCGGACACAGGCGAGGTCAAGGATCGCGCCCTGCCCGTTAGAGCCGCCAAGACTGTCACTCCAGACAAGCTCGCCCGATTCAGCCCGTAAAGCGACGAGGTCACCACTGCCGAAACCCGCAACAACGATCCCGTTAACGATGGCCGGGGCGGGTTGGCCGAACATCACTGTTTCAGCAGGCGTGGCCTGATAGCTCCAGAGTTGCCGACCCGTTTGCGCATCAAGTGCAAAAAGACGCTCATCAATCGTGCCGAAAAACACGCGTCCATCCATGATGGTCGGGCTGGAACGCCCGGGCACGCCGATATCGCTGCGCCATTTCTCGACACCTGACGCCGCGTCAAGGGCAATAACCTGTCCGACCCCATCCACGATATAGAGCACACCACCGGCAATGCCGAGCCCACCGCCAATATCGGTTGAACGGGATTTCCGGCCTTTCGGGATAAAGCGCCATTTGAGCGCCATACCGGGCCATGTCCAGGCGCGGACCGTGCCGATCGCGTCACGCGTGTAAATCATCCCCCCGTCAATCATGGGCGGAGACTGAATGGCCCCGCGCCCATTCGGGCCGAGGGCGGCAAAATGCAGAAATGCCGGTTCCGAAATTCCAGCCCCGATCGAGCGGGACCAGGCGAGATTACCACTGGCCCACCGCGCATT
Organism: Candidatus Kirkpatrickella diaphorinae; assembly: GCF_025736875.1. Taxonomy (GTDB): domain Bacteria; phylum Pseudomonadota; class Alphaproteobacteria; order Acetobacterales; family Acetobacteraceae; genus Sorlinia; species Sorlinia diaphorinae. The sequence goes on from NZ_CP107052.1 coordinate 944,140, forward strand.
GACCGCCTCATGAGAGGGGATGCGATGGGCCTGCGCCCATGAGGTAATATTTTCGGAAGGCGGCAGACTGATGGGCGTGTGATCCGACTGATCCACCACCAGCCCGGCACCGCCCGACAGCACATCAACACGATGGCCCGGTATGGGCGGCTTCGGTTTGTCACGGAAAAGCCCGCACCCTGTCAGCAGGGCGGTCGATGCCGTCAACCCGCCGAAAAATGCACGCCTTGAGGATTTCAATGCGGAATGATGGGGGTGATCAGTCATTGAAGCCCGCTTTCAGGATGGTTGACATGGTGGCGGCGCGCTGCCGGATGCTGTTCGGCACTTCAGGGTTGCCAGCAAGCGCCGTGGCGAGGTGGCGGGCCTCAAGCCTGCGCTTTTCATCCAGATTGGACGCCATGTCTGTCGAGAGAAGTCCCTCTTCCGCATAAGGCTTCCACGGCCCACCATCGCGGGCGAGCGCTTCATAACCGGCGCGAATCTCAGCCTCCGGCAAAGCATGCATGGCGGCCGCGGCATTGAGGCGGACATAGCGCGCATAGGCGCGGAAGATGGCAGGTGCCGACGTGTTATCCGCCAATTGCTGAAGCGTTGCGGACCCGGCTTTGAAGTCACCCTGCTGAATCTGCGCTTTCGCCATCTGAACGGCCGCATCATAGCGGATCTGGCCCGGCGCCTTTTTCGTCAGCGTGGCGAGATCAGCAATCGCTTTTTTGACATCCTGATCCGAATCGGACTCAAGCAATGTCAGGGAGGCGGCATAAAAAATCGCGGAGGCCTGTGCCGCATCGCGTTTCAGCGCATGACGGTGCCATTGCCACACACCCAGCCCGGCAACCGCGAGAAGAAGGACGGAAACACATAATGCCGCGTGCCGACGCGCCATGGCGAGGGCCGTTTCGGCACGCATTTCGGATCGGACCTGCTTAAGAAGTTCTTCTGACACGTTGACCCTTTCCTGCGCGCGCTTATGACGGATGAAGAAATCACCCGTCAAACCAACAAGGTGACGATAACCGCTTTATATGCCGACCTGCCGCCTTGTGCGTCAAATTGCGGCGCGTCAGCAAGTCTTATCGTATGACTCTCTCACCCACTTTTCTTTAATTTGGCAGAGGCTTTGTTAAAGGACGCCGCCATATCAGCGAAATCCTTGGAAATACGGTTATGAATGGCCATGCCCTGATCATGGATGGCGGCAATCTGTTTACGGGCATCCGTGCTGATGGCTTCCTCAGCGGTACGCGCCTGTTTGATGACGCAATCATCATATTTCCGGGCGTCTTTCTGGTAAGTCTGAAACTTGTCCACGGCTTCGTTGAAATGCGCGACCGTGTCGAGTTTCAGATCAGGTTCCACCGGTGCCGTCCCGCATCTATCGAAAGGGCCTGCAGCCGCATAAAGCGGTGAGGCGCTCACCCCCGCCATGAAGGACATAATAATGACGGCCCGCTGCCATGTTGAACGCATAATTCCCCCTGATACAAACGCAAGCCGCAAATCTGTCACGGCAGAAAATGCACGAGTCGTCCTTTCGGACCCTCACAGATCTCATCATCCTGCATGACGATATGGCCGCGCACAATCGTTGCTTTGGGCCAGCCTGTCACCTCAACACCATCAAAGGGCGACCAGCCGACCGGCGTGGCAATCCAGTCATTCGTGATCGTGCGCTTTTTCCGCATATCGACCAGTGAGAAATCCGCGTCATAACCAACCGCGATGCGACCTTTATCCGGCACGCCATAGACGCGCGCGGGGCCGGAAGACATGACATCCGTCAAACGCGACAATGACAGCCGCCCCGCATTAACGTGGTCAAGCATAAGGGGGAGGATGGTCTGCACCCCGGTCAGCCCGCTGGCACATTGCAGCCAGGGGCGGCATTTCGCCTCAAGAGAATGCGGCGCATGATCGGATGAGACGACATCAACCCGCCCATCCCGCAAAGCTTCCCACGACGCATCGTGATGCTGCTTGTCACGGATCGGCGGATTCATGACGGCGAGTCCACCCAGGCGCTCATAACACTCAGGCGCATATTGCGTCAGGTGATTGACGAGCACTTCAACCGTCGCAACGTCCCGATGCTCTTTGAGGTAAGCGAGTTCCCCGGAAGTTGATGTGTGCAGAATATGGACCGGACGCCCGGTTTTGTGGGAGAGCGCGACAATACGGCGTGTCCCGCGAAACGCGGTCTCTGAATCACGCCAATGCATGTGATTGACGTAATCCTGCCCGACTTCAAATTGGGGCCGTCTTTCCTGCAGACGATATTCATCTTCGGAATGAAACGCCACGCGGCGATGTCCGCTGCGCAAAACAGCTTCAATCCCCGCATCATCCTCAATCATCAGATCGCCCGTTGAGGAACCTGCGAAAACTTTGACGGCGCAGACGCCCGGCTCAAGCTCCAACCTGGCCAGTTCAGGGGTGTTTTCACGCGTGGCGCCGATATATTGGCCCATATCGATGAAGCTCTTCTCCGCGATTGTCCTGCGTTTGGCGGCCAATGCTGCGGAAGAGGTAATGGGCGGCGCCGTGTTGGGCATATCCAGCACCGTCGTTATGCCCCCCAAAGCGGCGGCCCTCGTGCCGGTCGCGACGGATTCAATTTCAGGGTCACCCGGGTCACGAAGATGTACATGGGCGTCAATCATCCCCGGCAGAACATGCAGCCCTTTCGCGTCGAAGACGTGATCCGCCGTGTCCGCCATCGCGACGGACAGGCTCTCGATCCTGCCATTTTTTACACCGAGATCCGCCGACGCTTCCCCCCACGCGAAAACGCAGATTCCATGTCGGATAATGAGATCGTAATGCATAAAAACCCCGGCAACCCTAACTGGCGAGAACCTCGTAAACATCCCCGTCACAAGGGACGCCCTCTATATGTATTCTATGCCATAGCGCATAAAACAGCAAAACCCATGAGGCCTTACGGGCCTTACGGTCACCCGTCCTCTGCACAATTGCATGAATGTCGACACCCGGCATGGCGGCTTTCAGGGCTTCCTGCTGATGGAGGAGCGGCCCCAATCTCGTGGCTTCCGCCGCCATCCAGGCCCCGACAGGCACGGTGAAACCCTGTTTCGGCGCAAAAGCATTGGCCTGGCTGCATTGCTGGTCCAGCCATTTTCGCAACAGATATTTGCCCTGCCCGTGACGCGTCTTAAGGCGGTCCGGCAGACGCCAGGCCAGTCGCGCCAGCTCAACATCCAGTAATGGCGTCCTGCCTTCCATCCCATGCGCCATCAGGCAACGGTCAAGCTTGATCAGCAGATCATCCGGCAACCAGGTCGCGATATCGAGCCGCTGCGTGGCACGAAAGCGCGTATCCCCCGGCGCAGCGGAGAGGTCTGTCTTCCAGGACGTGTCCTTCCATTTCGGCGCCACAGTGTTCATGATCCCGTTACAGCGCGGCGCACGCCCGCCACGCCACCAGGGGCGGCAGGCGCGCCGATAGCGACCATATCCGCCGAAAAGCTCATCCCCGCCTTCCCCGCTGAGGACCACCGTCAGGTCACGCCGCGCCGCGCGGGCGAGGAACCAGGTTGGGATGATGGCGTAATCCGCCACGGGGTCATCCATGCACGCCACGATTTTGGGCAGATCCTCCCAGAACATCCGCTCAGTGATCGTCACAACCTCGTGCGCCGCGCCGCAAGTGGTCGCCATGCGGCGCGCGGCCGCAGCTTCATCCACCGGGCCCGTATCGAAGCGCGCTGTCCAGGCGACGGGCCGACGTGTATCAAGCCGCACCATCGCGGCGAGTATGGCAGCACTGTCGATCCCGCCGGAAAGGAAGAGCCCGCTGGGCACATCCGCGCGCTGATGCACGGCAACCGAGTCCAGCAATATCTTATCAAGCGCTTTGAGCGCGGCTTCCTCCGTCATGCCGCGATCAATATCGCCCTCAATGGCGGGCCTGAACTGCCGCGACGTGATCGCGCCATTTTCGACCACCATAGTCTCACCTGGCCGCGCCCTTTTAATGCCCGGGAAAATCGTTTCAGATCCGGCGACAAACTGCGTCTGCAAAAGTTCGGTGACAGCTTCCGGGCGGCATGACGCGGCCGCATACCCCCCGGCGATCAGGGCCTGCGGCTCAGACGCGAAAGCGATGCCCTGCGGTGTTTCAACATAATAGAGGGGTCTGATCCCGAAAGGGTCACGCGACAAAGCGGCGCGATCCACCTCATCCCCCTGATCCACAAAGGCGATGGCATACATGCCCCGCAACGCATCAACATAATGCGCACCAAGCCACGGCCATAGATAAAGGGGGGCTTCACAATCACTCCCCGTCTTGAAAGCGATGTGAGACAGGTCTTTCCGCAATAAGGGATCATTATAGATCTCAGCATTCGCAACCAGCGCCAGGCGATCATGGATAAGGGGCTGCGCGCCGCCTTCAAGATCAATGATGGAAAGCCGCGTATGTCGCAGCCCGACCCCGCGCGCTTCAAATGCGCCGCGCCCGTCCGGGCCGCGATGCAGGATTGCGCGCTCCATCCGGTCAAGGGCGTCAATGTCGATTTTCGTCCCCGGCCTGGCGAGGAAACCTGCAATACCGCACATTTAACGGAACCTCATTTGCTGGAAAAATCGGTCCCACTGCGCAAGGACGGTCGGTGCTGAGAATTCCCGCTCATAACGTTGCCGCCCCTTGACGGAAAGCGCATGTGCTTTATCCGGATCACCTAATAAATTATTGATCTTTAACGAAAAGTCGTGCGGGTTTTCACTCTCCGCCAACATTCCGTCTTCCGTCCCGTGCAGGATTTCTGCCGGGCCTTGAATGTTACCTGCAATAACGGGCCGTCCGGCGGACATGGCCTCGATCACAATATTGCCCAAAGGTTCAATTCGGGAGGAACAGATAAAAATATCGCACGCACGCAGGAAAGGACCTGTGTCTGTAAGCCAGCCCGGCAGATGCACGCGGGACGTCACACCGCATTGCCGCGCCACGTCCTGAAGCGCATCGCGTGCCGGGCCCTCACCGGCAATGACGAGATGGGCGCGCGGGACATCCTGCAACGCGCGGATCAGGACATCGAAGCCCTTATTGGGATGAAGGCGACCCATCGCAAGCAGGAAAGGCACGTTGGCGGGGATGAAATTCGGCCGCTGCGGGGTGACGTCGCTGAAATCCCGCGCGAAATTGGGCAGGTAGAAGACCTTGTCCTGCGGCCAGCCTTTCTGCGTCATCCATGTCACAAGCCCACGTGTATTGCCGATAAGCGCGTCGCAATGGCGGTAATTTCTGAGATCATAATAGCCGCCCAGCCGCCCGACCAGCGCCCAGGGGCCGCGCGGCGTCGCCCTTGTGGCGCGGTTCATCCAGGCGATCGCGATATCGGGCCGATATGTCGTCAGGCATTTTTTGAGGTGCCGCCGCGTCAGAAATGTCAGATGACGGTGGAAGCGGAGTTGCGTAATGGCGACATGACCCGCCTCAAGCCGCGCCGCACGCGCACCATCCGGACGAATAAACGTCGTGACCGGGTAACCCTGACGATGCTGGGCCACGGAAAGGCGCTCAAAAAACAGCTCGGCGCCACCTCTCGCGGCGCCGGCCATAATGTGCGCGATACGCGGTAAGGGCGGCGATGTCATAATAACGTTATTGACCGCGACGGAGCAAATCGCAAGCGACGTCAAAGACTTTGTCAACGGAAATCCCGTCAATCGGTGCCTCGCCCTCCGGGCCTTCCGCCTGGATGTAGGTTGCGCAGGGGCCGGAGGGGGCATATTCGGAAGCACGTGAGGGGCCGAACAGCCCGATTGTCGGTGTACCCGCTGCCGCGGCCAGATGCATCAGGCCGGAATCATTGCCGATAAAGGCGCTGCACCTTTGCAGCAAGGCGATCACTTCAGGCAGGGCGCGGTCCCCGCCGACATCGACGTGATGGCAGGCAGGTTCAGCAAGAAACGGTTCGGCACGGGCTTTTTCCTGTGGTCCGGGGCCGTAAAAGACCGCGATCCGGTAACCATCGCGAATGAAACGTTCGCAGAGCGCTCTGAAAGACGCTGCGGGCCAGATTTTGCCGCACCAATTGGCGGTTGGCGCAATGGCGATCCAGGCCGGGCCTTTCGGGAGGAGCGACCGGGCCTTTCGCCGATGTTTCTCCGTCGTATGAACTTCCGGCTGCGGCGTCGGGCAGCATTGCAGGAGGGCACCATGATGATGAAGCCTTAATCCGGCCTTACGCCCCCCGCGGGAGATGGAACGCGCCCTGGCATTGAGGAGATAACTCAAGGCTGAGCCGCGAAGGTCAACAATATGGTCCCACCGCGTCGGGAAACAGTCACGCCATAATTTCAGCCAATGGAGATCAAAACGTTTCTTCTCAAGACGTATGACGCGGTCGACACCCGGCCAGCAATCAAACAGGCTGGCCGCGACAGGTCCACAGACAATAGTGACCTGCGCATCGCCATAGCGGTTTTGAAACGCGCGTAACAAGCCGGTGGAGATCACGACATCCCCAAGACGGTTACCCGTGATAAACAAAAGTCGTTTCAAAACAAATTCCTCAATCTCGGCGAGAAGCGCGAATCAGGAAACCGGATTTCACGCCGGAAATGGGGTTGTGGCTGGCATTATATAAATTGAATAAAAACCTATTTTTAGACGCTTAGCCTCACCTTTCCCATAAAGGATTTTTCATCCGGGCGATGAAAGCGCGATGGGCATCCTCTGTCGCTGCGTCCGGCGGAGGTATAAGTCGGGCCTGGCGGTGACGGTTCCGCTCATATTTCACCACCCTGCCGCCGCCTGTCGTCACCGTCAGCCCCAGCCCGCGCTGGCGACCGCCCATAAGCTCGACATAAACTTCCGCGAGGAGGCGGCAATCCAGCAGGGCGTTATGGGTCGTGCGCTCGGAAAGGTCGATATTATAGCGGCGGCATAAGGCGTCGAGATTATTCGGCAATCCGGGAAACCGCTTTTTAGCGATAATCAGCGTGTCGACCATACGCTGCCGATCAAGCGGCGGCTTTTTGCACAATGCCAGTTCCGCATTGACGAAGCCGAAATCGAATGGCGCATTATGCGCGATGAGTTCATCCTCCCCGATGAAATCGAGAAATCCCTGCGCAATCTCTTTAAATTTGGGCTTGCCGACGAGGTCCTCCCGCGTGAAGCCATGCACGCGGGTTGATTCGGGCGGGACATCCCGCTCCGGGTCCACGAGCGTGTGATAGACCTCACCGGTTGGCAGATCATCGATCAGTTCGATAGCGGCGATCTCAATGACGCGATCCCCTGTTGCGGGGTCGAGCCCTGTTGTCTCCGTATCGAAAAGTACTGATCGCTTCATCCTATAATCCCACTCTGAAAAGAGCTTTTTTGAGCATCCTGACCGCATCACCCTGCGATAAACCCGTGTGAATGACAATGTCCGCCGCGCGTCGACGCGCTTCATCCGTGGCCTGCCGCGCCAGCAAAAAGCGGGCCTCCGCCCCCGACATCCTACCGCGACGGTGAATCCGCGCCACACGCGCAGCAAGAGGGGCCTCCGCGACGATCACAATATCGCAATCCTTATGCGCGTTGGTCTCGATCAGGAGGGGAATATCAAGGACGCAGACTCTTTGATGCGCAGCCCGCATGGAACGAAGGAATTTTTTGCGCGCCGCTTTCACGAGGGGGTGCATGATTCGCTCAAGCTTTTTCAGCGCGTGACGATCCTGGGTGACGCGCCGGCGTAGTCGCGCGCGATCCACGGCGCCGTCAACGACGACATCGGGCCAGAGCTGCGCGATCATCCCCACAGCGATTCCGTTGCGACCCTGCATGCGGTGCACCACTTTATCCGCATCGAAAACCGGCCAGCCCTTGCGGCGCAGGCGTGCGGCGATCGTGGACTTCCCTGCCCCCGTCGCACCCGTCAGGCCGATCACGATCACCCGAGCGCCCCCATGAGGGCATGACGTGTCATCTCGTCCGCCTGAGGGTCCTTCCCGAACCAGGCGCGAAACCCGACCCGTGCCTGCTCAATCAGCATTCCCAACCCGTCAACCGTGCGCAAACCGCGCCGACGCGCCTGCCGAAGAAGCGACGTCTCGAGCGGGACATAGACGATGTCGGCCACGCTCAGATCATCCCGCGCCTTTAATAAAGCACTTTCCCAGTCATATTCCGTTGCGCCCTGCATACCCAGAGATGTCGTATTGACCAGCAAATCGACCTCACCAAGGTGAGAAGGCCAGTCATTCCAACTGACGTGATGGAGACCGTGCAGATGTGCACATAATGCTTCAGCGCGCGTGGCGGAGCGATTGGCGATGGTGACGTCGCACCCCTCCTCCATCAAAGCCGCGCAGATCGCGCGCGCTGCGCCGCCAGCGCCAAGGATGAGCGCGCGGCCTTTGATCGCGATGCCATGCGCACGGAGGTTCTCACAGAACCCGGCCCCGTCCGTGCTGTCCCCAAAGATCTCGCCATGATCGCCAAAAATCAACGTATTGGCAGAGCCGCATTGACGCGCGATCTCAGATTTCCGCGTTGCGATCTGAAAAGCTTCTTCCTTGTGCGGAATGGTGACATTGACGCCCCGGAAACCGAGCCGCTGGAGCAGATGAATCCCGGCTCTGAAATTTTCCGGCGCGAGAGGAAGTTTCAGGTAGCGTCCGGAAATATCATAACGCCTGAGCCAGCCATTATGCAGGGCGGGTGACAATGTGTGTTGAAGCGGCCAACCTACAACGCCTGCAAGCTGAGGCAGGGTGCCGCCGAAAGACTCCGTCAGGCGTAAGCGCGATGCATCGGGGCGCAGGCGGTCCATCTGCGCCAATATATCGGCAATAACTGCGTCAGGATCGCTGCCCAATTTTCCTGTCCTGCCTCGTCTGCGATGAGATCCTGCCTGATCTCGATTTCAAGATAAGGCATGCCGCGCGTCTCTGCGTGATACGGTATCGTATAATCTGAAGTCGCCGTCATCCGATAGGGTTCGTTTTTTCCGACGACCCATCTGCCGCTCTCAACAAGGACTTGATGCATGATCTCGGCGGAAACAGCATCTTTATGGAAAAGCACCCCCGCATCCCAGGCGCGCTCCTGCCCCTGCCAGAACGGGGTGAAGCTGTGCAGCGAAATCATGGCGCATTTCTGCGGATCAATCGTGGCAAGTTGTTGCGCGATGCAATTATGATAGGGGCGGAAAATTTCCCGCTCACGCTGACGCCGTTCATCATCGCTCAGATTCTGGTTTCCGCTGATGATTGTTTGATCCGAATGGGACGGGATGGAGCTGTCATGACCCGGGGCCCGGTTACAATCAATGACGAGGCGGGAATAGACTTGCTCAATGAGGGGTGCGCCCAAAGCCGCATGCAGGCGTCGCGCGACCCCGGCAATACCGATATCCCAGGCGATATGCCGCGTGCGATCCGCCGCCGACAGGCCGAGATCACCTAATCTCTCCGGGATGCGCTTCCCCGCATGGTCACATACGAAAATGAAGGGCGCGTCACATGTTGCGGGGTGGAGGATGAAGGGCGCGGGCGCGTCATCCGTCAGAAGGGGCGTTAAAGTCATGAATTGCGTGATCGGCGTGAAAACATTACGTTGCTGCCGAACACTCCTCGCAAGTTTTGGAATTGAACGTGCCTGATTATAAATCCTGCCTTGCCAATCCACAATGGGGCGGCCGTTTTGCCGGTGGCCCTGCCGATATCATGCGCGATATCAATGCATCGATCGGCTTTGACCAGCGCCTCTGGCGGCAGGATATTCGCGGGTCTCTCGCCCATGCAAAGATGCTCGCCCATGTCGGCATCCTTTCACCCGAAGATGCCAAGGCCATTGAAGACGGGCTGAACGCGATCGCCACTGATATTGCGGAAGGACGCTTCGAATTCTCAGCGGCCCTGGAAGATATTCACATGAATATCGAAGCGCTCCTGTCAGAGAAAATCGGCGAGGCCGGCAAGCGTCTGCATACAGCACGGTCACGCAATGACCAGGTTGCGACAGATTTCCGTTTATGGACGCGGGATGCGATTGACGGCCTGTCAGCGCAGGTCTCGTCCCTCATGCGCGCCCTTGCCCAACGCGCGCGTGAACATGCCGCCACCCCGATGCCGGGCTTCACCCATTTGCAGGTCGCGCAACCCATCACCTTCGGGCACCATTTGCTGGCTTATGTGGAGATGCTGGCGCGTGATAAGGGGCGGCTGGAAGATGCGCGCGCGCGCCTGAATGAATGCCCGCTCGGTTCCGCCGCGCTGGCGGGCACGTCCTTCCCCATTGACCGTGAGATGACAGCGCGGGCCTTGGGTTTTGACCGGCCGACGCGCAACTCCCTCGATGCTGTCTCGGACCGTGATTTTGCCCTGGAGTATCTCTCGGCCCTCAACCTCCTCGCCATGCATTTATCCCGCCTGGCTGAGGAAATCGTCATCTGGTGTTCAGCCCCGTTTCAGTTCGTGACCCTGTCCGATGCGTTCACAACGGGCTCCTCCATCATGCCGCAAAAGCGTAACCCGGATGCGGCGGAGTTGATCCGTGCCAAAATCGGCCGCATTAGCGGGGATTATCTCTCACTCCTGATGGTCATGAAGGGCCTGCCCCTCGCCTACGCTAAGGACTCGCAGGAGGATAAAGAGCCGGTTTTTGACGCGACGGAAGCCGCGACCCTGTCCCTCGCCGCGATGGAAGGCATGATCCATGACCTTAGGGCCGCGCCGGAAGCCATGCGCCATTACGCCGCTGCCGGATTTTCAACCGCGACGGACCTGGCGGACTGGCTGGTGCGGGCATTGAAACTCCCCTTTCGCACCGCGCATCACATCACCGGGCAGCTTGTCAGCATCGCGGAGCGGAAGAAGCTCGATCTCGCTGAACTTTCCCTGGCCGAAATGCAGGACGTCGCGCCGGAAATTCACGAGGGGGTTTTCGGCGTGCTGACGGTTGAATCATCGCTTGCCTCGCGACGCAGCTTCGGCGGCACAGCGCCTGAAAATGTGGCGCGTGAGGCACAGAGATGGTGCGATATTCTGGGAGAAGAATGATGAGATATGGTTTGATCATCTCGCTGATCATCACCCTCACGGCCGTGACATTAACGGGTTGCGGTAAAAAAGGCGCCCCGCATAGTCCGGGCGGGCCGGGTGAGCAAATCTTCCCGCGCGATTACCCGGTTGAGTGAAGCACAGCCTCGCCCAATTTGATGATGTCAGCCGCCTGCGCCCCGACGCGCCGCATTTCCCTGATGGCGGGCGCGTGGGTGCTTTTTGAGAGTTTGCGACCCGTCTCGTCTAAAGCGAGCGGGTGATGTGCATAAACGGGCTCAGGCAGTGACAGCAACTGTTGCAGCACGCGATGCACGGAAGTCGCGGCGCGCAGATCGGCCCCGCGCGTCACGCATGTGATATTCTGATCCGCATCGTCACATGTGACGCAAAGGTGGTAGGACACGCCATTGTCCCGCCGTGCGAGGATGACATCGCCGTATGCGTCCGCCGCGTTGGCAACATACCCTTCTCCGACTTCCTGCCAGCCTGGCATGTGGCCGATCACATCCAACGCCCGCGCCATGTCAAGCCGCCAGAGGGGCGGGCGGTCCGGGTTGCAGCCGCGAATATTGCAATGTCCATCATAAAGGGGGCTTCCATCCGGGTCCCGCCCGAATGCCCTTTGCGCGACCTCCTGCCGTGTGCAGGTGCAGGGATAAATGAGGTGGCGTGATTTGAGGTCGCGCAGAGCGGCCTGGTATCGCGGCATGTTGCGGGATTGGTAAAGAGGTGGCGCATCGGATGACAGGCCGAGCCAGGTGAGGTCCTCAAATATCGCCGTGGCATATTCAGCCCGGCATCGGGTGGCGTCGATATCCTCGATGCGCACGAGATAGCGGCCCGCCCGCCTGGCCTTCTGCCGGGCGAAAAGCGCCGAGGCCACATGCCCGATATGGAGGTAACCTGTCGGGCTGGGCGCAAAACGCGTTACAAAATGGCCGGAAATGCGCCCTCCTTGCCCTTTCGGGCGAAAACTGAAATAGTGTGAGGAGTGGCGGTCAAGACGATGTCGAAAAGCCATGCAATAATGGTGCGCGTCGTTTCCCCCCGCCGGTCGCTGGGAGGACGTGCATGCTTACAGGCAGTTATCGACACTACCCCGCTTTGGTGTTGAACGCCGATTTCCGCCCACTCTCCTATTTTCCCCTGTCACTCTGGTCATGGCAGGATGCCATACGTGCCGTCTTTCTGGATCGTGTCACAGTGTTGAGTGAATATGAAGGGGTTGAGGTGCATTCCCCAAGCTGCACCCTCACCGTCCCGAGTGTGATCGCCCTCAAGGAATTTGTCGAGACCGCGCGGCAACCCGCTTTTACGCGGTTTAATGTGTTTCTCCGCGATAATTTTCGCTGCCAATATTGCCATGCGCGCCTCCCGGCGCAGGAACTGACTTTCGACCATGTTATCCCGCGTTGCCGCGGGGGGCGCACAAGCTGGGAAAATGTCGTGACAGCCTGTAGCCCTTGTAACCTCGCAAAAGGGGGCAAAATGCCGGAAGACATCGCCATGACCCCCCTCTCCCGCCCGATGCGCCCGACAACGCGACGTTTGCAGGCGAATGGCCGACATTTTCCGCCCAATTACCTGCATGAAAGCTGGCGCGACTATCTTTACTGGGATTCCGTGCTGGAAAGCTGAGTTCTCTTCACGTGCTTTAAGCTGGGAAGAGCGCCTCATAAGTGGCGGCGTCAAACCCGACCGTGACGTCGCCCGTGCCGTGCTCCAGCACCGGGCGTTTGATGATGGACGGGTATTTCAGCATCAGCGCCTTGGCACGCGCGGCGTCAAGCTCCGCCTTCTCCCCTTCCGCCAACCCCCGAAACGTCGTCCCCCGACGATTCAACAGCACCTCCCACCCACATTTTGCTTCCCAAACCGTGAGTTGGGTCTCGGTGGGGGGCGTCTTTTTGAAGTCGACGAACCGATAATCGACCCCGCGCGCCTCCAGCCACGCCCGCGCTTTTTTGACGCTGCCGCAATTGGGGATGCCGTAGAGGGTGGGGGGATGCTCACTCATATTCTCGTTCCCGTTTTTTCGACGCGTCACAAGCTTGATGCCTGGCGAGAAGAATTTATCGGTCCTCTCCTATTCTTGGTTGAACCGAAGATCACCAGCGTTTGAAAAAGATCGAAAGCTTGGCAATAAGTCAATAAATATTATTAGGGATTTTGTTACACATTGCATTCATAAAGCCTTGAAACTCATACCGCCAACCTTTAGAGTGAATCTGCCGTCGAGGATTGGCTCGGCGGTGGAATTGTTGAGATTGTCAAACTTGAACTCGATACCGGGCAAGCCGATGCCTAACAGCAGCGTCATGACCGTTATCAGGTCGAATGAGACTTCGAGCATAGCTCGGATCTCCACTTTACCATTATACCACCTCTCGTTCTTAGGCCCGTGTTAGCGAGACGTTTGCGATAATGTAAACAAGCGCAGTAGTTAGCAGATGGTGGCGTGCGTTCGGAGGACGCCGATTTTATTCGGAGCCCAGGGTCAGGGCCAGTCCTCCGAACTCTGCGAATGGGAAAAAGTTTGTCATTATCATGGTTTAAAACGCGTCGTTATCGGCATTTCGACTTACCCGTGTCGGAAGCTTTCGCCCTCAAGGCAATGAGGCCCGCCGAGGTGTCGAGGCACGCTTTCTCACCCCTTCTTCATTACAACCAAACGAAAATCAACTATAAGAAAAATGCGGAAACCGGCGTGAGGGAGATCGTCCGTAAATTTCGCCCGATAAGTTATCCTTCGCATCGAGATGCCTGCATACTCGCCTATTACGCTCACATTTTAAGTCGTGCGCTTGACGTCGTCTACAAGGGAAAAAACATCTCCAACAACGTGATCGCGTATAGGCCTCTTGGACAAGCGAATTACCACTTCGCTGCGGAGGCAATGTCTTTTGCTCAAGCTCACTCGCCCGCTACGATCTTAGCTTTCGATATTTCGAGCTTTTTCAACAATTTGGACCACTTCTTCTTGAAACAACGTCTGAAATCTTTACTTGGCGTTGGAGAGCTTTCAGACGATTGGTATAAGGTATTTCGCTTCATTACCAACTATCATTATGTCGAACTAGAAGAATTGAAAGCTCATCCGATGTTGGGGCCGCAACTAAAGAAAGAAAAATGTGGCCCGATTGCAAATTTAAAAGAGTTGAAGAAGGAGGGGATCGCCTTCCACCGTAACCCGGAACTCCGCGAGGGCCGTCGGCGAGGAATACCTCAAGGAACACCGATTAGCGCTGCATTGTCGAACCTTTACATGCTTCAGTTTGACGAGGCAGCTAAGAATTATTGCGACGAAATTCATGCGTTTTACCGCCGCTATTCGGACGACATCCTCATCATTTGCAAACCCGAGGATGCATCGGAGTTAGAAACGAAAATTTTGAACTTGATTGCTGGCGAAAAATTGGAGATCGCCCCATCCAAAACTGAGAAAACTTTGTTCGACAAGGGGCGCCTCAGTCCCCGCGCCTCAAAAGCCGCTCAATATTTAGGTTTTACCTTTAACGAATCCGGCCCCTCTATACGAGGGAGTTCTTTAGCCCGACAGTGGCGCAAAATGCGGCGAGCGATACGACATGCTGAGAAATCAGCTTTAATACGGCAAACGAAAGGTTGTTCCGGCAAAATATACACAAAAAAGCTCTATAAGCGTTTCAATTACATTAAATTTTACCAAGGTGACACTTTGTGCACGTTGAAAAACTTTGCATCTTACGGACGGCGAAGCGCAAAAGCTTTTGAGCAAGGCGAACAAATTTGCCGGCAGGTGCGACGCTTGGAAAGGGCCGCGAGAAGAGAAATCGCAAAGATCAAAACTAATTTTTCAACTTGAGGCGAGGATCGTCCACAGTTTGAGAATGCCAGTTTAAAAAACTTACCATTGCTTCTCAATCCACAAACTTTTGGCACTGGAACTCTCAGTTTGCCAACAACGCACGTACCGATGGATTCTTATATTAGTTCGGAATAAATTGATCCAAGATAGTTAGTTGAATTGCTAGGAAGCGTAGCACAAAAAATCTTTTTCAATAACTGAGATTATTCAGTTCACCGTGCACGTCAAAACTTCCAGCAGCCCCCCTACTCCCACTCAATCGTCCCCGGCGGCTTTGATGTGATATCGTAAGTCACCCGATTAATCCCCCGCACCTCATTAACAATGCGCCCCGCGACGCGGTTGAGGAAGGCGAAGTCGAAGGGGTAGACTTCGGCGGTCATGCCGTCGCTGCTGGTGACGGCGCGGAGGGCGCAGGCTTGGTCGTAGGTGCGGCCATCGCCCATGACACCGACCGTGCGCACCGGCAGAAGCACCGCGAAGGCCTGCCAGATCGCATCATAGAGCCCAGCATTACGGATTTCCTCAAGGTAGATCGTATCGACCTTCCGCAGCAGGTCCAGCTTCTCACGCGTGATATCGCCCGGCACGCGGATGGCGAGGCCCGGCCCGGGGAAGGGATGGCGGTTAACCACGATGTCCGGCAGGCCCAGTTCCCGCCCTAATGCGCGCACTTCATCCTTGAATAACTCACGCAATGGCTCGACGAGGCTCATTTTCATGCGCTCGGGCAGGCCGCCCACATTATGGTGGGATTTGATCGTGACGGAAGGCCCGCCCGTAAAGCTGACAGATTCGATCACATCTGGGTAAAGCGTCCCTTGCGCGAGGAATTGGGCGCCACCAAGTTTCGCGGCTTCTTCCTCAAAAACTTCGACAAACAGGCGCCCGATGGTTTTGCGTTTCGTCTCCGGGTCCGTCACCCCTGCCAACGCGTTGAGGAATAATTCCGACGCATCACGGTGTACGAGCTGGATGTTGAACCGCCCGCGGAAAGTTTTGACGACTTCTTCCGCCTCACCGGCGCGCAGCAAACCGGGGTCAACGAAGATGCATGTCAGTTGATCACCCACCGCCTCATGGATCAGCTTGGCCGCAACCGACGAATCAACCCCACCGGAAAGGCCGCAAATAACCCGCCCTTCCCCCACTTTCTGCCGAATACGCGCGATTTCAAGGTCGCGGAAACCGGCCATCGTCCAAGTGCCTTTGCACCCTGCCACGCCATGCGTAAAATTGCGCAGCAAGGCCGCGCCATGGGGGGTGTGCACGACTTCAGGGTGAAACTGCACCCCGTAAATCCGGCGGCTCTCATCGGCGATAATGGCGAATGGCGCCCCTTCAGAAACCGCGACCGCCGTAAAGCCGGGCGGGATCTTCGTAACGCGGTCACCATGGCTCATCCAGACCTGCTCCCGATGGCCACGCGCCCAGGCCCCGCGGAAGAGCGCACAATCATCGACGATTTCGATGAAAGCGCGGCCAAACTCGCGATGCTCATGCGATTCGACAGCCCCGCCGAGTTGCGCGCATAGCGCCTGCTGGCCGTAACAGATGCCCAAAATCGGCACATTGAGCGCAAAAATCTCTTCCGGGATGCGCGGCGCATCAGGGTCATGCACACTTGCCGGCCCGCCGGAAAGGATGATCCCGCGTGGTGCAAAATCGGAAAGTCGGGAGATGTCGGTCGTGAAAGGCCAGATCTCACAATAAACCCCGCTCTCCCGCACGCGGCGGGCGATGAGCTGTGTCACCTGACTGCCGAAATCCAGGATCAGGATGCGGTCTTCATGGAGTCGGGCGTCGAGATCGTGCATCGCACGGGGTTCAGGCAGGCTCATTCTTCACTTTCGCGTCTTCGCAAGGGCGGTCGAGAGGGTCGATATACAGCTTTCTTATAAACCCGTCACCCAAATCACGCCACTTCAAGCAGGGATATTGAGATCTGCGGCGCGTTTCCTGATAGGCTGGCAAGAGGTTCGATATTTTATCAGGATGACACATGTCCCACGCCATCAAGTGCCGCCTCGCCTTCGCCAGCTTCATCGCCCTGACGGCTTGTTCCGGCGGGCAGGGGCCCTCACCTTCCAAAGACCCGCGCGGCAGATGGTCCGGCGCGCTCGTGACCGAACAGGGACAGTGCCCCGACGGTGATAACTCGCTGCTGCAGATCGAGGATAAGACGATTGTGTTTGCACCTGCAGGCAAGTCCGTTCTGCTGCGCGGTGAGCGCGGCAAGTCCAATGACGTGCTGACCGCCAGCTTCACCCATCTGGATACGAACCATAAGCCGTATCGCATGGTTTTCCGTGGACACCCGGTGGGGAACGCCATTGGCGGCATCTACGCCACCCCGACCTGCCGCGCCCACATCGTCATGACACGCACCCACGCCTGAAAACCGCACCGTAACGCCCTGCCCTGACCAGCATCTGCCGCAAAAAACGCGCGTCAGGGCAGAAAAAGCTTTTTCCCACTTGCCGTTTGCCGGATATCCCTCTAAAACCCCGCCTCGACGCACCCGTAGCTCAATTGGATAGAGCACCAGACTACGAATCTGGGGGTTAGAGGTTCGAGTCCTTTCGGGTGCGCCAGAAACGACATAAGTCCTGCATGCAGGCACGGCACCCGTAGCTCAATTGGATAGAGCACCAGACTACGAATCTGGGGGTTAGAGGTTCGAGTCCTTTCGGGTGCGCCATTTTGCAAAATTGATGCGAATATCTAATATTGCCCATCTTTGAGTACAGGCGATAGTGACGACTGTCAAAGTCAAGTCGAACCTCATTACAAAAGTGCGGTCGATGCAATTGTTGTTTTTATAGCATTGAGTGATTACCGGTTCGAGAACTTTATTAAGGGAAAAAGAAGCCGTTTCTTCCGTTCGGCACCTTGACGTTATTTCATTATGCGTGAGGCACCCCGTAAAGTCATATGCTTCATGAAATGTTAAGAAAATCCTATGGCTTTCTGCTTTTATTGTAGTTTTTTCTTAAAAAGTTTCATGTTGATCAGTCTCATAATGAGGTTGTAAAACGAAGTCGGCGCGCAAATGAAGTTTAGCCGCAAATTGCGAGATGAGTTTTTCACAGCGTTAATGGCTTTAGATTCCTCGAAAGCTCATGATACGCTTTTGCCCACCACGTCACTGTTCGCAGGCACTTGGTAGCTTCGGATGAACTCGACAGCATATGAAATCGCGATGCGGGTCAACACGATCGTTCGAAGCAAATGGAGAAAATAATTGGGAGCTGTCTGCAAATACAAGTTGATCTCGCCGGCGACCAATGGTGAGATAGAAGACCTCTTGCACGAAAAGTCACCTGACGACGGTTTGCGTCGCGTTCAAGCGCTCCTAACGGATTGGCTCCGGTTGGAAAATTTGGTGGTTTTGACTGCCGCGGGCACATCACTCAGCGCGGGTGGCCGTCTCATGGCAAGGAACCCCGAAAACAACCTTGAATGCAAGGTCCTCGATGCGGTTGAGCAGTGTTCTCTGGCGGAGGATACGATGGCTATCATTCACCACCGTAAATCCCTCTGGCCAAAAGATAAGGAGCAAGGACCGTCAGGCTTTGAGGAGTGGTTAAGTTACCTCTTCAATGCGGCAGAACTTTCCGCTCCAGAGAGATCGCCCATCCGGGCGACTAACTGGAAAGGCATCGAGAATTCTGACGCCGCACCCGACCTTAGAAAGTTTTGATCGCTCATTGAACGAGCTATTTATGCCGAGTGCGCGCTGAAGATCGATCACCGTGAACTTCGTGAATTGGGTCGAGAGAAAACTTCAGGTCACATTCCCTTTTTAGCGAAGCTGGCGGCCAGAGACTCAAATCTTGGGCGGACCCATTTCTTCACCCTGAACTACGATACCCTTTATGAGCAAGCCATGGAGGAGCTGGGAATTCAGTATTTCGACGGGTTCTCCGGCAAGTCGAACGCGCGCTTCGATCCGGCGGTCTACGGACTAGATATCTACTATCCCGGCGATGTCGCGGAAGGTCGAGTTCGCCGCTTCGACAAATTTCTTCACTTTTATAAGCTGCACGGCTCTATACATTGGTTTCCCGATCCGAGCGGAGACATGCGCGCCCGTCATCATGACTTAGAATTTGCTGCGACATATCGGGGCGCTGATGCAGCTGAGAAAGCTGAATATCTCGTCTCCAAGAGCTTCGAGTCAATCGGCTCGTTTGGTATACTTCCGACCTCTCAAAAATTCACTCAAACTCTGAATATGCCTTACGCGCACCTCTTCCGACTCTTCCATGCGAGACTCCATCAACCACAAACTTTCTTATTAGTTTTGGGATACGGTTTCGGCGACGACCATGTTACGCGAATGATTGAAGCGGCGCTTATGAACCCTTCGCTGGTGATGCTTGTGGTGGAACCAAATCCTGGTAGCGCCATCGTGGAACGAGTTCGCCGCTATCAGAGCCTCGGGCGGAGAGCGTTTGTATTGACGGAACGGGTAGATGACGGCGCAAATTGCTCCTTCAAAACAGCGACTTTCGCCGACTTTGCTCAAAACGTTATGCCGGATGTCAAATGGCTGAACGATTATCGCCGCTTGCGGAATTTTGAGGAGCAACTTCGACGAACGGACGATCGACCGTCAAAAAAACCTGAGGCATCCATCTGATGGAACAGCCTCGCATAATCGGCCATGTTGTCGCTATAAATGGATTTCGACTCAAAGTCGAACTGTCTCCAGACTCCAAATCGTCCTCTCGCGCCACACCGGACGGCGTTCAGCGCGCCGTTTCGATTAACGCTTTTCTAACCTTCGACATCGGCGCGGGACTGCATGCAATTGGACTTCTGACCGACTTGGAGGCGCGGGAAAGCTTTGACCCGAGGCGGGATGAGGAACTGTCTTTAGAGCTGATGAAACCACGTCGGGTCGCCTCTATCCAGCTTATGGGCACTGTCAGGCATCGCGCCAATCGCGATTGGGAATTTGACAGCGGTATCACCGTCTTGCCGACATTGGACACACCGGCGGAAGTCGCCGACCCCGAGATCCTTTCGAGTATTTTCACAAATCCCCCACGACGAAATCAGCCCCGAAGTTGGGAAGACGGGGAGTTCGACCACGCGCTGGAAATTGGGCATGAGACCGGCGATGAAAACACGAAAGTAAAAGCATCCTTCAACGATTTATTCTCTCGCCCTCTGGCGGTCGTCGGCAATACCGGCTCCGGCAAATCGTACACTGTGGTGAGTCTTTTGGAGGGTATCATCAGGCATCAAGACTTCAGAGCCGAGGCGCAGTCCGATCCTCACATTTTCATTTTGGATATCAATGGGGAATACGCCAACGCCTTTTTGCCACAAGGAAAATCAGGATATTCGCGTGAGCCAAATCGCATCTATCTCAACGGCGAAGAATTTTGCCTTCCAGCTTGGCTGATGAATGGGGAGGAGATTTGCGAGTGGCTTCAAGCGTCCGAACCAACACAAGAGCCTTTGCTGAAGGATTGGTGGGCAATCGCGAAATCAGGAATTCAAGCAAACGGAGAACTTTATGACCCTCTGCAGGTCGCAGTTAGCAAGTTAGATAGCGCTATAAGCTGGCTCGATAAACCGCGGACTCGAGCGGATTTTGACAACTTGTTAGACACAGCGTCCCAATACATTGACTTTGATAATTTGAAACAAGAGAAAGTCAAAATAGATTGGACTACTCCTTCAAATCCAGAATGGGCCAAAATTCAGAATGAGAAAAAAATCAGGAATTGGCTTCATGCTTCCCGCTCGGAATTGCAGGGAAAAATCTCGGATCGCCAAAATGTCGGCGTTAATTTTGCCAAGTCCGCTGACTCGCCACGATTCATTCCGGCAGTGGAGTTTCGTGACCCCCGCCTGTCAGACCGCGCAATTGATCAAGAAAGCGGTCGCCAGATTGACCAATACCTAACAACAATGAAACTTCGATTACGGACGCGTCTAGACGATCGACGCTGGCAGTCATTTTTTAGTTTTGAAAAACAGAATATCAAGAGTTTTCAAGATTGGATGACAAGACTTGGCGTAGGCCAGAGCTCTGGCCCTCGCATATCTGTCCTCGATTTTTCGATGTTGGCCTCGGAGGCGCTGCCGTTTGCGTGTGCACTGTTGGGACGTCTTCTACTTGAAACACGCGAAATGCTGCGCCCCGACCGACGCAGCAGATATCCGTGGGTTTTAGTTTTGGAGGAGGCACACAATTATGTCCGACCGTCGGGAAAGGTGGAGGATCGCGGACAAGCCCTTTCTCGACGCGCCTTCGAGCGCGTTGCTAAGGAGGGTCGTAAATTTGGCTTGTCCCTCATCGTGGCTAGCCAACGTCCTAGCGAGATCAGTCCTACGATCATTAGTCAGTGCGCCAACTTTTTTTCTCATCGCTTACAAAATCCAGACGATATTGATCACTTTCGTCGTATCATCCCCAAACAGGCTCAACGTTTACTCGATCAAGTGACCGTGCTTGCGGCGGGCGAAGCGATAGTTTTTGGCAGCGCACTGCACATTCCGGCCCGTGTTCAAATAAGGTTCCCCACTCGTGAGCCATGGAGCGCAACGGCAGCACCCTTCGTCGAATGGGCTACCAATGAAGCCTTTCCTCTCGGCGAAGTCGTTGAGAATTGGGGATTATCAGCCGACAAAGAGCCTGTGTCTGCGGCAGCTGAGCTGGAGCGTGCGTAACAAACTACATTTGCCACGAGCCTCGGTAAGGAGATGGATGATTAAGTCTCATCCTAACATTCTTCAAATAACTGTTTCTGTTTAGTAATGTTAGCGGATTGAAGTTCGAAAAACCGTTCATTTTCAAGCCCCCCTACCACAACCCCACCCCCGCGCCACCACTTCGCCGATCCGACAGCGTCGTGATCCCCCCGATCCCCCACTTCCCGTCCCGCCGGATCATAATCGGGGCGCCGCTTGCGCCGTGGGTTGTGGTGCAGTTATGGTGGATCAACCGGCCGGACACGGCTGTGACGTGGCAATTCTGGTCGCCGCGTGCGATTTCGGGGAAGTCCTGTTCATAACCCACAATCATCGCGTCATCCCCCGCGCGCGGTGTCAGAACGGGTGGGATGTCGGCGCTCGTGACCATCGGGCGTTCAAGTACGATCGTCGCCCGATCAGCCTGGGCGGTGGCGATGGCGCGGGTCGGGTCGAAGCCGGGTGCGATAATGATGTGGATGGCACGCGCTTCCGCCGCGAAATGGCCGCGATGGTAAGCCCGCAGAAAATGCACGGAATGCGGCCGGATGTAATGCCCGCTTTCCTCTAACCACAAGCAGTGTGCCGCAGTCATCACCACATTGGGCGCAATGAGGAAGCCCGTGCAGCGTGTCCCGAGTTCCGTTTGAAGGCGCCCCAATATAAGCCAGGGCGACTGGGTGACATCCACGCGGTGCCGCTTATCAAAATGGGCGGCGCGCAATTCAACCGTTTCGGCCACCACGCGCCCGGCCGGGGCGAACATTATCAGCCCACCCAGCAACATTGCCACCATGTCATGCCACCGGGTCCGGCGCTTCATCCTCATTCGCGTTTTCCCAAAATCCTTCAAAGCTGGTATATGCGTAGGGCATAGCAACACCGCGTTAACTCTTCACAGCCTCCCGCAAGAATGTCAAAATCACCGCGCCTGAGGATGGGGCAAAAGCACTCGATGTCAAATTTACCGCCGTCTCTTGTGGAGATACTGCAATCACGCCCTTGGCTCCGTTATGATACTGACGCGGCGCTTATCTTTGACGGCGTCCGCCTGCAAGATATTGCCGCGCAATATGACACACCATGCTGGGTCTTCAGCGCTTCCATTCTGCGGGCGCGGGCGCGGGCGCTCAAGGCGGCTTTCAGCGGCATAAATCAGCCCATCTCCATGCATTACGCCGTCAAGGCAAATGACCACCGTGCGACTCTCGCCATCCTTCAGCGTGAGGGGTTCGGTGCCGACGTCGTCAGTGGGGGCGAATTACGCAAAGCCATCGCGGCGGGCATAGTCCCCTTTGACATCGTGTTTTCCGGCGTGGGCAAAAAAGATGCGGAGCTGACCCTCGCCATTGAAACGGAAATTGGCGTCATCAATGTGGAAAGCCGTGAGGAGCTTGGTCGCCTCACCTCACTGGCAACGCGCCTTGGCAAACGCCCGAAAGTCGCTTTGCGCGTCAACCCGCATATCGATGCCGGGACGCATGATAAAATCAGCACCGGGCGGGAGGGGGATAAGTTCGGGATTGACTGGCGTGAAGCCCCTACCTTGAGCCGCATGGCCGCCAGGGACCCGCACTTGGATTTCATCGGTCTCGCGGCGCATATTGGCAGCCAGATCACATCCATCGCACCTTTTGAAGCCGCATGTCAGAGACTGGCCGGGATGATCACGGACCTGCGGGCGGACGGCATCGCGGTGAAACATGTCGATTGTGGCGGTGGGCTGGGCATATGCTACCATCAGGAGGCCCCGCCCGATATCACCGAGTACGCCCGGGTGATTGCAAACCACCTCGGCACGTTGAATGTCGCGATCTCGATCGAGCCCGGGCGGTGGCTCAGCGGCCCGACAGGCATTCTTCTCACCCGCGTGATCGACGTTAAAGCCCAACCCGCCCCGAGGAGCGACTTCGTGTTTATCGACGCCGCAATGAACGACCTCGCCCGCCCGGCTTTATACGCAGCATGGCACGAAGTCCTTCCCCTCCATGCGGGCGGCTCCCGGAAGCCGGAAAAAGCCCAGACCCTGGCGGGGCCTGTTTGTGAGACAGGCGACATTCTTGCGACGGATCGCGTCCTGCCACCTCTATCCCGAGATGACCTGCTGGCGATATTGGATGCAGGCGCCTATGGGGCCGTTATGAGCTCAACCTATAATGCCCGCCCTCTCGCCGCGCAGATCATGATTGAGGACGGGAAAATCGCTGAAATTCGTCAACGCCAGACTCTCGAAAGCCTTTGGGAGGCGGAGCGTCTGCCTGATTGGTTCAAGGCTGAATGACAGGTCAGCGCCCTGTTCGCCCCGCGCAACAGCGTGCATCACACACGCTCACGCGCATTATGCGCGCGCGGCGCCTGCAGAGAGGGGTCATACTCGGCGAGCGGATCGTCGGGAAGCTGGTCTGGCCGGCCATTATTTTCCTGTTTTACGGGGCCATCAGCCTCTTTCGCGTGCCGCAATCTCTCCCGGACCTGCTTCATTCCAGCGTGGCCCTCGCGATTGTGGCGCTTCTTGCCGGGCTGCTGCTGCATGGCCTCAATCGCGTGCGCCGTCCAACAGGGACGTATATTGACCGCCGTCTGGAGCAAGGCAGCGCCCTTGATGAACGTCCCCTGGCCACGATGGAGGATCGTCCGGTTGACCCAACGACAAGGGGAATCTGGAAAACCCACGTCGCGCGCAGCCTGGCGCGCATCGCAACTCTGCGTCCTTCAATTCGCTTTCCACAAATATCGCGCACGGGACTTTGCCTGTTTCTGATCGGCATTCTGGCGTTCGGGGTCGGGCTTTATCGCGCCGGGCCTCACGCTGTCTCGCGCCTTGAGGCCGGATTTGTCCCGGGGATGGATGATGCGGACACGCCCCTTCCTGAACTCCATGCATGGGTCACGCCGCCCGCTTACGCGCCGGGCCCGCCTGTTTATTATGAAGGCGGCACCGCCTCCATAACCGTGCCACCAGGCGCGTCATTGGAGGTTCAGGTGATCGGGGCGCGCACCATCCCGTGGCTTGTCGGTGCCGTTGATTCCGAGATTACAACCGCGCGCCTCGGCCCTCAATCCTGGCGTCTGACGGAGAAGCTCCTGCGAAATGGCGATGTCACGCTGCGCACGCGTGGGCGCGCCATTGCGAGATGGCGCGTGAATCTCCTGCCTGACCCCCCGCCCGCCATCAATTGGGAAGGCAAACCGAAGATCGAGGCCGACATCACTTCGCTTAAGGTGCGATATAAGACGTCCCAGCCTTTCGGCATTGCATCGGTCAGCCTTTCCATCACGCCGGATAACGGGTTGGCGAGCAGGAAACCCGTGATCTTCACGGACACGGCCCCCTCGGGAAAACACGCCTACACGGGGACCATCCGAGAGGATACGGGTCGCCTCGCTTATGCGGGTGAGCCTGTCACGTTGCGTCTGAAAGCGACAAGCGTCAGCGGAAATGTCGCGGAGAGCGAAGCGCGTCAGATCATCCTGCCCGCCTATAAATTCCATGACCCCATCAGTCGCGCCCTGAACGCGCTGCGCTACCGGGTTTTGCGTGGTGAAGAGGCGCTTCCAATAGCGCGGGAGGAACTGGCTTCCCTCGCCTCGCTGACACAGCAGCGTGAGAAAGGGGTGACACTCCTGGCTTTGAATTTGATGCGCGATAATGGGACGGATGTCAGTCTGTTCGGTGACGGGCTCTGGTCGATGGCGATGTATCTTGATGACCTCTCCCGCCAGGGTCGCGCCATCGCTGAAGCAAATCTGGCGCTTCGCGGGGCGCAGAATGGCCTGATCCGCGCGCTTGAAGGCAATGCGTCCCCCCCTTCCCAGAAGGCGGGCATCGCGCGGCAGAACCGGATTGACGCGGTCAAAAAAGCGATCGCCCGACGGATGCAGATCCTGATGTTCCATGCGATGGAACAAAGCGGCATGGTTCCCGATATGGGCAGTGTCGTTCCGGGCCGGAATGATGCCGTCACCCGGCTTCTTGAACGCCTCCAGGACCACGCTTCCGAGGGAGATCAGCGCGCTGCCATCAAAAATCTGCTTGACCTTGAGGATATGACCCGCCGCATCCGCGATGCGACGCCGGAGGAACTGGCCGCGGCAGCAAAGCAAGAGGCGGCCCAGCAGAAAGCCCGATTGCATATCCGCGTCGTGCAGGATCTCATCAAGCGTGAGACCGGACTCCTGGATGCGACGCAATCCCGCGGGGAGGCATTCCGCCGTCTCAGAGATATGCAGCAGGAACCGGGATTACGGTTTGACAGCTCGGTTGACCTGCGCAATTTCGCGCTCGGTGCTTCAGATGTATCGATCTCTCCCCCCTCCCACGACAATTTATCATTTTCAGATGAGGAAGAGGCGGAAAGGCAGGATCAGCGCCGCACGCAATTTGTCATTCAGGGCGCGTTGCGTGATGCACTCCGTGCCCTTATTGCCGAAGTCTCTGATGACGGGCAGCACGTCCCGAAAAATATGAAAAAAGCTGAGCACCATATGGGCAATGTCCGCCGCGATCTCGCGCAACGGGATGATATCGGCGCGTCACAATCGCTGAGAGACGTTTTGGCCGATCTCACCCAATTGGGCCATGACATGCGTGCGGCGCAGAAAGACAAGCAGCATGGCGAAGGGCCGATTATCCTTTTGCCAACCATGCAGTCTGGTGGCGATGAGTCGGGATCGCAAAAAGATGGAGACGGGCGGGGTGATCGGTCGGATGAGGAGACAAATGGCGGTTCCGCAACCCATCGCGCCTCGCAAAAGCGGGACCCGCTGGGCCGCAAAGTCAATGATGGGGAGGGCGCATCTGAGTCTGAGCAGGGACATGCGCTTCAGCAAAGCGACACGCATCGGCTGGAGGTGGAACGGGAACTGCGACGCCGCGCCGCTGACCGTGCCCGCCCGCCACGTGAGCGCCATTATCTGGAAGATCTCCTGAAAGCATGGCGCGAGGGCGACTGAAAAGCCGCTCAGCGCAGGGCCATTTTCCGTCCATCGACCGTTTCACAGGGAAGCGCACACGCTTTGAGGAGAGGGGGACAGGGTTGATCGCGCCATGTCTCGGATTGTCGAGTCGTGCCGGGCACCTTCGCAGCGCACGATATCGTTACTTAACCGTTCTAATTGCCTCATCTTTCGCGACAATCAACGCGGCAGTCGCAGCCATTGTCAGAAAATACGTTTAAATCCTCCTGATTTTCCTCTATTCCCGGCAGAAGCGC
Source organism: Candidatus Kirkpatrickella diaphorinae (assembly GCF_025736875.1). GTDB lineage: Bacteria > Pseudomonadota > Alphaproteobacteria > Acetobacterales > Acetobacteraceae > Sorlinia > Sorlinia diaphorinae. The sequence goes on from NZ_CP107052.1 coordinate 970,942, forward strand.
GGTTTATCGCGGCATGTGCTGAGCGGCCGGTGAAGGCGACCTGAAAACGCGAAAGCCTTTACTGACATAAATGACGACGTCGCCTATCGGCGCTTTTCAACTTTTAAACTGCGTTTTTCATATTCCTCTATTGACGAAAGTTGTTTTCAGGTTCGACATTACAATCAAACAGCCTGTCGTTTAACGACTCAAAAAATCAACATCGTCATGTCAGGAAATAATGTCCCATGCAGAATACCGCCAGTCACGGAGCCAACCGGGGTGCATTATGGCTTCCTTTCACGGCGCATCGACAATTTCGCCAGGCGCCGCGCGTGCTCGTCTCCGCGAAAGGCATGTATTATAAGGATGCGCAGGGTCAGGATGTCCTGGATGGCTGTGCCGGCCTCTGGTGCGTCAATGCAGGGCATACGCGCACCCCGATTGTTGAGGCGATTCAGCGTGAGGCGGCGAAACTCGATTTCGCCCCGACTTTTCAGATGGCGCACCCCCTCGCTTTCGAAGCGGCGGGACGTATATCCGCCCTGACCCCGCCGGGGCTCGATCACATATTTTTCTGTAATTCCGGCTCGGAAGCCGCTGATACGGCGCTAAAAATCGCCATCGCCTATCATCGCGCGAATGGGCAGGCGGAACGATCCAAAATTGTCGGGCGGGAGCGCGGCTATCATGGTGTCGGGCTGGGCGGCCTCTCCGTCGGCGGTATTTCCTCTAATCGCAAGCAGTTCGGCCCCCTCCTCGCGGATGCCGCGCATCTGCCCCACACTTATGATCCGTCGCGAAATGCCTTCAGCCGTGGCTTACCGAAGCACGGTATCGAATATGCCGATGCGTTGGAGAAATTATTCGTCACTCACGACCCCTCGACAATTGCCGCCGTCATGGTGGAGCCGATGTCAGGTTCAGCCGGTGTGCTTATACCGCCCGTCGGTTATCTGAAGCGCTTGCGTGAGATCTGCGATAAACACGGCATCCTGCTGATCTTTGATGAAGTCATCACCGGTTTCGGTCGATTGGGCGCCAGTTTCGCGGCAGAGAAATATCAGGTGCGGCCGGATATCATGACGATGGCGAAAGGCATTACCAACGGGGCCATCCCGATGGGCGCGGTTGCCGTCAAAGACACGATTTTCACGGGCTTCATGCAAGGGCCGGAGAACGCCATTGAACTCCCTCACGGCTATACTTACTCCGCACACCCCGTGGCCTGTGCGGCGGCCATCGCGACTTTGAATGTTTATCGCGATGAACGCTTGTTCGAGCGCGCTGCCGCCCTCGCACCTTATTTCGAGGATGCGGCGCATAGTCTCAGAGACGCACCGCATGTCGTTGATATTCGTAATGAAGGGCTCGTCGCCGGGATCGAAATCGCACCGGGTGACGGGGAGGTGTCGCGCATTTACAAAGTGTTCGATACAGCGTTCCGGCAAGGGGTTCTGCTGCGTTGCAGCGGGAATACACTCAGCATCGCGCCACCGCTGATTATCGAGAAAAACGAGATTGACCGAATTTTTGAGACGATCCGCCGTATCCTGAATACGACTTCGTGAAACGATGAAGCGGTGAAAAGGTCCGTTGAGCTGACCCGGCCAGGCGGGTCAACGTTGGTCACGCGGGATTGCGAGTCGCACCATTTATTTCACGCATCCGTCACGATCCGCGTCTTTTCACCAAAAGCCGCGCCCAGATGGCTCAAGCGGTTTTTAACGTTGGAGCCAAGGGCGAAGGAGGCCATCCTGTCAAGCTGCAGAACGATCTCGCCACCCCCTCTTGTAATGCGCGCGCCTTTGAGAAGGCTCTCTGTGCCGCCGCAAATCGTATAAGCGAGGCGGAGCGCCTTGCCCAGCCGCGTCGCGCGCTCAAACGCTTCATTTGAGAGGATCTCGCGCGCGGCGTATAGCAGCCTTCCTTCCACATCCGCCTCGTAACGGATTGCCAGCGCTGAAGCGATAAAGGCGCGGGCCTGATGGTCAAACCCGCCTCCATTCACGTGTATGATACGCAGATAAGTCTGTCCCGCCCGATATTCAGGATGATCGTAAGCGCCGATATCGGACAGGCGACAGGTCATTTTGCGCAAATTTTTCTCGTATGGATCATCTTTCTCAAAAAGAGGCTGCGTCCAGTCAATCAGTGCGTCCGGCAACTGGCAACCACGCCCCAGACGGGAGGCAAGCGCCGTCACCATGGCGTCGCATGGGTCAATATCCGCCACGTCCGCCCCGACGCGCGCCATGTACCAGCCCTCTCGCAACCCATCGACCGAGAAAACAATTTTACGCGGGTCCAACCGCTTCATCAGAGTTAAGAGGACAATGGCGGCATATGGCACATCGTCGAAGCGTTTTTTTGAGAGATTGGGCGTTTTCTCCAACGCTTTTTTGGGCGTCGACAATATCCAGTCACAAAGCGCCTCCGCCTCGGAAGGGCGGAGCGTATAGAGATGGACCATATTGAGCGGATATTGCGTGCGCGCGATCTGAAGGCGCGCCAGGGCGCGGAAGGCCCCGCCGACGAGATAAAGCGTCTTACCGCGATGGGACTTCAGCCAGGATTGCGCCCCGATATCCTTTGCGGCAAGCTCAAAGGCTTTTTTGCGCTCCCCCTCCGCCCTGTCTGACAGACGGATCACGCCGAGCGGCATCGTGCTCGCTTTTTTCATTTTCCGCTGTGCGACGTGAATCAATTCCAGAGAGCCCCCGCCAATATCCGCCACGATGCCATCCGCATCAGGCTGGCCGCAAAGCACGCCTGTGGCGGAATAACGGGCCTCTTCCTCACCCGAAAGAATGCGGATCGCCACATTCGGCATGTGCTTTTTGAGGATCTCGATAAATTCCGCCCCGTTTTCAGCATCCCGTACGGCGGCTGTCGCGAGGATCTCAAAAGGCGCCGCTTTCATTGACCGGGCAATAACGTTGAACCGCTTCAGGACGGTATGTGCGCGCTTTAAACCCTCCTCATTGAGGCGTCCCGTTTCATGCAGGCCACGCCCGAGTTTCAGCGTCGCTTTCTCATTGAAAATCGCGATGGGGTTACGAGTTACTCCCTCAAAAATAACGAGACGCACGGAATTTGACCCCAGGTCAATCACGGCGGCGCGACTTTGCTGAGGGGACGCGCTGGTCTTCGCCGCTTCCTGCGCGACCCGGGGTTTTTTCATGAAGGGGCGCCCGGCTTTTTGCGCCGACGCGGCGCTTCCTTCTCCGTCCCCTCATGCCGCATGGAACCACGACCCGAGAGAGAGGGATTATGCATAAAATAATGATGCGCGGAGAACGGCTTTTTCCCCGGCGGAACGCGGCGCCAACTGCCGCCTGGCTGCAATGTCCAGCTCTGCAAAGAGTCTTTCAACCCCAAAGCGGCGACCTGTCCTAAAACCTGCGCATGAACAGTCGGGTCATAGATCGGCACCATCGCCTCCACCCGGCGGTCCATATTGCGCGGCATCCAATCAGCGGAGGAAATATAGACCTTGTTTTTAAGGCACGGCATACGGTGTCCGTTTCCGAAAGCGAAAATGCGGGAATGTTCAAGAAAGCGCCCGACCATGGAGCGGATCTCGATATGATCGGACAAACCGGGCACACCGGGCCGAAGGCAGCACATGCCCCTGATCACCCCGATGATTTTCACCCCCGCATGTGAGGCCGCGTAGAGCGCGTCAATCAGTTCCGGGTCAACGAGGCTGTTCATTTTAAGCCAGATGCGCGCGGAGCGCCCAGCTTTCGCGTGATCGATCTCATCTGCGATCAGCTTCAGCAGCGTCTTGCGCAATGTCAGCGGTGCGAAAGCAATATCATGCACATCTTTTGGCTTGGCATAACCGGTCATAAAATTGAAGAGCTGCGCCGCATCACCCGCAAGACGCGGGTCACAGGTAAAAAATGAGAGATCAGTGTAAATACGTGCCGTGATGGGATGGTAATTTCCGGTTCCGAAATGCGCGTAAGAGCGCATCTGATTGCCCTCCCAGCGCACAACGAGGCTCATTTTGGCGTGCGTCTTCAGGTTCGAGAACCCGAACACGACTTGCACACCCGCCGCTTCCAGCTCTCTTGAGAGGCGGATATTCGCCTCTTCATCAAAGCGCGCCCGCAACTCCACCATGGCCGTGACGGATTTACCCGATTCGGCGGCGGCGATCAGCGCCCGGACAATGGGGCTGTCGCGTGAGGTGCGATAGAGCGTCTGCTTGATCGCCACAACATTCGGGTCCGCAGCCGCCTGATTGAGAAACTGCACGACGACGTCGAAGCTCTCAAAAGGATGGTGCACAACGATATCTTTGCCGAGGATCGCGGCAAAGCAATCCCCGTCATAATCCTGTATGCGCTGCGGGAAGCGCGGCTTGAAAGCCGGAAATTGGAGTTCGGGCCGATCACTGACGATCATCTGTTTGACATCGACAACCCCGATCATCGCCTGCTCCACAAGCACCTCATCGGGTGAGGAGCCAAGCTTTTCAGCAAATTCCTCACGTAGATAGGAAGGGAGGGAGGCATCGAAAGCCAGATGCACCCCCACCCCGCGGCGGCGCTGCTTCAGGGCTGTCTCATAAGACAGGACGAGATCCTCGGCCTCATCCTCAAATTCCACATCCGAATCCCGGATGACGCGGAGCACCCCGCTCGCGAGGACACGCATCCCGGGGAAGAGGCGGTCAATATGGGTGCGGATGACGTCCTCCAGCAGCACAAACCGGATGTCCGGCGTGCATGTGGCTTTGCGCGTGGCATCCTCCGGGAGGCGCATGAAGCGGTTGACTTGCTGGGGCAGCAGGATCAACGCATCCATCGGCTCATCCGGGCGCGCCTCATCCTTCAGACGCAGCACAAGCGCCATGCCGAGATTGGGTATAAAGGGCATCGGGTGGGAAGGGTCCACCGCCAGCGGCGTCAGGATCGGGAAGATCTCTTTTTCAAAAATCGCATCGAGATGGGCGATTTCAGCCTCGGTCAGCGATTCAGGTCGGCACAGATAAATGCCGCTCTGTGAAAGCTCATGCCTTAACTTGCGCCACACATCCTGCTGGGTCTCAAAAAGTCGGGAGGATTTGCGGCGTACCTCCGCAAGTTGTTGCGCGGGGGTTTGTCCGTCAACGGAAGGCGTCGTCAGCCCCTCCCGCACCTGCCCGACCAGCCCGGCAACGCGGACGGAGAAGAATTCGTCCAGATTACTGGCGCTGATGGACAGAAAGCGCAGACGTTCCAGAAGCGGATGACGGCGATTCTCCGCCTCCTCGATCACGCGCTGGTTGAAATCGAGCCATGACATTTCACGATTAATGAAGCGGGACGGGTGTTTCGACATTTCATGTTGCCCATTGGAAGAACCCGACATACACCGCCCGATAAAATCAGACGCGCAGGCCGCGTCATCCGGCTTTGCGCGTGGCAACGTCGTGACATGTTCTTCCTCGATTTTCGGCGCTCCCACTGGTTTGGCTCCTTTACTCAGCGTCACTGTGCATGTGTGACCCTGCATGACGCCCTTTGAGTCTGACATGTTACACGACCCAAAGTTGCGATAGAAGCCCATCATCCTGTTTTAAAATGCGTGAGACGCCCTTCCCCAGTAGTGATCAAACATCACGAAACAGGGAGTTCCTCACCATCGACCTGAGAGAGTTCGGGCAGTATTTCAGTGATAAAAGCCCGCGTCAGAGCGCGCTTACTCTCCAGACTGGCCGTGTCCAGCCGCGCGACGGTCGCCATCAGGGCCGCATTCGTCCGCGGCAGGCGATGCACAAGCCACGTAGCGACATCCTGCGCGATGCAGATCTGACGCATGGCAAGCCATTGGATCACCAATTTGACGCGCAGATCATCCTCAGCAGGCCGCACCTCTATCGCGGTCATCGCCCTGAGGCGACTGCTCAGATCAGGAAGACTGGTGGGTAAGGTGGAGGGCGGGACACGGGAAGCAAAAAGGATGATGCGCCCCCCTTCCCGCGCGGCATTGATAAAGTGCAGCAGGGCGACAGGGTCAAAACCCTGTTCAAGCTGGTCGATCGCCCAGAGTTGGGAGTTGTCAATCCGTGCCGGATCGATCATGCTTGCGGTGATGATTTTGCCATGACGCCGCCGCGCCCAGTCATGCAGCAAATGGGTTTTGCCGGTCGCTTCCGGGCCCCAAAGCAGGAGGCGACGCTCCGGCCAGCCCGTCTGGGCGAGCCATTTACGCGCAGCGGCGTTGGACGGCGCATTGATGAAGTCCGGCCACCGCGTGCCGCGATGCGCCTCCCACGAGAATGCCATCTGAGCCGCCGGGTCAGCAGGGCGCTGACGAATTTTTTTAGCGTTTTCCATGCAATTTCAAGTCCAACGCTTCCCGAGCCGCGACGGCTTCGTTAAAAGGACGGGTTATATCCGACTTTCCGCGGCATATCGAGTGAGCCTGAACACATGACCACCCCCCCGAAACCCGACAAACATGCCCCCGCCCCGCATGATGATGCCGCCGCCATAAAAGGCGGGATCAGCTATGATGCTGCCGGTGTCAGCATAGAGGCGGGTGATGCCCTTGTCGATGCCATCAAGCCCGCCGCCGGGCAGACTCATCGCGCCGGGGTGCTGGGGGGACTAGGTGGGTTCGGCGCGTTGTTCGACCTGAAAGCTGCAGGATATCGTGATCCGGTGCTTGTGAGCTGCACGGATGGCGTCGGCACGAAACTCATGCTGGCCATCGAGACGGGACAGCACGATACGATTGGCATTGACCTCGTGGCCATGTGCGTCAATGACCTTATCGTGCAGGGGGCGCAACCTTTATTCTTCCTCGATTATTTCGCGACCGGCAAGCTCGATGTGGCTGATGCGGCGCGCGTCGTGAAAGGTATCGCTGAGGCCTGCCGCCAGTCCGGATGTGCCCTCGTCGGGGGGGAAACGGCGGAAATGCCTGGCATGTATGCGGCCGGGCATTACGACCTTGCCGGGTTCAGTGTCGGCGCGGCGGAACGCGATACGTTGTTACCGCGTGACATTCATGCGGGCGACACACTCATCGCGCTGCCCTCAAGCGGTGTGCATTCCAACGGTTTTTCCCTCGTGCGGCAGGTTGTCACGCGGTCAGGGCTGGGCTGGCATGATCCTGCCCCCTTCGCACCGTCGCTGAGCCTTGCCGAGGCGCTTCTGACACCGACATCGCTTTATGTGCGTGACGTGATGGCATTGCATGCGAAAGGCCTGCTCAATGCTTGCGCCCACATTACGGGTGGCGGCCTGCCCGGCAATCTGCCGCGGGTTCTGCTGAAGGGCTTGACCGCGGAAGTCACTGCCGGGCGCTGGCCTGTTCCGCCCGTTTTCAACTGGTTGGCTAAAGCCGGACCTGTCGCGCCGGAGGAAATGCTGAAGGTCTTTAATTGCGGGATCGGCATGGTATTGGTGACATCCCGCCCGGACGATGTGCTCAGCGCTCTGCAGGAAACCGGGACAGAAGCCTATGAGATCGGCCGGATCATTGAGGGACAGGCGGGCTTCAGCCTCAAAGGAGAGCTGGTTTTCGGATGACGACCAAACTTCCGATCGCCATTCTGATCAGCGGGCGCGGCAGCAATATGGAGGCGTTGCTGAATGCGTGTGACGCCCCCGATTACCCGGCCAAAGTCGTCACCGTGCTCAGCAACAACCCGGATGCGGCAGGACTCGATATCGCGCGGGCCAGGAACATCCCCGCTCATGCCATTGATCACCGCCCTTTCGGCCGGGATCGTGAGAGCCATGAGCGCGCCATGGATAAGGCGCTGCGCCATTCCGGGGCCCGGATTATCTGCCTCGCAGGCTATATGCGGGTGCTGACGCCGTTTTTCGTTAAGGCATGGTCCGGGCGGATGCTCAACATCCATCCCAGCCTGCTGCCGAAATATCCGGGGCTGCACACCCACCAACGTGCCCTGGATGCCGGAGATAAGATGCACGGCGCGACCGTCCACCTCGTCACTTCCGGCGTCGATGAAGGGCCTGTCATTGCGCAGACCCGCATCGATATCCGCCCTGAAGACACGGCCGAGACGTTGTCAAAGCGCCTCCTGACGAAGGAGCACGCTTTATATCAGGACGCGCTGCGCCAGTTCATTACAGATCAGGCATCAGCATCTTAAACGCGCCTGACATGGAACCGTCATGCCGACAGGGTCAATCGGCATGACAGATCATATTTCAGGGGAGGATTTCAGTTTCAGCGAAGAAGAAAGCGATTTCCTTCGCGGCATTCTCGACACTGTCGGAACCATGGACGGAGTTCGCCTCAATGCTTTCCGCATAAAGTTTCCGCACCGTGCCTTCCGCAGCCTGCTCCGGATTGGTAGCGCCCATGACATCACGATGATGCGCGACCGCGTCATCCCCCTCAAGCACCTGCACGATAACCGGGGCCTGAAGCATGGAATCGACTAGGCTGCCAAAGAAAGGCCGCGCCGCATGGACGGCATAGAAGGCCTGAGCCTGGGCCTGCGTCAGCTGGATACGCTTCTGCGCCACGATGCGCAGACCGGCTGCCTCGAAGACAGCATTGATTTTGCCGGTCAGGTTGCGGCGCGTGGCATCCGGCTTGATGATGGACAATGTCCGCTGTTTGGCCATGAAAATCTCCAAATCAATTGTTAAAGGCAAAGAATGCTTTCCCCCTAGACCAATTCCGGCCAGACCGATAGCCTGTGCGCCCCGAAAATATCTCCGTCCCTGAAGTGAAGCCCCTTGAGTATCCTTTCCATCAACCAACTCACATTGCGTATTGCTGGCCGAACGCTTCTGGATCACGCCAGTCTTCAGCTGGATCCCGGGCGGAAAATCGGGCTGATCGGCCGGAATGGCGCGGGCAAATCCACCCTCCTGGCGGCGATTGCCGGCGATATCAGCCCTGACGGCGGGGACATCACCCAGGCGGCACGCACCCGGCTCGGGCGCGTTCGACAGCATCTGCCGGAGGGGAAAGGCGCGCTGATCGACATTGTCCTCGCATCGGATACGGAGCGGGAGACATTGATGGCGCAGGTGGCGGTGGAGGATGACCCGATCCGACTGGCCGATGCGCATGAGCGTCTCCTCGCCATACAGGCCCATGCAGCGCCCGCCCGCGCCGCGACGATCCTGGCCGGTCTGGGCTTCGATGCGGCGGCTCAGCAACGTACGATCGACGCTTTTTCCGGCGGGTGGCAGATGCGTGTGGCGCTGGCCTGCGCCCTCTTCCTGGACCCGGATCTGCTTCTTCTGGATGAGCCCAGCAACCATCTGGATATCGAGGCCACAATGTGGCTGGAGGGCTGGCTTAAATCCTTCCGGGGCGCGGCGATCATCGTCAGTCATGATCGGGAGTTGCTGGATCACGTCGTGGACGGGATCGCGCATCTGGAACATGGTAAACTCACGCTCACACCGGGTGGTTACGCGCAATTTGTCCGCATCCGGATGGAGCAGACCCTCCAGCATAATCGTGAGGTGGCGCGGGTGGAGGCGCAGAAGGCCCAGATGCAGGCTTTCGTTGACCGCTTCCGCGCCAAGGCGACCAAGGCGCGCCAGGCGCAATCGCGTCTCAAAGCGCTGGAGCGCCTTCCCGCCATGGAAGCCATTATCGAGCCCGGCGCGACTTCCTTCACCTTCCCTGATCCGGGCGTTCTCCCGCCGCCACTTCTGACCATGACAGGGGCCAGCACCGGTTATGAGGCGCGCACCGTTTTGCGTGACCTCTCCTTCCGGCTGGATGCAACTGATCGCATCGCGCTTCTGGGGCAGAATGGCCAGGGCAAATCCACGTTCATCAAGCTGATTGCGGGCGTTCTGGCCCCGTTTGACGGCGCGTTTTTCCGCGCGCCCAAATTGCGGGTCGGTTATTACGCGCAACATCAAAGCGATGAGCTTGTCGCTGAAGAAACCGCCGTGCAGCACCTGCTGCGCACCGCGCCGAAATTGACGCAGGAGCAGGCACGCGCCCAACTGGCCCGTTTCGGGCTGGACGCCCATCGCGCGGAGACCGAAGTGCGGAATTTGTCCGGTGGTGAGCGGGCGCGGCTTCTCCTCTCCCTCACCACGCATGACGCCCCGCATGTCCTCCTGCTGGATGAGCCGACAAACCATCTGGATATTGATGCGCGTGAGGCGCTTGTGCGCGCGCTGAATGGTTTTGAGGGCGCTGTTATCCTGATTTCCCACGATACATGGCTGGTAGAGGCGGTGACGGATCATTACTGGCTGGTTGAATCGGGGCATGTCACTCATTTCGATGGGACGCTGGATGATTACCGCGCCCGCCGCCAGACTGCATCCGGAACAGGACAGGCAGGCAGCGCCGCGCAAATCTCCGGCCATCAGGACCGGAAAGAAAGCCGCAAAGACCGGGCCGCAACACGTCAGCAGCAGGCCCCTCTCCGGAAACGCCTGCAGGAAGTCGAAAAAACCCTCTCTCAATGTAGCAAAAAGGCGGAGGCCTATCGCCGGACAATGTCCGACCCGGCTTTTTATGAAAAAGGCACGTCGGAGGAGATCACGCGCGTGAATAAATCCGCGGCGGAAAATGACGCTGCGATTGCAAAACTTGAGGAGGAGTGGCTTTCCCTCAGCGAAAAAATCGAGCAGAACATTCTTTAGGAAGATGAGTCTAAGGGGCATTTCACGGTGAAGGCGCCCGAATGGGAGCGGATTTTGCATCCCGTAAAAGATCACCGCCACATCATATGCGGAACCTTCCCGGCGGGAAGTGCATTGGATTAACGACTTACGTTAAGATTGGACCTTCGCCCACCATGTCCCAACTCAATGCTCCGGATTCCTCGACTGAGCTTTCCTTTATTTTCAGGCTTCTGCGCATCTCGCTGATCCTCACGATTTCCATCGTCATGATCTGGCTTCTGGGCGATGTCCTCGTCGTCATATTTGCCGCGACTTTGATGGCTGTTATTCTGCACGGCCTCGCAGCCTACCTTAAAAGGCGGATTGGTCTTCCCTACAAGTTGGCGGTCGCCCTCGTGGCCGTGCTGATCATCGCGGCCATCGCCTTCCTGTTTTATTCCAGCGGGCCGCAGATCAGTGATCAATTCGTCAAGCTGAAGCAGGCGCTGATCACGCAATATGGGGCGTTTCGCGGTCAGGTCAAATCATCAAGCTGGGGCCAGTTCGCGCTCGCACATCTCCCGCAAAGTCTTGGCGGGAGTGAAGCGGGGGGTGGCCCTTCCTTCGGCGCGGGACTGGCGAATTCCGTCACGGGTATTTTGACCAGCGCATTCGGCGTGCTGGGCACGATGGCGGTCATTCTGATCTCGGGACTTTATTTCGCCCTGACGCCGCATGTCTATGTGGACGGCCTGTTACGCCTCGTGCCACCGGCGCAACGCCCCGCCATCAGGGGTTTGATGGTCACAGCCGGGCACACACTCTGGTCATGGACGATCGGGCAGGCGCTGGACATGCTGGTGGTGGGGATTGCCTCCGGCGTGGGGCTTTACCTACTCGGCATACCGCTGGCCACGGCGCTTGGTGTGGTGGCGGGACTGTGTAATTTCATTCCCTATATCGGGGCTATTCTTGGTGCGGTCCCCGCTGTGCTGATCGCGCTTTCCGTCGGCACGCAATCCGGGCTTGAGGTGGTTGGGCTTTACTGCGTCATTCAGTTTCTTGAAGGCAATGTGCTGGCACCGTTGATTCAGCGCCATGCCGTGCATATGCCGCCTGCCATCGCGATATTGTCGCAGACTGTATTCGGCTCCATCCTCGGCGTGCCGGGACTGATTCTCGCCTCACCGGCAACCGCGGCGCTTCTCGCTGTGGGTGACCGGGCCACCGCCCCCCTGCCTGATGACATGCGCATGAAGCCAGGCAGCGAAAAGCCACCCATCGCTCAAGCCGATGCCGGTAAAGTCTCGACAAGAAAATCGCGCCATCGACGCGGGCGCTGACAGACGCTCACCAACGCGGAATCCGGCGGGCATGCCGCTTTTCAGCCGATGCGCAACATGCGTAAACGTCCTGACATTGGGTGTGATTGGCAGCTTCAGAGAAGCGTGACGGCTTATGGGCCGCGTTTCAGATCAATGCGTGTTCGTCTGGCGATTATCAAACCGCGCGAGGACTTCACGCAATGACGTCCATTGTTGATCGTCACAATAGCGAACGCGGAAAGATACTTTTGTCGAGAGTCGCACCGCGATCGTCCGCGCCCATTCAGACCCGGCATTTTCACCCCAGACCTTGATCAGGAAAGGCTCGCCTCTGACCGGCACCGCCTGCATGACGAGGTCACTGGCTGAAGGTGGCGGGCTGGTCATTGGCACCCAACCCCGACGGTTCTGCCTCAGCCAGTTATTGAGGCCGGTAATCTGATCCTGCGTCAAGTCCTGCTGCTTCTGATCCGGCCCCTCCTCAATCATCGCCGTCGCGATGATCGGGATATGAACGGGTTTGAGAACCGGGACGGCAAATGACCAGATAATTGCCGTCGTCGTCAGGACAAGCGCGAGGAAACAAATGACAAGTATCGTTTCCTTACGCATCAAGTCTTCCTCTCTTTTGACCACTCCAATGTCGTGTCGATGATATAGCGCACTTCATCATCGGTTAGTTCAGGATGGAGAGGCAAAGAGAGGATGATTTCGCCCAACTTCTCGGATACGGGCAGGGGGATTTCGTTATTATGGTAGCTTGCATAGGCAGGTTGCCGATGAAGCGGTTTGGGGTAGTAAACGACACTCGGGATGCCGTGCGCTTTCAGCCAGCTCTGGAGGGAATCCCGCAATGCCATGGTTGGCAGAAGGATGCTGTAAATCGCCCACGCGCTCTGCGCACCGGCAACGCGTTGCGGTGTCTGGATGATTTCGGGCAGACCCGCATCATAAGCCCGTGCAATCGCCTCGCGCCGCGCCAGCTCCGCATCGAAAGCATCGAGCTTGGCGAGCAGAACAGCCGCCTGAAGCGTGTCCAGCCGGGCATTGAGGCCGATACGCTGGACGTCATAACGATTCTGCCCCTCACCATGGGAGCGCAGAGAGCGATATAACGACGCCAACCCTTCATCATCCGTCAGGATCGCGCCGCCATCCCCATAACCACCTAACGGCTTTGACGGGAAAAATGAAAGCGTTGTGGCGCGCGCTTCACGCCCGAGTTTCCGCCCCTTATAGCTTCCGCCGAAAGCCTGCGCGCAATCATCGACAAGTGTCAGTTTATGTCGATCGGCGATGATTTTCAGTTCATCCCACGGGGCAGGCTGGCCGAATAAATCAACGCCGATAATGGCCCGGGGCCGCCATTGCCCGTCCCGCAAAGTGGCGGCGATGCGCGCTTCAAGATGTGCTGGGTCAATCTGGAATGTCCGCGCATCAACATCCACAAAAACGGGCACAGCGCCGAGGAGAAGAACAATTTCCGCCGTTGCGGTGTAAGTAAAAGCCGGAAGGAAGACGGCATCACCCGGCCCGATGCCCTCACCCATCAGCACAGCGAGAAGCGCATCTGTCCCGGAGGAAACACCTATGGCATGGCGGGCACCGGCATAAGCGGCGAGGCGTTCTTCCAGCTCTGTCACCTCAGGGCCGAGGACAAATTTGCAGTGCGCCATCACCGCGTCAACGCGTCGCGTCAGTGCCTCACCAAGTCGCGCTCTTTGACGGGGAAGGTCAAGGAAAGCAATCTCTCTGCGTTGTGTCATTGGTCAGGTCCTTGTGGGAGGGGTGTCGCAATGATGATGCTGATATCATCTTGCGACCCAGGCGTCTCCACTCGGATTATGCACAAATTCCGGAACAAGCTTCTGTAGAAATGTCAGCGCCTCTTTATGCGCATTGTCGTGACAGAGCTGTTCCAGCCTGTCGAGAACAGCGCAGACATCCGCCAGGTCAGCAACACGCGGCGTCGCGATCAGCAATCCCGGCATATCCGTGATGTGCGATGTTTCACCAATATGGAATAATTCTTCGTAAAGTTTTTCCCCCGGGCGTAACCCGGTATATTTGATGGCGATATCCCGATCCGGTTTCAAACCGGCCAGTTTGATCATCTGCCGCGCCAATTCCTGGATCTTTACGGGCTCACCCATATCGAGCACAAAAATCCCGCCTTTATCGAGACGGCGATCCGTCTCATCGCGCCGCTTCCGGGCCGTCGTCCCGCGCACACTGGCCTGCAATACGAGGGACACAGCCTCGGAGATCGTCATGAAGAAGCGCGTCACGTCAGGATGGGTGACGGTCAGCGGGCCGCCCTGACGTAATTGCCGCGTGAAAAGCGGCACGACGGAACCTGTCGAACCGAGCACATTCCCGAAACGAACCGTAACGCAGCGGAAGGTGCTGGATTCCGGCGCGGCGCGGCGTGCGAGGTCGATAGCCTGGCAATAAATCTCCGCGCAGCGTTTTGTGGCGCCCATGACGCCGGTCGGGTTCACCGCCTTGTCGCTTGAAATCAGCACGAGCGCCTGCGTGCCATGCGCCTGCGCGGCGTCGACGACAATGCGCGTGCCGATCACATTGGTGAGGATGCCTTCACACGGATTATCCTCGACGATCGGCACATGTTTCAATGCCGCCGCGTGAAACACGACATCCGGCTGATATTGCTGGAAAATCGCCGTCATACGATAACGATCCCGGATATCACCGACGAGGACGCGACACGGCACATCCGCGAAGTGATCGCTCAGCTCAAGATTAATGCGCCACAGGGCGAACTCGTTATTATCAACGAGCAGCAGGCAGGATGGCGCGAACCCGGCGACCTGCCGCACGAGTTCCCCCCCGATTGAGCCACCCGCCCCCGTCACCATCACGACGCGCCCCCGCATGAGGCGCTCCATGCCTTCAACATCAAGTGAGACGGGGGCGCGGTTGAGAAGGTCCTCAAGGGCGATGGGCCGAAGCTCAATCGTATCTGCCGGGGTTAGGCGCATCAGGGAAGGCGCGCGCTGAACCGGCACGCCATGCGCCTGCGCCGCGTCAAGCAGGTCGGAAACGAGGGCACCTCTCCAATCCGGGTCAGCGATAATAATATGCTCCGGCAGGCGGTCCTGGGCTGCAAGCCTGTCGAGCAAGGCGGGCACGTCATCCACGACACCAAGGATCGGCGTATCATGAAGGCGCCTGCCGATTTGATCCGCAGCGCGGGTAACAATGCCGATAATGTCATAACGCGCCGCCGGATGTCGGGAAACGGCACGGATAAAGAGGTCACAGCTTGTATCCGTCCCGATCAGGAGCGCGCGGGATGACGCGCCCCGCCCGCGCTGCCGGAACCCATGCACCGCCCGCGCCATCAGGCGCCCGCCACCTAGCCCGACGAGAAGGACAAGCGCATAGATAATCGGGAATGTCACGGAAGGGAGGCGGTAACCCAGCATGATGACAGCGATGGAAAACAAAGCGGCCCCGCCCAGCGAGGCAATCGCAATATTCCGAAGATCCGTTATGCCGGAAAAGCGCCAATATTGTTGCGGCACGCGCAATGGCAGCCCGCTGAGCAATAAGGCCACCGCCCCGCCTGCGACGGCCCATAAAGGATGCAGAATGCCCGTCCGAGGGGCGGCAAGGTAAACGGCAATCGGCGCGGCAAGCCCGGAGATGAGCGCATCCAGAAGGACATTGACGGCGATCCGCTGCGCTCGGAATCGACGCGCGTTCCCCTCAGAAACCGACCTTTTGGCTTGGTGATTTTGTTGCGCGTCTTCCACCCGGACTTTATAGCCTTACCTTTGACGTCGTTGCCTGACGCCTGTCATCGGGCGACGCTCGCCTCCCTCGCTGAAGAAACGGGCAAAGCGATGCACCCTTTTTTGATCCTGACCCTTCTTGGTGTTACCGTCTGCACGGTGGTGACGCAATACATGATTCGCGTCGGCATCATGGATGTCCCGGGTGACCGAAGCGCTCATATCAGGCCCGTTCCGAAGGGGGGCGGTGTCGCCATGATGATGAGCCTGCTGGCAGGTGCGGTTTACTTACTGGTTTTTCACCCCTTTCCGGCCATGGACTTCCTGAAAACAGGGATCGTGCTGCTTGCGGCGTTTGGCCTTGCCTGGTTCTCCTGGCGCGATGACGTGCATCAATATCCGGCCCGCACGAAGTTACACGCGCAGTTGATTGCAACCATTATCGTCACGATCTGCGCCCTGTGGGGACTTCCCTTGACGCTCCTGACGGGTCTGAAAATTATTTGCGGGGCGGGTTTCGTCATTTATGTGACAAATGCGCTGAATTTCATGGATGGGATCAATGGCCTCGCCGTGGGGACAATCGCCTGCTGCGGCCTGATTTTGACGCCTTTGCTGCTCGTTTCTGCGCAGAATGCTGAAAGTGCCCTTTTCTTCTCACTCGGTATCGCGGCGCTGACATTCTTATATTTCAATTATCCCAAAGCGCGGATTTTTATGAGTGACGTCGGCAGTCAGCCTTGTGGCCTTCTGCTGGGCTGGGGTGCGCTTTTATTCATGCGCAACGGGACATGGTCGCTTCTCGTGCCGCTCATGCTCATGGGGATCCTGTTTGATGTCGCCTTCACCCTCATCCGGCGGGCCCTACGAGGTGAAAATCTGATGCAGGCCCATTGCGGCCATCTTTACCAGATTGCCAGCCGTGCCGGGATGTCAAAGCCGCTAATCACCTTGCTGCACTGGGCCTTCATTTTCTGGGGCGGGTTTGTCGGGCTCACTTTCATCGGGTTCAAAGCCCAGCTCATCCTGACGCTGATCCCGCAATTCATCTGGGCGGGTTATGTGATTCGAAAAGCGCGAGAACAGCATTTAGCGTTGTGAGGCTGGCATCAGCTTTCCCCATAGCGAAGGGCCGGGGCGTGCGCACGCCCCGGCCCTTGCGCTTATCGAGAACACAAGGAACGCGTGTCAGCCTGTGGCGCGCTGTAGCGGAATAACGGACACACCATCCCGGGACCGCGTTTTTTTCCTACGTGCCTCGGGCTCGGAAACGTCATTCATGACAGCCCGCAATTCACGAAGATAGGCGGAACCTTTAAGAGTTCTCTGCACAAGGACGGAGCGCCGGTCGAGCGGGTCCACCTTGCGGCGCGCCAGGTCAAGCTCAGCCAGCCGGTCAAGCGCGCGCGTGATGGCCGGTTTGGAGACATTCAATTCATGCGCGAGACCCCGCACCGTGTGCCCCCCTTCCCTAAGATAGCAGATCAGAAACACGCTGAGCTGGCGTGCAGACAGATCTGGTCCATCCTTACGGACGAGCGTCACAAGCGTGTCCCTCAGGAGGTGCAGTTTATTGTCGTTAATCGGATGAGCCAAGTTCCACTCCCCTGCTCTCGGTTAAGGTGCGAAGCCCAGAACGGCCCACGCGCATCATGGAGACGCGGTGGCCATTAAAAGCATTTTCAGTAATGCCGCCCCTTTTCAGTCACGGCATCGTCAAGCGCTGGGGGAAGGCTTTCGAAGAGTCTATCCAAGCGCAACATCATAACTATATCGGAATGTTTCTGGCCCGAACAGGGTTGCGCGAGGCTGTCCGGCGCCTTCAGCCGCAGCAATGCCGCCGGATTGCATGATAAAGTGCGCGTAAACCACGTGTTTCTCCGCCCGCGGGATGGCCGGGACGGGCGCTGTCATTCCACGCATAACTATCAATATGCGCCCATTTTACGGGGGTTTTGACGAATTTCTCAAGGAAGAGCGCCGCCGTCACCGCACCAGCCATCGGGATGGAAGCCGCGTTGGAACAGTCGGCAATTTCCGATGACAGCCATGCATCATATTCATGCCAGAGCGGGAGGCGCCACATCGGATCCCCGTAATCACGTCCTGCTTCCAACAGCGCATCGCAGAAAGGATCGTCATTGCCGAATAAAGCGGGCAGGTCCGGCCCCAATGCCACGCGGGCGGCGCCGGTCAATGTCGCCGCGTCGATCAGGTAATCAGGCGATGACTCGCAAGCCTCCGTCAGCAGATCGCTCAAAACGAGTCGTCCCTCCGCGTCCGTGTTGTCGACTTCAACCAGCAAACCAGCGCGCGTCCTGAGGACATCACCGGGCCGCATGGCGGCACCGGACACGCTGTTCTCGACGCATCCCAGCCGTAGCTCAATACGCAAGGGCATTGCCTTTCGGATGAGCAATGTCGTCAGGGCCAGCATGAGGGCCGCGCCGCCCATATCTTTTTTCATGCGGCGCATCGCGCTTGACGGTTTGATATCCAACCCGCCCGAGTCAAAGCAAACGCCTTTTCCGACCAAGGAAAGTAGCGGCGTCTGTGCTGTGGCCGCCGGATGGGCCCACCGGGCAACCACCACTTTCGGCGCGCGGCAGGAGCCCGCACCGACGGCAGCCAGGCATGGGTAATTCTCCGTCAGATCATCACCATCCATAATGGTGACGTCGGCATTGAGAGGTTGCAGCACAGCATAAGCCGCCTCCGCAAGTTCCGCAGGGCCGAGGAGATTTGCAGGCGCATTGATGAGATCCCGCCCGAGCCAGATTGCTTCCGCAAGGGGAAGACAGGTTTCGAGGGCTTCATCCAGCACGATGCGCGGCGCGCGGGACGCGTCATGCGGGCGGAGGGAGGCTTTATATGCGCCCATGCAGAAGCCTAGAAATGCATCCTCCAGCGCGCTCTGCCGCGCCGCTTCAGGAAAGGCGCTGGCATCGAGACGCCATGCGCCAGGCGGCAGCCCGAGCGCGAGGGCCCCGAACATGCTGGGGCCGGAACCTATATTTGGCGGGCAGAGAAAAACGGCCCGCGCCACGCCGTCTTCGGCAGGAATCAAGAGTATATGGTCGTGGCGCTGCCCTTGGCGCTGCGCTTCCAGGTAAGGAAAATGACGTCCCACAATATCCGCCGGATCGCTCCCTGGCGGTATCAGCGAAACGATGTGCGCCGCTTCCTTCGGCGATGCGATGCAGAGACTGAGATCATGGCGCATTGATGTCGCCTTCCTTCCACCGTGTGAATTCGTATCCATGATGGTTGGGTGGCGGATCGCAGGGCGGGAATCAAGCAGAACTTCCATCTCAGCACCCAAATCTACCCGCTCATCAGGTCAACAAGGTCGCTTCTCAACGTTTTTGAGGGCTTGAAACTTGCGAGAGATGCTGATGGCCGTTAGATGACACTTCTTAAATATCGACTAATTCGTTTGCACGGGTCACCCCCATCGAAAAATTGACCGATCAAATCTCTCGCGAAATTCGATAGATGCGGGGAAAGTCAATTGTAAATTAATATATTAATATTATTTTTATATTTATGAACTGAATTTAATCTATATAATTCTATCGTTGGAAAAAATCCAACTACTTTGCAAATAATCTATAAATCGAAGCAATTATATAACAATAAAAATAAAAGAGGCATTTATGACCAAATTGCTTGGCGGCTGGAGTCAAACTTTGGCCCTTAATCCGCGCGATGAATTTGACTTCATGATGTATGGGATGGTGACAAACCTGGATGGGTTGACCACCGGCACCGCCGCCTACCCTGGCTGGAGCCCTGAAAGGGAAACCAGGCCCTCCGCGAACCCGAATTTCAAAGGCAAAACACTCTGGTCCTATGGTGGGGGTGGATGCGCGCCTCAGCAGAAGCCTTCCAATATGGAAGATGTGAACCGCATTGTTGCTGCGACAAAAAATAAATCATGGGATGGTGTGGATTTCGATGATGAGTGCAACATGAATGTGCCGCTCGTTATCGAGACCATGAAGCAACTCAAAGAGGAAGATAGAGAAACAAGCTTCGGATTTATCGCAGGTTACATTTATAACCATCCCAATACAGCGGATGGAAAAAAATTGAATGAGAAAATAACCTCCATCATCAAATCCGGCCAATGTGATCGACTTATACATTATTGTTACGCGGATGCGATGTGGAATGATAATGATATCAAGAACAACGTGCAGCAGGCCGCGAAAAGAAGTATTTCCAACGGAATGGATGCAAATAAAATCATCCTCGCCCTGACAACCAACGGCCTCACAAACTGGAATTTAAATTATTTTCTGGATCAGGTGATTGATTTGGATTTGGGCGGTCTGTTCATATGGCGTTACGACGAAATCTCGCAAAACCATTATGACATCATTAAGTCGAGACTGGGCAAATAATATATCCCGCTAAAAGCCTCGTCATCCAGTAAAGAGGTGCTTGATTGGCAGCCAGTTTCCGGTCGAACCCGGACTGGCTGCTTTCATGAAAGCGCCACCCGTTGACTCTCCTGCCAACGCGCTTCCCGAAATTCCCGTTCGAAGCCATCCGACATTTTTTAAGATAAAATTTTGGGTAAGATTGATATAATCGAAATGCTTAAAAAAGCTCCTTCGCCAATCGAACATCGGTAATCGATTGAGCGGTAAATAAAAAAAATAAAAGAGGTGCCTATGAGTAAGCTTCTCGGTGGTTGGAGCATGTCTCTGACCCGCGACCCGCTTAATGAATTCGATTACATGATGTATGGTATGGTGACGAACCTGGACGGGCTCACGACGGGCACGGCCAGTCGTCCGGGTTGGAGCCCTGAAAAATCGGCGAAACCGCAAGGTGCCCCCGGATTTAAGGGGCAGACATTGTGGGTCTATGGTGGTGGCGGGTGTTCCCCGCAGGAAAAACCTTCCGATATCAATGATGTCTCCCGCATTGTGGCCGCCACAGTTGATAAAAACTGGGATGGCGTTGATTTTGATGATGAATGCAACATGAATATGTGTCTCGTCATCGAAGCCATGAAGCAGTTGAAGGAACATAAAAAAGAAACCAGTTTCGGCTTCATCGCAGGATATAGTTACAATCATCCCACCACGGCCAGCGGCAAAAAGCTGAATCAGAAAGTTTCCTCGATTATCGCATCGGGCCAGTGCAACCGCCTTATCCATTATTGTTACGCCGCTGCGATGTGGAACAAGGACGACATCCTTGGCAATGTCAGACAGGCGCTGGAGCGCAGTCTTGCTTTCGGGATCGAAAAGGAGAAGGTCATTCTGGCGCTGACATCGAGGGGATTGACCGACTGGAATCTGAATTATTTTCTGGATCAGGTCATTGATCTTGATATCGGGGGTTTGTTCATCTGGCGGTATGACCAGCTCTCGGCAGATCATCTCCAGATTATCCGCAACCGATTGGGCAAATAAACCGTTCAATTGGTAGGATTTCCGTCGGTCTTCGAGGTAAATCCGGCAGCCAGCTTATCTCAATGATCGAGCTGGCTGCCCTTCTGACCCCGAAATGCCATGAGGCTCTCCGAATTTCGGGGGTGAGATTGCCGCAGTTAGAAGCCTTCGCGATGGCGTGCTCATTCGATTGTTCAGGAAAAACACTGTGAAGGCCACGCTGTTCACAACATGTCGATTAAACCCCTCCAAACCGATATTTTTAGGTCTTTCCTTCTCTAAAGAGGTCATCAACGCCGTCTTGCCGCCTGAAATGAGAGCGCTCGCGTAAAATCATCATTTCGCAGTTTTCTGGATGCCTGCAAGCAAACCCGATCTGCCGGAATACTTCTCTTTTTTTCACATGCGTCAGAAAAGAGGTCAATGTGACGCTGCGATCATGTCCTTGCAGTTGCAACGCCGCCAGGTGGCGCGCAGGATGCAATGGGTCCACGGCGTCATGGATGATAAAACCTGTCTCGGCGCACGTCTTTCCCACGCGACGTCCTGCGCTCAGTCTGCCAAGGAGCGTTCGCTTCCGCGTGGCTCAGTCCCTCTGAACACGATCTGACCGCGCTCCTCGGACCCACAGACACCGGCAAAACCCGATCAAGGAAAGTCTCGACCACTAAAGAGGCAGATCAGTGAGCAGGCAGGGCCCTTCGCCGCCCTGCGTCATTGGCAAAGAAACGTCGGTTCGACGCGTGCCGGCGCTTTGCCTTGACCCGGTGATGCTGCTCGGGGACGGTCAATTCACGATGGAAGACTGTGATTCGGTCAGATTACCGGATCAATCACAACGTGCGGTCATAATACCGAGCGTCTTTAAACGCCGCGAAATGGCTTTTTATCGGGCTTTCAAGCCGGAAAGTCGATGTCGACATGGCGGCGGGAATGCCACATGTTTCGCTGTAAAACGGTCAAATTACCGGATCAGCTCTTGCATATCGGTCGGTGAAGCGATTATTTGCCTGTTGGAAAATCACATTTACCGCCCGATTGCGACGTTCAAACGTCGCTATCGCCTAAAGGCGATCTGCTCGGCTCATTGATCGGAGAAGTTTATGGCCTATGTGGTCACTGAAAACTGCATTCGCTGCAAATATACGGATTGCGTTGAAGTCTGTCCCGTGGATTGCTTTTACGCAGGCGAGAATTTCCTCGTCATCAATCCCGATGAATGCATTGATTGCGGCGTTTGTGAGCCCGAATGCCCTGCCGAGGCGATTGTCCCTGATAGTGACGGCAATGCGTCAGCCTGGCTTGAGATCAACACCAAATATGCCGCAGTCTGGCCGAATATGACGCGCAAAATCGCGCCCATGCCGGATGCGGATGAGTGGAACAATAAACCGGGTAAGGCCGACATGCTCTCGCCCGAGCCGCATAAGGACTGAATTTCTTTTCCCGACCCTTTTAAAGGCCCGCCGATATTAGCTGTTTTGCAGCCTTATCAGCGGGCTTTATTTTTGCACGCCGTCTGGTGCGCTTTATCCCCGAAATGCCGTGCCGGACTTGCTCTCGCGACAGGGATGCGAGCCCCCTTCCGCACTTTCCTCGCTGAAACATTCTCACGATGCAAAGTAGCGTTGGCCGCGATAAAAGCGCCCGGGCAAAAAAAAGCCGACGGCGTGAACCGTCGGCTTTAGCTTTTCACAGCATGAGAACATGCCGCAAATTTCGGTAGGTCAACGCGACATCATGTTAACAGCGACGTCGTGCATGATGAAAATCGTCCCACCGATAAAGAAAATCAGACACATGATCGCGAAAAGAAACGAGACCGTGTTCCATGTCTGGCTGGAGCTTCCATTCATGTGGAGGAAAAACACCACATGGACGAAAACCTGGATAGCGGCGAGCGCGGCGATGATGGCCACCGTCGCGACGGGCGATAACTGGTGCATCATGACCGCAGCGAAGGCCGCGACGGTCAGGATGGCAGCAAGGATGAAGCCCACGATGTAAGAGGCAAAAGTGCCGTGAGACTCACCTTCCGCCGTATGGATATGTGCATTGCTCATCAGACTACACTCATCAGATAGACAAAGGTGAACACGCAGATCCAGACAATGTCGAGAAAGTGCCAGAAAAGGCTCAGGCACTGAAGCTTGCCCAGATAACGCGTCGTGAAAGCCTGCGCGCTGAAAGACTGGATGATCATCACGATGATCCAGATCAACCCGAAAGTCACGTGCAGGCCATGGGTCGCTACCAGCGTGAAGAAGGCGGAGAGGAACGCGCTGCGGTCAGGACCCGCGCCATTCGCAATCAGCTCCATGAATTCACGCACTTCAAGGAAGATAAACCCGGCACCCAGGAGAGCTGTGATGACGAGCCATGAAACCAGCCCGAAACGGTTTTTGGCATGCGCACATAAAGCGCCAAACCCGAAGGTGATGGAGCTCAGCAGGAGGAGCGCCGTCTCAATCCCGACACCTGTCAGATTGAAAAGCTCATGCCCGGTGGGCCCTCCAGCAAATGCATTCCGCATGACCGCGAATGAGGCGAAGAGCGTGCCGAAAAGCACGCAATCCGTCATAATGTAGATCCAGAACCCGAAGACAACAGGCGAGCTGTGGCCTTCATGCTCATGCGCCGCGTGGTGCGGCGAAGCTATTTCAGATGACATGATTTAACTCTCCCCGTGAGCTGCTGTGAGCGAGCGGGTATATGCTTCCTGATCACGTTCAATCTCGCTGACAGGGACATAGTAATCCACATCGGTCTGGAAGCTGCGCACGATCACCGTAGCGATGATGGCGAGCAGACTGACCGCAACCAGCCAGAAGATGCTCCAGACAAAGGCGAAGCCGAAGATCGCTGCAAACACACCGATGACAAAGCCGGAAGCCGTGTTTTTCGGCATATGGATCGGGACGATGGGTTTGAACTCAATCGTGCGACGACCGCTTTGCTTTTCGGCATGATAAGTGTCGATGCCGTAAATTTCCGGCTCAACCGCGAAGTTATAGGCGGGCGGCGGAGACGACACGGACCACTCAAGCGTACGTCCACCCCATGGGTCACCCGTGTAATCGATATTTTCCGGCTTGTTGCGGTCACGTATGGAGACATAGATCTGCACAAGCTGGGAAACAACGCCACAGGCGATCAGGGCTGCACCGAAAGCCGCGATCAGCATCTGAACATGCCAGTCAGGATTGTCATAATGGTTCAGACGGCGCGTCATCCCCTCAAAGCCCGCAATATAAAGCGGCACGAAGGCGAAGAAGAACCCGAAGAACCAGAACCAGAACGCGGCCTTGCCCCAGCTGGCATTCAGTTTGAAACCGAAGACCTTCGGGAACCAGAAGTTCATGCCGGCAACATAGCCGAAATAAACACCGCCTATAATCACGTTATGAAAATGCGCAACCAGGAAGAGCGAGTTGTGCAGGATGAAATCCGCTGCCGGCATGGCCAGCATGACACCCGTCATACCACCGATTGAGAAGACGACAACAAAGCCCAGCACCCAGTACATGGTGACGTCGAAATGGATGCGACCCTTATACATGGTGAACATCCAGTTGAAGATCTTCACACCCGTTGGCACCGCGATGATCATCGTCGCCACACCGAAGAAGGCATTGACGTTCGGACCGGCACCCATCGTGAAGAAGTGATGCGCCCAGACGATGAAGGAAAGAAATCCAATCGCAACCGTGGCCCAGACCATCACACGATAACCAAAGAGCGGCTTGCGCGAGAAGGTCGAGACGATTTCAGAATAAATACCGAAAGCGGGCAGAACCAGGATGTAAACCTCAGGATGGCCCCAGGTCCAGATCAGACTGACATAAAGCTGCGGACTGCCGCCCCCGTCATTGGTGAAGAAATGCATACCCAGATAACGGTCGAGCGTAAGCTCGGCAAGCGCGATGGTCAGCACAGGGAAAGTCGCGAGCACGAGGATCATCGTGACCAGCACCGTCCAGGTGAAGACAGGCATCTGCATCATGCCCATGCCGGGCGCGCGCATCTTGATGATGGTGGTAAAGAAGTTCACCCCCGTCATTAAGGTGGCCACACCGGATATCTGGATCGCCCAGATATAATAATCCACACCGACCCCGGGGCTGAACTGCGCCTCTGAAAGCGGGGGATAGATCACCCAGCCACATTGCGCGAATTCACCGATGAACAATGAGATGTTGATCAACACCGCACTGATGGTCGTCAGCCAGAAACTGAGCGAGTTGAGGAACGGGAAAGCCACATCGCGCGCGCCGATCTGGAGCGGCACGATGATATTGACCAGCCCCACCATGAAGGCCATCGCCATGAAGAAAATCATGATCGTGCCATGCGCGGTGAAGATCTGGTCATAATGATGTGGCGGTAGGTAACCCGGATTGCCCTTGTAAGCCAGGGCGAGCTGGGAGCGCATCATCACCGCATCCGCAAAACCGCGGAACAGCATGACGAGGGCCAGGACGATATACATCACGCCCAGACGTTTATGGTCGACCGAGGTCAGCCACTCACGCCAGAGATACCCCCATTTGCCGAACCAGGTAATCAGACCCAGCACCAGCACGCCGACGATCACAACGCCTGAGAACGTGCCCACCAGAATGGGCACGTCGAGAGGTATTGCCGATAAGCTTAATTTTCCTAACATAGCCCTTATTCCTTCATCTGCGCTTCAGACGGTGCGGGCTGCATGTGCATCATCTGACCCGTCGATTTATTCATGACCATACCGTTATTATATTTGGCCACGATGCCATCGAAGAGGCTTGGTTGCACACGCCCGTAATAAGTGACCGGCGCAGCCTGCTGCGGTGCTGCCACATCCGGGTACGTGCTGCTGTCCAGCGCGTTGGGAGACTGCTTGACCTTCTCGACCCAGGCGTCGAAATCACCGTCATTCATGGCGAGGGCGCGGAAACGCATATCCGAGAAACCCGCACCCGTATAGTTGGAGGCCTGCCCGAGATAATCCCCCGGCGCATCGGCCAGAAGGTGCAACTGCGTCTGCATACCCGCCATGGCATAAACCTGTGACCCCAGCCTCGGGATGAAGAATGACGTCATCACAGCATCCGATGTGATCAGGAAGTTGATCGGACGATCCACCGGAATGGCAAGCTGATTGATGGCTGCAACACCCTGATCAGGGTAGATGAAGAGCCACTTCCAATCGAGCGCGACGACTTCAACATTAAGCGGTTTGCGTGAGGGATCAGAGGCTGTCAGCTTGCGATACGGGTCGTAATAATAGCTGCTCCAGACGCAGACAACACCGAGAATGAGGATGACAACCGCCGGAATTCCCCAGACGAAACACTCAATTTTCGTTGAGTGGTCCCAGGTCGGTAGATACTCTGCCTTGGTGTTCGACTCGCGATACTTCCACGCGAAGAAGAGTGTCATGATGATGACCGGTATAATGATGCAGAGCATCACACCCATTTCAAGCAACATGACGTCACGGTTCCCGCGGCCGACAGGGCCTCGCGGGTCGAGAAGATCAAGCGTACAGCCTGATAACAAAAGCGCCGGAATTAGCGGCATCAACCGCTTGAATTTCGGCAAGATTTCCTTGGTCATTGTTTGCCCCGTTTGTTGAAGCGACCGTCAAACCGCCTAACATTCTGACAAGGCATTATTTGGAAATCGCAACCCGACTCACCAAAAAATTCCCATCGTTGAGAGAATGACATATTGATCTGCTCTCTTCCCGACCGGCTTTTCCACCTCTGGCCAAAACCCGGATTGCGAGCCGAAAAACCGCGATCCCTGTATGGGACCATGATGAATCGGCGACCGTGTCTCATGACCAGACTGCGCTTTGCGGCGTTAAGCCCCTGCCAAAATGCTTCACTTCGAAGGACCTACCCGCTCTTACCGGAAAGCGCACCGGTAAGGTGAATAACGTCCTGCCACGCCGGACCTCGTGTCCTGGCTATGGCTATGTGTTAGATCTGTAACGCTCGATTTTGCAAGCATTACGAAACAAGGCGAAAATGTGTCCTGCACACGTAAATGTCAACGGAAAGCTGAATTCCGGCGTTTTCGCGCAATTTTTCAAGATGATTTAAATCAAATGGCAGAATTTTTTTCAGCATGTCATGTAAATCGGCAACGATAAAAGGACCGCACCCGTCCTCTTAAAAAAACGCGGCCCTTTAAGGCCGCGCTCCGCTGTCGAAATATTACGGGATGTTAATTCTGCTGCAATCTATTGGCGACGCACGCCAATGAATTGTAAGAGAAAGACAAAGAGGTTCACGAAATTCAGGTAAAGTGACAGAGCATCATAAACGCTATATTTACCCAGCTCAGCAGCGCCGGAATATTGCGTGTAATAAGCGTAAGTCGCCCGGATGCGTTGGGTGTCGTACGCCGTTAACAAGGTGAAAATCAGCACACCCGCGACATTGATCCCGAAAGTCAGGCCCGAGCTATGGATGAAGATTTGCGCAATCGATGCGAGGATCAGACCGACCAGTCCCATAAAAAGGAATGACCCCATCGAGGCCAGGCTGCGCCGTGTCGTGTAACCCCAGAGCGACATGGCAAGGAATGTCACAGCACTGATCGCGAAAGCGCGCGCGATTGAGCCCCCCTCATATCGAAGCAGGATGCTCGACAGACAGGCCCCCATGGAGGCGCTGTAAACGATGAAAAGCGTCTGCACCGTCTCGCGAGAGAATCGGTTAACGCCCGCTGAAAGCACAAAAACAAAGATGAGCGGTAGAAAGACAACGGCCCAACCCAGAAGTGTGGGCGAGGTGACGATCTGCCCGTCAACCTGCATGGCGGTTGCGTAGAAATAATCGCGCACCGGCGTTTCAGCGATAAGATAGGCGACGGCGGCTGAAATCAGCAATCCGAAACCCATCCAATTGTAAATACGCAACATATAGGCGCGGAGGCCGTTATCCATCACGTCCGCGCTGCTGACCCCAACCCCTGATACAGGGCCTCCGGATCCATTGGGTATGAAAGCCATGATATCCTTTCCTGGAACCAGTCACATCTGGTTGATCATACTAGAATGTGGCATCTTCCATGCAATAATCAAGTCTTAGCTGTAAGTCCTTCCGCCATGGAAAGCTTAAACTGATTATGCGCCCCCCTTCCTACCTGAAAAATCACGCTCAACCTCGGCGAAGAGAGAGTACGGCAAATGAGACTGACTGTCGCAATCCCCGCAGATCTCGCGCTTCAACGA
Organism: Candidatus Kirkpatrickella diaphorinae; assembly: GCF_025736875.1. Taxonomy (GTDB): domain Bacteria; phylum Pseudomonadota; class Alphaproteobacteria; order Acetobacterales; family Acetobacteraceae; genus Sorlinia; species Sorlinia diaphorinae. Next base: position 999,202 of record NZ_CP107052.1, read on the forward strand.
AGCCTTTCCTCTTTTCACGCCAGCGCGCCGCATATTGAATGGGTCGAGGCGAATCAGTGCTTCCTCACAGTGCGGGAACTGGGCACCATCACAGATATTGATGTGCTTGATGCGCTTGACCTCGAATTGTTGCGCATTGCACCGCGCGGCCTGGAGGTCAATTTCACCGGATTGACGATCGAACCTCAAGGATTAACGGACGCCATCTATTTAGAGGTTGCGCCTGATGACGCCCTTTCGAACTTCCGCACCAAAATTGAGAATGCGACGCGGCGCAGCGGGCACAGGCTTGAAAAACGCCGTTATCGTCCGCGTCTCCGTTTGGGCCAGGCGAGAACCTCCCTCCGCGCCCAAACCATTCTCTGGACTCAGAAGATGAATCTCGACATTTGCGGCATGATGCATGTTGATCGCTTCTGCCTTCTTGAAATGCGCGGCGATGCCAGTCAGCTATGGTGGGAGAAATGTGAGGATTATCCGCTCAGCCACCATCACGCCCCGATAGCAGCCTGGAAGGCACCGCATTTATAGGCGCCCGAGGTCAGGAGGCGCCGGTATCCTCACGCGTCTGGTGCGCGGCATGATCCCGTTTGCCACTATAGGCGAACCGCGTTTCAACATGGAAGAAATTGCGCATCGAGGGACGTCGACGCGTACGGGCCGTATGGTGCGACATGATTTCATGCAGGGCCGATTGCCAGCTCTCGGGTGGACTGCAGCATAACCCCGCCTCCCGCCCGGCATCATCGAAAATCGTCAGGCCGATATCTTCGTAGATCGCGCGGAACTGATCGGTTACGCTCACAAAACAAGGTTGACATGACCGCTCAAAAGCCAGGTCACGCAAACGCCAGATGGCAGCGGTGCCAGCCTCAACGTCTCCCGCCGGGTCGCCAATACCGATCACGAATTCGCGCGACTGGAAAAATGGCAACGCGGCTTTTCGGTCTTCCGTGATAAGCAGGCCGTGTGGACGCCAATGCGCGACTTGGAGGGAGGCGCGGTCAAAGGTGAAGTAACTTGTATGCGTGTCCGGTGACCAGGGCGCGACCACCGTCAGCGTGCGGCTGAAGATACGGCTGACGGCAAACAGCCCCAACAGGGCCGAGATCGCGACAATCCATCGCAATTGGCGTGCATCCGGGTCAAAAATCAGGCGCTGCCACCAATTATGGCCCAGCGTTTGATGAAGCGCGATAGGAGCCAACAAGGCGACGCTCAAAATCCAGACGGAGACCGGGCCGATGAGGGAGAGGGAAAGCGGCTCCACCACAAGGCGGGAGCGTCGATAATAACAGGCCCGGAAAGGCGCGATCGATAAGATAATGAGCATGACGGCCAGGGGCAGAGGCATAGCCGCCTCCCGCACAACCAGCAGCGGCAGGGTGATCGTCAGGAGAAGCATGGCGGCCTTCCAAGCCACGGTCACGCGCTGGACGAGCCCCACCGCCACCCCGATCAGGCAGACGCCGATCACGCTCAGCGCGACCTCCGCAAATTGCAGCGTCAAAAGGCCGAAGCGCGGTGCGAGGATATGGACCGGCACAGCGACAGCGTAAAAAAGGAGGGCGACGCCCGTCCCTGACACAAGTCCGGTCGAGACCGCGACTGAAAAATCGGCTTCGGACTCCCGGATGGCCAGGCTGGGGCGGCGCACGCGCCAGGTTTCAAGGCTTTTCTTCCGCCGGGTCAGTAAGGCCGCGTCACTGCGCAGGAAGAGTTCATGCGTCGCGAACATGATCCCCGCGAGGACGAGCGGCACGATGTAATAGAACAGGCGGAATACCAGAATAATGCCGAGCACTTGTGAAGGCGGCAACCAGCGCGTCAGGGCATAGAGCATCGCGCCATCGAACACGCCCAGCCCGCCCGGAACGGAGGCCGCAAGGCCGAGCGTGTAGGAAGCAACGTAAATTGACAGGAACGTGCCGAAGCCCGGGCCGCCACCGGATGGCAGCAGCACGTAGGCGATCAGCGCTGTGGCTGTCATATCGGCTGCGCTGACAAAAACCTGCATGACCGCGATTTCGGGCCGTGGGATTTCGATTGAGAAATTGAAAAGCCGGATCTCACGCAGGCGGAAGGAAACGCCGATATAAAGGAGGACAATAAGCCAGCCGCACGCCCCGATGATCTGCGCCGCAATCGGCGGCAGATGCCTCAAAATCGGGATGTAATCCGGCTCCCAGATGAAGATGCCGCTGATGAGGGCCGTCGCCCCCAGAAGATAGGTTGTCGAGCAGAAAGCGATGATATGGGCGACGCCACCGGTCGGGATGCCCCAGTTTCGATAAAGGCGAAACCGGACAGCCGCGCCGGAGACCGCTGCCAGACCGAGATTATGCGACAGAACGTAAGAGCAGAATGCCGCGAAAGCCGCCCGGCGAAAGCTCTGCCGCATTTTGATATGGACGCAGGCCAGCCAGTCATAAAAAGAGAGAATGAAATAAGATAGAAACGTCGCCAGCCCCGCCAGAAGAAGAGACTGAAGCGGGATCGCATCAATGCTGCGGCGTATGTCCTGATAAGAGAGGCTTCTCAGCTCCCTCTGGATCACGATGATGGATGCGATCAGCAGGATGGCGCCGATCAGCGCCGGTGCCCGTGTCAAAATCCTTCTCATAGGGGTTCGAGATGGGGCGGGTTCGATCATCGGGAAAGCCGCGTCGTGTCCAGCATGAGAACGGCGATCTCTGGCCTCAGGCGTCCGGCACGGCGGATGCTGCCGATGGGGGCCGTGCAAGCGCCTCCTCTATCAGCGCGACCGTCTCTTTAAGCCCGAGTAACGCCGCAAAAATGCCGAAACGCGGCCCCTCCGTCTGTCCGAGGAGAACCTCATAGAGACAGCCGAACCATGCTCTGAGCGGGGTGAATTGATGACGCTTGCCCACCTCAAAGACGATATCCTGGACTTGAACCGGGGAAAAGGCCGGGTCTGCCTTTGCAAGTTCGGTTGCGAGATCCTGCAATGCCTGACGCTCCTGCTCTGACGGTTGCCTGAAACGTTTATCCGGTTTCACGAAGTCCCGATAATACGCCAGGGCATAGCCGACTAAACGGTCAACATAGGGATGCGTTTCCGGAGAAAGCGTGGCGTCATAACGCTGGATGAATTTCCAGAGCGGGGCCGGCGCGTCGACATTGGCGACGGAGGCAAGATTGAGCAATGCCGCGAAAGATAAGGGGCTGAGCGTATCCCGGCCCGCTTTGCCCCTCTGAATAAACCATGCCGGGTTAGCGGGGCGCGTCTCCTCCGGTTGCTCCAGCAATTTCTCGGCATTGGCCAGATATTCATCCATGGCCCTCGGGATCACATCGAAGAACAGGCGTTTCGCGCGAGTGGGCTGATTGAACATATATTGCGAGAGGCTCTCCGGCGGCGCGTAACGCAACCATTCCTCAATCGACAGGCCATTCCCTTTTGACTTGCTGATTTTCTGAGCATTTTGGTCCAGAAACAGTTCATAAGTCAGTGTCTGGGGCGGCTGGCGGCCAAGTATGCGACAGATCTTGCTGGAGAGTTTGACGCTGTCGATCAGATCCTTGCCGGACATTTCATAATCCACGCCGAGCGCATACCAGCGCATGGCCCAATCGGCCTTCCACTGCATTTTTGCCCCGCCACCCAGCACGGAGGTTTCGAAATTCCGGCCCGTCTCGGGGTCTTTCCATGTCACTGTGGCAGCATCGGCATCAACGCCCAGGATAGGCACCTGCATCACATGCCCGGCCTCCGGATGGATCGGCAGAACGGGGGAGTAGGTTGCGCGCCGCTCCTGCCCCAATGTCGGCGCGATGGTCGCCACGACCTCATCATGCACTTCCAGCATACGGCGCAAGGCCGCATCGAAACGGCCCTCCGTGTAATATATGGTCGCGGACGCGAATTCATATTCAAAACCGAAACGATCCAGAAAGGCGCAGAGCATCGCATTATTATGCGCCGCGAAACTCTCATATTTTCCGAAAGGATCAGGAATGCGGGAAAGGGGCAGGCCCAGATGCGCCTGAAGCATTTCCTGCTGCGGGACATTGCCCGGCACTTTGCGCAGCGCATCCATATCGTCCGAAAAAGTCAGGATTTTCGCCTGCCGACCGGTCATGAACTCGTAAGCAAGCTTTACCCAACTTGTCCGCGCCACCTCCCCGAATGTGCCGATATGCGGCAGGCCGGATGGCCCGTAGCCTGTCTCCAGCAAAGCCGGTTTATCTGCCGGAACGTTTTGCAGATGTTTGACGAGCTTGCGGGCCTCGTCACACGGCCATGTCTTGAGATCAGGATGGAAATCGGAATTTTGCATATGAGGTCGCGATACAGTGCTGGTTACCGTGCGAAACCTAGAAACACTCATCGCAGCGGTCAAGCGGACACATGAAACATTGCTGGGCGCGTGGCGCAAGCTACGCTACTGTATCACCAATGTCACAACCCTCCCCCGCCTTTCTGAAGCACGGTCCGGCTTTTCTCATCACGCTGGATGGCGCCTCCCTGTTGACACAGGACGGCAAGCTGCTTGCGCTATCCCTGGCTGAGGCGCGGGATTTATGGGCGCGTGCCCCGTCCCCCATTGTCATTAACGGTGCTGTCACGGTCAGGCGACTGGGTTTGCGCGCCGTTGTGCCCCCTTATCCCTGGCGGGATGTGCTGGAGCTTTTCCTGTTCATCCATCCCACGACCAGTATCGCCCCGACACTTAAAGGGGTCTGCGATGCGCTGGATATTCCGCTTGAGGAGGGCACCGATGCGCGCATTCTCCTGACGATCACCGCGCGGCTGGAAGAGCAGCTCGCCAGCCTGCTTCAGTCGCCTGGCCGACGGGAGATTGGCGGCCTCATGCAGGTTCTGCACCGTCATCATTGGCCCTGGCGGCATGACCTGCAACATTTACTGGGTGATGTCGCCCTCTCAACCGTGGAGGACACGCTCCCGCTCAAAATCTGGCGTCGCCTCCCGAAATGGGAGGATGAGGCCCCGCCCCCACCCGCGGGCGCGCGGCCCGTCTCACGTGATGCGGCGCTGGACCGCCTGGCTGATATCATCGGCAAGGATGCGGAGACACGTCCGGCGCAGCGTGATTTCACGTCTGTCGCCTGCGAGGCTTTTCAACCGCGTGAGGCGCCCGGTATGCCGGAGCTTGTACTGGCCGAGGCCGGCACGGGCACCGGCAAAACGGCCGGCTACCTCGCCCCGGCATCCGTCTGGGCGGAGAAAAATGGCGGCACAGTGTGGGTCTCAACATACACGCGTCACCTTCAGAAGCAGATTGAGCGTGAACTCCATGCGCTTTTCCCGGATCGTGTCACGCGACGGCGCAAAATCGTCATTCGTAAAGGGCGGGAAAATTATCTTTGTCTTCTCAATTATGAAGACAGCGTCAATGTTTTCGCGGCCCGACCGGACAGATCCGCCGCACCTATGGGCATATTGCTCGCCCTGGTCGCGCGGTGGGCCTCAATGACGGAGGATGGGGATCTGATTGGCGGGGATCTCCCCGGATGGTTCTTCGATTTTTATGACCGCGCGACATTGCTAAGCATGGCTGACCGGCGCGGGGAGTGTATTTACAGCGCCTGCCCGCATTACCAGAGCTGCTTCGTTGAACATTCCATCCGCCGCGCCAAATCGGCGGAAATTGTGGTGGCCAATCATGCCCTCGTCATGGCGCAATCCGCGTGGGCGCTCCATGATGAGGAAACATTACCGGATGAGGATCAACCTCCGACACATTATGTTTTTGATGAGGGACATCACCTTCCCGACGCGGCGGACAGTGCTTTTTCCGTCGCCTTATCCGGTCTGGAAGCATCGGAGTTGCGACGCTGGCTTCTAGGGGCTGAAGGGGGACGCTCCCGCGCGCGTGGATTGCGCCGCCGACTGGAAGATCTGATCGCGCAAGATGCGTCTCTGGAACGGCATATCATGCATGTGATCACCGCCGCACAGGCTCTCCCTTCCCCCGGATGGCTGGATCGCCTTCAGACCGAACCACAGGCCCCGATTGAAGCCGCGGAGGCGACGGAGTTGTCTCTGGAGGTCAATCCTTCAGAGGCCTTCCTTCAGACGCTTCATCAGCAATTGCGCGCCCGCACGCAGCTCCACCCGCGGCAGGACCAGCTTGAATGTGACCTGCAACCGATTGATCCACGTCTTGATCTTCTGGCGCCACGCCTTCGCGAGGCTTTATGCGCCCTTAAAAAACCGCTGGAGCGTCTGGTGGGCGCTTTCATGGCGCAATTATCGGACCCGGACGACATATTGGAGGCGCCCCAGCGTATCCGTCTGGAAGCCGCCGCACGCGCGTTGAAAAGGCGTGCGATCTTCAGGCTGGACGCATGGATCGACCTGCTGACCGCCATCACGCCAGAAAAAGCGCCTTCGGATGATGATCGTTTTATCGATATCATCCGCAGTGAGGCCATCTCTCATCGCCGTTTCAGCGGCACACGCTTTGATATCGGCATTCATCGCCATTGGCGTGACCCCACCATCCCTTATGCCACCGTCATGCAGGCCTCGGCGCATGGTATCCTCGTGACATCCGCGACTTTGCGGGACCAGCCCGGCATGACGGAGATGTCCGAACATGATGTTTCAGGCAATGATCCGCCCCGACATGATATCTCTCTCGCCGGACGCGCCGCGCGCCCCTCTGACGCGGAGGCTTCCTGGCGCGCGGCGGAGCATATGATGGGCGCGAGCCACTTTCTGAAACCCGCAATGCGCGCCGCGATGATGAGCCCTTATGATTATCGGACGCAGACGCGCGCTTATATAGTGACGGATGTCTCACATCGTGAAATCGCGCAACTCGCAGCCGCTTTCGAGGCCCTTTTCACGGCGTCCCGCGGCGGTGCGCTCGGTCTCTTTACGGCGATCAGCCGCCTCCGCAGTGTCTATAAATATCTCGCACCGCGGCTGGAAAAACTGCGCCTCCCCCTTTTCGCGCAGCATGTCGACCAGATGGATAATGCGACCCTCGTCGATATTTTTCGGACGGAAATCGATAGCTGCCTTCTGGGGACGGATGCCATGCGGGACGGGATCGACATTAAAGGAAATGCCCTTCGCCTCGTCGTATTTGAAAAGACCCCGTGGCCGCGCCCCGATATTCTGCATCGTGAGAGGCGTCGCCATGCGGTGGAAACAGGTTTGGATGATTATGATGATCGCCTGACCCGGATGCGCATCCGGCAGGGTTTCGGGCGCCTCATAAGATCAAGCGCCGATAAAGGTGTTTTCGTAACGCTTGACCGCCAGTTTCCGTCGCGCCTGCTTTCCGCGTTCCCGGAAGGTGTGGTGGTTGAGCGCCTCGGTTTACGGGATGTCACCACCCGGATCAGCGATTTTCTCGCGGAAGCGACCGATTGACGGTTCTCAAAGTGCGATGACGAGTTGCGCGCCCGACACTACAAAAAAAACTGCCCCGCAAAAGCGAGGCAGTCTTTTTGTAACGCTGAATGACGCGGACTTAGAAGTCCATGTCGCCCATGCCACCCATGCCCGGGCCGCCCGCAGGGGCTGCTTTCTTCTCAGGACGTTCGGCAACCATGGCTTCCGTCGTGATCAGAAGACCGGCGATGGAGGCCGCATCCTGAAGCGCCGCACGGACGACCTTTGTCGGGTCGACGATACCCGCCTTGACAAGATCCTTGAATTCACCCGTCTGCGCATCGAAACCGTGCGTGTAATGGGAATTTTCAAGAACTTTGCCGGCAATGACGCCACCATCATGGCCCGCATTTTCCGCGATCTGCTTCAGAGGCACTTTCAGGGCGTCATGCACAACTTTGACACCGGCTTTCTGGTCTTCATTCTCAAGCTTGATGTGCTCAAGGACCGAAGCCGCACGCGCGAGAGCCGTGCCACCACCGGGAACAATACCTTCCTCAACCGCGGCGCGTGTCGCATGCAACGCGTCTTCCACGCGATCCTTGCGCTCCTTGACCTCGACTTCGGTGCTTCCACCGACGCGGATGACCGCGACACCGCCAGAGAGCTTCGCGAGACGCTCCTGCAGTTTCTCTTTGTCATAGTCGGAAGACGTTTCGGAAATCTGGCTCTTCAGTTGCAGGCAACGCTTCTCGATTTTCACCTTCTCGCCGACACCTTCGACGATCGTGGTGTTCTCTTTATCAATATGGACTTTCTTCGCGGTTCCGAGCGATGAAATCTCTACCGCTTCCAGCTTGATGCCGAGATCTTCGCTGATCACCTCAGCATTCGTCAGTGTCGCAATATCCTCAAGCATGGCGCGGCGGCGGTCACCAAAGCCAGGGGCCTTGACAGCTGCGATCTTGAGGCCACCACGGAGCTTGTTGACGACGAGGGTCGCCAGGGCTTCCCCATCAACATCCTCAGCAATGATCAGCAGCGGACGACCAGACTGCACGACCTTTTCAAGAAGGGGCAGCATCGGCTGAAGCGAAGAGATTTTCTTCTCATGGATCAGGATGTACGGATTTTCGAGGTCCGCCGTCATCTTCTCCGGATTTGTCACGAAATAGGGGGAGATGTAACCGCGATCGAACTGCATGCCTTCAACGACATCCAGTTCCGTATGCAGGCCCTTCGCTTCTTCCACGGTGATGACACCGGTAGAGCCGACTTTCTGCATCGCGTCGGAGATCATCTCTCCGATTTCGCCCTCACCATTCGCAGAAATCTTACCGACTTGCGCAGTCTCTTCTTTGGAAGAAATTTTGCTGCTTTTCTGCTTCAGCTCTTCAACGACAGCTTCGACCGCCTTGTCGATACCGCGTTTGAGGTCCATCGGGTTCATGCCCGCGGCGACAGCCTTGGCACCGTTTTTGATAATGGCCTGCGCCAGCACTGTTGCCGTTGTTGTGCCGTCACCCGCAATGTCATTGGTCTTGGAAGCGACTTCACGCACCATCTGAGCGCCCATATTCTCGAACTTGTCCGCAAGCTCGATATCTTTCGCGACAGAGACACCGTCCTTCGTGATGCGCGGTGCGCCGAAGCTCTTATCAAGGACAACGTTGCGGCCTTTAGGGCCCAAAGTCACTTTGACGGCATTAGCAAGAATATCGACACCACGAAGCAGGCGCTCACGCGCTTCACCGCCGAATTTTACGTCTTTGGCAGCCATAATAAATCTCCAGTTTTACAGTCAGGTTCAGTCAGATGAGGCCGCTCAGCTGATCACGCCCATAATGTCGCTTTCTTTCATGATCAGCAGCTCTTTGCCGTCAATCTTCACTTCCGTCCCGGACCATTTTCCGAAAAGGACGCGATCACCTTCCTTGACGTCCAGGGCGACGATCTGGCCCTGCTCATTGCGGGCACCCGGTCCTACCGAGATGACCACGCCTTCCATCGGTTTTTCCTTCGCCGTGTCGGGGATGATGATGCCGCCAGCGGTTTTTTCTTCACCATTAAGACGCTCGACCACCACACGGTCATGTAAAGGTCTGAATTTATTTACCATGGATCGCTCCAAAATTAGGGGTCGTGCCCTCGATTGATAAGCAGCACAACCGGTTTGCGCGCCCGCAAAGCCGCAGCGCGTTAGCACTCTCTTATCGGGAGTGCCAAACTAGATAAGGTTTAATTTTTTTTCCGTCAAGAGCTCGTAAGAAGGCGGTTAATCACCCGTGAAGCGATTGTCAGAGGCGCCGCAACGACCCACTGAAATGCCGCGTATCTTCCCTGTTCGGGCCTCCTGTCCAGACATGTTTCCGCCCTTGTTTTTTTTGCCCGTCAGAGGACAAATCACCGTGATAAACAAAGGATCACAAGCGGATTGCCGCTGGACGCTCCCCGCGACAAGGGTCTAAAAAGGCCGCATCGAGGGAGACAGTTTATGAGCAGAATTAAAACTTTAACGGCGTCGGACGGCCACCATCTCAGCGCCTATATCGCAGGCGATGCAGATGCGGAGCGCGCCATCGTCGTCATTCAGGAGGCTTTCGGCGTCACCCCTTATATACGTTCCGTTTGCGACCGGCTGGCGGAAATGGGTTACCACGCCATTGCCCCCGCGCTCTATGACCGTGTCGAGCGGGATCTGGTGCTCGCTTACGAAGGTGACGGACTCAAGCGCGCGCTTGAGACATATGCGTCCTGTGATCAGGCCGACGCCTTGCTGGATGTGACAGCCGCCGCCGACTATCTTCATCAGGCCGGGCACAAGCGCGTGGGCGCGATCGGCTTTTGCTGGGGCGGCCTCCTCTCCTGGCGCATGGCGACCCAAACGCAGAAATTGCAGGCGGCCGTCTCATGGTATGGTGGCGGCATCGCGGGGGAAAGCCATGCGGCACCTCATTGCCCGGTGCAACTCCATTTCGGGGGACAGGATGCGCATATCCCGCATACGGATATTCTGACAATCCGCCAGAACCAACCTGATCTTGAGCTATTCGTCTATGATCAGGCTGATCACGGTTTCGGCTGCTTTGATCGCAGCAGCTATAATGAGGATGCGGCCAGCCTGGCATGGCAGCGTTCCATGGATTTCCTCAGCCAACATATCTGACGCGCCGCCCACCCTTATTGCCGGAGCATAAGGGTGGGCCGATGACCGTCAAATCGGCTTCAGGAAACGGCTTCCGAACGTAGAACCCGCCCGGCGACAGCATCCAGCTTACGCACAAGCGTCGGGTCACGCTTATCAAGCGGCGTGATAATCGCGTGGTCCAGCGCGCGCTCGGCGCCGGAGGGACACAGGCCCCTCTTCTCACCGAGTTTCGGAATGACTCGCTGCAACAAGGTGCGGGCGGCGGCGGCGTTGTTTTTCATGACTTTCACGACATCCGTCACCGTCACGGAATCATGATCCTCATGCCAGCAATCATAATCCGTCACCATGGCGATGCTGGCATAGCACATTTCAGCCTCACGGATCAGCTTGGCCTCCGGCATGTTGGTCATGCCAATCACATCGCAGCCCCAGGATTGATAAAGCCTGCTTTCCGCATAAGTGGAAAATTGTGGCCCCTCCATCACAAGGTAGGTGCCGCCTCGGGTGATGGGCAATTGCAGGGCCGCGGCTTCCATCTCAATCACATCATTGATGCGCTGCGCTGTCGGATGGCCTAACCCGACATGGGCGACACAGCCTGTGCCGAAGAAGCTTTTCTTACGGGCGAATGTCCGGTCAATAAACTGATCCACAATGACGAATGAGCCGGGAGACAAGACCTCCCGAAGTGAACCGACCGCCGAAAGTGACAGCACATCAGTCACGCCGAGGCGCTTGAGAGCGTCAATATTGGCCCTGAAATTCAGTTCTGACGGCGGTATCCGGTGGTCACGCCCATGGCGCGGCAGGAATACGCATTGCACGCCGCCCAGCTCACCACATAATAATGCGTCGGAAGGCTGGCCCCACGGTGTCTCGATATTGCGCCAGCTTTTATTTTCAAGCCCGTCAATATCGTAGAGACCGGAACCACCAATGATTCCGATAACCGGTTGAATGATTTGAGATGAAGACATGGATCAATGCAGCCTTCCAGAAAATGTTGTAAGTCCGGACAACCGCGTTGCCGTTCTGCGCGGCGACCTGCCTGAATCTGCACCCTGTGCAGGGATGCTCAGCCGACTATATGTCACAGGTCAAACCCTACCCTCAAGAGCGCTGGCCCCGCGCTCTCGGAGACTTTGAGATGAGCCGCACAGAAAAAGATTTATCCCGTCCTGAATTTTTCCATGAGGTTCTACGGCCCGACATCGCGCATGATTCGTTCAAGGCGCGGGCGCAAACGTGGTTTGAAGCATTGCGGGACCAGATCTGTGCGTCCTACGAAGCAATTGAGGCTGAGGCCGTCGCCGCGGGAAGTCCCGTTCTGAACGACCGCGTCCACGCGGGGAAGTTCCATCGGGAAGGCTGGAAGCGACATGTCAGTGAAGGCGCCACCTTGAATGGCGGCGGCGTCATGTCCGTCATGCGGGGCCGGGTTTTTGAGAAAGTCGGCGTCAATATCTCCGCCGTCTGGGGCGAATTCTCACCGGAATTTCGTAATGCCATCCCCGGCGCGGATTCTGATCCTCGATTTTTCGCGACCGGTATTTCCCTCGTGGCGCATCCCTGTAACCCGCATGTTCCCGCTGCGCACTTCAATACGCGGCTCATCATCACCAGCGAGGGATGGTTTGGCGGGGGTGGAGACATCACGCCTATGTTCCCGGAAAGCGGGGCCGCGCAGGAAGATGCCGCCGCCTTCCATGAAGCGCTCAAAAGAGCGTGTGACACGCATGACGACACTTACTATCCGCGATTCAAAGCGTGGTGTGACCGTTATTTCTTCCTTCCGCACCGAAATGAACCACGCGGGCTTGGGGGGATTTTTTTCGATCACCATCGCACGGAAAATCCGGAGGATGATTTCGCCTTCACGCGGGATGTCGGCGCAGCCTTCGCCGAAATCTATCCTGTCCTCGTCCGGAAACGCATGATGACGCCCTGGACGGATCAGGATCGCGACGCACAATTGATCCGCCGGGGGCGTTACGTTGAGTTTAACCTGATCCATGACCGGGGGACGATTTTCGGCCTTAAAACGGGTGGTAACACCGAGGCTATTTTGATGAGTATGCCGCCAGAGGTGAAATGGCCCTGACGACAGGCCTAAGCAGAAAAGACGTCATCTTATTGTTTCGGGTCAAATATCGCCGTGGAACTCCGCGCCACCGTTAAAGTTTAAGGACATGGACGGCATGGATGTGTATAATAAAATTATATGAGTGAAAGCGCCAGAAATCACGCCGTACTCTCTCGACGTCGGCTTCTCTCCGCAATTTTAGGGTCTGCTTGTTTCGCGTCTTCTCGCGTGATGGGGCAGACGCCTTTGACCGGCGCGCCCAACCCCTCAGTTCCCCCAACCCGACTGATCGTCAGCGGCAATGAAGCGTCTGAAAGCGGGGCATTCGCGCGTCTCATCGCCCCGTCCCTTTCCAGCGGGCTGGGGATGCAGAGCGATCTTGATCTCGCTTTTGACCTTGGGCATGACGGTGTCACGGCGGCCAATCTTTTTGACAGAAACCCGCCGGAAGATAATCGTGAAATGGCGCTGGTCTCCAAGGGCTCAGCCGTCATTGCGTCATTATGCGACGATGCCCGCGTGCATTTTGATTATTCGCGCTGGATCAGCGTTCTGGCGGCGCAGCAAACGGTCATGACGATTGCGCGTGCGGAGCTTCATCGTTCATTCCGCGCGCGGGTATCGGGATTTCTGCACGATAAACCGTCGCGTGTGGCGGTTGCACAGCCCATCGGGGTGGAGCTGGCAACTGTGCTGGGGCTTTCCGTTCTCGGCCTGCACCCTTTGCCCGTTTCCGGCATTGTCAGCCAGAAGAAGGCGCTCGCCGCGCTCGCCAATAACGAGGTTGACGCGATTCAGCTTACCCTGACACATAAAGATGATTTCTCCATCCTGCATCAGCTTCCGGAAGGGATAGCCCCCCTCTTTTATGTCGGTGCTGACATGGTGGGCGTGCCCAGATTTGAAGAGACGTTTCGGCAGGCTTTCAGTCGGGCACCCGGGTCCACCCTTTATGCGGGCTGGCGCGCTTTGAGCGCTGCGGCCGCGACGCCGATCCTGATCGCACTTCCCATGCTGACATCACCTGTTTCCGTCGCACGCTGGCGATATGCGATCGGGTCCGTCATGGATAATGAGCAGGTCAAATCCTGGCTCGCCGCGCATGCGCTTCACCCCAGTACGGGCGTCGCCGCGTCCGGTGTCATGGCCAGTTTCACACCCGAATTACCCGCGTTACTGGCGCTTCGACGTTGGCTGAATATTAATCTTCCGCGCTGGCGACTTGGCCAGGAGACGAAGCGGTCTTTTTAACGGCGCGTCTCAGCGTTTGAAGACGCCCGGTTACGGCGATGTGCGTCCCCGGCGCCCTGCACGTAGCAGAATGCGGACAGCCCCTTTATTGGCCCGATGTGTGTAGACGACGCCAAGGATTAAAGGCCGAAGCTCCTGCCGCTCAAGCCAATGCGGCAGCTCACGGCGGAGAACTCCGCCCTCCCCGCCTCCACCAAGGCCGGTAATGACTTCGACATAACGAACCTCATCCCGATGCGACTGAATGAGGAAGTCATGAAGCGCGTGGAACGCTTTCTGCGCCGCAAAACCATGCAGATCCAATTTGCGTTGCGCCGCCTTTTTCCCTTTGAGCAATGCGCGCCAGGAGGTGTTGTCCAGCCCCGGCAAACGCGCGCCAATTTCGATTTTCGGCGTGGGCGCGGTTACGCGGCGCGGCGACCTGTCCTGACCTGGAGTAGCCTTTAAGCGCTGTCTCGATGGCGCACGCATGTTAGTGGGCAAGGCGCTTTCAGGCTGCGGCGCGGGAACAACCGGCTTTTTACGCGGCTTGCGACTTAATGACTTAAGTGGCGCGATGTCCCGGGTGAACATGTCCCATAATGTGCGCTCATCGGGCGCGAGCTCTCGTCGCCGCATGTAACAGCTCGCCTTTCCTCAATCGCCCTAAACCTGTCAGACCGATGGTTAAACGTCCAGTGCACGTCAATGTTCATCGACATCCGAATCCGCGGGACTGCGGAGGGGTGGGTTTTCAGGTGTTTCCTGAAGCGGCACACCCTGGAATTTCCCCGTCAGGGTTTTCAGGAAAGCGACGATGTCATCAATATCGCCCTGCGACAAGGTGCCGGCGGGTGTCTGATAGCGCACCATTTTCTTGACGGCGTCATCCAGCGTCGGCGCGCTTCCATCATGAAAATAGGGGGCTGTCAGCGCCACATTACGGAGGTTCGGCACTTTGAAACGATGATAGTCGCTCAATGCTTTGGTAAAGGATTGCCGACCAATATCCGCCTGGGTCAAAGGCGTATTGCGATCTGTGAAATAAGGCCCCTCCAGCCCCATCACCTCATAAGCGTCCCCGCCAAGGGCGACACCACTATGACAACCTGAGCAACCGACCTGCTTGAACAACGCATAACCGTGTTTCTCCTGCGTCGTGATCGCGTTATCGTCACCTTTCAAATAAAGGTCAAAGGGGCTATCAGGCGTGATAAGCGTGCGCTCATATTCCGCGATCGCATTAGTGATATTCCCCTTCGTTAGGGCGTCCGACCCGTAAATACGCTGAAAATCCGCGACATATTCCGGGTCGCTCTTCAATGTGGCGACCACCGTGTCCCAATCATGCGCGCCCATCTCGAGCGGATTGGTCACAGGCCCTGCCGCCTGTGCCGCGAGATCCACCGCGCGCCCATCCCAGAACTGCGCAATATTAAAGACTGCATTATAGACGGTCGGCGAATTAATTGGGCCTTTCTGCCCGTTAATGCCTGTCGCGGTTTTCAGATTATCGACGCCTGCTTTATCAAGGCCGTGGCAACTGGCGCAATTCAGCTTTCCATCACCGGAAAGACGCCGCTCAAAAAACAGCTTTTTGCCGAGCGCCGCGCGATCCCAATTGACCTGAATCTGCTCCGGGATGGGCTGGATGACTTCCTCCGCATGTTGCGGGGCGACATCCGGCGTGGCGTAATAATTGCGGCGTGTCTGACGTATCCAGGTCAGGATCGCAGCACGTTCCGAAGGCATGAGATAAGCGTGCCAGTGCATCAGCAGGAAAAGTGAGGGCGGCATACGGTTCTGCGTCACCACTTCCTCAATGCGCGATAATTGCTCCACCGAAGGGGGCAACCCGGCATCGAACGCCTTCAGGACCGGCTCATAACGGAAATGTCGGAGGCCCTGACGAAGGTCCTTCGCCATCAATTGCCGGGCAACCGGAATTTTAAAGTAAAATGGCAGTTGCGCATTTTCAGTGTGACAATAATCGCAGCGCGCGCCGCGCAATGCGTTGAATGCGGCCAGAGCAATCGGGTCTTTACGCGTGGCGCTTGAGGCGGATAATGGTGGCGCGGATGACCGGTCAAAATGGGTCAGCCAGGCAATGGTCACGCCGTAAGCGCCCAGCCCGATGACCCCAGCAAGTATGACAGATTGACGTATAAGCCGCGCTTTACCTCGTTTGACCGACATCCTAACTCCCTTTATCCGGCGCGGGCTGTATAGCAAGAGTTAGTGCGCAGGTAAAAGTGATTTTACACAATGTCGTTATCGTCATGAATGTGCGTTTTCCCCCGCACGCGCTGGCATCAAAGCGCGAAGCCGGGCGCGCGCCGTGCGGTAATAAGTCGGGTCCAGCTCAATGCCGATCCCGTTTGCGCCAGCTCCCTCCGCGGCAACCAGCGTGGAGCCGGAACCAAGAAACGGGTCAAGCACGATCGAATTTTCATCCACACCATGCAGCGCCAGACAGGCGCCAGGCAATCCGACCGGGAAGGTGCCGGGATGCATGAATTTCTGCTGCTTCGTGCGCACGGTTTCATAGGGGATGTACCAGGTATTGCCACGGCAACGGCAATCTCGCGCGTGATTGCGTCGCGCAATGTTGCTTTTATCTTTGAAGGGCACACCGATGGCGAGGCGGTCAATGACAACAGCCCCCTCATGCGTGAAGTGAAACACGTGCTCATGATTATGATTGAGGAAACGGGTCGAATTGAGCGGTTTGAAATGTCCGTGTGTCACATCCCCGATTGCGAGGGATTTCACCCAGATAATGTGGTTCTGTAATGAAAATAGCGGCTGCAATCTCATGGCGAGTTCGAAAGGCAACCAGGGCCGTCGCGACGTCCCAGAGATATTGAGGAAGAACGACCCCTCCGGTCGCAGGACGCGCTTTAATTGCTGGCAGATCCTTATCATCCAATCAAGATAATCAGCATCGGCCATCGCATCTTTATATGAATTATAAGGTAGCCCGATATTATAGGGTGGCGAGGTCACGATCACATCGATGGAAGCCGCGTTCATACGCCTCAAAACGGTCATCGCGTCCCCGTTGATCAGCACATGCCGCCCTAATTTCTCACGCCGCGCGCGACGCTTCGGCGCCGTCATTCGGCCGTCGCACGTGGCAACAATATAAAGAGTCGTCCTGATTCATGCTGATCAGCTGCGACATGATCCGCATCCGGGCCCCAACCTGTGAAAAGCGCGACATGGCCCAATGGCGCGGCCAGATTCGCATCCTGCATGAACGCCATGTGGCGCCACGATTGCGAACCCCCGTTCGGCAGCTTCATAGATGTCTCAACCCAGACCGGTGCGCCGAAAGGGATGGATTTCGCATTGGCACGCAGGGAGCGATATGGCGACAGGCCGATCCCCATCGCGCCGGGTGACCCGGATGAAAGAGATTGGGGCGGCAGGACTTTGAAAAAGACGTAATCCTGATTCTGCGCCATTAATTGTTGCGCCTGCTGGGGGTATTGATTCATCCAGTTGCGAATGGCCGCGATCGTGATGTCTCCATCCGAGATGTAATTTCTCTCCCGCATGATGCGACCGATCGGTGTATAGGGACGTCCATTCCGAGCTGCATAAGCGACATGGATGATATTCCCATCCGCAAGACGAAGCCGCCCTGCTCCCTGGAATTGAAGCATGAAAAGATCAGCCGGGCTCCTGACCCAGGCGATTTCAAGCCCTTTCCCTTTCAGCGCGCCCGCATCAATTTCCGCCCTTGAGTAGAATGGGACGAAGCGCGTCCCGATCCAACGCCCTGTAACCCAGCTGCCGCCGCCACGTTGAGAGCGGACGAGATCCTGCGGCCTGGCATAGACAGGGATGCGATATTCTGAAGTCTCATGGCTTGACGCCGGGACGATGATTTCACTGAAACCTTCAATGAGGTCGTCACCATTCACGTAATAAGGCGTGAACCACCTCTCAAAGAAAGATTGTATCGACCGGTCATCAGCCGGAGGTGCCGCGTTAAAGGCGCGACAGGCCGGTTGCCACTCACGCGCGAGATTTCCCGCAGGCAGCGGCGTCCCGCCGCTGATACGCGCATCGCCCGGCAAAGTTAAAATCCGACGGCATTCTTCCTGGACGATCGGGGCGATCTGGCTGAAGGACTCATTCCCCCAGCTGCGCAGGGAACCATAAGAGACAGGCTGGTGCGTCTCCTGACCGGAAGGGAGCTGCGGCGCGCACCCACTGATGATCAGGGCCATCAATAAAACCACGAAACGCCCTGAACTATTTATTTTCATGAATCATCAGCCTTGATGCTTTGAACAGTCTGGCACGCCGTCGGAATCTGGCAGCCACTTAAGTGCATTCCAGTCAGCTCACGCCGCTCTGATCGCGGCGACCCGCCATTTTTCCTGCGTGTTGTCCGGTCCGGTTACCTTGATAAAGCGCCAAAGCTCAGAAAATTCCGTCACGGATTCTGTCCCGGACACGAAATCCTTGTTCGCGTCGTAGACGGCGCTGATCTGCCTTGAGACGAATTTGACGTCAATGGATGCCAGTCCCGCCTGCGCCCCGGGGCTCGTTATGGCGGCATCCTCAAGCGCGACCTCATCAATCGCCTTGATCTCGGCCTTCTGAGTTGTCTGATCTTTCTGACGGGCTTCAATGACAGCGTTGAACGTGTCGAACGCGTCCTCCGTGAGGCAGGCTTTCAAGCGAACAACATCGCCCGCTGCAAAAGCCGTTACGACATCCCGAAATGTCTGTTGTGCCTCTTCCACAAAGCCTGATGGCTCAAACTTACTGACATGCCGCCCGATTTCCTGCAGAACCTGGCCGACGCGCGTATTCGGTTGCGGGATGTCGCAGCGTGTCGCCGCCTTGACCTCACCCATATCAGGCCCGGCCGCCAGTTTGCTCGATGGCAGGGGCTTTTTCTGGAATGTCACAACGGCTTCCACCCTGACGCGTCGACCGAGCACGACAAAGAGCCGCCAACCCAGAACCAGGGCAACCAGCACAAAGAAGATGATATCGAGCGGGATAGGCAAGCCTGACATAGGCGGTTAATCTCTTTCACAAAAGTGGAAACGTAAAATTAGATCGCTTACTGCACAGGAACAACCTTTAAATACGCATGCACCCCATCCTTGCCGAAATGAGATCATCTCCCCTCCGTCCGTCACGGCATAAATGCTGATATCACCCTGAAAAATGGCGCTGAAAGGCGTGTTTTCAACCCCCGCCCTCAAGGCTTAACGCAGCGGAGGCCCTGACGAGGCCGGTTAAGCAATATTTTAGGCGGTGTCGGTCTGCGAATAAATGTCGCCTGTTAATGCCGTCATTCTGCCGACCGACCCGGATAAAATCGACGATGGACGCCCTTAAACTTTCTGGAGAGTCTAGGCCCCAGCCTTGTGCCCGTGCTAAGATCGGTCGATCAAACATCGTCATGTCATGACGACGACAGTGACCAGACCAAAGCCCGGGAATTGAGAATGACAAAACCAAGCAACGAACAGAACGAGAATTCAGGCGCAGCGCCGTCAACCTTGTCGCTCTCTGTCAATGTTCAATTCATCAAAGATCTATCCTTCGAGGTTCCGGGCGGTGCGGCGACTTTCGCCTCTATTAAGGCGGCACCGCAGATCGGCGTCAATATCGATGTGCAGGCGCATAAGCTCGACGATAAACAGCCTGTTTATGAAGTCGCAATTGCCGTGAAAGCCGAGGCGCAGGAAGCCCCTGAGAAGGAAGGCGGCGTCCCGGGGAAACCGATTTTCATCCTTGAACTGACTTATGCATCCGTCGTGACCATTGCTGACGCGCAGGATCAAGCCATTGAGCCCATCCTGCTGATCGAAGTGCCGCGCCTCCTCTTCCCCTTCGTGCGCAGTATCATCAGTGACGTCACGCGCGATGGCGGCTTTGCACCTGTTGTTCTGCATCCAATCGATTTTGTCGGGCTCTGGCAGAGCAAACGCGCGCAGCAATTTCCTCAGACGGAAGGCAATGCCTGAAAGGCGCGGACGACACGATATGATCAAGGCGCCCCACCGGGCGCCTTTTTTCTGACGCGACGTTGGAAATCGCGGCGCGCTCATGTCACTGACCTCACCGGGTCCAAAGCTGCGCCAGTGTCGACACGACGTCTTCCTCCGCGACATAGGGGCCGAACGCTTTGATCTCGATCGCCAGAATGCGCGCCTGACCGTCCAGCAATTCCTCCATCGGCAGCACGGCCTGCCCTGCTGTCCATCGCATCGCCTGCCCCGCCTCGACACCATGCCAACCGAAAAGATTCGGCTCTGAAAGATGACGGGTCATCGCCTCCACGCGATCCGGGAAGATGATCGTGATTTCGCCGATTAAAACGCCGAGATTTCGCCTGTCATCAATGAAGGGTCCGATCACATCACAAGGCCGCGCTGCAGGACTTCGGATGGATATGAGTCCCTGAAGCGTTTTCACATTAAACAGCAAGGTTCTGCCGTGATGCCTGATCGGCGCGACGGCTCGCCCACGTGCGTCCACCACCTGGCAGGTGATCTCCTGTGATGGCTTCATGTCGCGCTTGCCCTCCTGTCGGAAGCCCATATGCGCCGCGCGCGCCTGAATGCCACGCGCAATCGGCTCAATATAGTCTGAGGTCGCGACCTGCAGTGCCATTTCCCCGTCATGCTGCATCCCGAACAGTGACACGCTTTCATCCAAGATCTCGGAAACGCTGAGAATGGCTTCTTCTGTCGGGATGGCAGATCGGCATGGCAAATTATTGGCCCAGACGACAGCGTTTTCAACGGTTGCAAAATGATAATGCGTGCTTAAAGAAATCCCGTGATCGTAATAAATCGTTGCGCCATTCTCAAGCCTGTGGGTTGGGATAAGATAATTGCCGAAAGCCACAAAATGTGCCGGCCCGACAAGTAAGTCGCGGCACGGCACATCATCGGCAATCGCACTTTGCATAATCCGGATCGGGAAACGCGAGACGACGTCATCTTTACCAGCACCGGCGGTCACCGTGTAATGGCCTGTCTGGATGACGTCGCAACCGGTCATTCTTCCATCGACAGATGCGGCGATCCTGTCCCCGACAAGGATATCCTCGACGCGTTTTTCACCTGATAGGGTGCGAATCATTGTGCCAGCGAGGAAAGATTGGCGGTCTGTGACTGAGGTCACCCCTTTTTGCGTGCTTTTTAAAGTTAGGGCGTCATCCTCTATTTCAGCCTGGGATAGCGTCTCTGCAGCAATTTCCGTCTTTGTCAGCAAAATCAGAACTCCGCGTAACAGTCTTATCGCCTGCGCCCGGGGGCAAAGCATCTCCGGGCTGTTTTATCGAGAGAGGGTGGGGGGAAGCTGATGCCGGGAAAAAACTTTCCTAATTTCACCAGTGCACCCTGAGATGCTCATACAATCTGAATTTTTATATTTTTGATTGGCATGAGCCCGTAGAGCGCTGAGCCAACAGGGACCTGCCCCCTCTCCTGACAGGACCGACACGCGTCGTCAAAGCCTACTGCATGAGGCGATTCGTGACCGTTTTTTTAAAACATAACTCCGCTCATAAACTTGTGCTTTACTGATGTTTACGGTATAGTTATGGAATTATACGATTAAAAAACAATAATAACAAGGCATAAATTCATGAAAATTATAATGGCAGTCGCGATGTGCGTCTGTGCGATCTCGTCCCCCGCTCATGCAGGTGATGATCTTGAACAATTATGTGCTGCGTTATCCGGCAAATTCGATCACGGGCAGACTATTTTATATAAGGGCATAAATGTAACCGATGTCATCGGCGCCAAATTAGGCCCGAGTTGGGGCGCCACATTCAAAATCGGCGGCGGCGATCTCGGCACGAATTACTGTCTTTACACCGTTAAAAATGACGATCCCTGGACGTATGACATTGCGAAAATGGCGTATCTGACAGGCGTGAAGACCGATATCTGCGTTGCGCAAAGCACGCTCGACCCGAGTATTGATAAGCTTGTCGGCATCAGATTATCTGAGTCGACCCCGGCGGGAAAACGCACATGAGCAGCGCATCGCTCATCAGCCGGCTCATCGTTGCTTCAACGGTCATTTTCAGCTTCTCCTGCGCCTCCGCGCTGCCGGTCAAGAAAGTGTTCCGCGCTGAGTCGAGACCGCCTTCTGAAGTCTTCGCTTCCGGCTTTACGTCCTGGGGCGATAATATCAACGTCAATGCACACATTCTCGGGTTGAGCGGCGGAAGGGGCAGCCGCGACTCAGCCTTTATCCCCACAACATCCAACCCCGATATAGCACGAAGATTTGCGATCGACCTGCTTAATGTCGCATGCGACGCGACAAGCTACATTTATAACATCCGACCGGACAGAAACTTCTATTCGGCATCGACGTCGATCTATAATATTTATGAGCATGCGACCTCGCCGCGCCGCGTTTCAGACCAGATGAGAGCCACCATGGCGCGGGAACAGGAATGGTTTGTGCCCCACCACATACCGACAGAGCAAATTCAGTCTGTAACGATTTACACGCGCGTGGGCGGCGTTATTCATGAAACCACGCTGGATAATGATCACTACGTGCCTGGTGACACGCAATCCAACGACGATCCCTACCCGTCGACGCACCAATATCCAATTACGAGCGGCCCCATCAGAACATTGGGAGCCAGCATGACGAATGTCGACACGGAACAACCCGGCAACAGGTGGCCCCTCCCCACCGCCACCCCTTCAACCTTGTTAAATTGCTTCGGATGCGTGTTTCATTCTGAGTTGTGATGGACAATCAGCCATCGTGCACGCGCGTGCACGGTGTGGCGGGAGATGGTGTAAGGCACGCTGGTCTGTCTCGCTACGGAGCTGCGCTTACCACTAGTTATCCTTACGGGCAGGTAATCCAAAACTCTCTAAACAGAGCCGTTGCGACGAGCACTTTTTTTGATATCAGTGCCGGGAAACGGCTTTTGAATAGGCGCAAGCCTGATGAGTTGAGGAGGGGTATCATGGACGCTTTTCTTCGCAGTCGCACAGCCTTTATCTCAGCCTTCATCTTTGGCGGACTGGTCGCATTATCGTTCCTGATCCGGTTTGCAGGATGATCACGCAGGATCATCCTCAGGAGGCAGGCGAGGCTCTCTTCGGGCCTCGCTGGCAGTCTGAACTTGCGAGCGCACTGAGCGTCAATGTGCGCACCGTCCAACGTTGGATATCCGGCAAAAACCCCCTACCTGACTAGCTCGCGGAAGATCTGGCTAAACTTGTTACGGAACATCGCGACCGGTGGGATGAGATCGCCGGGCGGATCGCTTTGTAGACAGAGCCTTACGATGTCGCGACAGTGCTGAACTGATAAGAGGAATCGTCTCTCTGTGAAACGCGTTCAATAAGAAAGCTTGCTGAATTAGCCAAACCACGAACCCGTTCCTTCGCCTTCTAGAAGCGCCGATGTTAGGCAGCGCGTCATACTTGGGTTGGGCGTTGCCGTGATGTGAACTCTCGTCATTTTTTCACAGGAGATCTAAAATTCTCGCGATTTCGAATCATGTAAATAAGGTGTTCGAGCCATTCCTATCTAATGGCCCTGCCGAGTAGAAAGGTAATGAACGGGGGTGTGCAATATTTATAAGTAATTTTCCACATTGCCTTCCAAAATCGCGTGAACCACGGATCAAGATCGTCGGCAGCATCAATTTTCACATCTTTTCCTGTTTTCAAAGCGATCTCCAGGCGAGTGATACCTTCCGTCGTGAGCTGCGCGCTGCAAATCCAATCGTTGTTCATCCGAGGAACCGTGCCTTTTTTGATACTGTCTCTATGCAGCTGCACAAAAAGTATGTCTAAGTAACTAGTCGGATAAACATGACATAGCCCCAGACCTTGTAAGTGCGTCAAGTGCCCGTACAGGTTGTCCGAGTATCCGCTCTCACCGAAGTAAGTTGTTTCAAATTTTTTTTCCCCAAGTTTATAAAGTAGCTTCCGGCACCGTTTCCGATCTATTCCCGAAACATTAGAAATTTCCACACTGTTCTGATCGCCAGGCGAAATTGCAAACATCTTACGAAGCAGCCGTCAGCTCAAAAGTTTTCGACTTACCACCCTATTTAGCTCTGAGTTAACAACCCTCATGACCCTTTTTTTTAACCGGCGGGATCCGAATACAAAATCCCCCTCGCTCAAATTGACGGTTCAGTTCAAGCACGGTTGGATTCTGGCTCGCAACGATGCTGAAGATGAATTGAGGGTTCCCAAACCATATAAAGCCGGAAAACGTTCTATCCATAACGAGATATCGATAATAAAATTGTTTGGAAAGATCTTTTCCGCGTGCGATTGTTGGCCGCTGTATGTGCAAATCTAAGCTTCTTCGAAGCTCAGGTCGTTCAAAAGCTTGTAGAGTAAAAATCCGTGTGAATACCTCTCCAAGATGGATCCTACCGACATGCTGAAAATAAAGAGATCGACCCAACCAACCGCTAAAATTCGTCAAAAAATTGTTCAAGCTTGCTGGAAAATCGATGACCTTGGCACCATCAATCGCTAATTTTGCCGCCGACTCATCATTACCAGCTAGCTCTCGGAGGGCGCGTTTTGCTTCCTCTCCTTCGATGACCTTAATCTTCTCAAACAGGTCAGGCCGACTCATACGCACACCATCGACGAACTTTTGGAAGTCAGGGTCTTTGACAGGGTCGAGGTTTTGCATTTTGAGGAACTTTCCGATTACCTGCTCGTCCTCTCCCTTCCCATTGTTACAAGCCATACATGCGGGAAA